>NZ_AOHZ01000065.1 GCF_000337215.1 Natronolimnohabitans innermongolicus JCM 12255 | reverse complement strand
GTTTGTCGACGATCGCGCGGGCGGGCGGAGACAGCGACCGCCGATACCGAACGGCGACGGTCTCACAGGTTTCGAAGCAAATCGAGTGCACGAGGTGTCGCCTCGCGGCATCTCGACGATCCGTCCGAACCGAGCGCCGTTCGCCGGTCAGTTCGAGCCGCTCGGTTCGGCCGCATTGGCGTCGGTAGGCACCGCCTATCCCGCGACTCCGGCGTGTATAACGTCGTTATCTAGTTGAACGAAAAGACAGTTACTGCTACCTAACACTCTTGTAAACGAGACGTTCACGTTCCAAGAACTACGATGGAAACGAGAAGAATGCGGGTGAGTGGCCGATACAACTGCTCTCAGCGATGTTTTTCGGGAGTAACTGATAAAATCGATACTGTTCGTGTGACGAGACAGTAACGATCTGATTACTAAACAGGGATCGTCTCGAGCCCTCGTCCATGGAGAGACGAAAGATCCTCCTCGGTAGTGGTGCCGCACTCGCAACCGCACTCGCAGGCTGCTCCGGCAGTGAGGGCAGCGGTGACGACGATTCGGACGACGAGACCAAGTCGATCACCGGCAGCGAGACGGAAAGCGACGACGATGGCGGGAACGGCGACGAAAACGGCGACGAGAGCGCCGCCGGCGACGTTCCCGGGTTCGACGAGTCCGCGTTCGCCCTCGAGAGCGAGACGCTGACGGTCGAATCGATCGACCGCGACGGCGAGACGGTCGACATCGTCGCCGAGTCCGAGACGACAAACTACGAAGAACTGCTCGACGAACTCGGCTCGTTCGTGGACGATATCGACGCGGCGGTCGTCGACGCGGACGCGTTCGAAGACGAGGTCGAGACCCTCGCGTGGGTCGTCGACCACGACGGAATGAAGGTCGTCTCGTTCGACGTCGACGTCGAGTGGCTGATCAACTATCGCAACGGCGACCGCTCGCGGGACGAGGTTGCGTCGAACGTCCGGGAAACGGCAGAGTGAGCCGGCTTCGGCCGCGAGCACAACTGTGGCCGAGCGTCCTTTTCGTCCGATCGTGTGCCGCCGAGCGCCCGAACTCTCGAGCGCCGCGTGCCAAGCGAGCGGGCGTCGGCCTACATCGAGCGCGGCGCCTCGACGCCCAGCACGTCGAGCGCGTTGGCGACCGTGTGCTTCGAGGCGGCGACCAGCGCCAGCCGCGCCTCGCGAACCGCGGGATCGACGTCGTCGGCGAGCACCGGACACTCGCGGTAGAAGCCGTTGAACCGATCGGCGAACTCGCGGGTGAAGGTCGCGACGCGGTGGGGCTCTAGGTCGTCCGCGGCCTCGTCGACGACCGCCGGGAAGCGGGCGACCGTCTCGAGGAGGTCGCGTTCGGCGTCGGTCGCGAGCAGGTCGGCGTCGATGGCCTCGAGTTCGACGTCCTGGTCCGCGAGCGCGGTATCGGGATCCAGGTCAGCCTCTTCGAGGATCCCACAGCAGCGCGCGTGGACGTACTGGACGTACGGCGCGGACTGGGCCTCGAAGTCGAGCGCCTGATCCCACTCGAAGGTGATCGCCTTCGCCGGCTGCTTGGAGACGATGTCGTAGCGGACGGCGCCGATGCCGACCTGGTGGGCGATGCGCTCGATGTCCTCGTCGTCTAAGTCGTCGTCGCGGATGCGGTCGTCCAGTCGGTCCTCGACCTCGCCGCGGGCGCGGTCGATCGCCTCGTCGAGGAGGTCGTCCAGATCGACGCCCGTCCCGCGGCGCGTGCTCATCTTCCCCTCGGGGAGGTTAACGTACGAATAGAGGACCTGCTGCAACTGGTCGGTGTCGTTGCCCAGCAACTCGAGGGTCGTATTCAGCTGGCGGGCCTGCAGCTTGTGGTCCTCGCCGAGGACCGTGACGGCGCGGTCGTAGGTGTCGAACTTCCACTCGTGGTGGGCGAGGTCCCGCGTGGCGTACAGGGAGGTGTCGTCCGAGCGCAGGAAGACGAGGTTCTTGTCGATGCCGTGATCCTCGAGTTCGAGTTGCCAGGCGTCTTCCTCGTAGACGGCCTCGTCGAGTTCCTTGAGCCGCGAGACGAGGTCGTCGGTGTCGCCGTTTCGCATGAACCGCGTCTCCTTGACGAACTCGTCGAACTCGGCGGGGAGCCGGGCGAGACAGCCTTTCATGCCCGAGAGCACCTGGTCGACGACCTCGCTGACTCGCTCGTAGGCGTCTTCGTCGCCGGCCTCGAGACCCTGCATGATCGACTCGATCTCGGCTTCGGCTTCCTCGCGCTCTTCGGTCGGGGCGTTCTCGAGGAAGGCGTTGCCCGTCCGGTAGTAGCGCACGAGGTCGTACTCGATGCGGTCGCGTGCGGGTTCGTCATCGAGATCGTCCTCGTCGAAGGTCTCGTAGGCCCACGTGAAGACGGCCATCTGGCGGCCGGCGTCGTTGACGTAGTAGTGGCGGTCGACGTCGTAGCCGGCGTAGTCGAGCAGGTTCGCGACGGCGTCGCCGATGATCGGATTCCGCGCGCGCCCGACGTGGACCGGCCCCGTCGGGTTCGCGCTGGTGTGTTCGACGACGACCGACGTGTCGCGGTCCTCGAGGGCGCCGTAGCGCTCGTCGGTCCCGGCGGCCACGGTCTCGGCGAAGTAGGCGTCGCTCGGCACGAAGTTCAGGTACGGCCCCTGCGTCTGGATTTCGGAGACGTAGGTGAGGTCGTCAGCGTCGAGCGCGTCGGCGAGTTGGCCCGCGACCTGCGGCGGCGGGGCGCCGGCCTCGCCGGCGAGTCGGAACGCCACGCTCGAGGCGAGGACGCTCTCGACGTCTTCCGGCGGTTCTTCGAGTCCGAGGTCGTCGGTCGGGAAGTCGAGTTCCGCGAGCGCCCCCTCGAGGGCGTCCTCGACCTCCGCGCGTAGGGAGAGGAACATACCCGCTCGTATTCAGGGGCGGAGTAAAGGAATGTCGGGTTCCGCCGAGCTACCGGACGGCGGATCTCGGGTGTCGCGATTCGGAAGAATCCGTCACTCGAGCGCGGCGGCCTCGCGGAACCGGTCCTCGTGGATCGGCCGGAACCGTTCTCCGGAGGCGTCGAACTCGCCGGGCGCCCAGAATCGAGCGTTCGTGGCGTCGCTGCCGGCTCTCGGCTCGCCCGCCGCGTCGGCGCCGTCGACGACGTAGTGCATCGTCACGACGTGTTTGCCGTCACGGGGCGGCATCGTCGACGCGCCGAGAATCTCGAGCGCGTCGGGGTCGACGCTGACGCCCGTCTCCTCCTCGAGTTCGCGGACGGCGGCGACTTCCGGCGCCTCGCCGACCTCCATGTGGCCACCGGGGAGGGTCCACTCGCCGACCCCCGGCGGGACGCCGCGTTCGACGCAGAGGACCGCCGGCTCGGGTCGCGAGCGGTCGACGACCGCGACGCTCGCACAGGGGACTGGATTGTGCCAGATCACCTCCGCACAGGTCGGACAGCGCTCGCGTTCGCGGCCGTCGACGGTGGCCGACTCGAGTGCGCTGCCACAGTGGGGGCAAAACTCGGGTGGACGACTGACCATCTATCCCCGCTTCAGCACCGGGGCTTCATAGTGTTTTCAATCCGCTTCCTGTCAGCGGCACGACGACGTCGGCGTCGGCGTCGAGCGCGCCGCGTTCGCGGTAGGTCTCGAGGGCGGCGGGCGCGACTGCACAGGTCGGCTCGACGTAAAAACCGCCGCGGTGGAGCCGATCGAGGGCGGTCTCGACGGGATCGGCGCCGAGCGCGATCGCGTCGCCGTCGGTTTCGTCGATCGCGGTCAGGATCTCGTCCGCCCGGGCCGGTTCGGCGATTCGGATGCCGTCGGCGATGTCGGCGCCCTCGCCGTCGTCTTCGCTTCGCCAGCCGCCGAGTGCATCGACGATCGGCGCGTAGCCCGTCGCCTGCGCGCCGAGCAGTCGGGGCATTCCGTCGACGATGCCGGCCTCGTTGAGCAGCGAGAAGCCCCGGTAGGCGCCGAGAAAGAGCGTTCCGTGGCCGATCGGGAGAACGACGGCGTCGGGGACGGTCCAGCCGCGCTGGGCCGCGAGTTCGAACGCGAACGTCATCGTCCCCGCGTAGAAGGCGGGGTTCCAGGCGTGGCTGGCGTACCAGCCCGGGCCGGTCTGGAAGGGATCGTTCCCGGCCGAACCGGCTGCGTCGTCGCCGCCTGCGACCGCCTCGAGACAGGCCCGCGTCACGTCCTCGCGACTGCCCTCGACGCGGACGGGACGGGCGTCGGCGCGCTGGATCGTCATCAGCTTCGACTGCTTCACGTCGGCGGGGACGTAGATCTCCGCGTCGATCCCCGCGCGGGCCGCGTAGGTCGCGATCGCGGCGCCGGCGTTCCCCGAGGAGTCCTCGACGACCTTCTCGACGCCGAGTTCGGCCGCCCGGGAGAGGGTCGTCGTCGCGCCCCGGTCCTTGAACGAGCCCGTCGGGAACACGTACTCGAGTTTGAACTGCGCGTCCCAGTCGGGGGCGTCGACGAGCGGCGTAAAGCCCTCGTGGAGGGTCACGCGCTTCTCGATCGGCAGGAACTCGAAAAAGGTCCACAGGCCGTCGCTGGTGTCGAGACTGTGCAAGGGAAGGGGGTCGCCCTGCGGATGGGGCCGCTCGGCGAACTCGAGGGCGCGGCCGCAGCGACACCGCCACGGTTCGGACGGGCCGGCCTCGTAGACGGTCTCGCAGTCGGGGCAGATGAGATCCGAGGGCATCTCAGTAGGTGTCGATATCCGTCGCGACCGAGCAGACGTACTCGCCGGAGGCGACCTGCGGCAGGCGCCGGGTCCGCCAGAGGATTCCGGTGCTGTCGGCGGTCACTTCCGTCTTCGTCTCGCCGAAGGGGGTCGTCAGCTCGAACAGCGTCTCGCCGCTTCGGACGTGGTCGCCGAGGTCCTTCGAAAAGGAGACGAGCCCGCCGCCCGGCGCGCCGTACTGCTCGAAGCCGCGCGCTCTGGTCTGGCTCTCGAGGGAGACGTCGCCGTCGAGAAAGCCGTAGTGGGTCAGGACGTTGAACACGCCCTCGACGCCCTTCTCGATGCTCGTCTCGTCCCAGCCGACGGCGCCGCCGAGTTCGGGATCGACGGTCGGAATTCCCTCGTCCGGCGCGGTGCGGGCGAGCTGGCCGTCCGGTCCCTTCTGGTCCAGAATGTAGCCGCAACCGAAGACCTTCGCCAGCTCGAGACAGTCGTCGTGCAGCCGGTGGCGTTTCCCACAGCGGACGCGCACCTCGTCGATCATCCGGCTGGTCGATCCCTGGTGGAGATCGAGAATGAGGTCCGCCCGCGAGGCGGCGTCGTAGGTCGCCGCGGCGATTCGCTCGCTCGAGGTGCCGTTCTCGTTGCCCGGGTAGGCCCGGTTCATCTTCGTGTCGTCGATCGGGTTTCGGTGCTGGGCGACCTGAAAGGCGTGGTAGTTGACGATCCCGACGATCAGGATCGTGCCGGCGATTTCGGTCGGGTCGAGCTGCGGGACGACCCGTTGGATCACGCCGACGCCGTTGAGTTCATCACCGTCGCTTGCCGCCTGCATGTAGAGCGTCTTCCCCGACCGTCCGCCGTTGATCACGGCCACCGGCAACCCGAACGGACTCCCGTCGCGAGTCTCGCCGACCTCGAGACGGCCCGTATCCATCTCACCCGGGGCCGCGCTCGCCGTTCCGAGCGTCGTTGTCATGTGTTCGTGGACGGAAGCGGGCGCCTTTATTGGTTCGGTGTTCCCCAGCCAACGGGCGGTTTCGGCGGCCTCACCAGTGTCGACGGAGTGATACCACGCGCCGATCCCGTCGATGACGGTGACAGTCGAATCGGCCGACAGGGCTGGCCGGTGACGACGACCAGATCGGACAACGATGCTACAGGAACGCCGTGTAGTACGGACTCACGAAGCCTTCGACGACCGCCGCGACCGCCAGCAGGATGCCGACGCCGATCAGCACCCAGAACGCCCGCTCGAGCGCGTCGGCGAGGTCGTCCCGCGTCGACCGGCCGCGGTAGGTCCGCCAGCCGGCGAGACCGAGCCAGATGCCGAGCGCCGAGGCGATAAAGATCGCCGGAATCTCGAAGATGCCGTGGGGGACGACGAACGCGAGCAGTTCCATCGGCTCGACCTCGGTGCGGCCGTAGACGCCCATGACGAAACCGTTGAACACGAGCGAGAAGACCGCCGGGATCACCAGGATCAGCCCGGAGAGTGCCGTCGTGAGTGCGACCATCCAGTTGTTGCCGAAGAACTCGAGTGTCGCCGCGGCCGGGTTGTGGCCGACGAGTCGCTGCTCGATCGACGTCTCCACGCCGGCGTTGACGAGCGGTTCGGCGACCTCCCAGCCGACCCAGAAACTGCCGAGTGCGAGGGCGACGACCAGCGCGTGCGTGCCGAGCGTCGCGCGGACGAAGGCGACCATCTCGGCCCAGCCGCGAGCGACGCCGTCGCGAAACTGCGCCGCGAGCGATCGCTCGGGGGCGGTCGGCGGTCGCAGGCGGCCGCGATAATCGTTGTACAGCGCCGTCTTCAACAGATCGAGCGCCGGGAAGAGGACGATCGCGGTCACCAGGGAGACGACGGCGACCACGTCGAACACCATGAGCGCGGTCGAGACGATCCCGAGTACGACGACGGCGCCGATGGAGACGGCGTAATAGAACCCCGCACGCAGCGGCTGTGTGCGAACGAAGCCGATCACGTTCGACACCGCGTCGACCGCCGTCGTGTCGTCGACGACGACCGCGACGGGAGCGAACGCGAAGACGGCCCGGACGGCCGCGAGCGCGAGCCCCGTAAGCAGCATCGCAAAGAGCGCGGCAACGGCGCCGACGCCGGCCGATCCGGTCGCCACCGCCGCGATTCCCGCGACGAACGCCGTGACGATACCGAACAGCAACACGACGGCGATCCACGCCAGCAACTCGAGCAGGTACAGCCCGATGTAGCGCAGCCAGTAGCGTCGCGCACCTGCAAAGCCGGCCGAGAGGCCGCGGTTGCTCCGGAGCCGAGCGGAACAGGCGGTGAGCTGGCCGGCGGAGACGGCCGCGAACAGGCCGACGCCGACGACGAGCGTCGCGAGGAACGCGAGCGCTCCGAGCGCGAACAGCCACCCCGAGAGCAACGGATCGAACGCGGCTTCGACGCCCGTAAACCACTCTTCGAACGCCTCGGGGTTGGCTTCGGGATCAGGTGGATCGGCGTCGAGATCCTGAAATCCGTCGATGGCCGCCTCGAGTCGGCCACTCGCCTCGAGGTAGACGAAGCCGACGGCGATGGCCAGAAACGGAATCACGCGTGCGACCGCGGGCACGGCCGCGCCGAGGATGTACCAGGGAAGAAGATCGCTCGGTCGACGGCGAAACGCGTTCGCGGCCGCACCGACGACGTCTGAGAGAGTCATACTGCGGCGTTCGGTCGTGTATCAGTTAAGTGAACCTCTCTCGACCGACGACCGACGGGCGTCGCCGCGGTCGGTCTCGACCGCCGTCAGTTGAACGTTCGGTCGTCGAACCGCTCGCCGCTTTCCTCGTCGTCCCCGCCGCCGCTCGAGAGCCGCGGCGTGAACCCGCCGGTGAGGATGACGGCGACGACGACCAGCGCCGCCGAGAGGACGACGTAGTCCGGACTCGGGTCGTGACCCGCGAGGTCCGCCCCGGTCGAGACGACGAAGATCGCGACGGCGAAGACGATCGTCGCGAGCAGCCCGATCACGAGGATTCCAACGACGCTGGCGAGCAGCCCGCTCAGGATGCGGCGTATCGATGGCATTCGTTGGCCCCCGGTTCTCAGCGCGCCCACGTAACTATTGTGGGATCACCACTGCGCCGACAAAAATGCGCGTGACCGCTCGAGACGGCCGATTTGGACGGCAAAGCGTCCGGGTGGTGTGTCGTCGACCGCCGGTTACCGACGACGCCGTCGGACGGAACGGAAAGCCAAGAAGAGAGTGGAACACTGTTTACTTGCATTCGAATCGACGGAGCGAAGCGGGGCTCTCGAGGGCGAGACACGACCGAACTCGAGACTGGCTATCCGGCCAGTGCGTCGACGTGCGAAGCCGGCACGACTTCGATCCGCCGGTTCGCCTGAGAATGTGTTATTTAGTGCCACGACATATGCTAGCGTAGGATCCCGAATGCAACTCACAACGATCCAGCAGGTCAGGTGTCCGGAGTGCGACGCCAGAAGTAGCGTCTCGATACCCGACCGCGACCTCGAATCGAAACCCAGTCGCTCCGCCGCAGCCTTCGGCGAACAGACGAAAGTGACGTGTTCGAACGGACACACGTACTGGGTGCAGTTCTCGTAACGGTTTTTGCCGGTCGGCGCCGGCGAGTTCGCATCGCTACCGAGAGTACGTCTCGAGTTCGACGATTCGTCCGTCATCGCCGTCGCCCGCGCCCGCACGCTTGCGATCGAGTTCGAAGAAGTCCGCGAAGTCGAACAGGCGGGCTCCGTCGTCGCAGACGCGCCCGCGAACCGCGACGCACTCGCCCTCAGCGATCACCGCCTCGAGTTCGTGACTGGTGTCGGGGTTCGGACGCTCCTCGCGCATGAATCGAACGAACGCGTCGCGGCTCTCGAACGTCCGGTCGGGCCGGCGCTGGACGAACTCGGGCGCGAGGACGTCCTCGAGGGCGTCGTACTCGTGGCTGTCGAGCGCGTCGTAGTACCGTCGAACGAGGGCGGCCGCATCCATGGGTTCTCGTTTCGGCGCAATCGTCAAAAGTGTGGTACTCCGCGGACCGACCGCCGAACGCCGGGCCGGCCGTTTCACACGGCTTTTTGCTCGGCCGCTCCAACGGTTCCGCGTGGAGTGTCACGTCTACTACGAGGGCGACGACGACCCGAAGAAGTGCACCGCGCGACGCCTCGAGCGCTTCGATAAGGCCACCCTCTATCGGCGGATGGAGCAAGTGCCCTACGGCGTCGTCTTGAACCCCCACGCCGAACAAGCGCTGTCGCCGGCCGACGCCGAGGAGGGGCTGGGAACGCTCGTCGCGCTCGACTGCTCGTGGGAGTCCGCCGAGGCGGCCTCGTTTCGCATGAACGGCGTCCACCGCGCGCTCCCCTTTCTCGTCGCCGCGAACCCGGTCAACTACGGCCGGCCGTTTCAGTTAACGACCGTCGAGGCGCTGGCCGCCGCCTGTTGCATCTTCGGCGAGCGCGAACGGGCCGCGGAACTGCTCGAGCCGTTTCGCTGGGGCGAGACCTTCCTGACGCTGAACGAGGAGCCGCTGCGTCGGTACGGCGAGTGTACGGACTCGAGCGACGTCGTCGCGGTCCAGGAGGACTACCTGGCCGACGAGGACGCCGAACCGGCGTCCGCCGACGGCGAATGACCGTCGCCGAGCGGATCCGACGGGGACCACAGCGGTTATATGTGCGTCAGGCCAACGGAGCCGTATGCCAAGTTTCGACGCCGCCGAAAACCGGACGCTCGAGAAGATGATCTGCATGCGCTGTAACGCACGCAACCCGAAGCAGGCCGACAGCTGCCGAAAGTGCGGCTACAAGAACCTCCGCCCCAAGGCGAAGGAAGCCCGCGCAGCCTGATCGTCGGATCGCTTTTTCGACGCCGCGACGACGCCGCCTCCGAACTCGAGAGCGACTGCGCCCGGCCGTCACCGGAGACCGCGTCGCTTGCGGGGTCGTCTGCGAGCCGGTCGAGGATCCGCCAGCGCTCGCGTCGCTCACTCGAGCAGGTCGACGCCGGTAACCTCGAACCTCGCGCCCCCGCCAGAGCCGTTCCGGGCGTCGATCGTCCAGTCGTGAGCCGTGGCGATCTGCTCGACGATCTGGAGTCCGAGTCCGGGTCGATCGCCGTCCCCCGGCACCGTTCGATCGAAGAGCCCCTCGAGTGCACCCTCCGGCAGACCGTCGCCGTCGTCTTCGACGTAGAACCCGTCCGGTAACCGTCCGACCGTCACTCGAAGACCGCCCGTCGTCGGCTCGGACGCCTCGTCGGTCGCGCCCGCCTCGCCTTCCGTCCACTCCGGCGGCCTCGAGGACGGCGGCCGCGAAGACGACGTCGCACGCACGTCGGGAGCCACCGACCCGTGTTCGACCGAATTCCGAAACAGGTTCTCGAACAGCTGACGAAGTCGGGGCTCGTCGGCCTCGATCGCCCCCTCGAGCGAGCACTCGAGGGTCGCGTCGCCGGTGTCGACGGCCCCCCAGGCCCTGCGGACGACCCGCGAGAGGTCGATCGGCTCCGGATCGCCGACCAGCCGACCGTGGCGGGCCAGCGAGAGCAGATGATCGATCAGTTCGTCCATCCGATCGAGCGACCGGCGAACCTGCTCGAGTGAGTCGCGCTCCGCGTCGGCCGGCACGCTCGTCGTGCACTCCTCGGTGTGGAGTTCGAGGCGCCCCGTGGCGACGTTCAACGGGTTCCGGAGGTCGTGGCTGACGACGCTCGTGAACTCCTCGAGGCGCTCGTTCTGGCGCTCGAGTTCGCGCTGGTAGCGGCGCCGTTGCGTGGTATCGCGGATCGCGTGGATCGTCCCGGTGAACGAGCCGTCCTCGAGCGGGAGGAGCTTGGTGTGGACGTCGTGATCGAGGAGTTCTCCGTCGGACGTTCGAAATCGTACGTGGTACTTCGCGCGCTCCTGGTCGGTCTCCGAGGAAAGCAGCGCGCGAACCTCGTCGGTGTACTTGGTGAGCACGGACTCGTCGTAGTAGCCGCGATCGACGAGCGTCGGGAAGCGCATCCCGAGCAGTTCGTCCGGCGTTTCGTCGAACGGTGCCGCAAACTCGTCGTTCATCCAGGTGATCGCGCCGTTCTCGTCGAGGACGAACAGCGCGATGGGGGCGAGTTCGATGATCCGTTCGTACTGGGCGAGTTCGCGCTCGCGGCGCTTGCGCGCGGTGATGTCACGGATGACGGCGGTCGACCCGGCGAACTCGCCGTCGTCGTCGGTGAGCGCGGTCACGCTCGCCTCGCCGACCCACCGTTCGCCGTCGTCTTCGAGCGTGAACTCGAAGCGGTCGGACTCGCGGTCGCCGTTGTAGCGGTGGCGAACCGTCTTCGTTCCGCGCTCGAAGGACGCTCGGCTGATGAACGACGAAATGTGCTCGCCGACGAGAGCGTCCCGGTCGACGTCGAGCAACTCGGAGAGCGCCTCGTTCGCGATGGTACACCGTCCCTTCTCGTCGAGGACGTACATCGGGTCGTCGACCGACTCGACGAGCGTGCGGTAGCGCTCGAGTTCGCGTTCGCTCTCGCGTCGCGCCCGCTCGGCCCGGCGCTTCTCGACGGCGTTTTCGATTCGGTTGGCGAGGACGGCGAACTGGTCCCGCCCGAGATCCTTCTGGAGGTAGTCGGTGACGCCAGCCGAGATCGCCTCGCTCGCGATCTCCTCGGATCCGCGCCCGGTAAACAGGACAAACGGCAGCTCCGGATCGCGTTCGCGGACCGCCTCGAGCACCTCGAGGCCGTCCACGTCCGGCATCTCGTAGTCGCTGACGACGCAGTCGACGGCCGGTCCGCCCGCGGCCGTCCCGTCGCTCAGCCGCGCGAGCGCCTCGCGACCCCCGCCCGCGGTCTCGACGGTGAACGCGTCGTTGGCTCGCTCGAGCGTCGTCGCCGTCAGCGAACGAATATCCGGGTCGTCGTCGACACAGAGAACTGTTATCCCGGATGACATACGGTACCACCACAGTTACGCGCCGCCGTATAAGAGTATACTGGGCACCACGGTACGGACCCGGCGTCGGCGTTCGTGGGCCGCCGGCGCGGTTCGTCGTCCCCACGGTACTCTCTCGCGTACCGCTCGTCGTTTCGCACGGCTTTTGTGAGTTCGGACGGTAGCTAGGGTCGAATGATCTCGAAGGGCTGTGAGCAGTGCGCGAAAGGCGGCAAGATGGTGCTGTTCGTCTACGGTTACTGCGACCAGCGCGACTGCTTTTACTGCCCGCTCGGCGAGAACCGCAAGAACGTCACCGACGTCTATGCCAACGAGCGACTCGTCGAGGACGACGACGACGTCATCACCGAGGCGAAGCGCATGGACGCACTCGGCACCTCGATCACCGGCGGCGAGCCCCAGGAGGCCCTCGACCGGACCTGTCACTACCTCGAACTCCTGAAAGACGAGTTCGGCGAGGACCACCACACCCACCTCTACACCGGCATCACGGGCGGCCGCGAGAACATGCGCCGCCTCTCCGAAGCGGGCCTCGACGAAATTCGCTTCCACCCGCCGTACGAACAGTGGGGCGACCTCCACGACACCGAGTGGGAGGAGATCCTCTACATCGCTCGCGAAGAGGGGCTGACCCCCGCGTTCGAGATACCCGGCATCCGCGCCGAGGAGGAGTTCCTCGAGTTTTTAGACGAGGGCGCCGCCGACTTCTGTAACGTCAACGAGTTCGAGATGAGCGACGGGAACTACCGTCGGATGCAAGAACAGGGCTTCGAACTCAAAGACGACCACATGAGCGCCGTCGAGGGCTCCCGCGAGGACATCCTCGAGGTGATGGGCGACCACGAGCGCGTCTACTTCTGTACCTCCGTGTTCAAAGACGCCGCCCAGCACCGCCGTCGACTGAAGCGCATGGCGCGAAACATCCGCCGCGAGTTCGACGACATCACCGACGACGGCACGCTCGTCTACGGCAAGACCCGCGCCGACCCCGAGCGCTTCGCCGACCTCGGCGTCCCCGAGGAGTTCTACACCATCAAAACCGACCACGTCGAGGTCGCCTGGTGGCTACTCGAGGAGATGATCGAGGAGGGCGACCTCGAGGACGGCGAGATCGTCGAGCAGTATCCGACGTACGACGGTCAGGTAGTCGAGCGGACGCCGTTAGCGTGAGTACCGCGAGCGAGCAAAGCGAGTGAGCGGGCTTTTTGGTGGAGATTTTTCGAGGAGGGTGAACAGCGTGAACCCGACGAGAAAAAGGTCCACGTGGCAGGTAGTCGAGCGGACGCCGCTGGCATAGCGATCGAACCGCGAGCGAGCAAAGCGAGTGAGCGGCCTTTTTCGTGGAGATTTTTCGAGGGCGAGAAATGACCGGTGGGAACGAACCCGCCGAGCAACGAGTTTACAGCGTGGCTTCGAACTCTCGGAGTGAGTAAAACGTCCGCTGATCTGCATCTTCGAAGTACTGATCACCGGTCGCCACCTCGTCGTCTCCCCGATTCCGGTCTCCATTAGCGTAGTACTGCGCCGCGACCGAGTAGCTGTCACACGCTTCCTTCATCAACTCAGCGTACGTATTCGACGTCTGTAGAACCTCCCGAGCCTCAGCGTACTCTTCGTCGGTTGCGAGTTCGTTGGCTTTGAACGTTAACTCCTGTGCGGTATCGTAGCTCCGGAACGCCACCCCGAAAAATTTGGCCGCGGAGGTCCACTCCTGGTCCTGCAGATAGTCGACTGCGGCCACATATTCCTGCCGACCAAGATCGTGATACCCCTCGGCCGCTTCGTACAGAATCCGAAGCCGTTCCTCGACGAAATCCTCCTGTTCTTCTTCGAGTTGCGCTTCCCGCGCTTTCACTTCCTCGAGGTCGTCTTCGAGAGTCTCTTCACGATCCGCTAGCGCTTCGATCTCATCTTCGAGTTCGTCTTCACGCGACTCCAACTTCTCGATTTCGTCCTCGAGGTCATCGGTCTCATCGCTGTCGTCGCTCCCGAGACACCCAGCCACCGAAGCGAGTCCCACACCACTAACTGCAGCGATGTATCTTCTTCGATACATATCTCTCTGTAGCACTTTGCGCACACAGCATAAGTTTGATGAAAACGATGAACCGAAGCCAGACGCCCGCCAAAACTCGCAGTGCGCGTGTCGGTGCGACTGAGCGTTCGCGGAACCGATTCCAGAAAATCGTAGGTACCGGTCCGGGAGTGACGAGCGCTACTGTACTTCCGTCGGATCGACGTCCGGCAGCGTAATGAGGTTCTCCCGTCCGATTCGGAGCTTCTCAATCTCGTCGTCGTCGTCCATCTCCGAGAGCAGTTGGGAGACCTTCGCGTCCGACCAGCCGGTCTCGTTGACAATCGCCGCCTGTTTCATCCGGCCGCCGTTCTGGGTGAGGAGCCGTTTCACGCGCTCTTCGTCGCTCAGGAGCTCGACGTCCACGTCGTCCTCGGCGTCGTCATCGTCGACGGCCTCGGTCTCGTCGAACTCGTGTTCGACGCCGGATCTGCGGGGATCGTCGACGAACCCGGTGCCCGAGCCGTCGGTCGAGGCCGTCGCGGCGGGGCCGTCTCCGTCGATCTCGTCGCGGATGGCGTCGAACGGCCAGTCACCGCGCTGGTAGCGGCTGATCGCCAGTGATACCGTGACGATCAGGACGACAAACGCACCGAATGCGAGTAGGGCCTCCGTCGCCGAGACGAACAGTTCGCCGTCGGATCCGGGTTCACCGCCGCCCCCGCCCTCGTCGTCGTTGTAGAGGAAGACGATCTGGTAGTCGTCGGCCTCGAGTGTCGCTGGTCCGTCGTAGCTGATCGTTCCGTCACTGGCGCCTCGCGGCGTCGAATCGAAGGCGAAACTCGAGGGCGCTTCGATGACGAGTCGCTGGCCGTCCTCGAGGGTGGGGAACCAGACGTCGCCGCTCTCTTCGTCGGTTACGAACGCGTCGCCGAAGGCGATTCGTTCGCCGTCGACGCTGGCGAAGTTCGTCCAGGTGAAGGTGTACGAGATGGTAGCGAGTTGTTGGTCTTCGCCCTCGAGAGACTCGAAGTGGACGTCTTCCCAGTGGGCGTCCTCGAAGGTCATCTCGCGGTCCGTCGCGTCTTCGGCCGCGACGCGGAACGTCTCGAAGTCCTCGATATCGTAGCCGTCGATTCGCTCGCCGTCGGCGACCGCGTCCGCGTAGGCTTCGAACTCGTCGGTTTCGTCGTCGTCGACGAGGAACCGACTCTCGATCGTCCAGTGGACGTCACCGGACGGCGTCACCTCGAGGTGAAACTCCTGCCAGGTGTCCGCAGGGTCGGGTTCGTAGGTGGTGTGTGACAGCGACGCCGACGCGGAGTGGTGGGTCGTCGCGTCGGACTGCGACGAGAGAGATGGCGCGTCTGCGGATGCAGACGCTGCGCTCGCCGGGGCGATTGCAACCGTGCCAACGGTTGCGACGACGAGGAGGATCGTCAGGGCGAACGCAACAGCGGTGGATAACCGCATACGTACGAACTGCTGGGACGCTAGGGAAAAAACACTTTCCATCCGAAAAATATCATATTACTCGCCGCAGTAGACAGTCCAAATTCGAAGAACGTCTTCCAAATTGGCGTAATATTCGATTACTCGAGTCGACTATCGGGGCGACCCATTTTTGTACGATGGGGAGAAATACCGTATCGATGAGGAACACGGTCCCTGTCGTTGTCCTCGTGCTCGTCGCCCTCTCCATGCCGATATCGGCGGTTGGGACCGCCGGCGCGGGCTCGGCATCCGCGAGCCCGCTGGCGACGGTCGACGATGGAACGACCATCTCCGGTGAGACCAATCTGGTGAGAGGCGACCACGCCCAACTCGACGATGCGCCGAACAGACTCGTCATCCACGGCGAAACACGGACGTCACATGCGACGCCGACGCTCGACTTTAGCTACGTCGCTGCGAGCCAAGACGAGTCGATCCGCACCGACCAGCGAGCGTTTGCGTTCGAGACTGACTTCGAAGCCCTCGAGGACGAAGACGAACGGGAAGCGGCCGCCGTTGCCGAACTCGAGCGTCTCGAGGATCGGGTCGAAGAGCTTCGCGAGCGCGAAAACGATATCGTCTCGGACCACGCGGACGGCGAGGTCACCGACGACGAACTACTGCGGGCACTCGCCAGCAGCCACGCCGAAGCAGAGGCGCTCAAACACGCACTCGATCGTCTCGACGCCCAGGTCGGCACCGCCGCAGACGTTTCGGGGAAGGCGGATAACCTCGCCGACGAGTTGACGGTGTACACGGACTCGCTGCGAGGGGATATCGACGCAGCGCTGCGCGGCGCCGACGACGAAAATCGCGCAGCGCAACCGTATCTGCTCGAGACGGGTGAGGACGGCCTCGTCGTCGCAACGATTACGGACGACGAAAACTTCGTCCGCGAGGCGACGCGCTACGACAATCGCGACCCGGACGGTACCGAATGGATCACGGCGATGGACGAAGCGCGCGAAGAGACTCGAGAACTGTATCCGTGGGCGTTCGACACGACCGACGGAACGTCGACGATCAGGTACAGCGAGGTGCAACTCTTCCAGGTGCAGGCGACCTCCCACGATCAGGGGTATCTCTCGGTCTACCTCGACGGCTCCACCGAGCAGGTCTTCCACGAACACCAGACGCTCGATCTCAACCGCGTCCCCCTCGAGCGAGCCGAGGAGATCGTCGGAGAGGACGTCACTGCAGCCATCGACCATACGGCAGACACGGCGCCGGCGTCGATCGTCACCGTCGAGACAGACGGTGGCGAACCCGCCGATACGACAGTTCGCGTCGATGGGACGGTGATGGGCGAAACCGGCGCGGACGGCGAACTCTGGTTCGTCCCACCGTCCGACGACTACGAATTGGCCGTAACGACGGATTCGAACCGCTGAAACCACGGAGCGCGGAGTGTCGCTGACGAGAACACTCGAGGCGGATCCTGGTTCTTTTCGTGTCGATCCGCGACGATAACGGATCGGTGGCTTCCCTCGTGAGCCACTGCTTGTCTCGGTTCGTGAAGTGAAGGGTGTCTGACGGTATTGAGGTAGACTGCCAGATTGCTTATGATGAATGACTCTCTGGTTACCGATAATGTCTGGATCGGCGATACAGTGGCGCCGAATAGTTATTCTCGTCTCAGTGGTATTTCTCTGCTCTGCGCTGTTCGTTCCGGTCGGCGTTTCGACGTCGATACACGGGGTCGGTGAGCCTGCCGGCTCGAGTTCCACCCCTGGCACCCAACTACAGCCGAGCGTGGAGTCGGTCACCGACGACGAATCACCAACGTCGGTCGGATCGAATCCCAGTCCGACCGGAACGGACCCGACGCGGATCGATCCCGGACTCGAGGACGCCGACGGCGTCGTCGACGTGATCGTCCGGTTCGAGACCGGGGGCGACGGAGAGGCCGCGACCAACGAAGCGACGGACGCGTCGGCGTTACAGACGGCGTCGAATCAGTCTCAGACGTCGCTTGAGCACGTCGTCGAGACGACCGACGGACTCGCCCTCGAGGCGCAGTTCTGGGTCGCAAACGCCGCGCTAGTAACGGTGGATACGGACCGCGTCGAACTGGGTCGGCTCGCCGACGTCGACGGCGTCGCCGAACTCCACGCCGACGACGACGTGACGCTCTCGAGGCCCGCCGGTGAATCGACGGACGAGACGACGGCTGCGGCGGCGACTACATCACCGACCGCGTCAGCGGCCGGGGTCGGTTCCGCGAACACGTACGGTCTCGAGCAGCTCTCGGTGCCGACGGTCTGGGATCGCTACGACGCTCGCGGCGAGGGGGCCACGATCGCGGTCCTCGATACGGGCGTCGACGCCACGCACCCCGACCTCACGGTCGACGAGTGGCGGGACTTCGCCGGCGGGTCGACGACGCCCACCGACTACAGCGCCCACGGCACGCACGTCGCCGGCAGCGCCGTCGGCGGCGACTCGAGTGGCACGCACATCGGCGTCGCACCCGAGGCGCGGCTGCTCGCCGGGGCCGTGTTGACCGACTGCAACGACGAGGGCTGCGTCGGCTCGACGTCCGACGTTATCGCCGGCATCGAGTGGGCCGTCGACCGCGATGCCGACGTGATCAGTCTGAGCCTCGGTTCGGACGGCTACTCCTCGACGTACGTCGACGCCGTTCGGAACGCGAAAGCCAGCGGCACCGTCGTCGTCGGCGGCGCCGGTAACAGCGGCGAGGGCACCTCGGCGTCGCCGGGGAACGTCTACGACGCGATCGGCGTGGGTGCGACCGACGAGTACGAACGCGTCGCCGGCTTCTCCGGCGGCGAGGTCGTCGACACCGACGACGCGTGGGGCTGGCGCGCCCCCGCGGCGTGGCCCGACAGCTACGTCGTGCCGACCGTCGTCGCGCCCGGCGATCGCGTCTACAGCTCGGTTCCGGGCGACGAGTACGGCTACAAACGGGGCACCAGCATGGCGACGCCCCACGTCGCGGGCGTGATCGCGTTGCTCCAGGGGGCGACCGACCGCACGCTCGAGCCCGCGGAGATTCGGGAGGCGGTAACCGAGACGGCCACCAAACCCGCACACGAGCCCGACGGGGCCGACACCCGGTACGGACACGGCATCGTCGACGCGGCGGCGGCGCTCGAGGCGGCCGGCTCCTTCGCGACCGTCGAGGGGACGGTCACCGACGCGGTCACCGATACCCCGGTCGCCGGCGCGACCGTGACGCTCGAGGGCGACGACGGGTCACTCGCCGAGACGACGACCGATTCGGACGGCCGCTACGAACTCGAGGGCGTGACGGGCGACCGCGAGTACGAGATCGCCGTCTCGGCGACCGGCTACGAGTCGACGGCGAAAACCGCGTTCGTGCCGGGCGACGAGCGGACGACCGTGGATACGAGCGTCGCGGGCGACGGCGAGGTCGAGGTCGTCCTCGAGGACGCGCAGTTCGGCGACGGTATCGAGTCGGCGTCCGTCGAGGTCGGAGCCGCGGCGGGTAGCGGAGACCGGAAGGGAGCGTATCCGGCCAGCGACGACGGGAACGGCGTCTACACTATCGAGGACGTCCCCAGCGACCGAACGTACACGCTCGCGGCGAGCGCGACGGGCTACGTCGACGACCAGCGCGAGGTCGCCGTGAAAGGTGATGCGAAATCGACCAGCGAACAGCTCGAGTTGAGCGGCGACGCGACGCTCGAGGCGACCGTCGCCGATTCGGTTACGGGTGCGCCGATCGAGAACGCGACCGTCACCGTCGAACGCGCGGACGGGTCGACGTTCGTGGTCGACGGAAGCACTGGCGCGGACGGCGGCCTCGAGACGCCCGTCCCCGGAGCGGGAGCGGAGTACACCGTCACGGTCGACGCGGCGGGGTACGAGACGGGCGAGGAGGTGGTGACCGCCTCGAGCGGCG
Organism: Natronolimnohabitans innermongolicus JCM 12255; assembly: GCF_000337215.1. Classification (GTDB taxonomy): domain Archaea; phylum Halobacteriota; class Halobacteria; order Halobacteriales; family Natrialbaceae; genus Natronolimnohabitans; species Natronolimnohabitans innermongolicus. Next base: position 13,832 of record NZ_AOHZ01000065.1, on the reverse strand, counting down.
AGACCGTCGACGCGGACGTCTCGATGGTCGGGGACGGCGAGTTCGTGCTCGAACTCGAGGACGCCCAGTTCGGCGACGGGGTGACGGATGCGACCGTCGAGGCCGCGGGCGAGCGCGGGACGTACGCGGCGACTCACGACGGCGAGGGGACGTATCGCGTCGAACAGGTGCCGAGTCGCGGTGCGTACGACGTCGACGTTACCGTGGCGGGATACGCCGACGAGTCGCTGTCGATGGGGTTCGACGATGGGCTGGCGGTCGACGAGCGCGTCGTCCTCTCCGGCGACGCGACGCTGTCGGTGGCCGTCGACGACGAAGACGGCGACGCGCTCGCGGATGCGTCGGTCGCGGTCGAGCGCGAGGACGGCGACTCGTTCGACGCCGGCACGACGGCGTCGGACGGGACGCTCGAGGTGGTGGTTCCTGGCACGGGCGCGGCGTACACCGTCGTAGCGGACGCGGACGGCTACGAGTCCGGCACGGAGACGACGGAGTCGGTCGGCAGCGAGGAGACGACGTCCGTTGCGCTGACGCTCTCGGCGGTCGACGACGGCCTCCCAGCGGTTGGTGTCGTCGGGACTGTCGTCGCACTCTTCGTCGCGCTCGCGCTCGTCGCGCGGGCTCGCAGATAAGTTGGTGTCGATCGCTCGGAGCGTCTACCTCACGAGGATCGTCGTATCTCTCCTTCCGTGTACCGCTGAAAGGTTTCGTCTTTCCCACTGCACACTACATAGTGCGCCGATTTTACGTTCGCCGGTACATCTATTAGTGCATGGACTCTACACCGGGCTAGCGGTAGATCGTCATGTCTGGAAACACCGAACGCGACAACGGTGGGAAATTCGAGTCCGACCTTCGCGACGAGGACATCATGAGCCACTTCACTGAAGGACGGCCATTTCACACCGCACAGGAGGTGGCAGACCAATTTGGAATTGATCGGTCGACTGCCTATCGGCGGTTACGTCAGTTGGTGGAGAAGGGAAAACTCGAGAAAGTCTCTCTCGGTAGCCGAACCGTCGTCTGGTGGTACACGGCGGAGACGGCAACAACGCCCGACGAGGGTGCGTCCGATGATCCGCTCTTCTCCGCGCCGACGTTCTCTGCGGACGAACCCGTCGACGAAGACGAGATTGACGACGTTCTCTACGGCGAGATCGAGGGATGAGCGGTCCAGGAACGACGCCGCTGTTCGTCGACACCGGCGCGTTTTTCGCCCATTTTGTCGATACGTCTCCTCGCCACGAGCGCGCTCGGGCAGTGATGAACGCGATTCAAGCGGGGGAGCTTCGCTTTCGCCCGATATACACGACGGGATACGTCCTCAGTGAACTGACGACGCTACTCCTGCGGAAGCTGAGCCACGAGACGGCACTGGAGGCGTTGACTCGAGTTCGGGAGTCGCCAGCGGTGACCGTACTGCATCCGGATGAAGCGCAGTTCGAGTCGATCTGCGACGAGTTCGAGCGGTTCGATGACCAGCAAATTTCATTCGTGGACCACGCGACCGGCACGCTCGCGAGCGAATTTGCGGTGGAACACATCTTCGCCTTCGACAGCGATTTCCGAACGCTGGGCTTCTCGCTCGTTCCGGACGATATCGACTTCTCCGCGGACTGAGTCACACGGAACCGGAGAGGGATCACTCCACGGCTGCTCGATACGGAGCGCCGGGGGGACCACACTCCACCTGCGGCAATCCTTCGTCACCGTCTCGATGACGTTCTGGGCGCTCCAGTAGCCACTGACCGTCACTGCACTCCCCATCGCAGGACGGATCTCGTCGGTGTATAACTCGTTTCAGTGGCTTCTATACCCCCGAGGAAGCTCCCACGGTCTGGTTCTCCATCGGTCGCTGTCGCTCCGTCCAGTGGCGATGACGACGTGTGACGGTCGGTAGAAAACAGCAGCCGAGAGCTGCTGTCGGAGTCCCCATCCGCGCGGCAATGTGTGACTCGAGACCCGGCGTCGATCGCTCGACGATGCGCGGTCTCGAGTCCGGCGAGGTGCCTGTCCCAATTCAACGGCTCCCGTCGGCAACGACAGTGTGCCGTGCCTCGCCGAATATTGCATTCGACTGTCGGAAAGTAAGCGTATCGGCCACGCTGGTGCAGTTCGGCGTGGGTGCAGTTCGGCGTGGGTGCTCCTCGAGACTCGAGCGGTCTCGAGGGACTCGACTGCTGGTGTCGCACTCGAGGGCGATAGACTACTATAGTTGACTGGGAGCGTGCTGTGTCGTTCTGTCCGACAGTCCGAGAAGGAGTCCAGCCACGTCGATCGTGGCTGCTGTCGCTGTAGGTGTGTTGGGTCCAAGAAAAAATGAACGTGCGGCAGGGTCGACCTCACCGCGAGGTCGATGGTTCGAACGAGTTGTGAAGTGCCTTAGTTCTGCTTGCGGAGGGCAAGCATGGCGGCGCCGAGCAGTGCGGCGAGTGCGACAGCGATGCCGAAGCCGGGCGTTCCGTCGTCGTCATCGTCGTCGTCGGAGTCGTCGGAGTCGTCCGCGTCAGAGTCGTCGGAGTCGTCCTCGTCACCGTTCTCGGCACCGTTCTCGTCACCGTTTTCGGCGCCGTTCTCGTCACCGTTCTCGTCGCCGTTCTCGTCGCCGTTCTCGTCGGCGTCGCCTTCGACGGTCAGCGTACCGGCGTCGTCACCGACTTCCCACTCGATGTCACCTTCCTCGCTGGTGTCGAAGTCGAAGGAGACGGTGTCGGAGGCGCCAGCGTCAAGCTCGACCTCTTCCGTGTAGGTCTCGCCGTCAATCAGGGCCTCGACCGTGTACGTGCCGGCGGCGTCGCCGACGTTCTCGACGGTCACGTCGAGGGAGGCGTCGTCGTCAACGTCGACGGTCTCGGGTGCGTCAACGTCGGTTTCGAACTCAGCCTCTGCGTCTTCTTCAGCTGCGACGAGCGTGGTGTCGATGTCGTCCTCAGCGTCGAAGTCGTGTTCGTAGACGGAGAGTTCAGCGTCAACACCCTCATCGTACTCGGAGAGGTCGTAGGTGACCGAGAAGGTGTGTTCACCGTCGCTGCCAGCAGCGACGACTGCATCCTCGGTGTCGACGAAGCTACCTTCGTCGACCGACGAGTCGATCTCAGTTCCGAGTTCCGTACCGGGTGCGAGCGTCGTCGTGCCCGTCACGGTACCGTCCTCAGAGGCTTCGATTTCCGAAGCGGAGTCGTCCCACTCGATCTCTCGATCGTTGACGTCGAAGTCGAAGTCAGCCTCGAGTTCCTCGCCATCGTCAACGTATGCGTTGTTATCGTTGACGGAGAGCGTTGCGTCGTACTCGTCAGACTGGAATTCTTCGCTGTCTGGCTCGAGTGCGAAGATCAGATCACCGTTGTAGTCCTCGCCACCGTTGACCAGAGTAACGGACATGTTGTGGTCACCGCCGTCTTCGGTGGAGTTCCAGACCTGTTCACTGCTGTATGGGCCATCGTCCGTCGAGGTGAGCTCGAGGATAATGCCCAGTTCCTCTGCGAGGTCGTCTCCTTCGTCGGTGCTGCTGAGGGCATCAACTGCAGCCTCAGCGCCGAAGTTCTCGACGGTCAGGAGGAGATTGTCGTTTTCAGCGATCTGACTTGCGTCAGTGATCTGTCCGTCGTCAAGTGCTTCTTGGTAGTCGTCGTAGCTGGAGATCGTAACGTCAGCTGGTGCCGTTGCAGTCGAAACGCCAGTAAACTCTTCGTAGGAGTTAACCGTCAGACTGGTTCGGTCGTCAACGCTGAAGTCCCCATCGTCATCGACACCAACCTCAAGGTCCCAGTTGTGAGGCGCGAGTGGGAGGGAATCCTCGCCGTCCTCCTCATCGTAACCATCGTTCACGCTCACATTCTGATCCAGGTTCACATCGGAGTCGTCATCCTGAAGCTCCCATGGGCCGTCCTGTGGGTTGTACGTATCGAACTTGAGGACAACCTCATCGTCCTCAATGTTCGTCAGGTTAACAGTCGAGAAGTAACCTGCTTCCTTGTCACCGAGCGTGACGTTTGCGCTGCCAGTGTTTTCAGCGCCAACCGTAATCTCTGCATAGTCACCGCTCACGACCGAGTCAGCGACGATGACCCGCTCAGGGTCCTCGTCCGTGACCGTAATCGTTGCGGTATCCGTGACACCAGTATCCGACACTTCGGTCACGAATTCGTACTCGCCAGCCTCGATACTATCGAAGTCAGCGTTGTAGGAGCCTCGTGCGTCGAGGGTAACGGAATCTTCCTCATCGTCAACGTAGACGATGTCGCCACTGTCCTCGAAAATGCTCTCAAGGTCGTTAGCGGAGAGTCCATCTGCGCTCACTTCAGCCGTGAAATCGGGTCGAATTGCGTCGTCAATTTCGAACTCAGTCACGGCTTCGGTGTCCTCGTTACCGACGATGTTGTCCTCGAACTCCGTCGTGATTTCCTGCGTCAGGATTTCGAACGGAGTGACGTCTTCACCGTCGTCGATGTGGTAACTCGAGGTATCGAGGTCAGTGGTGTCGATAACGACGTATGTGTTCTCATCGTCAGCAACCTCGGCCACGTCCTCGTCGAACTCGCTCTCGAGGTCGCTTCCGTTGTACGTGTCTAGGACACGGATGAGCTGGCCATCGTCACTGTCGTTTTCGTACAGGTCTACGGTGTCAGAGTCGTTGTCAACTTGTTCAACGATCGTCTGACCAGCGAAAACTCTGTCACCATCGATACTCGTTACACCTGAGTCGATATCGTCTTCATCGTAATCTGCCGCCGCCGAGCCCGCAAACGCTGCGGACATGGCGAAGACAGACATCACCATAAGCGCGGCCAGGAACACTGCGCGTCCCTTTTCGCGGAATGATGTTGTATTGCTTGTCATGTGTTGTGTATTATTGTTGTCTGCTGTTTTGTCTGCGATTCGCGGGGAAGCCTGAATCGCGGCACGAGCGCACAGCCGTAATCCGGGCTTACCCCGTGTTGGGTAGGGGTAGTTCTGCATTACCAAGTGTGTATAATAAGCTTTCTGGTGCCTGCATAGCCAGACCCTAAATCGTAACCCCGGATTACACCCTCGCAGGCCGGGTGTCGCGGCCCCGTGACGATCTCGATTGGTCTCGATGAAACGGTGATATCCGAGGGTAGTCATATAAAAAGGCGACTGGTACAGGCGGAGCTATTCGGACCGGTTTCGAAAGATAAGATGCCCTGATATAAACGAATTACCGATAGTCTCGAGTTGCGAGAACAAGGGTAAATTACGGGTGGGGTGCCCGTGGTGTCGCGCGCGGTCGAATCCGCGACATGTCGGCTGAGGTTCCCACGCGACAGTGACAGTCTCGATCGTTGTAACGAACTCCGAGCGAGCAGCCACGGCGGCAATTCGCTCTTCGCGCGCGTGTATAATCCAATAGATTTGCTGTTGACACGACACCCAGTCACGACTACCTGTCAGCGGTCGCGTCGTGGCCAAACTCGAGCGCCCACCACACACTCACGACGAAAACGGAACCGCGAGCCGCCGCTCGAGACTATTTTCTGACACCAATCCAATAGCTATAAGTCGCCCTCGCGCGAATACGAAATCGGAAGTCAGCTCCGAACCGCCGCAGGGGGCGTGCGCTGAAACGCCCCGGGTGGTGTGACACCCGAGACTGGCTTCCAAGCCCACCAGGGCTTTGCAAGCCATGTTGCACTTGCTCCTACCGAGACATAAACGTCTCGCACGACGATCGCACCGCACTCGATCACGTCGGTCTGTGGGCGCCCGCGCGCCTGCAGGCCGAGCCACAGCTATCCCGCCGCGGACTCGAGTCGCACTCCACAGTCGACCCACCGTTGGAGTTCGAGCGGCCACCACTCGAGACACCACCACTCGAGCCACCACCACCACCACCACCGCTCGAACGCTACCCACCGCGACTCGAGGCCGTCCCCCGACACACCGACGGACTCGAGGGCGCGCAGCCGCCGTCCGACCCGTTCGGACCACCACCACCACCACCAACACCACTACCGCCGGGTTCGGAGGCGCGGATGTGCGCCCGCACCGACACTGACGATTCGGTCGCTCGAGCCGACGATACCGCGGGCCGACCGTCGATCCCGTGCCCGCGCTGTGGAACGCCCGTCGCTCTCGTGCGATGTCGGGGCCCGACGACCTGTCGCGCCGCGCCGTGTGGCTGCCGGGTCCCGACGGGCGCTCTCGACCGCAATGGAGACCTCGAGCGACCCGACGACGGATCGACGTAAGGGGATTGGCGGGTGGCGACCACCCGTTTTCGTCGTTTTGCTGTCGACAATGGCCGTGGCCGTTGCACAGCTACGGTTGAGACGGCTCGTCACTCGAGTTGGGACTGGTTTCTCACCCGAAACTTTTTACCGTTGGTATACGCACTAGTTGGTAGTGAAACGAAATATCGTGACGGCCCAAGACGTGGCCGAGGCGACCGGGCAGTCGATCGAATCCGTCGCTCGAGACTGGCACGATATTGCAACCGACCAGTCCGAGATCGAAGCCGAAGGCTCTTCTTCTGACGAACGACACCGGATTACCTCCGGCGATTGACACCATCGGTCGTTGATGAGCGACAGTTCGAACGGGTCGACGAACGCAGTTGATCAGTTGTTGGGCCATACAGACGGGCCCTCGACTGCTCCGAGCAACGAGGCCATGACACGGCTTCAGTACTCGAAGCAAATAGTGGTCATCAACTTCACTCGATTGAGCAACTGGTGCGACGACATAGCGACGGACGGGTTCGTTTACGCCGACGAAAACGAGGACATTGATACAGAGACGCTTCGTGTCAACATCTTCACTGACATTCACAACTACGTCTCATCCATTTATTCGCTCGTCGAAGAGCTTCACCAGGTGATTGATAAGTGTGTGATTCAGGACGTCGATAAGGGAACGTTCGTTCGAGGTTCGGCCCGGAAGAGTCGGGCACTCCCGCCGTTCGTCCGTAAACTGGTGTTTGCGTGGGGGCTACGAAACCAGTTCACTCATGGGAATTACCGGTGTCTGACAATCGTAGAGGAGCAGAACGGTAACCGGACGTTCATGCGGGTCCGGTTCCACAAGAAAAAGTTCGACCCGCGAGGGAAAGGCGATCTGAAAGCGGTCGGTGACTACCTCTGGGGGGCATCCGTCTTTAGCTAAGCGAAGAACCGCATGACAGCGGCGGCTTATCGGTGGCACTTTTCGGAAGGAATGAGGAGGCTTCAGCTGTGCACACAGAACCCTCCTCACGTCATATTGAACGTCATCTCACTAACCTCCTTCCCTCTGAAGCGCTCGAAGACCACGCCGAAGATGTCGGCGTGGTTGAACGCGAGGGGAAGCTTCAGCTCCCGCCACTTGTCTGGTCGTTCGCGTTCGGCTTCGCCGCAGGCGAAAGCCGAACGCTTGCGGCCTTCAGACGTACCTACAACTCTACCGCTGACGAGTCACTTTCTCCGGGCGGCTTCTATCAACGGTTGACGCCGACGCTCGCAGAGTACCTCCGCGACCTCGTCGAATATGGTTTCGACGAGGTCGCTGTCCCTCACACCGTCTCTGAGGAGTTCGACCGCTTTCGAGACGTGATGATCGCTGATGGAACCGTCCTGCGGTTGCACGAGTTGCTCTCTGAAGCGTACAAAGCACGTCACGAGGAGCAGGCTGGAGCGAAGCTCCACCTGCTCCACAACGTCACTGACCAGACAGTCGAACACTTCAGCGTCACAGATGAGAAAACGCACGACAGCACGTTGTTTAGCACAGGATCGTGGCTGGAAGGACGGCTAGCAATCTTCGACCTCGCCTATTTCAAGTACCGGCGGTTCGCGTTGATCGACGAGAACGGCGGCCACTTCGTGAGCCGACTGAAAAAGAGCGCGAACCCGGTTGTAACGGAGGTATTACGGGAATGGCGCGGCCGCGCCATTCCCTTGGAAGGCGAGAAGATCTTCGACATCGTGGATGACCTCTCCCGGAAGTACATCGACGTGGAAGTCGAGGTCGAGTTTGACCGACGAGAGTACGCGGGCACGCAGTCACGTGATACGAAACGGTTCCGCGTCGTCGGCGTCCGCAACGAGGACGCCGACGACTACCATCTGTACATCACGAACCTTTCTCGGGAAGAGTTTCTCCCGGACGATCTAGCGACGATCTACCGATGTAGATGGGAAGTAGAGCTGTTGTTCCGTGAACTGAAGACGCAGTACGAACTGGACGAGTTCGACACGACGAAGAAGCACATCGTAGAGATTCTGCTGTACGCAGCGTTGTTATCCTTGGTCGTGAGTCGTGATTTACTCGGTCTGGTCATAGAGCACGCTGATGATGGGACCGTGTTTCCGCCGGAACGCTGGGCGGCGACCTTTCGGTCGCACGCCCAGCTCATCCTCCGCGAACTGAGAGAGTATCTCGCCTACTCNACCGTGTTTCCGCCGGAACGCTGGGCGGCGACCTTTCGGTCGCACGCCCAGCTCATCCTCCGCGAACTGAGAGAGTATCTCGCCTACTCACCGCCGCCACTGCTACAACGACTGATCGAAGACGCTCAGAAGATCCACAAACAACGACCAATCCTGCAAGAACAGCTCGCTACTACCATCCAACCGGCTGCTGAGGCTTAGCTAAAGACCAATGCCTCTGGGGGGTCAATAAACACGAGGCAGATAATCCGATGTGTTATTTTGCATCACTCAACGAGCATCTGCTTTCGTTCTGGAAAGATACGGAAGAGTGGTTCAGCAGAGCAACCAATTGAGACAGGCCTCGAGGACGGTGTATACGGATGTTCCGACTGTGGGGACGAGTAATCCGATCCAAAGTGGCTACTTAGGTGCGCGCTGAACGACGATAATGGACCCAGCGCCATCCGTTATTAAAGCGATTTCCACTCGTCCGACGGTTTCCGTTCCTCGACCTCCGAAACCGTTTCAGCAGCGAGTTCCGGTGCAACTTCGGCCCGCCAGCCGACTGCTCGAGCACCGAGCGATATTCGACTAACGGACCCAGTTTTGGCCATCTCCTCGAGTCGATTTCGAACGTCCTCGGTCGAGGCCTGTTTCTCGAATCGCTCGAGCGTGGCAGCGACTTCGGAAGCCGTGAGGGCAGAACCGTCGCCGTAGTCAAACACCTTGAGAATCTGCTGTTCAGTGGCGGTCTTCCCGACCTGTTCTGCGTCGTCTGTGCCGTGGCCCATATGAATACGTCATCGCCGACGCACAAAACCGTCGGGTACGGGCGGAAGACACTCACCGTGGAATCGTAGGCTATCGGTTCCGGATACGAGACGTCGTCTCGAGCGGAGCCCCCCTCACCGACCGTCACCACCCTCGTCCGACCATTTATCACCGATCACGCGGCGACTCTGTGGCGTGTCCGCCGACGCCCCCACCCCCACCGCGTCGCCCGCCCGCGCGATCTCCCCCGTCATCGGCGCGATTGCCCTGCTCGCGATCGTGGTCGCCACGGCCGCCACCGTCGCCGTCGGCCTCGGATACGTCGGCGACTCGCTCGTCGATCCCGGCCCGAACGCGGCGTTCGACCTCGAGGCCGACGCCGACCGATCGACACTCGCCATCGAACACGTCGCGGGCGACGACATCGACGTCGAGTCGCTCGCGGTCTACATCGCGGTCGACGGCGAGCGACTCGAGCACCAGCCGCCGGTTCCTTTCGTCGGCGCCGAAGGATTCAACGGGACGCCGAGCGGCGCGTTCAATCCCGAGACCGACTCCGAGTGGCGCGTCGGCGAGACGGTGCGCCTCCAGGTCGCCGAAAATAACGACCCCGAAATCCGCGCGGGCGAGACGGTCTCGGTCACGCTCGCCGTCGACGATTCGGTGGTGGCCGAACTCGAGGAGACGGCGAACTGATCTCGATACCGGGATTCGGTGTTGATTTCGTCGGGAACCACACCTCTGATCGAACAACATCTATCATCCGGCTCTGATCAGAAACAGCTTAGCCCCTGAGTTTATGGTGATTAGTGCATTCTGACTATATGAGGGTGATTTAATGAGCGCTACTGACGGGTCATCTAGTGAGGAAGAGTACGGAGAGGCTGAAATCAACGATCGTGGCCGCTTGACGATTCCGAAAGAACTCCGCGATGATCTGCAGATCGAAGAGGGAACGACGTTTACCGTCGTCCGGGAGGGAAGCGATATTCGACTCGTCCGAAACCTACCGGAGTTACAGACGCTTTCCGCCGGAAAATCGAGAGAGGAATGGGGCGAGAAAGCGTTTCGAGACGCTGGAGATGCGACGTTCGGAGGTCGATAGATGCGAGTCCTTCCCGACCTCAATGCGCTTTCGATTCAATTGATCGACGATCACCCGGGGCATCCGTATATTGCTGAACAGCTCGTTCCTGCCCTTCGCGGAGAACGGACGCTCCTGATGTTCGGTTACCTCCCGTTGCGCGTCCAGTGGGTACTGGAGGACCTCGATTTCTCGACCGTCGATGCACGGAACGCGGTCAGTTCGCTGCTCCAGCATCCGATGAAGCCGGTCGAAGTGACTCCGCAAACGATCCTCGAGGCCTACGAGATTAGCGCGGAGAAAAACCACGATGTCTACGACTGTTTCTACGTCGCGCTCGCACGGGAGGCTGACGCTGACGAACTCGTAACGACGGATCGGGACTTCGAGGAGTTGTGTGCGGACGAACCGTTCGAATACAGGAATCCGGTGCCCGAAGACGTTCTATCGGAGTTTCACACCGTATCGACGTAGCGTTTCCACTCGGGTGTTTTTCGGACACGACCGCAGCGGCTTCGCCGTCGAGTTCCGATCGCTCGAATCAAATGTATACGGCACCGTCCGAATCGACGCTCGAGGTCGATTGATGCTCCCAACAGCGCTCCGGGAAGACCTGCAACTCGAGGGCGAGACGGCGGTCACCGTCGTTCGCGACGGCGCCGATATCCGTCTCGTCCGCAACCCGTCCGAGTTACGAACGTGTTCCGCCGAGAAATCCGAAACGGAGCGGATAGAAAACGCGTTTCGCGACGCCGGTGACGCGACGTTTCGGGGACGATAACCGGACCGCTCTCGCTCGAGGATCGAGGACGCCACTCGAGTGCCACTCGCCGCGGCTCGATCACTCGGGCGCGCGCCCGATCGTCGTAATCGCCACGTCGGGATCGTACGACGGCCCCTGGAACAGGTGTTTGACGTCCTCGAAGCCGGCTTCCTTGAACATGCGGTCGGCCTCGTACTCGTCGTAAAAGAGCATGATCGAGTCCGCCAGCTTCCCGGCGAGGACGTTGTCGGGGTAGTTCGGTCCGACGACGAGCACCTGGCCGCCGGGTTTCAGCACGCGGCGGAACTCCCGCAGCGCGAGGATCGGGTTCGGCCAGTACTCGATCGATCCGGACGACCAGACGACGTCGAACGTGTCCGTCCCGAAGGGCAGTCGCTCGGCGTCGCCGCGGTGGAAGTGGACCGGCGGTCCGCGTTTGCCAAACTTCTCGTAGGCCTGTTCGAGTTGGTGTTCGCTCTGGTCTAACGCGTGGACTTCGTCGACGTGCTCGAGCAGTCCTTCGGTCGCGAAGCCGGTGCCACAGCCGACGTCGAGGACGGTCGTCTCGGCCTCGAGGTCGAGCAGGGAGAGCGCTTCGCTGCGCATCTGTTCGTTCCAGATGAAGGGATTAACCTGGTCGTACACCTTCGAGAGGTACTTGTAGAACAGTCTGGCCCGGGCCTTGTTCTCGAGGACTCCCATTGCCGAGGGCTTTCGAGCGGACCGGGATATGTCTGCTGTTCCGTCGGGCGGCCCTGTGGCGATCAATTCGTCCGATCGAGCCGCTGGAACCGGAATTCGCTGACCGACATTCGCAACTACCATATACGCGCTCTGGCAAACGTTCAAGCGCTTAGAGTATGCCGAGGCCAGAGGTTCTCGAACGAATACAGTCGGCGGAGGAAGAAGCCGACGAGATCGTCGCATTGGCAGAGAACGACCGCGACGAGCGAATCGCCGAGGCCCGGAAACGTGCCGAGGAAATTCGCACGGAAGCGGAACAAGACGCACGCGAGTTGAAAGAGCGCCGCCTCGAGGAGGCGCGCGAAGAGATCGACCAGGAGTGCGAACGCGTCCTCGAGGAGGGCGAACAGGAGCGCGAGGCCCTAGCCGAGCGCGCCCGAGACCGGGTCGACGAAGTGACAGACCACGTCGTCGAGCTGTTCCAGGAGGACGTCCATGCTCAGACCTAAGCGGATGAGCAAGGTCTCGGTGACCGGATCCAAGGGCGTCATGCCCTCGGTCATCGAGACGATCCACGGGATGAACCTGGTTCATCTCTCCGACTACGACGGCTCCTGGGAGGGGTTCGATAACGGAAACCCGATCGAGGGCGCGGACGACGCGTCCGAGAAGCTGGTGACCGTTCGAGCCCTCGAGAGTACGCTCGGACTGTCGGAAACGAACGTCGAAGCAGCGTCGGGTCCCCTCGAAGACGACTGGGAGACCCGACTCGAAGAGATCCGAACCCGAGTCAACGAACTCGACGACGAACGCGGCGAGGTTCGCGAGGAGCTGCGACAGGTCGAAGAGAAGATCGACCGCGTCGCGCCCTTCGCGGAGCTCGGCATCGACCTCGACCTCCTGTCGGGGTACGAGAGCGTCGACGTGCTCGTCGGCGAAGGTCCGACCGGTGCGGTCGAGGAGGCCCTCGCGGCCTCGGACGACGTTCGGGCCTTCGAGACGTTCACCGGTGGCGACGTCGTGGCCGTCGTGGCCGCACCCACCGCGGACGCCGGCGACGACCCGATCGACGACGCGCTCGTCGGCGTCGAGTTTACGCGCCACGAGGTGCCCGAGACCGAACAGAGTCCGAGCGCCTACGTCGCGGAACTCGAGGAGCGCCAGCAGGAACTCGAGTACCAGATCGAGGACATCGACGCGACGCTCGAGGAACTCGAGCAGGCGGAGGGGCCGTTCCTCCTGCGCGTCGAAGAGACGCTGTCGGTCGAGGTCCAGCAGGCGGAGGCGCCCCTGCAGTTTGCGACCTCCGAGCACGCGTTCATCGCGGAGGGATGGGTTCCCAGCGAGGAGTACGATCGCCTCGTCGCCGCGCTGAACGACGCGGTCGATGACAGCGTCGAGATCGAAGAGCTCGAGCGCGCGAGCTACGACCGTCACGGCCGGACCCACACGGAGGACGTCCACCAGGGGACACAGGACGCCAAAGAAGACGAGGAGGAAGCGACCGACGCCGACTCCTCGCAGCAAAAGGCCGTCACGGACGGCGGCACGGCGGTGACGATGGACAATCGACCGCCGACGATCCAGAACAACCCCAAGGGATCGAAGTCGTTCGAAACGCTCGTGCAAGCGGTCAACCGACCGAAGTACAACGAGCTCGATCCGACGATTCTCCTGTGGCTGACGTTCCCGCTGTTCTTCGGATTCATGATCAGCGACGTCGGCTACGGGCTCCTGTACGCGGGGATCGGATACTACCTGTACCGAAGCTTCGACAGCCCCGGGATCTCGAGTCTCGGCGGCGTCGCCATCTGGGCGGGGATCTCGACGATCATCTTCGGGATCCTGTTCGGAGAGTTCTTCGGACTCCACGAGCTCGGGTACATGCTCTTCGGAGAGGGTGGCCCGCCGCTCGGAGATAAGGGACTGTCGCCGGCCACGGCTGACTACGTCAACGCCTGGCTGATCGTCGCGATCGCCCTCGGTGTGTTACACCTAAACGTCGGCTGGATCCTCGACTTCGTCGAGAACATCAACCACGGCCACGGTCTCTGGGGAGCGATCACCCACAGCGGCTCGTGGCTCCTGATGCTCAACGGCATCTGGGTGTGGGTGTTCACGCCGCAGGCGGCGGACGTCAAACCCGACTTCCTCTACACGACGT
>NZ_AOHZ01000064.1 GCF_000337215.1 Natronolimnohabitans innermongolicus JCM 12255 | reverse complement strand
GTGTTGCTTGCGAAGGGTGGGATGGCGTTCGTCGTCAACCTGCTCGTCTTCGGTGCTGTCGAGACCGAAGAAGGGTCGCGTCCGTTCCTGGCGCCGTGGACCGGTTACGGTTCCGGCGACGGAGAGGTCATGTTCGAAGGCCTCTTCTACATGGGCGACGGCGCGACCGCAATTGCCGCCTTCATCCTCGGCGTCATCGTGCTCGTCATCGGGCACATTGTCGTCTTGCTACTTGGTATCACAAGTGCAGGATTACAGGCGATTCGCCTGGAATACGTCGAGTTCTTTGGGAAGTTTTATGAAGGCGGTGGAAAGAACTACGAACCGTTCGGACACGATCGAAACCACAGTGAGGATTAACTAGAATGAGCGAAATTGACCTACTCAACGCAGTACTGCAGAATGGTACCGTCGAAGAAAGCCCGTTCCTGACCGACGCAGGAGCCGCAGCGCTCGCCGTCGGTCTCTCCACGCTCGCAGCGGGATACGCAGAGCGAGGTATCGGTGCGGCGGCGATCGGTGCAATCGCGGAAGACGATGACCTGTTCGCCCAGGGCCTGATCATGACCGTCCTTCCGGAAACGATGGTCATTCTGGCGCTGGTCGTCGTCTTCATCGTCTCGTAACCGCCCCCCTTCTCTTACCAATGAGTTTGGACACAGTCGTAGAAGACATTCGAGAAGAGGCCCACGCGCGTGCGGAGGACATCCGCGCCGAGGGCGAAGCGCGCGCCGACGAGATCGAATCGGCCGCCGAGGCAGACGCCGAGGAGATCCGCGACGAGGCCGAGCGCGAGGCCGAGCGCGAGATCGAGCAGCTGCGCGAACAGCGTCTCTCCAGTGCGAAACTGGAGGCGAAACAGAAGCGCCTGGAGGCCCGTCGTGACGTCCTCGGAGAGGTCCGCGAGCAAGTCGAGGACGAACTCGCCGCCCTCGAGGGCGACACCCGAGAGGAGCTCACGCGAGCCCTCCTCGAGGCCTCGACCGACGAGTTCGACGAGGGCGACGACGTCAGCGTCTACGGTCGTTCCGAAGACGAGGAGCTCATCGACGAGATCCTCACAGAGTACGACGGCTACGAGTACGCCGGCGAGTACGACTGTCTCGGCGGCGTCGTCGTCGAGAGCGACCAGTCTCGAGTCCGAGTCAACAACACGTTCGACTCGGTGCTCGAGGACGTCTGGGAAGACAACCTCCGGGAGATCAGCAACCGTCTCTTCGACCAATGAGTGCAGGTGCCTCGAATCCGGAATACGTGAACGCTCGCGTTCGGTCGCGCCGAGCCAAGCTGTTCGCGGACGAAGACTATCGGAAGCTGATCCGGATGGGGCCGAGCGGGATCGCGCGGTTCATGGAGGAGTCGGAGTACGAACGCGAGATCAACGAACTCGGAACGCGATTTTCCGGCGTCGACCTGATCGAGTACACCCTGAACCGCAACCTCGCAAAGCACTTCCAGGACCTGCTCGACTGGTCGCAGGGACGGCTCTATGACTACATCGCCCGCTACCTCCGGAAGTTCGACGTCTGGAACCTGAAGACGATCATCCGCGGGATCTACACCGAAACCGATCCCGACGAGATCCGGACCGACCTGATCATGGCCGGCGAGCTCGACGAGCCGACGATCGATCGACTCCTCGAAGTCGACGAGATCGAGGACGCGGTGACGGTCCTCGACGGCACGATCTACGCCGAGCCGCTCGGTGCAGCCTACGAGGAGTTCGAGGAGACGGGCGCGCTCGTCCCCCTCGAGAACGCCTTAGACCGGGAGTTCTACGAGCACCTGCTCGAGGACATCGGTCGACCGAACCTTCAGGAGCCCCAGCAGGGGCCACGGGCGCGATACGTCGAGTTCCTGCGAGCCGAGATCGACTTCCGCAACGCTCGTAACGCCCTGCGACTCGCACGCAGCGGCGCCGACCTCGATCCCGCGTCCTACTACATCGAAGGCGGCGTCCTGTTCGACCGGACGGAGCTGCGAACGCTCGTCAACGATTACGATGCGCTGGTCGATCACATCGCCGAGAACAAACGCTACGGCGACCGACTCGCCGGCGCGCTGGATCAGCTGCGCGATGCTGACAGCCTTATCCAGTTCGAGCACGCACTAGATGCCGCACTGCTCGAGTACGCCGATACGCTCTCGAGCATCTACCCGGTCTCGATCTCGGCCGTGTTGTCGTACATCCTCGCCAAGGAGCGCGAGGTCGAGAACATCCGCGCGATCGCCCGCGGTCGCGAGGTCGGACTCGACGAAAACGAGATCGAACAGGAGCTGGTGATCCTATGAGCCAGGAAATCGCAGTCGTCGGCAGTCCGGAGTTTACGACGGGCTTTCGACTCGCAGGCGTCCGTCGCTTCGAGAACGTCCCGGACGACGAGAAAGACGCCGACCTAGACGACGCCGTCACGACGGTCCTCGAGGACGACGAAGTCGGCATCGTCGTGATGCACGACGAAGACCTCGAGTACCTCTCGCGTAACGTCCAGCAGAACGTCGAGACGAGCGTCGAACCAGTCGTCGTCACGATCGGAAGCGGGACGGGCGGCGGCGGACTCCGCGACCAGATCAAACGCGCGATCGGTATCGACCTGATGGACGAAGACGAGGACCAGTAATAACCTATGAGCCAGGCAGATCAAACCGAATCCGTCGAGCAAGACGGTGTAATCGAAAGCGTGAGCGGTCCCGTCGTGACCGCCACGGACCTCGACGCCCGGATGAACGACGTCGTCTACGTCGGCGACGAAGGACTGATGGGCGAGGTCATCGAGATCGAAGGGAACCTGACCACGATTCAGGTCTACGAGGAAACCTCCGGCGTCGGCCCGGGCGAACCCGTCCAGAACACGGGCGAGCCCCTGTCGGTCGACCTCGGACCGGGCATGATGGACTCCATCTACGACGGCGTCCAGCGCCCGCTCGACGTCCTCGAGGACAAGATGGGGACCGCGTTCCTCGACCGTGGGGTCGACGCCCCCGGTATCGACCTCGAGAAGAAGTGGGAGTTCGAGCCCGAAGTCGCCGAAGGCGATACGGTCGAACCCGGTGACGTCGTCGGCGTCGTCGAAGAGACCGTCACGATCGACCACAAAGTGATGGTGCCGCCGGATTACGAGGGCGGCGAAGTCACGTCGGTCGAGAGCGGCGAATTTACCGTCGAGGAGACGGTCGCCGAACTCTCGAGTGGCGAGGAGATCCAGATGCGCCAGGAGTGGCCGGTCCGTCAGGCCCGTCCCGCCGGCGACAAGGAAACCCCGACCGAACCGCTCGTCACCGGACAGCGCATCCAGGACGGCCTGTTCCCGCTCGCGAAGGGCGGAACGGCCGCGATTCCCGGTCCCTTCGGCTCCGGGAAGACCGTCACCCAGCAGCAGCTTGCGAAGTGGTCCGACGCGGACATCGTCGTCTACATCGGCTGCGGTGAGCGTGGCAACGAGATGACCGAGGTCATCGAGGACTTCCCGGAACTGCCCGACCCGCAGACCGGGAACCCGTTGATGGCCCGGACGTGTCTCATCGCGAACACGTCGAACATGCCCGTCGCAGCCCGTGAGTCCTGTATCTACACGGGAATCACGATCGCCGAGTACTACCGCGACATGGGCTACGACGTCGCGCTCATGGCCGACTCCACCTCCCGGTGGGCGGAGGCCATGCGCGAAATCTCGAGCCGACTCGAGGAGATGCCCGGCGAAGAAGGGTATCCGGCGTATCTCGCCGCGTCGCTCTCCGAGTTCTACGAGCGCGCCGGCAAGTTCCAGCTGATCAACGGCGGCGAAGGCTCGATTTCGGTCGTCGGGGCAGTCTCGCCACCGGGCGGGGACTTCTCCGAGCCGGTCACCCAGAACACGCTGCGTATCGTCAAGACGTTCTGGGCGCTGGACGCCGACCTCGCGGAGCGTCGGCACTTCCCCGCGATCGACTGGAACGAGTCCTACTCGCTGTACAAGGACCAGCTCGACCCGTGGTGGGAGGCAAACGTCGAGGACGACTGGCCTGAAGTTCGCCAGTGGGCCGTCGACGTGCTGGACGAGGAGGACGAACTCCAGGAGATCGTTCAGCTCGTCGGCAAGGACGCACTGCCGGAAGACCAACAGCTCACGCTCGAGGTCGCTCGCTACCTGCGTGAGGCCTGGCTCCAGCAGAACGCGCTCCACGACGTCGACACCTACTGCGAACCGGAGAAGACCTACCGGATGCTCCAGGCGATCAAGACGTTCAACGACGAGGCGTTCGACGCACTCGACGCCGGCGTTCCAGTCGACGAGATCCAGAACGTCGACGCCGCCCCGCGGCTCAACCGCATGGGCACCGCCGAGGAGTGGAACGAGTTCATCGACGAACTCGAGAACGATCTCGAAGAACAACTGCGAGCACTGTACTAACAATGAAAGAGTACCAGACTATCACTGAGATCAGCGGTCCGCTGGTGTTCGCCGAGGTCGACGAACCCGTCGGCTACGACGAGATCGTCGAAATCGAGACGCCACAGGGCGAGACCCTGCGCGGACAGGTGCTGGAATCGAGCGAAGGTATCGTCTCGATCCAGGTGTTCGAGGGGACCGGCGGGATCGACCGCAACGCCTCCGTTCGCTTCCTGGGCGAGACGATGAAGATGCCCGTCACCGAGGACCTGCTCGGACGCGTCCTCGACGGCTCCGGGAACCCGATCGACGGCGGTCCAGAGATCGTTCCCGAGTCCCGTGAGGACATCGTCGGCGAAGCGATCAACCCCTACTCCCGCGAGTACCCGGAAGAGTTCATCCAGACCGGCGTCTCCGCCATCGACGGCATGAACACGCTGGTTCGCGGCCAGAAGCTGCCGATCTTCTCCGGATCGGGGCTTCCCCACAACGAACTCGCACTCCAGATCGCCCGGCAGGCGACCGTCCCGGAGGAAGCGGACGGCGACGACGAGGACGGCTCCGAGTTCGCAGTCGTCTTCGGTGCGATGGGCATTACTGCCGAAGAGGCAAACGAGTTCATGGACGACTTCGAGCGCACGGGCGCACTCGAGCGCTCCGTCGTCTTCATGAACCTCGCGGACGACCCGGCGGTCGAACGCCAGGTCACCCCGCGACTCGCCCTGACGACGGCAGAGTACCTCGCCTTCGAGAAGGACTACCACGTGCTGGTCATCCTGACGGACATGACCAACTACTGTGAGGCGCTGCGCGAGATCGGTGCCGCACGTGAGGAGGTTCCGGGCCGGCGTGGCTACCCCGGATACATGTACACCGACCTGGCCCAGCTCTACGAGCGGGCCGGTCGTATCGAGGGCAAGGAAGGATCGGTCACCCAGATTCCGATCCTGACGATGCCCGGCGACGACGACACCCACCCGATTCCGGACCTGACCGGCTACATTACCGAGGGCCAGATCGTGATGGATCGGGACCTCAACAGCCAGGGCATCGAGCCGCCGGTCAACGTCCTCCCCAGCCTGTCGCGGCTGATGGACGACGGGATCGGCGAAGGACTCACTCGAGAAGACCACGGCGACGTCTCCGACCAGATGTACGCCGCCTACGCGGAGGGTGAGGACCTGCGCGACCTCGTGAACATCGTCGGTCGCGAAGCGCTCTCCGAGCGCGACAACAAGTTCCTCGACTTCGCCGACCGCTTCGAGACGGAGTTCGTCCAGCAGGGCTACGACAACAACCGCTCGATCGAGGAGACGCTCGACCTCGGCTGGGACCTCCTCTCGATGCTGCCAAAGGAGGCGCTCAACCGCATCGACGAGGAGCTCATCGCAGAGCACTACCGCGAAGACGTCGGCGAGGAAGCCGAAGCCGTCCAGGCCGACTGATCGGGTTCTCGGCTCCCGGCTCCCGGCTCTCGGCTCCGCCGATTTCGACCGCAGATTCGTTCTTTTATCGCGTCCACTGCCCTCGAGTCGACGCTGTCGTCGACGCAATTCGGTGGCTCGAGCGGTCTCGACCGTCCGCGTCGAGCCGCAATCTCGAGCGTCGTCGCCCGATCATGTCTCGAAATCACCCAAAACAAACGTAATAATCGTCGGTGAATATCGGTGTGTATGCACAAGCCACTGCTCGTAACCGACTTTCTCGATCGGGCGCGCAAGCACTACGGCGACGCCGAAGCGGTGGTCGCCACGACGGGGGAACGGTACACCTACGACGAACTGGGCGAGCGCGCCGACCGGTTTTCGGCGGCGCTTCAGCAACGGGGAATCGAGAAGGGCGACCGCGTCGCGGTGCTCGATCCGAACACACACTACCACCTCGAGGCGGCCTACGGGAGCATGCAGGTCGGCGCGGTCCACATGCCGCTGAACTATCGGCTCACGCCCGACGATTTCTCCTACATGCTCGAGGACGCGGAGGTCGACGCCGTCTACGCGGATTACGACTTCGCGGACAAGATCGAACCGATCCGCGACGAAGTGCCGGTGGAGACGTTCATCACGAACGACGCCGAGCGCGTGGAAGGCGAATGGGAGGCGTTCGACGACGTGCTCGCGGACGCGGGCACCGACTACGACCGCCCCGAGATGGACGAAGACGAGATCGTCACCATCAACTACACCTCGGGGACGACGGGCGATCCGAAGGGAGTCTGTCGAACCCACCGCGCCGAGACGATCCACGCCTACCTGATAACGGCCCACCAGCAGCTCCAGGACGACGACGTCTACCTCTGGACGCTGCCGATGTTCCACGTCAACGGCTGGGGCCACATCTACGCCGTGACGGGGATCGGCGCGAAACACGTCTGTACGCGCGGGGTCGATGCGGGAGATATCTTCGAGGCCGTCCGCACCGAGGACGTCTCCTACATGTGCGGCGCGCCGACCGTGTTGAACATGTTGGTCGACTACTACGAGGAAAACGATCCGGAGACGACCGGCGCAAACGACGTCCGCATCGCGACCGCCGGCTCGGCGCCGCCGGAAGCCACCATCCGCACCGTCGAGGACGAGTTCGGCTGGTACTTAAAACACGTCTACGGCGCGACCGAGACCGGACCGCTGATCACGACCTCCGACGCCCGGCGAACGTTCGACGACGACAGCAGCGATCGGTTCGCGATCAAGAAGCGCCAGGGACTGGGCTACCTCGGGACCGATATCCGCGTCGTCGACGAGGACGGCAACGACGTCCCCCGGGACGACGAGACGATCGGCGAGATCGTCGTTCAGGGCAACCAGGTCATGGAGAAGTACTGGAACAAGCCCGAGGAGACCGAGGAAGCGTTCAACGACCGGCTCGAGGGCTACTACCACATGGGCGATCTCGCCACCGTCGACGAGAACGGGATGCTCTCCATCCAGGACCGCAAGAAGGACATCATCATCTCCGGCGGCGAGAATATCTCGAGCATCGAACTCGAGGACACCCTGTTCGACCACCCCGAGGTCTCCGACGTCGCGGTGATTCCGGCACCCAGCGACCAGTGGGGCGAGACGCCGAAGGCGTTCGTCGTGCCGAGCAACGAGGATCCCGACGATCCGAGCGTGACGGCCGACGAACTCGTCGACTTCACCCGCGACAATCTCGCGGGCTACAAGGTCGTCCGCGAGGTCGAGTTCGTCGAGGAACTGCCGACGACGGCGACGGGCAAGATCCAGAAGTACGAACTCCGCCAGGAAGAGTGGGAGGACGAGGATCGGATGGTCGGGCAGGGGTAGCCGTCGGACGCCGACTCGAGTCCGACCGTTCCGCCACTCCCGCGCCGTCGTGAACATCCGCCAAAACTGTAAACAGTTATCCGACTGGGGGCGCAATTCCCCCACAAGATGGCCAAGGACGTCAAGCCCACCCGCAAGAACCTGATGGAGATCGAGGATCGCATCGAACTCTCCGAGCGGGGGCACGGGACGCTCGAGAAGAAACGGGACGGGCTGATCATGGAGTTCATGGACATCCTGGACAAGGCCCAGGACGTCCGCGGGGACCTGGCAGACGATTACCAAGCGGCCCAGAAGAAGATCAACATGGCCCGCGCCATGGAGGGTGACGTCGCCGTCCGCGGGGCCGCCGCGGCGCTGCAGGAACACCCCGAGATCACGACCGAGTCCAAAAACATCATGGGCGTCGTCGTCCCGCAGATCGAGTCCTCGCGAGTCTCGAAGAGTCTCGATCAGCGCGGCTACGGGATCATGGGAACCTCCGCCCGCATCGACGAGGCCGCGGAAGCCTACGAGGACCTGCTGGAGAGCATCATCCTCGCCGCGGAAGTCGAGACGGCGATGAAGAAGATGCTCCGGGAGATCGAGACCACCAAGCGCCGCGTCAACGCACTCGAGTTCAAGCTTCTGCCCGACCTCTACGACAGCCAGGAGTACATCGAGCAGAAACTCGAGGAGCAAGAACGCGAGGAGACATTCCGCCTGAAGAAGATCAAGGAGAAGAAAGAACAGGCCGAAAAGGAAGAACGCGAGGCCGAGGCGGAAGCGGAAGCCGAAGCCGAAGACGAGGTCGCGCCCGACGACGAGGGCGGCGACACGGCCGAACCCGACATGGAGCAGTCGACCGCGGGTGGCGTTCCGGGCGGCGACTGATCTCGGTCGCTCGCACCGACACCACCGATGGCCTGCCCAGCGTGTAGGTCCCCCACGATCGCCGTTTCCATCCCCGAGGAGCACCGCGAGTACGCCCCCGAGGAGTCCGCGACGGTGAACTGTTGTACGCGGTGTCTGACCCTCGAGCCGGCGGCCGACGAGCGCCGCGCGGACTCGGACTCTTCGGCCGACTTCGGCCGCATCAGCGACGCCGTCCCGACGACTCCCGCTGCAGCAGTTCCGTTGCTTCTCGCCGTCGACCGCTGTTCCTCCCTCGCGACCCACCGCGAGGCGATCGCCGATCTGCTCGAGGCCGTCGAACGCGCCGGCGCCGATCCGTTGCTCGCGTTCGATCGGCTCGCCGCGGACCCCGAACTCGAGCCGGCGGTCGACCTCGAGCGACGTCGACACCAGCTCGAGCAGCTGTTGTACTGACACTGTCGGACACTCGAGTGCCCTCCAGTCGAGCGAGGAGAAAATCTCGAGAAGTTATTTACTGCCGGACGGATACGCATCGAACATGTACGATTTCGTCGTCGTCGGTGTCGGCCCGCCGGGGGCTCGGTTCGCACGACGCGCCGCCGAAGAAGGCTACGACGTGCTTGCCCTCGAGAAAGGCCAGATTGGCGAACCGCTCGCTTGCTCGGGTCACGTGAGCACGGACGTCTGGGAGTTTACGGGTCCGGGCGCGCGCGAAGAACTGTTTCAGAACGAAATCTACGGCGCGCGGTTTCACGTCGGCGGCCCCGAAAGCGACGGCTATCCTTTCTACAAACAGGAAGTGGCTTCGAACGTCATCGATCGCGTCGGGCTGGATCGCCACCTCGCCGACCTCGCACGCGAGGCGGGCGCGGACGTTCGCGAGGAGCACACGGTCACCGAAATCACCGAACACCGCGACCGCGTCGACGTCACCGCAAACGGTCCCGACGGCGTCGTGGAGTTCGAGGCGAAGATGCTCGCCGGCTGCGACGGCGCCCGCTCGCGCGTTCGGGACGCCCTCGACCTGCCGGAGCCGGACGAGTTGCTCCACGGCGTGCTCGCCTTCTCCGACGAGGAGGACCACCAGAACTTCGTCGACGTCCACCTGACGGCGCCGACGTTCTTCGCCTGGCGCATTCCGCGGGGCGACGCGGGCGTCGAATACGGCCTCGCGGCGCCCCCGGGCGTCCAGGTCACCAAGCACTTCGAGGAGTTGATCGACGGCTACGAGATCGACGTCTCGCATCGCTGTTCGGGTCCGATTCCGATCGGTCCGCCGGATCGCGTCACGACCCGTCGCGCGTTCCTCATCGGCGACGCGGCCGCCCAGACCAAACCCTTCACCGGCGGCGGCATCCTCTACAGTATGACCAGCGCCGACTACGCCGTCCGCGAAATCAATCCCGACCGGCCGACCTCGCTTGCGGCCTACGAGCGCGCCTGGCGCGAGGATCTGGAGCGTGAACAGGAGCTCGGCCACTACCTCCGCCGCGCGTACTCGCTGCCCGAGCCCGTCCAGCACGTCGGGCTCGGGGCGCTTTCAGGCGAAATCGGCGTCCACATGGACCGGCCGACGTCGCTGGTCTCCCCGTCGCACCTACGGGCGATGCTCTCGAGGTTGCGGTAGCGCTCGTCCGTTTCGATCTTCTCACTCGCTCGAGCCGGCGGTCGGCGATTCTCTTTCTCTCTCCAGTGGTTCCGGAGCCGGTGACATCCTCCTCGCCGTAAACGGCGAGGCTTCCCACGCATGGGGAATACCAGTTAGTCGTCGCTGGTAGAGGGTTCCGACTCTTGAAACGCCGTGAGCGTCATCTGCGAGGGTGTCTCGCTCGTCTCACGGTGAGTCGTGGCGGTGTCACAACCGCTCCCATCCCGAGGCGAGTCATCGCGTTCCGCCTTGTCAAGCGGGACGCTCTCTCCCCACGGGTCAACCCGTCGTGCGATATTCGCGGAAGCGTTGATGTCGGCCTGAAACGTCGAAACGTGGCAGTTGTCGTTTGGACACCGGAACTCGGCTTGTGAATCCCGCCGACCGATACGGTGGCACGAGTGGCACGTCTGCGACGTGTACGCCGGATTCACGTACTCGACCGGGATACCTGCTTCCGTCGCCTTGTCCTCGATGCGCCCTTGGAGCCGGGCGAACGCCCACGAGTGAAGCCGACGGTTCATGTACTTCCCGTAGTCGAGCCGTTCACGGATGTACGTCAAGTCCTCCATCACCAACACCGGGTTCTCGAACTGTGTGACGTACTCGACGACTTGCCGAGACGCCTTCTCCACGATGTTGGTGAGCGCATTCTGGTAGTGGCTGAAGCGGTCTTCGATACGCCACTCGGATGCGTCACGCTCTTGGAGTCGTTTCAGGGTCGTGTGCAGCTCTTTACGGAGATGCTTCGCTCTGCTTCCGCTACACACGAACGGGTCAGTCGGAGAACCATCCTTGAGGGCACAGCCCGTGATGAGGGCGGTTTCTCCGATGTCTAAGCCGATGTGCGTGGCGTCACCGTCTGTCGCTGGTTCTTCGACCGGGTACTCGACGGTGACGTGCAGTACCCAGTTCTTCCGATGCTGTTGAAGCCGTATCTCGCCTGCCTTCGCGTCCTCCGATACGAGATCGTGCCAGAGGGGTTCCTGTTCTGGGTTGATGCGGAGCGGTATCCAGAAGTTCGTTCCCCGACCGGGACGCGGAACCCACCACGTAAACTCGTAGTCGCGTTCTTCGGAATGATCGAACTTCGCGGCTTGGTTCGTGAGCCGTATCGGGTGCCCGTCGTCCAACTCCTTCGCGTTGTACGTCTTACGGAGTTTCGGGACGTAGTTGCAAAGGGCAGCCTTCGCCTGATACGGGAGGTCGTAGGGCGTCACGATGTCGCTCACCGCCGACATGGTACTCGCCCCGGAGTCGAACGCCTCTTGCAGACCGTCACGGTAGGTTTCGAGCAGGTCGTTGAGTTTCGACTGCTTGTGCGCGGTGGGTGGCGCGAACGTCGCCTGCAACGTTTTCGTGACGGTTGTGGACATCGCTACTGCTCCTCCACGTACTTCATGAGTACGTCGATGCTCACTTGGCCGGTGGTGGCGAGAAAGTATCCCTGTTGCCAGAACGCCTTGTCGAGCGCCTGCCGAACTTCAGGGTTCTCGTCACGGATTTTCCGAGACGTGACGCCCTTGAGTGAGTTGATGAACTTGGTGAGGTCGGTCGTGGGCTTCGCCGTGAACAGGATGTGAACGTGGTCGGAACCGCCGTTGACGTTCTGGATGTTCACACCAAAGTCCTCGGAGATGTCGCTGGCAATCTCACCGATGCGTTCGGCTATCTCGTCGGTGAGGATGTCCGCGCGGTACTTTGTGACGGTCACAAAGTGATATTGGAGCGCGTAGACCGTGTGCGACCCGGTTTCGAGGTTGTACTTCATTTGGCCGTACCAATTTCTATACACCCAATTCTAATAAAGGTTCGCCGTCGTGGGGTATTCAGCCTGCAACCGACGGTGGTTCGTGTCGGAGTTGTCGGCTTCACGCCCGCCCTAAAGGGCGGGATTCTCGCCTTGAAAAAAGATAGACCGAAGACGCCGGTCACGAAACGCCCAGTAGATGAGCGGCTGGCAGCAACGCGTCGTCGAATCTACGGGCCGAGTACTCGAGCGACTCGGCGTTATCGACGCCGAGCGGTTCGGTCCCACCGCGGACCTCGCGTGGCCCCGGATCGTGACCGGTTTCGCGATCATGTCCAAGCAGACGGCGGACCTCGCGATGGTCGGGATCGCCGTCGGAACGGCCGGAACCGCGGGACTCGCCTTCGCGCTCGCGTTCTGGGAGATCGTCACGATGCTCGGGTTAGGACTCGCCGGCGGGACCGTGAGCCTCGTCTCCCAGAACTACGGCGGCGAGGAGACCGAGCGCGCCTCGCTCGTGGTCAAACAGAGCGTTCTGCTGGCCGTCGCCCTCGCGCTCCCGCTCGTCGCGACCTTCTGGCTCTTCGCCGACGTGCTGATCGGTTTTTTCAGCGGTGAAGCGGACTCGCTCGCCCACGGCGTGACCTACCTGACGCTCGTCGCCCCGGCGGTCCTGTTCGAACTGTTGAACCTGATCGCCAGTCGCACGTACACCGGCGTCGGCGACACCTTCACCGAGATGGTCGCCCGGGCCGGCGGCGCCGTGCTCAACATCGCCCTCAGCGCCGTGTTCATCTTCGGCTTCGGCATGGGCGTCGCCGGCGCCGCCATCGGGACGACGCTCTCGACGGGATTCGTCACGGTCGTCCTCGCCTGGGGGATGGTCGGCCGGTCCTACGGTGCGCTCGGGATGGAGCCCAGTCCGGTCCCCATCACGCGGTCGGGCGGCTGGTTCGACGCGGCGCTGTTGGGCCAGGTGATCGAGATTTCGGCGCCGGAGATCGGCCGTCGGCTTGCGCAGGGAATCGTGGTCTTTCCCTTGCTGTGGATCGCCGCCGCGTTCGGCCCGGTCGTCGTCACCGCCCTCGAGGTCGGACGCCGCGTTCGGGGAATGATCAACAGCATCAACTGGGGACTCTCGCTGGCCGCGAGTTCACTGGTCGGTCAGGAACTCGGGTCGAACGACGAAGCCGGGGCCGGCGCCTACGGCGAGGGGATCATCCGGCTGGCGATCGTCACCTTCGCCGGCGTCGCCGTCGTCGTCGTCGCCCTCTCCGAGCCGATCGCCGGCGTGTTCGTCAGCGGCTCCGACGAAGTCGCCCTGGCCGGAACCTTCGTCGCCGTCGGCGCGATCAGCGCGATCGGATTCGGAATCGACGGCACGGCGGCGGGCGCACTGCTCGGCGCCGGCGACACGCGCCTCCCGTTTGTCGCCGCGTTGATCGGCCGCTACGTCTTCGCGGTTCCGGCCGCGACGCTCGGACTCGTGACGCCCCTCGGCGTCGCCGCGCTCTATCTCGCCCTCCTGCTCGAGACGTTCGTGCCGGGCGGGATCAACTACTGGCTGTTCCGGCGCGGTCGCTGGAAGGCGGTGAGTCGACGGTATCGGCCGTCGCCGGAGACGGGAACGGATTGATTGACCGCGAACACGACAGCCATCTCGCCGAACCGTCACGTTTCGCCGCCCTCGACGGTCCGAATCGTCGTCCGCTCTCCGTCGGCGTCGCCTTCCGTCTCCGAGACGACGTACTGGACTTCGACGAGCAGGGATTCGTCGCTGTGGGGTTCGATCTCAGCGTAGAGCCGATCCGCCAGCCCCGCCTCCGTCCCGGGCTCCTGACCGGAAACCGTGACGACGACGCGGTCAACCGACTGAATCGGGTAATCGCCGTCGAGTTCGACCGCGACGTCCTCGCGCTCGAGGTGGTCGTAGGCGGACTCGGCGAGCACCGCGTCGACCTCGTTTTCGGCCGCCGACTCGAGTTCGGTCGTGTGGAAATCGAGCAGCGTGATGCCGGCCAGCGGCGCGGCGAGCACGAGCAGACCGACGCCGAAGATCGCGGCGTATGTGTAGGTGGGACGGCGCGTCGGCGACACCTCGAACAGTCCCTGCGGACGGTAGCCGCCGACCCACAGCGTGGCCAGCGCGGCGAGGTTGATCGAGAGCAGGTTGACGACGACGAGCGCGGCGGCGCCCGTGGCCGCACCGGACATCCCCCAGGCGACGGTGATGCCGACTGCGGCCGAAGGCGGGATGAGCGCCGCGGCGATCATCACGCCGACGATGGCTTCCGAGAATCCGCGCGTGAGACTCAGGATGCCGGCGATGCCGGCACCGAGCGCGACCGCCAGCGAGAACAGGTTCGGCGAGACGCGTTCCTCGAGTTCGGCCACGACGACGATGTCGACGCCCGCGGGCTCGAGACCGGCAAACCGGGCGAGCATCGCGATCCCGATCGACGCGCCGACGACCGTTGCGACGCCGAGCAGCTGGTAGCTGAACCCGGTCCACTTGAGCCGCTCGTCGCCCGTAACGATGCCGACGTTGGCGGCCAGAGCGGGGCCGAGCAGCGGCGCGATGACCATGGCGCCGATGACGACCGCTGGCGAGTCGGCGAGCAAGCCGGCGGTGGCGACGACGGCGCTGATGAGCAACATGATCGCGTAGATCGGAAACGGTGGCGTGAGTTCGTCGGCTTTCGTCCGCAGGACCTGCCTCGAGGTGCGAGCGCCCGTCTGGCCGCCGCGGTTGTACTGGTCGCGAAGCGTGTCGAATCGCTCGGAGACGACCGTCTCGGCGTCGATAACGACGACGCTCGCCTCGTCGCCGATCCCGGCACGATCGAGCCGGTCGAGGGTCGGCTCGACGGCCTGCGTCGGCACCGGAAACCGGACGACCGCGGTGTATCCCCGCCCGCTGGTCTCGTCGCTGACGACGTAGTCGATGCCCTCGTCCTCGAGGAGCCCGAGGACGGCGCCGCGTTTCCCCTCGGGAACCGTGACCTCCAGGTAGCGCATATCGGGGACACACTCGAGTAGCAGAAAGTATTGCGGTCGGCAGTGGACGGGCGGACGGCGGACACGTGACGCGATCGGCGAAGACTCGCACGCGGAAGACGCCCTCGAGGTTCACTCCGAGCGGCGGGCGAACTCGAGGCCGTTCTCGGCGTCCGAGTACCCGGACCGTCCGAACTGCGGCGAGACGGTCGCCATCGTGGTCACCACCGGCCCGATGGAACGCGTCGCCTCGCTGTGTGGCTGCCGACTATCGTCGCCACTGAACCGAGTCACACCGGTCGCAACGCCTTCCTGCAGCCGGATGTGCGGTGACGGTTAGCGGCTCCCATCGTGATCGGTCCCCAGAATTCCGCAGGCGATCGACTCCGGATCCGTGATCGACTCGCCGTCGATCGCGTCGGGAGCCAGCAGAAGGATCGTATCGTCGGGCATCTCGCCTTCGACCTGGACCGTCCGTCCCAGCCGGTCCTCGAGTTCGTCGACGTCGTCGGTGTCGAACTCCCGCTCGAGCAGGCGTTCGACGTTCGTCCGCGAGAGCACGAAGACGAGGTCGCCCGGCGCGTCGTGGTCGGTTTCGGCCGCCTCGAGCAACTCGACGAGGGAGTCGGTACGCACGTCCTCGAGAGAGCGGATCGTCACGCGGTCGGTATCGGAACCGGGCGCTCGATCCGACTGCGTGCGCAGGCGGGCGGCCAGTTCCTCGAAGTCGGTCGCGGCGTCGATCGGTTCGTCGGAACGTGCGCTCATACCGGACCGTCCGGCGACGCCGGCCTTGAGCGTGGGGCCGGCCAGTTCCGGCAGCGCTCGAGGGAGCTTACTCCCTATCGAGGGCGGCCGCGGCGTTCGTCTCGCGGCCGGCCAGCGAGTTTCGTCTGGAAACGTAGTACGCGAAGACCGCCAGTCCGATCATCGGCGCCAGCACGCTCGTGTCGTACCACTCCGCGTTCTCGAGACCGCGTCGCTTCGCGTCGACGTGAACGTAGACCGCCAGCGGGACCTGTACGAGCAGGACGCCGAGAAACAGCGAGAGCGGATCGGCCATAGCGGCCGTTGGCTGCGCTCTTATTTAACTAAATTGCCCGAAGCGATGAGAGTCCCGGTAACTGGCCAGTTGCGGCCACATCGACGGTCCTACTGGTACTCGGGGAGTCGATCCGACCGATCCGAGCCGTCGACGAACGGCAGTTCGGCGACCGTCGCGGGTACCTCCTCGCCGCCGACGCGGACCGTCAGGTCCGCGGTCTCGAGGTCGTAGTCGACGAGCGCGAGCGCGACGACCGACTCGAGCAGCGGACTCTCGCCGGCGCGGGTGACCTCGCCGACGGTCGCGTCACCGTCGAAGACGGCGGCGCCGGCGTCGGGAACGACATCCGCCGAATCCGCGAGCGTCAGGCCCACCAGCTTTCGGCTCGGCTGCCCGCGGTTCTCCACGCGGGAGACGACCTCCTGGCCGACGTAACAGCCCTTCTCGAAGTCCAGCGCGTTTCGCAGGCCCAACACGTTCGGCACCGTCCCCTCGAGTTCGGTCGCGAACAGAGGCGAGCCGGCCTCGAGCGCGAGGCTCTCGTAGGTGTCGTAGCCGAAGGGAGCGGCGTTGAGTCCCTGGGTCTCGAGGACGTTGTAGACGGGTTCGGCGGCGTCGGCCGAACAGACGACCTCGTAACTCTCCTCGCCGGTGAGCGCGTCGGTTCGGATCACGGTGACGCCGTCGTCGCCCATCGAGCCGCGGATGAACGAGAACCGCTCGTCGGGAGAGGCCGCACCGTTCAGGACGCTCGCGACCTTCTCGGTCGCCTGCGGGCCGTGGACTCCGAAGATCGCGTACTCGTCGGTCGCGAGCCGGATGTCGACGTCCTGGATGAACACCTTCTCGGACCAGTCTTCGACCAGCGGCTCGGCCGTCGACGGCGGCACGAAAAGCAAGAGCCGCTCGCCCGCGTTGTAGATGTAGAGCTCGACCTCGATCCCGCCTTGCGGATCGAGGACCAGCGCGTAACAGCCCTGGCCGTCCTCGGCGGGGACGCGGTTGGAGACGACGTTGTCGACGTACTCGAGGCGGTCCTCACCCTCGACGACGACGACGCCGTAGGCCAGTTCGATGACGCCGACGCCGTTTCGCACGGCCCGGTGGGTTCGTTCGGGCCGGCCGAAGTGGTCGACGACGGTTCGGCCGTCGCGCTCGCCGAACGTGGCCCCGTGTTCGCGATGAATAGACTCGATAACGCTCATACACACTCTCAGGGGCCTGCGCCCCTCAGGGGTTTCGATTCAAAACGGAAGCCGCTCGCGAAGCCACTCGCCGACCGTCTGGGTCTCCTCGTCCTCGTCGGTCGGCACCTCGGGGACGACGCGTTCGTCTGGCTTGATGACGGTCTCGTTCGCCCCCGATTCGACGATGATCAGCTCGTCCTCTTTCAGCGTCGACAGGGCGTCCTCGAGATCGTCGATATCGACTTCGACGGCCGCGCGGAGCTCGAAGACGCTCATCCCCTCCTCGGCCTGATCGACGAGCGCGTCGAGTACCGCAACCTCGGTCGCCTCCCGATTCCGGTACTCCCGCTTTGCTCTCATCCATCACCTCCTTCGACGACCGGGGATTTCACGTTTGTCGTTCCGTCAGCCGGCGACCGTCCCCTCGCCGGTCCGTTTCGCTCGAGCGCGGGTCGGCCGGGACGACGACTCGTTCACCGAATCCCGTCGCCGATCTGCCCGACGACTCGAGCGCCCGTTCGCCGGTCGATCCGTCGCTCCCGAAAGACTTCGCGCGCGCTCACAGCAGCCTCGGGGTCCGGGTCGAACGAGAGGGGCGGGTACGTTACGTCGGTCAGGACGAGCGGTTCGGGCGGCGCTGGAGCGACTCCCTCGTGACCCGGCAGCGGTTCGGGTGCGAGCGCGCGATCGATCTTCGCGAGCGGCTCCGTGCCCGTTCCAACGGCGCGGGCGAGCGAGACCAGCCGTCGGACGAGTTCGCGAGCGAATCCCCCGGCGGTGACCGTGACGACGAGGTAGTCGCCGTCCCGGCTCGCCTCGAGCGTCGGCGCGCGCTCGGTGTTGCGGTCGTCGGGCGTCAGGTTGTGGAAATCGTGGGGACCGGAGAGGGCCTCGCAGGCGGCGCGAAATCGGCCGTCGTCGACGGCGCACTCGCGCTCGAGGGCGGTGTGCCCGCCGGCGTCTGTGGCGTCGTCCCCGCCGTGGTCGTTCGAAGCCGACGGCGCGTAGAGGTGATAGCTGTACGTGCGCTCGCTCGCATCGTGGGTCGCGTGAAAGTCAGGAGGCGCGTCGACGGCCGCCCACGCCCGGATATCGGCGGGGAGCCCCGCGTTGAACGCCCGCGGCGTGAGCCACTCGGGCGCCTCGAGACAGATCGTCTGGGCGAGCGCGGAGACGCCGGCGTCGGTCCGTCCCGCCGCGGCGTAGCCGGCTGGTTTGTCGGCGTCGGCCGCGAGCACGCCCAACTCGCGCAGGCCGTCGAACAGAGCGTCCTCGACGGTCGCGACGTCGGGCTGGCGCTGAAAGCCGTGGTAGCCGGCGCCGTCGTAGGCGATCCGGAACGCGCGAAGTGGCATCGGGTCTGGGTCGACGGTGGGGCGCCGGCGTGTTAGACCCGTCGGACGAAGCCGGCGCCACGGTAGCGGACCGCAACATCGGTCGCGCTACGACGACGCCGCGTCCTCCTCGCGGGTCACGTCGGTGCTCCAGCTCAGTCCCGCGATCGCCTGGGGGAAGCCGACCGTCGGAATCGCGAGAATGGCGACCTGCTCGAGCGCCTCGAGATCGTGACCTTCCTCGAGCCCCCGCCGAACGTGTGAGTGGACGGCTGGGCGGCGACGGCCGTCCCGAGCTTGACGAGCCGTTTCGACTCGTCGTCGATCGGCCCCGCGTCGGCGCAGGCCTCGCCGAGGTCGGCGTACGGCACCCAGACGTCGGGATACTGCTCGGCGAATCGACCGGCCGCGACCGGCAGCTCCTCGGTCGGATCGCGATCGCACCGCCCGCAGTCGGTCGCGTCCGGCGTTTTATATGGCGCGCGCCCCGATCCGTCCGTCATGACGCGCCCGCTGGTGATCGATACGGACCCCGGCTGTGACGACGCGGTTGCACTGCTGTTGGCCCTCGAGTCCGACGCGCTCGACGTGGTCGGGCTGACGACCGTCCACGGGAACACGACGGTCGACGCGACGACCGCGAACGCCCGCGCGATCCTCGAGGCGGTCGACCGAACCGACGTTCCCGTCGCGGCGGGCGCCGACCGACCGCTGCTCGTCGACCTCGAGACGTCCGAGCACGTCCACGGCGAGGGCGGGATCAAAGGCAAGCTCCCCGAACCGACCGCCGCGACGGCACCCGTCGACGGACACGCGGCCCAGTATATCGTCGAGCAGGCCCGCGAACACGACGGCGAACTCACCCTCGCCGCGATCGGTCCGCTGACGAACGTCGCGCTGGCGCTGGCCATCGAACCCGACCTCCCCGACCTGCTCGACGACCTGGTGGTCATGGGCGGCGCCGCGTTCGTCCCGGGCAACGTCACGCCGCTGGCCGAGGCGAATTTCCACACCGATCCCCACGCCGCCAGGCGGGTCGTCCGGGACTGCGAGCCGACGCTCGTCGGGCTGGACGTCACCCAACGAGCGGCCGTCCCGCCCGCGCTGGTCGACGGTCTCGAGGCCGCAGACGACGCAGCGTCGACGACCCCGCTCGAGCGCTCGATCCACGAGTGGCTCACCTACTACGAGGACGACCGCCTCGAACGCTACGGGATCGAGTCGGCGGCGATCCACGACGCGCTCGTCCTCGCGAGCCTCGTCGACGAATCGGTACTCGAGACCGACGCCTACCACCTCGAGGTCGGCGTCGACTCCGAACTCGCCCGCGGCGCCCTCGTCGCCGACGCGAACGACGTGACCGGCGCGGCACCAAACGGCCGGGTCGCCGTCGACGCCGACTACGAGCGGTATCGAGAGCTTGTGGCGGCGGCCCTCGAGCGGTCGCTCGAGTGAGATTATCGCTGCATTGCCTGTACTGAACGGTCACGCACCACGCATAGCGATCTCTCGCTTGTGCTCGAGTATTCGCGAACGAAGTGAGCGATTCACCGCCGGAGCGGGGTGAAACCCCGCGACGGCGGCCGTTTGGCATCAACGGGTTTGCCGGGGTTCGACCGAGTGAGCGAAGCGAGCGAGAGAGGACCCCGGTAAAAGAGGTTGCTGTACTTGCCGCGTCGTTCGGTGGTGACTCTGAACAAAAAGCAGTAGTATAGCGGTGACAGGCGAACGTCTACAGCGGTAGCCGCGGGAGGAAGTCACGGCCCCTGGTAATTCGTCGTCTCAGACGAACCCGAACACGATCACCAGAATCGCGACGTTGAGGGCCGCGAACGCGATCCTAAAGGCGACGACCGCGAAGGCGTACGCCGCTGGTTTCGAGGAGGATCGCTCTCTGAAAGTGCGGAAGCCGCGACTGCGCAGGTTGTGCCACCCCGTGGCGTCGACGAGGATGTAGGAGCTGTCGCCCTCGAGCGGGCTAGGATCGCCACTCGAGGACGCGCTCGCGAAGCACGAGCAGACACGGCAGCACGGTTAGACACGCGATAAACGCGAAGACGATGCTGAGGCCGGTCACGAGCCCGAACCGCTGGAGCGGCGGGGCGAGCGCCAGCGCGAGGACGCCGAACCCGGCTGCCGTGGTCGCCGCGCTACCGAGGAGGGCGCCGCCGGTCCCGGTGATCGTCGCCGCGAGCGTCTCGGGAAGCGACTCGCGTTCCGCTCGCTCGGCGACGAAGCGCTCGCCGACGTGGATGCTGTAGTCGACGCCCAATCCGATCGCGAGACTCGTGATGACCGCCGTCTCGCTGTTGAACGGGATGTCGAGGACCGCCATCGTGCCGAGCAGCCACGCGAGCGCGGCGACGACCGGCGCGAGCGTGATCGCGCCGAGCGAGGGCGCCCGGTGGCGCACCCAGTAGAGGATCGTCAGGAAGACGAGGATAACGACCAGCGTGACCGCGAAGGCCTGAACGAGCGTCTCGAGCAGCGCGTCCTGGACCACCGCGGTCGTGACGGGGCCGCCGGCCGCAACCGCCGTGACGGCGTCGGTGTCGTCTTCGATCGCACTCGCGACGTCGCGCGTGTCGTCGGCGATGGCCTGTGCAGACTCGTCGCTCTGGACGTCGACGATGAGGCGTGCGGACTCGTACTCGCCGCCGTCCCCGCGGTAGACGACCTCCGAGGCGCGGTCCGAATCGACCTCGAACAGCACGTCGTAGAAGCCGGCGACGTCCTCGTCCGGCAGTCCGTCGTCGGTCGTGTCGCGTTCCGCGAGGGCGGCCGCGACCGTCTCGTTCTCGCTCGCGACGTCGCGGATCACCGACGGCGGCCCCTCGATTGCGGGGTCGCCGCCCGGTCGGAGCGCGATGGTGCTGTTCTCGCCGACCGAATCGCCGGCGTCGTCCATCGCGACGAGTGCGTCCGGATCCGTGACGTCACCGCGTATCAGTATCTGGGTCTGTCCGTCCTCGCCCTGTCCGCCGAAGTTCTCGCCGAGGTACGCGGCGTCGTCGCTGATCGTGTACGTGTCGGGGGCGAACGGCCCCGGCAGGGACTTGGCCCACTCCGGGGCGTCCTCGGGGAGGAAATCCGCCTGGTTGAACTCGGTGTCGATCGTCGTCGCGCCGTAGGCGCCGCCGGTGGCGAGCAGGAACGCGACGATCACGACGCCGAGGGGTGCCCGCTGTGGGATGGCGGCCACGCCGGCGAGAACCCGATTTCCGATCCCGGTTCCCGATCCGAAGGCTCGTTTCGCGCGATTCCGGCCGAACCTGTTCTCGAGTACGTCGTCGACTTCGACTTTTAGCGCCGGAACGAGCACCGCGAAGGCGACGAACGTCGCGAGGATGCCGCCCGCGCTGAGGAGCGCGAAGTCCTGAATCGCCGGCAGCGGGCTGACGACGTTCGAGAGGAAGCCGACGCTCGTCGAGACCGTCGCCGCGCCGAGCGCCAGGACGACGCCCGCGAGGCCGAGTCGCATTCCCGCTTTCGAGTCGACGGCACCGCCGTTGGCCGCTTGAACGGCGGTCGCTTCCTCGCCACCGCCACCGGAGACGTCTCCCGCGGGCGAGGACTCGAGTTCGCCCTGTCTGGCTTCCCGATATCGCATCACCACGTGGAGTGCGTAGTCGATGCTCAGTCCGATCAACAGGAAGGGGACGGCGATCAGGAGTTGACTCGTGGGGATCTCGAGCCAGCCCAGAAGACCGGCGAGCCAGGCCATCACGACGCCGATACCGAACAGCCCGATCAACACGTCGACGACGTCCCGGTAGGTCACCGCGAGCACGCCGAGGACGAACACGAGCGCGACGGGCGTGATGATCGCGAAGCTGTCGCCGACGGCGTTCGAGGAGGCTTCGTCGCTGATCCCCTGGCCGAAGACGAACGCGTCGGCAAAGCGCTCGTCGACGCGGTCAGCGATCTCGACCTGTGCGGCGTAGGCGGCTTCGGGGTCGTCGTCGTCGCCGCTGTCGTCGACCTGGAAAACGAGGGAGAGCCGGGACTCGGCGTCCGTCTCGCCCGGTTCGTAGTCCGCCGGCAGGAACTCGTAGGGATCCGCGTCGGGTCCGGAGAGGTCCTGTTGGGTTCCGGCGCCGGCACCGTCGCCGTTCTCGACGTCGTCGGGATCGAGGACGTCCGCCAGCAGTTCGTCGACCTCGTCGTCCGAGCGCTCCTCGAGCGCCTCGATCTGCTCCTCGAGGGTCGGCTGGCTCGTATCGGGAGCGCCGTTGGCCTCCATCGCGCGGTCCTCGAAGACCGCCGTCGTCGCGACGACGTTCTCGAGGCCGACGACGCCGGGGTCCTCGAGCGTCCCATTGAGGTCGGGATCGTCGCGGATCTCCTGTTGGAGTTCGAGCCCCTCGAGCAGGGAGTCACGCGTGAGCACGTCGCCGTCCTCCTCGCGGACGACGAGTTGCGCGACGATCGTGTCGTCGGTGTCGTAGGTCCCCTCGATCGCTTCGAGCGCTTCGGTCTCCTCGGAGTCGACGTCGAACTGACCGATCTCGCCTTCTTCGTTCTCGCCGATCGCCACGCCGGCGGCGACGACCGCAGTCAACAACAAGACGAGGACGATCACGAGCCGACTGTGTGAGACGATCCAGTCTGCATACCGGGTCGCGAGACTGTCGCTCACTGGCGCTCACACCTCCCCACGTGCGAATACATTACCGGTCTCTCGAAGCGGGAGACTGATAGCCGTTCGGATCGAACCAGGTTTCGTATAATCCGAATCCGATTATGAACACGGAAATCGACCGCGAACGCGGCGTCCTCAGCCCCGCGGATCGCGCCTATCTGCTCGGGGAGCGAGAGATGAGCCACGATCAGTCGAAGCGGAACGCGGAGGCCCGTATTCGAAGACGGATTCGCGCTGGCATCTGTGACTTCGACCTGTTCTTACAGACGCTCCCGGAGAAGGACCGTCGGCAGGTGTTCGACCCGCCGGAATCCGACGAGGAGCTCATCGGCGGCGTTCGGGCGATGCTCGCGTTTGCCTACCTGGGCCTCGAGGAATCCGGCGGGGACTTCGAGTCGGTTCTCGAGCGCGCGGTCAGAAGCTGCGAGGAGTATCTCGCGGCGGCCGAGAGCGACGAGACCGTCTCGGTCGACGTCACCTTCGAGGTCGAGACGACCGTCGACTCCTCGCTGTCGGACGTCGTCGCCCGCCTCGAGGCCGACGAGCCGGTGATGCCCCGCGAGCTGTTTACCGTCGTCATGCAGGGCGATCACGATCCGACGGTCCACGACCGGATCACGCTCGTCAACGTGGACGACGACGAGCTCAAAGACGGCTTTCTCGAGCGCATGGCGACGTATCTCGATGCGAACGTCCGGTACGCGAACGACTCGAGGGCGATTATCGACTTCGAGGGCGAAGGTCGGGACGACGAACCGGAGCGCTGATCGGACGACGAAACACCTAACACCGTTCCCGGAGCAACGAGTACGTATGAACCGTCCCGTCGTAACCGACGCGTTCGGCGGCCGCCGCGACGCGCTTTTCGTAGGGGCCCCGTAGCCCCGCTCCTCCATCCCCGTTTCGACGGATGTATTGTCGGCGACCAGCATTCACCGAGCAACGACTCGTATCTCCGATGATCGAACACGACGACGCGACCACGACGACGCACCGACGACGCCCCTCGCGGGCAGTGAGAGCATGAGCGCTGACAGCCCCGAAGCGACCGGCGAGGGTGACGGCGAAAGCGACGCCGCGACAGGCGAACCGTCCCTCGAGGGCGGCTACGACCCCGAAGCGGTCGAGAACCGCTGGCAGGACCGGTGGGTCGACGAGGACGTCTACGCCTACGAGAGCGATCCCGAGCGCGATCCCAACACCGTCTACGCGATCGACACGCCGCCGCCGACGGTCTCGGGGAGCCTGCACATGGGCCACCTCTACGGCTCGACGCTGCAGGACTTCGCCGCGCGATTCCAGCGGATGGCCGACGGCGAGGTCCTCTTTCCCTTCGGCTACGACGACAACGGGATCGCAAGCGAGCGGTTGACCGAGGACGAACTCGACATCCGCCACCAGGAGTACGAACGCCGCGAGTTCCAGGAACTCTGTCGCGAGGTCTGTGCGGAGTACGAGGCCGAGTTCACGGACAAGATGCAGAACCTCGGCACCTCGATCGACTGGAACGAGACCTACAAGACGATCGAACCCCGCGTCCAGCGCATCTCGCAGCTCTCCTTCCTCGACCTCTACGAGAAGGGGCGCGAATATCGGAAGAAGGCGCCCGCGATCTGGTGTCCCGACTGCGAGACGGCGATCTCGCAGGTCGAGA
The DNA here is from genome assembly GCF_000337215.1 of Natronolimnohabitans innermongolicus JCM 12255. Classification (GTDB taxonomy): domain Archaea; phylum Halobacteriota; class Halobacteria; order Halobacteriales; family Natrialbaceae; genus Natronolimnohabitans; species Natronolimnohabitans innermongolicus. Next base: position 8,578 of record NZ_AOHZ01000064.1, on the reverse strand, counting down.
TGGAAGACGACGAGCGCGGCTCGCACTTCAACGACATCGCCTTCGAGGTGGCCACCGACGGCACCGACCGCGACGAGTTCGTCATCTCCACCACGCGACCCGAACTGATTCCGGCCTGCGTCTCCGTCTTCGTCCACCCCGACGACGAGGAAAACCAGGACCTCGTCGGCGAGGAGGCCCGGATTCCGATCTTCGGCCACGAGGTGCCGATCATCGCCGACGAACGCGTCGACATGGAGAAGGGAACCGGCGTGGTCATGTGCTGTACCTTCGGCGACCAGAAGGACATCGAGTGGTACCAGGCCCACGACCTGCCGCTTCGCGTCGCCATCGACGAGTCCGCGACGATGACCGACCTCGCCGGCGACTACGAGGGCCTCTCGACCGAGGAGGCCCGCGAGGCTATCGTCGAGGACTTAGATGACGAGGGCTCCCTCCGCGACCGCTGGGAGATCTCCCACGCCGTCCAGGTCCACGAACGCTGCGAGACGCCCGTCGAGTTCCGCGTCTCCAAGCAGTGGTACGTCGAGATCCTCGACCACAAGGAAGAGTACCTCGAGGCCGGCCGGGAGATGGACTGGTACCCCGAGAAGATGTACACGCGCTACCAGCACTGGATCGAGGGCTTAGAGTGGGACTGGCTGATCTCCCGCCAGCGCGACTCGGGGATCCCGTTCCCGGTCTGGTACTGCGCGGACTGCGACGAGGCGATCACGGCCGAGAAGGCGGACCTCCCCGTGGACCCCCTGAGCGACGAGCCGCCGGTCGACGCCTGTCCCGAGTGCGGGGCCGACGACTTCGTCGCCGAGGAGGACGTCTTCGACACGTGGGCGACCTCTTCGCTCACGCCGCTGATCAACGCGGGCTGGGACTGGGACGAGGATGGCGAGGAGTTCACGATGGAGAAGCCGGAGCTCTACCCCTTCGATCTGCGCCCGCAGGGCCACGACATCATCTCGTTCTGGCTGTTCCACACCGTCGTCAAGTGCTACGAGCACACCGGCGAGGTCCCCTTCGACGCGACGATGATCAACGGCCACGTCTTAGACGAGAACCGCGAGAAGATGTCCAAGTCGAAAGGCAACGTCGTCGAGCCCGACGAGGTGCTCTCGGAGTACCCCGTCGACGCCGTCCGTTTCTGGGCCGCGAGCGCCGCCGTCGGCGACGACTTCCCGTACCAGGAGAAGGACCTGACCGCGGGCGAGAAGCTCCTGCGCAAGCTCTGGAACGCCTCGAAGCTCGTCGACACGCTCGCGCCCCGCGAACCCGACGAACCCGAGGAACTCGAGGCCATCGACCGCTGGCTGCTCGCCGAACTCGACGACGCCGTCGCGGAGCTCACCGACATGCTCGAGGAGTACGAGTTCGCGAAGGCCCGCGACCGCCTCAGAACCTTCTTCTGGAACACCTTCTGCGACGACTACCTCGAGATCGCCAAAACGCGCGAGGACGAGCCGTCGACGCAGTACGCGCTGCGGACGGCCCACCGGACCTTCCTCGAGCTCTGGGCGCCGTTTCTCCCCCACGTCACCGAGGAGATCTGGCAGGCGGTCTACAGCGACGATTCCGAGGACCTCGAGGCGACCAGCATCCACGTTCGCGACTGGCCCAGCCCGCAGGGGTACGACGCCGACCTCGAGGCCGGCGAGACCGCCATGGAGGTCATCTCGGCGCTGCGACGCTACAAGAGCGAGAACCAGCTGCCGCTGAACGCCGACCTCGAGTCGGTCTCCGTCTACGGCCCGATCGAGGGTTTCGAGGACGCTATCCGGAACGTGATGCACGTCCAGGAGCTGACGGTCCTCGAGGACGAACCCGAAGTGACGACCGAGGTCGCGAACATCGACCTCGACTACTCGACGCTCGGGCCGAAATTCGGCTCGAAGGTCGGCGAGATCGATTCGGGGATCGAGAGCGGCGAGTACGAAATCGACGACGACGCGGGCGTGCTTCGCGTCGCCGGCGAAGAACTCGAGGGTGACCTCTTCGACGTCGAACTCGAGCGCACCTACTCCGGCGCGGGCGAGATGATCGAGACCGAGTCGGCGGTCGTCGTCCTCGAGTAGCCCGATTTCGTTGCGGCGTTTTTCTCTCCGATCGGCGGGAACTGACTCCAAAACCGTCTCAGTTGATCGCCAGCTCCTCCCGCCAGGTCGCCGTCGCGACGACGCGATCCTCGTCGACCTCGAGCGATCGATCCTCGCCCGACGCGCCGAGGACCGCCTCGAGGGCGTCCTCGTCCGGATCGTCGATCACCGCCGCGAAGTCGCCGATCGCCGTCTCCTCGTCTGCGACCGTAAACGACGAGACGATCCCGTCCGCGCCCTCGAGTTCGTCGGACTCGAAATCGACGTCGACGAGCCCGTCGGCCGGGTCACCGTACTGCCCGGCGACGACGTCGCCGTCGCCAGCACGCTCGAGCAGCCACGCGATCGTTTCGGAGTCGTCCGCCGCCCGATCGGTCTCGCCGTCAGCGGCCTCGATCGCCGCCTCGAGCGCGGTCGGCGGATCGTCGACGGCCGGGGTCGCTTCGGCGACCAGAATCGCGTCCGTCCCGACGGCGACCGCCGCGTCCGCCTCGGCGTCGACCGGCTCGTATAGGTCGTACTCGCCGATCTCGTCCGTGCGCTCGAACTGCCGGAGGAACTCGGCCTCCGCGTCGGCGGTGATCTGGGCGTCGATTTCGGCGGGATCGATATCGCCGGCCGCGACGAACGCCCGGTCGGTCAACAGCAGATCTTCGACGGTCGAGTCGAACGCCTCGGCCTCGAGGAGCCGGCCGAGCCTGTACTGGGCGAGGGTCAGCCCGACGTAGAGATACGCCGAGAGCAACGCCGCAGAGACGGGCGCGACCATCGGGTCCGCGTCGAACTCCGGCGGCACTTCCTCGTCCGGTTGCTCCCCCTCGAGTTCCGCCTGAACGTCGTCGCCGACGGCCGTCCAGTCCACGAAGACGAACTCGAGAGCGTCGTCCTCGAGGGTGAGCCACCGGCTGTAATCGGGGAATTCGTCTGCGTCGTCGGTAGCGTTTCCTCCGTCGTCTTCCTGAGCCGTCGCGTCGGCTGCAACCCAGCCCGCGGCACCGACAGCGGAGAGCGCCGCGAGTCCGGTCGCGCCCGCAAGCTCGAGGACGGTCCGCCGACTCGAAGTCATGGCCGTGTCCCACACCGACGACCCCGATATAGCCGGGGCCTTCCTTCGTCGCGAACTGACGGTTAGCCGCTCGTGGAACTGCCGTCGTAACGGGTCAGATATCGCGTCGCGTAAAGAGCACCACCGAGAGCGCGACGAGCGCGAGAAACGCCACCAGGAGGATGCCGGCGTCCGCGAACGCGTACTCCTCGCGGACGAGGATCGCCGTCTCGTCGTAGTACCGACTCGGCGTCGCCGCGCCGATCCACTCGAACTCCGGGTCCAGTCCGGAAACCGCGTCAACCAGCCAGAGGACGAACACGAGGGTCAACGCCGCGGCTCTGGCGGTCCTCGGCCGGTCGACGAGCACCGAGAGCACGAGCCCGATCCCGGCACAGACCAGCAGGTAGGGGACCGAGAGCAGGTGCACCATCGAGAGAGCGACCGGGTCGAACGACTCCCCGATGACGAGCGCCCCGACGTAGACGACGACCGCCACCCCGACGTTCAGGACGACCAGCGGCACCCACAGCGCGGCGACCTTCTGGAGGACGACCGACTCGCGCGAGACCGNCGCGCTCAGAGATGTGTATAAGAGACAGGCCCCGCGCCGACGTACGCGAAGTAGACGCCGACGAGGATCACCCAGAAGAACGAGTAGATTTCCGCGGCGATGAACCCCTCGATCGTGTGCAGCGCTTCGATTCCGAAGAGATCGAAGAAGAAGGCTGGAAACGCCTGCTCGAGCGCCTCCATATCCTCCGAGAGGCTAGGAAACATCGAGAAGTACAGCGCCGCGAGGAGAGCGAAGACGACGACGAGGACGACCGAGCCGCGGACGCGCTTTCCCGACTCGAGGCGGAGGATGGCCGTCGCGCTCCCACCACCGCCCGTCGCCGAGGAGTCGCTCGCGGCGGTCGTCGCGGGATCGCCGCCCGTATCCGCCGTCATCAGATATCCCTCCGGACGAAGACGACGGTCGCGACGGCGAGCAACGCGAGAAACGCCGCCAGGAGGACCCCGGCGTCGGCAAACGCGTACTCCTCGCGGACCAGAACCGCCCCCGGATCGACGTACCGACTCGGCGCGATCGCGCCGACCCACTCGAAATCCGGGTCCATGTGGGAGAGCCCGTCGACCAGCCAGAGGACGAACACGAGCGCCAGCGCGGCGGCCTGGGCGCTCTCGACGCGCTCGAGAACGACCGAGAGGACGATGCCGATCCCGGCACAGACCAGCAGGTAGGGGACGGTAAACAGGTGCGCCATCGCGAGCGCGACGGGATCGAGCGTCTCGCCGATGACCCGGATACCGAGGAAGAGGACCGCGAACAGGCCGACGTTCAGCGCGACCAGCGGCACCCACAGCGCGGCGACCTTCTGGAGGACGACCGACTCGCGCGAGACCGGCGTCGAGAGCGTGAGATCCATCCGGCGCGTGCGGATGTCGTCGACGATCATCCCGGCGCTGACGTACGCGAAGTAGATGCCGGCGAACAGCACCCAGACGAGCGAGAAGACGTAACCGCCGACGAACCCCTCGATCGTGTGTATTTCCTCGATCCCGAGCAGTCCGAGCAGGACGGGCGGAAACGCCTCCTCGATGAGTTCGGCCTCTTGCGCGAAGCCGGGGAAGACGGCGAGCACGAACGCGACCAACAGCCCCAACAGGCCGGTCAGGACGACCGAACTGCGGACGAGTTGCCCGGACTCGACGCGCAGAATAGCCGTCATCCTCCCCCCGTGGACGCGTCGTTCCCGTAGTAGTGTTTGAAGATGTCGTCGAGCTGTGGATCCCCGATATCGACGTCGTCGACGTCGAACTGGACGAGATGCTCGAGCAGCGCGGCGGGCTCGCCGGTGTAGGTAAACCGAGCCGTTCGGTCGACGGTTTCGACGTCGATCATCGCCGGCGTCGTAAACCGCTCCTCGTCGATCGGCTCCGCCAAGTGCACTCGAACGTCCTTTCCGCCGCGCTCGAGCAGGTCGTCGATATCCTCGAGGGCGACCAGCGCGCCGTCGCGGATGATGCCCACTCGGTCGCAGACGCGCTGGACCTCGCTGAGGACGTGCGAAGAGAAGAAGATCGTCTTCCCGGCGTCGCGTTCGTCCTCGAGGAACGCGTGCATCCGGTCCTGTTTGAGGGGGTCCAGTCCGGACGTCGGTTCGTCGAGGATGACCAGGTCCGGATCGTGCATGAACGCCTGGACGATCCCGAGCATTCGCTTGTTCCCGTGCGAGTACGTCTCGACGGGCTTCTCGAGCGGCGGGTGAAACAGCTCCAGCAGTTCCTCCCGTCGTTCGTCGCCGCGCATTCGGGCGAAGTACTCGAGCACCTGCCGTCCGGTCAGTCGCTCCTCGAACCCGAGCGAGTCCGGCAGGTAGCCGACCTTCGATTTCGCTTCGGTGAGGGCGCGTCGATCCCGAACGTCCGCGCCGAGGACCGCCGCCGTGCCGGCGGTCGGTTTGATGAGTCCGAGGAGCAGTCGAATCGTCGTCGTCTTCCCCGCTCCGTTGGGGCCGAGGTAGCCGAATATCTCGCCCGCGTCGACGTCGAAGGTGACGTCGTCGTTGGCGGTGACGTCGCCGTAGCGCTTCGTGAGGCCGTCGATGCTGATCACGGGCGCCGCTCGATCGGAGTCGGGGTCGGCTGCCGTTTCGTCGACGTCGGTCTGGGTGCGCATGGAGTCAGTCATGTCCGGATACGGGGGCTTCAGCCGCTCGCGACGGGCTCTGTCGCTACTGACATTGCGATAACACATAAATTGCGGGCCGAATCGACGGCGTGCTCGCTCGCCGTCGGCTTCACCCGCTTTCCGACGAGCCGGGGTCGACGGCGCCGCGTTCGAACTTCTTGACCCGGATCGCGAGCGCGAGGAAGACCGCAAGTAGCGTAAACGTTACCTCGCCGGCTGCGACGACGCCCAGTGCGTCGGCGCCGAGAAACATCGGCTCGGTCTGGGAAACGGGGATCGACGTGTGGTGGACGCCGTGTGGCCCCTCGAGGACCGGAATAAAGTAGTCGACGATCACGTTGCTCGTGTACCAGACGAGCGCGACGGCGACGCCCCAGACGGGAAAGTCCGTGATCCGGTGGAGGACGAACGCCTGGACGACCATCGCGAGGTGACTCCAGAACAGGAACTGGTACATCAGGAAGTCGGTCTGGGCCAGATAGGTCTCGTGAAAGACGAGCAGCGTGTAGGGGGTCCAGAGCCCGAGTATGATGTTACCGAAGAAGGCAAGCGCCGTCAGCCACGGCAGTTCGTGGCCGAGCTTCCACGCCGCGATCGCGAGCGCGATCAGCAGCGTCGCCATCGGGCTGTCAGGAATCCAGGGCCACATCGCCGCCGGCGTTTCGGAAAACTGTCCGGAGTAGTACCAGAAGCCGAAGACGGTCCCCGCGAGGTTGATCGCGACGACGAGCCACGCGAACCGCAGCCCGAGATCCTCGAGGGTCTTCGGAACGGGTGCGAGCCACCGCGGGAGCGGATCGCGATCGGGCAACTCGGTCGTCGCGAACATCGTTTCATCCGACGTGACGGTCGTCACGCGCAAAACAGTAGCGGTCGGCGGCGGCGCTCGAGGCACCTACTGCTAACTGGGTCGCCGTCCTCGCCACTCGTATGCAGCCTGCCCCCGCGGATCGACGGCGCGTTACGCTCTCGACCGGCCACGAGGTCACCCTGCCGCTCGAGTTGTCGCTCGCGCTCGGCGGCGTGACGCTCCCCGCGCGACGAAATCGACTGGAGTCGCTCCTCCCTGACGGACTCTCTTCGCTCGCGATCGCGCCCGGCGTCGGGTGCGTGACGCTCGTCGGAATCCAGTACCACCGCGTGGGCGGACGAAACGACGGTGTCGCTGCGGACGGCGACGACGAGAAGCGGGTCGGCGCCACCGGCGGCCTCGAGCCCTACGACGAGTTCGCCGTCATCGTCCCCGCGGTCCGCGGGGGTCGGACGACCCGCCCGTTCGCGCAGGTCGTCGGCGGAGAACTCGGCGGCTACGTCCACTGGCTGCCGGTCACGACGGAGCCGTCGGTCGCGCTGGGCCGCGAAATCTGGGGCTACCCGAAAGAGCGCGCCGAGATCACGGTCACCGACGGACCCCGGGCACTCCGGACCGTGGTTCGCGAGACCGACGGCACGCCGCGCGTTCGTCTCGAGGTGTCGCGACCGCGATGGGAGCCTCGAGTCGGGACTCGAGCGCGCGACTGGACGCTTCGGAGCTACACGACGAAAGACGGCGACCTGCTGCGGACGCGGGCCGAAATCGAGGGCGAAATCGCCGTCGGCTCGCCCCGCGGTGCGACCGTCGAACTCGACTCGAGGCTGTGGTCGCAACTGGGCTGTTGGACCCGGCCGATCGCGCGCCTGTACGGCGCTCGAGTGCGGGCGCGCCTCGCCGCGGGGACTCCGCTTTCGGACGGGGACGAGTGACCGAGCGGCGAGTCCGTCGAGGCAGTCCGGTGACGGTCCCGTGGCAAACGGACACGCGTAAGTGCTGCGCCTCATAACCCGGTAGTATGACCGACACAGCAGCGACCGATCTCGAGGACCTGCGCCGGGGCACCGACCTCGTCAAGCGCGGGTTCGCCCAGATGCAGAAAGGCGGCGTGATCATGGACGTCGTCAACCCCGAACAGGCCCGCATCGCCGAGGACGCCGGTGCGGTCGCCGTCATGGCCCTCGAGGCCGTGCCGGCCGACATCCGCAAGCGCGGCGGCGTGGCTCGGATGGCCGATCCCGCGGACGTCCAGGAAATCGTCGAGGAGGTCTCCATTCCGGTGATGGGGAAAGCCCGCATCGGCCACACGAAGGAAGCCCAGATCTTAGAGGCCGTCGGCGTCGACATGATCGACGAGTCCGAGGTTCTGACGCCGGCCGACGACGCCTACCACATCGACAAGCGCGACTTTACGGCGCCGTTCGTCTGCGGCGCGCGCAACCTCGGCGAGGCCCTGCGCCGGATCGAGGAGGGCGCGGCGATGATCCGGACCAAAGGCGAGGCCGGAACGGGTGACGTCAACCAGGCCGTCCACCACCAGCGGACGATCAAGGGCGAGATTCGGAAACTCGAGGGCATGAGCCACGAAGAGCGCGAGGCCTACGCCCGCGAGATCGAAGCGCCCGCGGAACTGGTCCACGAGACCGCGGAGATGGGTCGGCTGCCGGTCGTCAACTTCGCGGCCGGCGGCATCGCGACGCCCGCCGACGCGGCGCTGATGATGCACCACGAGTGCGACGGCATCTTCGTCGGCAGCGGCATCTTCGGCGCGGAGAACCCGCCCGTGATGGGCGAAGCGATCGTCGAGGCCGTCAACAACTGGGACGACGCCGAGGCGCTCGCGGAGATTTCGAAGAACCTCGGCAAGGGGATGAAAGGCGACGCGAACGTCGACCTCCCCGAAGAAGAGAAGCTGCAGGGTCGCGGCGTCTAACGACGGC
>NZ_AOHZ01000063.1 GCF_000337215.1 Natronolimnohabitans innermongolicus JCM 12255 | reverse complement strand
CGTCCTCGGGGATATCGGCGGAGTCGCCGGGCCACTCGCCGAACGCCTCGGGGTAGACCTGCTTTGCGAGGGCCTCCGTCGAGAAGAGGTGGGTGATCGGGCCCATGAACTGGCCCGACGAGCGAACGACGTTACCGTTCTCGACGGCCGAGAGTCGGCGCGCAGTCGAGTGGTTCTCGAGCGGTTCGACGACCTGTGACTGCCACTCGTCGCCGGTCATCGACGAGAGGTTGTAGGCGGCGATGTAGTCGGGATCGAGGTCGAGCAGCGTCTCGTAGCCGACCGCGCCGTCGGGATCGAGGCCGGCCTCCGCGAAGGCGTCGCGGAAACCCAGATCGCGGAAGCTCCGGGCGTCGTTTCGCTTCTCGTGGATCGGCGCCGGCTCGAACTCGCCCGACGCCGCGTCGATCCCGCGCCAGAAGACGGCGACGGTCGGCTCTTCGTCCGGGCGGTTCGACTCGATCTCGTCGATGAACTCGTCGCGGAGGTCGACCCAGGCCTCGTACTGTTCGCGGCGCTGGAAGATCTCGGCGACCTTCTCGAACAGTTCGTACATCGTGTAGTAGGGCTCTTCGCCCTCGTAGTCGAAGCGGATGTAGGAGCCGAGAATCGGCGCGACGTACGTCTCGATCTCCTCCATGTCGTCGTCGCTCCAGTTGGAGTAGTTCTGCAGCATCCGCGGGTCGGCGAGGATGACGTCCGGATCGACCTCGTAGAACAGTTCCTTGTCGTAGTTGCGCGCGGACTCGCCTTCCCCGTACTGGTAGATCTCGTCCGGATCGTGCTCAACGCCCGGCAACTGGTCGTAGAACTTGTACGGCTTGCGGTCGGGGTAAGCGTGGGCCGACGCCTGCAGTCCCAGCGACATCGCCATGTCCTCCTGCGAGCCGGGGATGACGAAGAACTCCTCCGGGATTCGATCGAACGTGTGGCAGCCGGCCGGTTCGACGCAGACCTCGTAGGGATCGACGTCGGCTCCCGACGACTCGGAGTCGTCGCTCTCGCCGAGACAGCCGGCGAACGTCGCTGCGGTGAGTCCAACACTGGACGCGAGTACGTGGCGTCGTGATACCATGCGATTTAGGCTAGCCTAAAACATTAAAAACGTATTGTTTTAGGCTAGCCAAAATGAATGGGAGCGACACCGCTCGTCGTGATATCGATCGAACGAGACTGAGCCGGGGCCGGCGGCCGCGAGAGGAGCCACCGAACGAACGACTTACGACTCGGGGTCGTCGTCGCGATGGAGCGGACCGATCGGTTCGATCACCGGCCCGGTTCCGGTCTGACCCGGCGTCACGCGAGCGTCGATCCCGAAGACGTCCGCGAGGAGGTCCTCGGTAACGACCTCGGACGGCGGCCCGCGGGCGGCGATCTCTCCGTCGTACAGCGCGACCAGGTGGTCGGCGTACCGCGCGGCCTGCTCGATGTCGTGAAGCACCAGCAGGATCGTGATCGACCGCCGGTCGCGCAGCGTCTCGACGATCTCCATCACCTCGAGCTGGTGGTGGATGTCGAGGAACGTCGTCGGCTCGTCCAGCAGGAGGACGTCGGTCTCCTGGGCCAGCGCCATCGCGATCCAGACGAGCTGTTTCTGGCCGCCGCTGAGGCTGCTCAGGTCGCGATCCCGGAGGTGTTCGACGCCCGAAAGCGAGACGGCCCGATCGACGGCCTCGTGGTCCGCGTCGGTCACCGACTCGAAGAAGCTCCGGTGGGGGTAGCGGCCGTGATAGACCAGTTCCTCGACGGTGAGGCTCCCGGGAGACGTGTGCTCTTGTGAGAGGTGCCCGAGCGTCCGGGCGAACGCCTTCTTCTCGAGGTCGTGTGCGTCGTCGCCGTCGATCAGGACCGCACCCGACTCGAGGGAGACGCGTCTGGCGATCCCCTTCAGGAGCGTGCTCTTGCCGCTGCCGTTCGGGCCGATGAGCGCCGTTACTTCGCCGCGGGGGACCGACAGCGATTCGCCGTCGATCACCGGCCCCTCGGCGTCGGGATAGCTGATTCGGAGGTCGGTTCCGCGAACGTGGTCGTCCGTATCGGGGTCGCGAGTCGGCACACCGTCTCGGTCGCCCTCGAGTACGTCGTTGGCCATCAGAGATCACCCAGCTGTTTCTTTTTCCGCATCAGGTAGAGGAAGTACGGACCGCCGATCAGCCCGGTGACGATGCCGACCGGGATCTGGACGGGGTTGAGCGCGAGTCGCGCGCCGACGTCGGCCGCCACCATCAGCGCCGGGCCGGCGAACAGGCAGCCGACCACGAGCCGGCGGTGGTCGCTCCCGACGACGTTGCGGACGATGTGGGGAACGATGAGGCCGACGAAGCTGATGATCCCGGCGACGGCGATGCTGACGGAGGCCGCGAGGACGGCCACACAGGAGAGACCGAAGCGGACGCGTTCGACGGACATTCCGAGCGACGACGCCATCCCCTCGCCGAGCAAGAGGACGTCTAACTGTCGCGAGCTGAGGTACGCGGCGCCCATCGCGACGACGGTCCACGGCAGCGCGATCCGGACGTGTTGCCAGGAGACGCCGGTCAGCGAGCCGTTCAGCCACGAGATCGCCTGCTGGACGACGCCGATGTCGTCGGTGAAGACGAACAGCGCCGTCTGGAGCGACCCGAAGACGGCGCCGACGACGACGCCCGCGAGGACGAGTCGAACGGGGCTGGTGCCGTGGTTCCACGCGATCGCGTAGACGATGACGAAGGCGATCGCTCCGCCAAGCGACGCGATGATCGGAAGGAACGCCGACAGTCCGGTAAAGACCGTCAGGACGAGCAACACCATCAGTCCGGCGCCGGAGGAGACGCCGAGGACGAACGGGCTCGCCAGTTCGTTCCGCGTGATCGCCTGAAAGATCACGCCGGAGACCGCGAGGTTCATCCCGACGAGAATCGCCACGAGAACCCGCGGCAGCCGGAGGTTCCAGACGACGTGCGTCGCCGTCGAAACTTCGGGCAGATCGGCGACTTCGTAGCCGGTGAGCGTCGTCAACAGCTCCTCGCCGAACAGGAAGTTGAGGAGCCACCGAAAATCTAGCCACACCGCCGGGTCGAACAGCGCGACCCACGCTTGGCCGATCGTCATCGAGTACGCGCCGAAACTCAACTGGACGAGCGCGCTTCCGGCGACGACCGCGGCGCTTCCGAGACAGACCGTCAGCAGCTTCGCGTCGAACAGTCGCCGTTCCCGCCGCTGTGCGTGCGGCGCCGAGACCTCCTCGGACTGAACCTCAGACACCGTCGATCCCCCCGGTTCGGTCGTCGACCGTCAGCGCTCGCGTCCGTCGGATCCGCAGCGGCGGCGTCGGCCGTCTTCGCTGGATCGAGCTCCGTTCGATCGGCTCCGTCGTCATGCTAGTTTCGGTTCGCCTAAAACATTATAACTGCACTGATTTCGGCGAGCCTAAACCACTAGCAGCGAACGGGTGGACTTCCGTCGGCGCCGGGACGGAAGGCGGTACCGACGACTCGAGCGGGCGTGGGACGACTCGTCGACCGCCATCGGTACGGTTCCCGAACACCAACGGTTGCGTATGCCTACAGCACTCGAGCTCGACGGGTCGAACGCTGGCGGCCAGTTCGTCCGCACCGCGCTGACGCTTTCCGTCCTGGAGAATCAGCCGATTCGTATCGAGGGAGTTCGCGGCGATCGCTCCACACCCGGCCTGCGCCACCAGCATCTGGCGGTCCTCGAGACGCTGGCGGCGATCTGCGACGCGGACGTTTCCGGCGCCGAACTCGGCTCGGACACCGTCTCGTTCGATCCCGCCCTCGAGGAGACGCCCGAGGCGACCGGCTGGCGCGGCCGCGGTCGGGGCTCCCTTCCCGGCGGCGAGTACGACGTCGATATCGGCACCGCCGGGAGCGCGACGCTGCTGTTCGACGCCCTGTTGCCGCTGGCGACGGTCCTCGAGTCGGAGCTCTCTGTGACGGTCACCGGGGGCACCGACGTTCCGTTCGCGCCGCCGCTCGACTACTCCCGATACGTCAAGCTCCCGCTACTGCGTCGGTACGGTCTCGAGGCCGACTACGAGGTCGAGCGCCGCGGCTTCGTTCCCGACGGCGGCGGGCGCGTCACCCTCACGCTCGCGCCGTCGACGCTCGAGCCGATCGAACTCACCGAACGCGGGCCGCTCGAGGGGGTTCGCATCTACTCGACGGAATCGGAATCGCTGGCCGACCGCGACGTCGCCCACCGGCAGGCCGAGGGCGCCCTCGAGCGGCTGGCCCTCGAGGAAGCGGGCATCGACCTCGAGGAGCGACGGGAGGTGTCAGCCGCGAGCCCCTCGCCGGGTTCGGCCATCGTGATCCGCGTCGATCACGAAACGGGCGTCGCCGGCTTTTCGGCGCTCGGCGAGCGGGGCAAGCCGGCCGAGCGCGTCGGCGAGGACGCCGCCGACGCCGCGAATCGGTTCCTCGGAGTCGGATCGGCGACCGGATCAGCGGACGAGCGGGGCAGCCAGCCACAGCCGTCGCCCGTCGACCGACACATGGCCGACCAGTTCCTCGTGTTTCTCGCGCTTGCGGGCGGGCGCGTCCGCGTTCCCGCGGTGACCGACCACGTCGCCTCGAGCCGGCGGCTGCTCGAGACCTTCGGCGCGGCGATGGCTCTCGAGGCGGTCGCTGGCGACGCGACGATTCGCGACTCGTTCGGCGACGAGTCGGACGCCGCGAACGGCGAGCCGGTGGTC
>NZ_AOHZ01000062.1 GCF_000337215.1 Natronolimnohabitans innermongolicus JCM 12255 | reverse complement strand
CCCCGCCGTTCGAGTTGGACTAACAGCGATCCGACACAACACGATAACTTATACCACCACCGTTCATTAGTGCGGGTATGGCCGACGTACACTGGATCGATGGTTCGGTCTGGGGGACCGAGCTGTGAGCGATATCGTCACCTTCGGCGAGACGATGCTCCGACTCTCGCCGCCGGGCAACGAGCGACTCGAGAGCGCGACCGAACTCGAGGTTCGAGTCGGCGGCGCCGAGAGTAACGTCGCGATCGCGGCCAGCCGACTGGGGGCGACGGCGGCCTGGCTCTCGAAGGTGCCGGAGTCCCCGCTCGGACGACGCGTCGTGAGCGAGCTCCGAAGTTACGGTATCGAGGCCGACGTCGTCTGGAGTCGCCACGGTCGACAGGGGACGTACTACCTCGAGAACGCCGGCGAACCGCGCGGATCGAACGTCGTCTACGACCGGGAGAACAGCGCCGTCTCGACGGCCAAAGCCCAGGAATTCGATATCGAGCGAATCCAGAACGCGCGTGTCTTCTTTACGACGGGCATCACGCCCGCGCTCTCGACCACGTTGCGAGAGACGACGGCGAACATGCTCAAGGCGGCTCGACAGGGGGGAACGACGACCGCCTTCGACTTCAACTACCGGCGGAAGCTCTGGTCGCCGGAGGAGGCCCGGGAGACGCTGACGCAGCTGTTTCCGGGGATCGACGTCCTCGTCATCGCGGCTCGCGACGCGCGGACCGTCCTCGGCATCGAGGGCGACCCGCGACAGCTCGCCCATCGACTCGGCTCGCAGTTCGATTTCACCACCGTCGTCGTCACCCGCGGCTCGGAGGGCGCCGTCGGCTGGCACGACAGCGTCGTCCACGAACAGGGCGCCTACGAGACCGACACCGTCTCGCCGGTCGGAACCGGCGACGCGTTCACCGGCGCTTTCCTCGCCCGCCGACTCGACGGCGACGACGTCCCGACGGCCCTCGAGTACGCCGCGGCGATGGCGGCGCTGAAGCGGACGATCCCCGGCGATGCCGCGCTCGTCACGCGAGACGAACTCGAGGCCGTCGTCGCCGAGGACGGCCAGCAGATTTCGCGGTAGGCCGGTCGATCGCGCCGTTCCGTTCGACGACGGCCGAAACCGAAGCTGATGCTCTCGACGGACTTTCGCTGACCTGCCGGGACCCCGAGGGCACCAGCAGTGTGTCGGCAGCGAGCCTCGCGATTTCTCGCCGTCGTAGCGCCAGGGCGTGCTATCACAGCTCTCGAGAAGATTATTATTAATCGTGACCTACATACGCCGATCATCCATGAGACCCTTCGACGAGATGGACCGCATGTTCCGCGAGATGGACCGCACGTTCGACCAGCTCCGCTCGACCTGGCTCCAGGAGTTCGGCCCGAGCCACGGCGACGAGGAGCGCCCTGACGGGCGCCGGCGACCTGCCCTCGAGGCGGGCGCCGACTGGAACGCGAGCGCCGGATTCGGACTCGAGCCGGCGGCGACCCTCGAGGACGAGGGCGACGCCTACGTCTACGTCATGGACCTGCCGGGCTTCGAGACGGCCGATATCGACCTTCGCTTCCACGACGGCGCGCTGAGTATTCGCGCCCACGCCGACGTCGACGAGCGGACCGACGCGCACCGTGCGGTTCGCTCGCGCCGCGTCAGCCGCCGCGTTCCGGTGCCGGCGGAGATCGCGGTCGAGGAGATCGCCGCGAGCTACCACAACGGCGTCCTCGAGGTCACGCTCCCCGTCGTCGACGACGATCGCAGGGAGCCCGGCCACCGGATCGACCTCGAGTGATCGCTCCGTCCGCCTTCGCTGACCGACTCCGGCCGTACACCCAAGACGCAGGCGATCGTACGACCGAGTATGAGCAACGATAGCACGTCCGATCGGGAGGACGACCGGGAGTCGCTCGCCGAGGCACCGACGGACTCGATCGACCTCGAGGAGACCGAACGCGTCCGTATCGGCGTCACCCGCGGCGAGACCGACCTCGAGATCGGACCGCCGCGTGACTATCCCGATCGGGCGGACGTGTCGATTCGACCCGAAGCGGACGACGGGGGCGGTGACCGAATCGTGTTGAGTATCGACGCGATGGCAGGTGACCACGGCACGGGGCACGCGGACGTCGAATTGACGCCCGCCGAGGCGCGGACGTTACGGGACCACCTCGACGAGACCGTTCGCTGGGCGACGGACGGAGAAGCGGGGGGCCACCGAGATCGCTGAGGTTACACTGGGAGGTACTGGCTCGTCAGAGAAAACGTAGCTATTTGATACTGGTACGACTGGCTGGCCGTCGTCACCGGCACGTTTCTCTCGGACGTGATCAGCGCCATCGCACTCTGGTACCGTCCCAAGACGTTCCCGCAGCACTACGAATACTCGGCCTACAAGCTCCCGTTGCCGGTGTTCAAACTCGTCTCGATCGGAAACGTCGTCGGCTCGGTCGTGTCACCTTCGCGAGGATATGTCGCTGCTGCACGGCCACGAGGGCGGTCCCGGCGGCCCCGGCGGCCCCGGCGGTCATCCCGAAAGCGGTGACGACGACCGAGGCGGGCGACCGTACATCCGCCCGACGTAACCGAGACCTGCCCCGTCCGATGAGTGTGACGGGACATCGGTTCGGCAGACCGTCTACGGGAATCGCCTGACGACCGATGCAGCGTGGTTTTTCTATCGACTATTTGAATTATTCAGCGCGTTCGGACGACTCGAGACGCTCGAGTCACCGCCGGACTGAAAACGAAAGCGACGATCGATCCGTCCTCGACGGTGCCGTTACTCCGGGCTCGGTGCTTCTTCCCGCGAGAGATACGACGCGAGGTCGGAGGTCGTGATCATGCCGATGACGCCCTCGTCCTCGTCGACGACGGGGAGGTGATGGAAGCCGTGGTCGACCATGACGTCCGCGGCGTCGCGGATGCCGTCCTGTGCAGAGACGGTGATAACGTCTTCGCTCATATAGCGCTCGACCGGCGTCTGGTCTTTTGGCTTCCGTTCGGCGACGATCCGAACGAAGTCCGTCGTCGTCAGAATCCCCTCGAGGTGGTTGTTTTCGTCGGTGACGACTACCGAACCGATCTCGTTGTCGAGCATCGACCCCGCAGCGTCCTCGACGAGCGTTTCCGATTCGACGGAGTGGACCGTCGACGACATGATCCGCGCGACGAAAATATCCTGCATGGTTGATCAGTACGGCGTCGCCGTTATAAGATTTGCCAAAGGGGAACACGACGCACGCAGTGGGGCGGTGCGTCCAGCCGGGTCGCGGCGATTCGGCCGATCGAACCGCCGCGGAGTGACGACTAAGTGTGTCGTCCGCGAGACCCCGATATGGACGTCAGCGAGGCGGTAGTCGACCGACTGGCGGCTGCGGGTATCGACACCGTGTTCGGGATTCCGGGAACGCAGACGCTCCCGTTAAACGAGCGCCTCGAGGCCCGCGCGGAGTTCCGGTTCGTGATGGCTCGCCACGAAACCGCCGTGAGCCATCAGGCGTGGGGGTACGCCGAGACCAGCGGTCGCCCGGCCGCGACGGTCGTCGTCCCCGGACCGGGCGATATGAACGCCATGAACGGACTGAAAAACGCGTACAACGACTGTACGCCCGTGATACATCTCGCCGTGGAAACCGACCCCGAGCGCCGCGGCGGCGACGCCATCCACGAGACGCCCCCCGAAACGTACGACACCGTCGTCAAATCGAACCGACTCGTCGAACGACCCGCGCAGACGGCCGCCGTCCTCGAGGAGGCGATTTCCGTCGCCGAGACGCCGCCGAAGGGACCGGTCCGCGTCGGAATTCCGAAATCGTTCCTCTCGATGGACGTCCCGCTCGTCGCCGGCGGCGGGTCAGAACGGGGGTGCGCCGGAGGAGGCGGCGAAAGGAACCGATCCCGCGTTCCCGCGGGCGCCCTCGAGCGAGCCGCGGAGTTGCTGGCCGACGCCGACGAACCCGTGATCGTCGCTGGCGGTGGCGTTCGGGCAGCGGCTGCAAGCGACGAACTTCGGCGCGTCGCCTGCCAGCTCGGCGCGCCCGTGGTGACGACGTACAACGGAAAGGGCGTCCTCCCGGACGGAGCGGGTAGCGCGGCCGGTCTCGTTGCCGGCACGCTCTCGGGGAGCGCCGCGCCGGAACTGCTCGAGGCGCTCGCGACGGCCGACGGCGCACTCGCCGTGGGGACTGACCTCGACGCCGTCGCGACCCGCGGCTGGACCGTCGATCTTCCCGACGAACTCGTCCACGTCACGCTCGAGGCCGACGATATCGCGACGGGGTACGAGCCGGCGGTCGGGATCGTCGCCGACGCGACGGACGCGCTCGCGGCCCTCGAGGCGGCACTCGAGGAGCGGGGACTCGAGACCGTAGCTGGCCCGGAGGCCGACTCCGGAGTCGAAACCGACACCGCCCGCGAGCGCGCAGCGGCCGTTCGGCGGGCCACGAGCGACCGACTCGAGGCACTTCGGGACGAATCGCCGCCGCTCACGTCGGTCGGCGCGCTCGAGGCCGTCCGCGAGGGAGTCCCGGCGGACGCGATCGTCACCGCCGACGCGGGCGGTTTCCGCGTCTGGGGGCTGAACGTCTTCGATGCGGCGGGGCCGCGGTCCTACGTCAATCCGGGCTCGTGGGCGTCGATGGGAACCGGGCTCCCGTCGGGGATCGGCGCCCAGTGTGCGAACCCCTCCGGCGACGTGGTCGTCCTGACCGGCGACGGCGGACTCATGATGTGCGTTCACGAGCTGCACACAGCCGTCGCCGAAGACCTGCCGCTGACCGTCGTCGTCTTCGTCAACGACGACTACGCGATCATCAGCGACGAGGCCGAGCGAAACTACGGCCTCGCGGCCGACGTCTACGGCTGGCCCGACGCCCCCATCGACTTCGAGGGCCTCGCGGCGAGTTTCGGAATGCGAACCGAGCGCGCCGAGACGCCGGCGGCGATACGGTCGACGCTCGAGTCCGCCGTCGAGGCCGACGAACCCATCCTCGTTGCGATTCCGACCGATCCGAACGAGCCGCAGGCGAGCGACTGGATGGCCGAGTGAGTCGGTGTGCGGGCGCGTAGTCCGCTCGACAATTCGACAATTGAACGACGAGTGTCCATCCTCGGTGAACCACCTGCGGTGGCGCGCGCTGGTGATCGTGTCCGAGCGGGGCGAGGACCGATCGACGATATCGCGCGAGGGACGAGCGAACGGCCGTGAGCGAGTCGGCTGGGGAGGCTGTGGATATCCTCGTTGCCAGTGTGTGCGACGTGTCGGAGTGCTGTGAACCAACTAGTATGCAACGCCAACAGGACGGAACCCGAACGGACGTTGATCGCGGTCAGGCTGCCAGACTATCCTTGTAACGAGGGGTTCCGCTCCACCCCACTCTTTCCCCTCTTTCCCCTCTTTCCCTCTCCATCTCCCATCGAGAACTACCGGACCGACGACCACATCCACGCCACGGCGCACATTTAAGTACGGAAGCGGCTATACTCGGTGACGTATCACCGATGGCGTCCCCGTCCCCGACACCGCTCACCCTCGAGGGAACCTGTAAGCTCCTCCCCGAACCCGTCCCGAGCGACGCGCTCTTCCGACGACTCGCCGCGGAGTATGCCGCGCTTGCCGACGCGTACGGCCCGCGAAACGTGCTGGTCCTGAAACGGCATCCGGCCGGCCTCGAGCCCCTCGCCGAGGCCCTCGCGGGGGTCGACGCGACCGACGGCTCGCCGCGCTCGCCCCGCGTCGAGTCGCTGCCGGAACACGCCTCCAAGACCCTCGAGGAGTACGATCCGACACTCGACCGCCTCGAGTACGAGGAACGTATCGAGCTCATCTCGCTGGTGATCGACGGCGCCAGCCGCGAGGTGCCGGCCTACCTCGAGCGCGCCGCCGAACACGAGAGCTTCGCCCGCGACGTCGGGCAGTTGCTGCTCGAGGCGACCCGCCAGCAACTGCGACTCGAAGACGTCGCGGACGACGACCCCCACGACTGTCTGGCCTTTCTCTACGCGATGAACGACCGATTCCACCGCGAGATCGACTCACGGGGCTACGTCGAGCGGGCCGACGTGATCCCCCGGGCCGTCGACCTGCTCGAGTCGAACGCCGACGGCCTCCGGGACCGCGTCGGCGACTCGATCGACGCCGTCCTCGCCGTCGAGTTCGAGGAGTACCGCCGACTCGACCGGCGCTATCTGGCGGCGCTGTCCGCGGACGCCGACCTCGTCTGCGTCGGCGAGCGCCACGCCAGCGTCGAGCGCACCTGCGTCGAGCCGGCGCGTATCGACGCCCGCGTCGGCGACGGTCTCGAGGTGACGAGCCTCGAGCGATCGCGGACACCACAACAGCCGCCTCACGCCCCCATCGCGCGATATCTGGCGACCGGCGAACCGCCGGACGCGAGCGCGGACCGATCCCGATCGCCGGCGACTGAATCGCCACCGGCCGGCCACGCCTACCGTATCCGAACTCGCACCGCCCGCCAACAGCTCCGGGCGGTCGCCACCGAAATTCAGGCGCTTCGGGACCGGTACGGCTGGAGCTACGACGAGTTCGCGGTCGCGGTCCCGCGGATCGAGCGCGTTCCCGAGACGCGAAAGCGGCTCCGCGAGGCCGGCCTTCCGACGGCGACGATCGGCACTCCGTCGCTCGCCGAGGACCCCGTCGTCAACGAGTGCTACGCGTTCGTCACGCTACAGTGCGCTCGCGAGCGCGACGGCGACCGCATCGACGCGGTCGCGGCGGATGCGGACGCCCGAACCCGCGAGCGCGGCCGTACTCGAGCGCGCCACTCCGAGGACGAACTCGAGCCCGCGGAGATCGCCCTCGATCGGCTTCGCGCGCGCGTCGAGGACTTCTCGCCGGCGCTGCTCGAGGCCTGTGCGGGCTCGAGCGTCGTCCGGTCGCTCGAGCGCAGGATCCGCCGGACGGACCTCAAGGGCCGGATCGCCCGCGACGAATCGTGGGTCGACGCCCGCGAGCAGTACGAGAGCGTCCGTCGCGTCCTCGAGATCGCCCGGTTCGTCGAGGAGACGGACCTCGTCGGCCCCGACTGGCAGGGGCTGCGACGGATGCTCCGGCGGACGATCCAGTACGACGCGCCCTACGTCCACGCCGTCGAGACGCAGCCGCCGACCGGCGGCGTCACGGTCTGTGCCGTCGACGACTGCAAGTACGATTCTCGGGAAGCGATCTTCCTGCTCGATCTGACCGACGACAACTACCCCGGCGAACAGTTTCTCACGCAGCTGTTTCCGACCGCGTGGCTCCGCGAGATGGACTGCTATCCGGCGGTCACCGATCCCGACCCAGACACCATCGCAAAGACGTTCGCCACCGCCGGCACCGCCGTCGGCGATCCGTTCGAAACCTACCACGCCCAGCGCTCGCGGCGCCGCCTCGCGCTCGCGGCCCGCGCCGCGCGCAGTCGCCTCTACTGCTGTTCGTACGAACGCGGCTCGGGCAGCCTCCAGCGCACCTACGACGAGTCGCGCTACCTCCAGGGGATCGACGCGACGCCCGGCCTCGAGCTCCGGGACGTCGACGCCGACACCGCCGCCGCGATCCACGGCGAAGCCAACGCCCTCGAGGCCCTGCTCGACCAGCCCCGGGGCGAACTCGAGCGGATCCTCCGGGAGGCGAGCACCGGCGGCGAGGCCGATCTCGGCGCCACCGAGGCGCTGTTCGAGGAGATCGCGCTCGTCCTCGAGGAGGGGGATATCGACCCCGAACTCGCCGAAGCGGTCCGCTCGCAGTTCGAGTTCGCGGCGGGGGAGGTGGTCCGCGATGACTGACGGCGACGAACTCGAGGCGAGGACGGTGGGCCCGGAACCGACCGAAGCGAACGACCGGCCGACGGCTCCCGAACGGCTCCCCGTCGACGCCGTCGAGACCTTCCTGCGCTGTCCCCGCCGGTACGAGTTCGCGCACGTGCAGGGACTCGAGGGGACCGACGTCGACGACCGACCGCTCGAGGACCGCGTCGCCTTGCTTCGAACCGCGATCTGCGACGCCCTCCGCGGCGTCGGCCCCGAGCCGGGCGAGCGCGCGCTGCTCGAGGCCGCGACGGATCGTCTCGAGGCGCTCTGGGCGGACTACGACGAGCGGTTTCACTCGCTGACCCAGCGCCGTCACGAGCGGCGCGTCCTCGAGGCGACGCTCGAGGCCTACGTCGACGCCGTCGGCGTCGAGCACGCGGCGGGGATCGCGCGATTGAACGACGAGCTCGACGCCGACGGCGCGCTGATCGGCCCCGAGTTGCCCCTCTCGAGTCGTATTTCGATTCCCGACGAGACGCACGGTACGTCCGACGCGGTCTCGATTGACGCCGCCGTCGATTACTGCTACGCCGACGGCTCGTCGATCGTCGGGGTTCGGTTCGTCCCGACGCTGCGGTCGCTCGGACTCCTTCGGTACCGAACCGACTGGGAGGGCGCCGTCGCCGAGGCGTTTACCGACCACTTCGATCCCGACGCCGACGCCTTCGAGCCGTCGTTCGTCGGCGCGCTCTTCGAGACGAGCGTCGTTCTCGACGGACTTCGCGATCGCTGCGAGCGGCTGGGTCTCGAGGACCGGACCTGTCGCTACGTCCAGATCCCGCTGGCCGAGCGCTCGCAGACGTCGGTCAACTGGGTTCGCGAGACCGTCGAAACCAGCCTCGAACCGATCGATCTGACCAAACCCTACATCGACCACCACACCTACGGCATGACCCACGAACACCGCAACCGAACCGTCGACGATCGACTCGAGCGCCGAGTCGCGAGTCTGGCCGCCGGCGACGTCGACCCGACCGATCGATGGGACGAGATCTCGAGCGAGGTCTGTCCCGACTGCGAGTACGCGGTCTGCTGTGGCGACTACGTCGCCGCGGAGGTGCGCTTCGATGGGTGAGGATCGATCGGCGCCAGCGGACGCCGACGCTCGCGATACGGTACCTACCGAAGACGCCGACTCGAGCGCCGAGTCGCTCGAGCCCCGCGGGAATCAGCCGGCCGTTATCGACAGCGCGGCGGCCTGTACCTCCGTCGACGCCGGCGCGGGTACGGGGAAGACGACGACGATGCTTATGCGGATCGAACGCGCCATCGAGCGCGGCGAGGTCGACCCCGACGACGTGCTCGTCCTGACGTTCGCCAACGAGGCCGCGGGCAGCATCCGTGAGGCCGTCGCCGAACGCCTCGATCCCGAGGCCGCCGCGGCGATCGACATCTACACCTACCACTCCTTCTGTTACCGGCTGGTCCGGGAGTACGCTTACTACCTGGGCTACTCGCCGGAGTTCGACGTCGTCACCGAGCGCACGCGCCGCCGGATCGTCGGCCAGTTGCTCGCGGCTAACGACTACGGCTTCGCGACCGCGGGCAACGACTCGCCGGACGACGTCACCGCCGCCGTCGACGACTTCATCCAGGCGATGAGCCAGGAAGATATCACGCCCGACGACCTCCAGGACCAGCTGCCGGCCGTCAGGACGCTCGAGCTCTGCAACGAGTTCGTCCTCTGGCTCGAGCGCACCGCCCGCGAGGAGCTGTCGTTCGACAACGAGGCGCTGCGATTCTTCAACGCCGACGACCACCTCGAGGCGGCCCAGTCGTCGCTTATCAGCTACGGCAAGCTCCTCGAGTACTGCCGCGAGAAGATCGCCGAAGCGCCCGAGCCGTTCCGCGAGGACGCCGTCGTCCGCGACGTCGACCGCTATCTCCGGGTGCTCCAGCAGTGCGTGACGAACACGATCGAGGCGCTGTCCCTCGACGATCCGACGACGAAACAGCTCCCGCGGGCGCTCTTTGGCAACGAAATCTGGCGCCGGAACGCCGACCGCATAGAGCAGAGCCCCTTCGGCCGGCTGAAACACTACGTCGAGTTCCTCCGGCTGGCGCGCCACTACACCGACGTCTACGCCGACTACCACGACTACCTCGAGCGCGAGCGAACGCTCGACTTCGACGAACTCGTCCGGACGGCCACCGATCTGCTCGACGACGACGCGATCGCAGACGAGATCACCGGTCAGTGGAGGCAGGTCTACTGCGACGAGTTCCAGGACACCGACGAGACCCAGTTCGCGCTGATCACCGAACTCACCGACGGCCCCGACCGTCCCGACTTGCTCGCCATCGGCGACAAGGACCAGGCGATCTACGGCTGGCGCGGTACCGACCGCGAGGGACTCGATCGGCTCGCCGAGACGTACGACGACCACCGGGGGATCGAACTCGAACTCAACTTCCGATCGCGCCAGGAAATCCTCGAACTCACGAACCGCTGTGACTACGGCCCGCAGTCCTCGAAGACGCTCCGAGAGGTCGACCGAACGCCGGGCGAGTACTGGGCAGACGGAGACGAAGAGACTCGAGGCGACGACGCGACGGCGCAGCCGCCCGATCGCGTCGTCAAGATCGAAAGCGACGACCTCGGCCCGTCGACGGCCGAACAGGTCGCGACGACGGTGTCCCGGCTGCTCAACGGCGCCGCCGAGAACGTCCCGCAGCGCTCGCTCGAGGACGTCGCCGTCATCGTCCGCACGAACTACCAGGCCCAGCAGGTCGCCGACGAGCTGCGAGAGCGCCAGATCCCCTACGAGATTTCGGGGTCGCCGCGCGGGGAGATCGATCCCGGAATCCGGACCCTGCTCTCGTACTTCCGCGTCCTCGTTGATTCCGGTGCCGACGCGCATCTGCGGCGCGTCCTGCTGTACCGCTACCGACTCTCCGAGAGCGACCTCGCGGCGCTCCAGCGACGGGAGGGATCGCTGTACGACGCGGTGTTGGACGTCGGGAGTGAATCGAATGGGGACACCACCCTCGAGTCGCCCGATCGCGTCGCCCGCGCTCGCGACCACCTCGTCGAACTCGAGCGACTGCGGGACGTCGCCCCGCTATCGGAGTTCGTCCGTCGGTTCCGCGAGGTGACTCGACTCGAGTGGTTCCTCACGGCCGCCGAGCGCGAAGACGTCGAGCGCGTCGAACGGTTCGTCGACGCCTACACCGGTGACTCGGTGATCCAGACGCTGACGCCGACGTTCGTCGACGCGCTCGAGGGCGCGCTGCGCGGCGGCGGCAGCGAACGCACCCGCGGCACGCAGTCGACGGACTCGGTCGACGTCATGACGGTCCACCAGGCGAAGGGCCTCGAGTTCGACACCGTCCTCGTTCCCTACCTCTCCGACGAGGAGTGGTGCGTCGAACGCGACTACGCCGAACGCGCGCGGTATCGGCTGCTCGCGGCGACCCTGGACGAAGAGGTCGAGTCGCCGCTGCTCGCCGATCTGGCAACAGAGACGGTCGGCGAGGAGTGGCGCGTCCTCCACGTCGCGCTCACGCGGGCGGCCAACCACCTGTTCGTGTTCGGCTCGGAGTACGCCTACGACGGCGATGAAGACGAACTCGGGGTCACGACGGCCGACGCGTGCCTGGCCGAGCCGATCGAGTGGTCGATCGCCGGCGAGCGGATGGCGCTCTGGACCGCCCTGCGCGAGAGCTTCGAGCAGGTCCGCGAGCGCTACCCCGAGACCGTCGCCGATCGCACGGACGAACTCGCCGTCGCCGCCAGTCGGACGCCCGGAACGATCACCTACTACGCCGGCTACGACGACCGCCGCGTCGAACCCCTCGAGACGCGCGAGGCGATCGAGACGGTCCACCGACTGGGGCGCCAACTCCGGAACGGGACGCTGTTGCCGGCCGCCGACGCGGCGAGTTACGGCGACCTCGAGGAAACCGTCGACGGAATGGCGAAAGCGAACCGCGTGCCAACGGGGCGACAGCTTTCCGCGCTGTCGACCGACACCGTTCGCTTCCCCGTCGAATCGCTCTCGAGTGCGACCGAACTCCCTGCGGCGCTGCGCCACAGCTACACCGCGATGGAGACCCACGAGACCTGTCCGCGAAAGCACTACCTCGAGCACGTCGTGCGGGCGTTCGACGACCCCGTCGCGACCGCGTCGACGGGGTCGGGGATCGCGGGATCGCTCGAGTTCGAGTCCGACATCGACGCCGACGACGACCCCGAGTCCGACGTCGTGTCCGCCCCGAAACCCGCCGCCAGAATCGTCGGCACCGTCTTCCATGACGTCGCCGAGGAGGCCTTCTACCGCGGCTATCA
This sequence comes from Natronolimnohabitans innermongolicus JCM 12255, assembly GCF_000337215.1. Taxonomy (GTDB): domain Archaea; phylum Halobacteriota; class Halobacteria; order Halobacteriales; family Natrialbaceae; genus Natronolimnohabitans; species Natronolimnohabitans innermongolicus. The sequence continues at coordinate 26,756 of NZ_AOHZ01000062.1, read as the reverse complement.
GACGAAGACGGCGTGGCGCGAGGCCGCCGTTCGCCAGCTCACGGCACGGGACCTGCTCGAGCACCGCGAAGACGTCCTCGCCTGTATCGATCGCTTCTTCGAGGCGACGGCGCCGGCGTTCGACGCACCGGTGGTCGACTGGGATCCCCTGGCCGCGGAACTCCCGTTCGCGCTCGCGGACGTCGACGGCGTCTCCGGCGAGGTCGTGGGCTACGTCGACTCGATCCGACGGACGCCGGCGGGCGACCTCGCGGTGCTCGACTACAAAGCGACGGCCGAACGCATCGACGCGACCGAGGCGACGCAGTTGTCGCTGTACGCCCGCGCCTGCGCCGATCGGTTCGACGAGCCCGTCTCGCGGGTGGGCTACGTTTACGTCGGCGCGGAGACGGGCCCGCACGTCGAACTCGTCGATCTCGACGACCTGCCGGCGTGGACCGCCGTCCGCGAGACGCTCGCGGCCGTCGACGATCCCGCCTACACGGAGACGACGCCGGGCGACCACTGTCGGTACTGCCCGCACCGCTCGCTCGGCTGTGCGCCCGCGGCGTATACGAACCGAGACGACGGCGGACTCGAGACCGCCGGAACCGGAGCCGAACACGGCGACGACTGACGGCCCCGCCGCCCGACCGATCTCGAGCGGGCGAACGGCGCGGCCCGATCACAGCGACATCAACACGACCGCGAGCACGGCGAAGCCGATCCCCAACGCGTTTCGCACCGTTAGCTCCTCCTCGAGAGCGGCGATCCCGATGACGGCGCTGACCGCGATGAACAGCCCGTAGATCGGGACGACGACGCTGACGGGACCCAACTCCAGCGCGCGGTAGTACGCCAGCAGCCCGACGGCGAGCAGCGTCCCCCAGGCGACGATATGGGGCGTCTTCGGGTGCGAGAGATACGGTCGCGGCGAGAGTCCCTGATACCACATCAGAAGGGCCAGCAGGGCGAGCATCACGCTGTTGGACATGAAGACCGCGGCCGTGCTCGGGATCGACTCCATCGCGACCTTCAACAGCGGCGCGACCAGGCTGTACGCGATGAACGCGATCACCGAGAGCAGCAGGTATCGGTTCGTCATCGGTCACCACCCGCGCTGCAGACGATCGCGAGCACCGCACAGGCGATCCCCGCTGCTCGCGTCGTCGTCAGCGCCTCGTCGAGAAAGACGATACCGAGTATCGAACTGCCGACGATAAACATGCCGAAGATCGGCACGACGACGCTCACCGGGCCGGTCTCGAGTGCGGCCGTGTAGGCGAGAATGCCGACCGTCAGGAAGGCGCCGGCGACGTAGACGTAGCCGGCCTCGAGCGACACGGCGTAGGACGGATCGGCGGTGCCGGTTACGACGAGGACGACCGACGCAATAGCGAGAAAGACGACCGTCGCGAGGAAGAGTCCGGGCGCCGCCGGAACGTCCTGCATGATGATGCTCGTCAGCGGTGCGACGAACGAGTAGGTGACGAGTGCGAGAAGGACCCACAGGAGATACTCCATACTCACGGTTCATCCGTCGGACCGGGTTAACGGTTATCGAATGGGAGACGGCACCTCGAGGACCGACTCGAGCGACCTGGACGTCGACCGATTCGGGTGCTTTATTCCGTCCCGGCCGAAGGGGTCGATATGGTCGAGACGGAGGCGACGCTGTGTTTTCCGCTTCGGAGCCGCGACGACGGTTCCGGCGACGGAGACGACGCGGAGGCGGACGAGGTGCTCCTCATCGAGAAGCGACGCGGCCTCGGCGAGGGCTGGTACAACGGTCCCGGCGGCAAGCTCGAGCCCGGCGAAACGCCCCGAGAGTGTGCGATCCGCGAGACGCGCGAGGAGGTCGGCCTCGCGGTCGATCCAGAGGGCCTCGAGAAGGCGGGCGAACTCACCTTTCTGCTCGACGGCGATCCGCACACGTTCTGTCACGTCTACCGCACGCGGTCGTTCTCCGGCGAGCCGACGGTCACCGAGGAGGCTCGTCCGGAGTGGGTTCCCGTCGACGACGTCCCCTACGACCAGATGTGGGAGGACGACCGGCTCTGGCTGCCGGGCGTCCTCGAGGGCCGAACCGTCGCCGGCGAGTTCCGGTTCGAGGGCGGCCGACCGCTCGACGAGGCCGCGTTCGTCGATCACGACCTCGAGTGGGACGTCGCGGGTCGGTTCGACCGATAACGCGCCGATCGCAACCGTAACGCGCGACTCGAGTCGCTCGTTCGGTCCGATTCTCGTCCGCGTCTCGTCCGGTCAGCGGCCACGAGACCGATCGGCAGGAAACAGTTCAAGACACAAATGTTTTCCGACGGTTCGACCTACGTCGTCACCAGCCGATGTCCGACCCAACTCGCCGGGAGGTGATCGCTGCGGCGGCGTCCGGAGCGACCGCCGCGCTCGCGGGTTGTCTCGGTATTCTCCCCGACACGTCCGACGGGGACGACGATGCCGTCAATCAGGACCCCGATACCGACGCCGTCGTCGTCGAGGAATCCACCGACGGTCTCTCGAGTATCAGCGCCGTCGAGGTCGAACCGGGCCTCGAGATTACCGGCGAGATCGACGTCGACGGCGCCGTCCATCTCGGAGCCGACGTCGTCGTCGACGGCGACGTTACTGCCGCGGGGGATCTAACTACCGACGGGTACGTCCGCATCGAAGGGGACCTCGACGTTCGCGGCGATGTGGAACTCGGGAGCAACGCAACGGTCGACGGCGACGTGATCGCCGGCGGCGCGATCGAGATCGGCACGGACGGGACCGTCGCCGGCGACGTCAACGGGGGCAACGACGTCGACCTCGACGTCGGAGCGACCGTCGGCGGGGACGCGATCGGCGAGGTCGTTCGGACGGCTACCGAGGCGTCGGTCGACGGCACCATCGAGGAACGAGGCGACGGCTGACCGACCGCAGACTCGAGCGACCGATCGAGACAGACGTTGACTCCATCCGAACGCTCTTTTAACCCGTCGTGGTAGCCCCGGTTTCCCACGATGACCGATACGACTCGTCGACGGACGTTCGTCGCAGCGGCCGCCGGAACCGTCGGGGCGCTCGCGGGCTGTCTGAACCGATCGTCGGACGACAGCCCCGACGACGACGATGACGACGACAGCGAGGTCGACCTCTTCGCGAACGGCGACGACGACGGCGACGGTGTCGACGTCGGTTCCGACGACGGCATGCAAACGGACGGCGACGACGTTATCGTCACGTCGGACGTCGACGGCGACGTCGAGTCGGACGGCTCGGTCGACGTTCAGGAGGGCGTCGGGATCGACGGCTCGATCGACGCCGCCGACGGAGTCACGCTCGGTCCCGACGCCGAACTCGACGGGGACCTCGACGCCGGCAGCCACGTCTCGCTCGAGGCGGACGTCGAAATCGACGGCGACGTCGCGGTCGACGGCTCAGTGACGGCGGGCGACGACGTCGAGATCGACGGCGACCTCGAGGCCGCCGGCAGCGTCGATCTCGGAGCGGATACCGAAATCGACGGTGATGTGAGCGTCGACGGCTCGGTGACGACGGGCGACGACGTCGAAATCGACGGCGATCTCGAGGCTGGCGGTACCGTCGACCTCGGAGACGGTACCGAAATCGATGGCGACGTTACCGGCGCCACCGTCTCGGAGGGTGACGACGTCGATATCGACGGGGACGTCGACGAAACGGAGGTATCGGATTCGGACGACGACGAGGACGACGAGGATGATGACGATGACGGTGACGACGACGAAGACGATGACGATGACGACGGATTCGACTGGTTCGATTTCGGCAGCGATGACGACGACGAGTGATCGGAACGGCCCTCGAGCGATCTCGATGCTGTCTGAACTGCTGTATCGGCCAGTAGACCACGGGCAGTAGTGACACGATTTGGACGAGCGGCCGCCGCCGTCCGTCGCCAGTTCGGACCGACCGTCTGCGCTCGCGACCCGAAGACTGGTTCCAGCGCCTGTTGATCGACGAATATCCGGGGATGAGTGCGTGAACAGTCCCGCCTCGAGGGAGTTACCCTGCTGAGTATCGCACAAATACTCTTTTATCCCTTCGTGGTAGCCCGGACCGAGAGCATGACCGATACGACTCGTCGGCGGGCAGTCATTACGGCGCTTCTTGGCGTTCTCGGTACCCTCGCAGGATGTTTCGACGGGAGTTTCGACGACGATCCCGACGACGACGGCGAGACCGAAGACGACATTTTCGGAAACGGGTCGGAAGACGACGACGGTGACGACGAAGACGACGATGATGACGACGAGGACGATGACGACGACGGTGACGAGGACGACGAAGATGATGACGACGATGACGAGGACGACGAAGATGATGACGACGATGACGAGGACGACGAAGATGATGACGACGATGACGAGGACGATGACGAGGACGACGAAGATGATGACGACGATGACGAGGACGATGACGACGGGGACGATGACGATGACGACGAAGATGACGAAGACGGTGACGACGACGACGAAGATGATGGGGACGAAGACGGTGACGAGGACGATGACGACGACGACGAAGACGGTGACGACGACGAAGATGATGGGGACGAAGACGGTGACGAGGACGATGACGAAGACGACGAAGATGATGGGGCCGAAGACGGTGACGAGGACGACGAAGACGACGCCGATGACGACGACTAAGAAAAGGATCGACAACCGGCCGACACAAAACGAACTATCCGCCGGATGAAGAAACTACCTGCCTGTTACGGTTTCAGGACGACTTTTCCCGAACTCTTGCGGTCTTCGATGTACTGGTGTGCGTCTCCGGCGTCCTCGAGCGCGAACGACTCGCCGAGAACGACCTCGAGATCGCCGTTCGTCAGCCCTTGTGTGAGTTCAGGGACGGCTTTCATAATCCGACTCGGATCGTGGACGGACGCCTGGCCGAGGTGGAATCCTTTGACGGTCTTGTTCTCGAAGAGCAGCCGGCGGTTCTCGGCCTCGCCGGGGACGCCGCTGGCGACGCCGTAGGTGACCATGCGACCGAAGTGGGCCATCGCGTCGAGGCTGCGCTCGAAGACGTCGTCGCCGACGCTCTCCAAGACGAGTTCCACACCCTGTCCGTCGGTTTCCTCGTCGACGACCTCGCGAAAGTCCGTCTCGGTGTAGTTGATCGGGTGATCGCAGCCGAGGTCGGCCGCGAGGTCGAGTTTCTCCTGCGTGCTCGCGGTGCCGAAGACCTCGGCGCCGTGGTTCGAGGCGAGTTGCACGGCGGCCGTCCCGACGCCACCCGCGGCGGCCTGGATCAGCACCGATTCGTCCGCCTCGAGGCCGCCCCACTCGAACAGACAGGAGTGGGCGGTGAGAAACTGGACGGGGAAGCCGGCGGCCTCCTCGAAGCTCATCCCGTCGGGGATGGGAAAGAGCATCTGGGCGTTCGCGGTGGCGTACTCGGCGTAGCCGCCGGTGTTGAGCATCGCGACAACGCGGTCGCCTTCATCGAGGTCGACGCCCTCGCCAGTGGCGTCGACGGTGCCCGCAGCTTCCATCCCGGGGACGTAAGGTGCGTCGGGTCCGCCCGGGTAGACGCCGCGCCGTTGCATGATGTCGGCGAAGTTGATCCCCGCCGCCTCGACCTCGATGCGGACCTCGCCGGCGCCCGGTTCGGGCAGGTCGGCGTCGATTTCCTCGAGTTGATCGCTGTCGCCGTACTCGGCTACCTGGATCGCTTTCATACCCACTAGTGTGGGACACGGCCGCATAAAGCTCCGAGAACCGGAGTGAACCAGCGTCCTGTTGTGCTGTCCGGTCGAATCGACGGCGACAGCGACGTCGGACGGCGCCGACTGGCGGTACGGAATCGCTCCCGTGCCGTCCGCCCTTCGCATGGTTTAAGACCGCGCTGACTGCATATCGACACAATGAGCGACGAGAGCCAGGAACTCGGGATCACCGAGTCGAAATCGCACAAGCCCGGCGAGTGGTACGCCGAGGTCGTCCAGAAGGCGAACCTCGCTGACTACGCCCCGATGGGCGGCTTCATCGTCACGAAGCCCCGCGGCTACGCCCTCTGGGAGGCCATCCAGGACGCGCTGGACGGCTGGTTCAAAGAGACCGGCGTCGACAACGTCTACTTCCCGATGTTCATCCCCGAGAGCTTCTTAGAACGGGAGAAGGACATCGTCGAAGGGTTCGATCCCGAGGTCGCCTGGGTCACCCAGGGCGGTCACGACGAACTCGAGGAGCGCCTCGCGGTTCGACCGACCAGCGAGTCGATCATCGCGCCCTTTATGGCCGACTGGACGCGCAGCCACCGCGACCTCCCCCTCCGATTGAACCAGTGGTGTTCGGTCGTCCGCTGGGAGGCCACCGAGACGAAGCCCTTCTTCCGAACGAAGGAGTTCATGTGGCAGGAGGGCCACACCGCCCACGCGACCAACGAGAGCGCCTGGGAGGAGGTCTGGACCCGCCTCGACCAGTACGAGCGCGTCTACGAGGACGTGCTGGCGATTCCGGTGCTCCGCGGGAAGAAGCCCGAACACGACAAGTTCCCCGGCGCGGACACGACGACGACCGTCGAGGCGCTGATGCCCGACGGCAAGTCCGTCCAGGGGGCGACGAGCCACAACCTCGGTCAGAGCTTCGCCGAGGCGTTCGACATCACCTACGCCGACGAGGACGAAGACGAGAAGACGGCCTACACCACCTCGTGGGGGCTCTCCTGGCGCGCCATCGGGGCGCTCATCATGACCCACTCCGACGATCAGGGGCTCGTGCTCCCGCCGACCGTCGCGCCCACGCAGGTCGCCATCGTCCCGATCTGGCAGGAGGACACGAAAGAAGACGTCCTCGAGTACTCCCAGGAGATCGCCGACGACCTCGAAGAGGCCGGCTTCCGCGTCGAACTCGACGACCGCGACGAGCGCAATCCCGGCTTCAAGTTCAACGAACACGAGTTAAACGGCGTCCCCCTCCGTCTCGAGATCGGCCCCTACGAGGTCGAAGACGAGGAAGTGACGCTCGTCCACCGACCCGACAACGAAGAGTCCGTCGAGGACCGCGACGAGATCGTCGACGCCGTCGACGAGCACTTAGAGACGATCTACGACAAGCTCTACCAGGCGGCCGAGGAGAACCTCGAGAACAACGTCCGCGAGGCCCACAGCCCCGAAGAGATCCTCGGGACGATCGGGAAACACGGCGGCTACGTAAAGACGTCGTGGTGTGGCGACGAGGCCTGCGAGGAAGCGATTAAGGAGAAGATCGCGGCCGAGATCGTCATGCAACCCCTCGACGACGAGGGCGGACGGACGGCCGGCGAAGTCCCCGAACCCGATCGCGACGAGTGTGGCGTCTGCGGCGACCCTGCAGACGAAATCGCGTACTTCGCGAAGAGTTACTGATACGGATTGCTGTACCGATGTCCCGGCGCAACTGCGACCCGGGCGGCGGTTGCGCCGGTACTGACGGACAGTAAACCGTATGAGGCAAACGCCCTCTTTCGGGCGTCGTCGTTTTCCGACAGTTTTGGATTTGCGCGACCGCGACTCGAGTGTATCGAGTCCACTGTGTATCTGGGAGTTCGTCGCGAGCGGTATCAGATCCCACGGGTTCGGCGCTGATACCGCCGTCCGTCGCTCGACGGCGACGGTTGCAACGGCTGCAACGGTCGCACATCGTCTTCGCTCGCCGATCGCAGATACTACAGCCGAAGGACATATGGTACTGGGTGCCAATCTGTTGGTAACCATCTGTCGACCGTCCTCCGTCCGAAGAACCGAAACGAGAGGTCTCGGGACTCGAGGACGGTGAACGGGAACGAACGGTCGCGATCCCCGGAGTGAAGGAACCTAATCCTTTAACCAAATACTGCTTACCGATGGATGTGGAAGGGTGAGACGTGGTGTTCACTCTGGTGGGTGAGCACTACGTGCCTCTGACACTGCTGCCCTGCTCGGGCAGCCATCCCTGCCCGTTTTGGCGTTGCCCTCGGTTCTCGAGCAGTTACAGGAATGACAAAACTTGAGTTTCGTTTTCCGTTCGGTTCGTTCGCGACGCGAGCACCAGAGATCTGCACGAATATTCAACGAGAACAATACCCCTTATACTCGATTATATGTGTATATAATACACTTAGCCATTATGGAGTACTCTCTTATAGCAGTTCTCGCTATCAGAGTGTATGCCACAGCCACAGAGAGCGTCATCCGCCGAGCGTTCGCGGGGACTTGCAGACCCCACGGACGAACGGTCGAACTGCGGCGTCGGCGTCGTCATGGACCTCGACGGGGATGGGGGCCACGACGTCGTCGCCGACGGGCTCGAACTACTCCGAAATCTCGAACACCGCGGGACGACCGGTGCGGAGAAAAACACCGGCGACGGCGCGGGCATCATGTTACAGACCCCGGATGCCTTCTTCGCCGATGTCCTCGAAATCGATCTTCCTGCGACGTACGCCGTCGGCTCGCTATTCTTGCCACAGGACGAGACGGCACGGACGGAACTGATCGCGGTCATCGAAGACGCCCTCGAGACGTACGATCTCGAGGTACTCGAGTGGCGCGACGTCCCGACGAACAACGACGACCTCGGGAAGACGGCCGTCGACTCCGAACCCGACGTCTGGCAGGTCATCGTCTCGCCCGTAGACGACGTCGACGGCGACGCGTTCGACCGTCGTCTCTACGTCGCCCGACGCGCACTCGAGAATTCCGTCGAGGCTGCCGATATCGAGAACACGGAACGCTTCTACGTCTGTTCGCTTGACTCGAAAACCGTCGTCTACAAGGGCCTTCTCAAGGGGGTTCAGGTTCCGTCGTACTATCCGGATCTCACCGACGAGCGGATGGAGTCGAACTTCGTCATGGTCCACGAGCGGTTCTCGACGAACACGCTCGGCGCCTGGCACCTCGCACACCCCTACCGGAACATCATCCACAACGGCGAGTTCAACACCATTCGGGGCAACATCAACTGGATGCGCGCCCGCGAGACCGACATCGAGAGCGACGTCCTCGACGACCTCGAGGCGGTCAAGCCGATCATCGACGATCCGAACCAGTCCGACACCGCGAGCGTCGACAACGCGCTCGAACTGCTGATGCAGGACGGACGCGATCTGGAGCACGCGCTACGGATGCTCGTCCCCGAGGCCTGGCGCGGCGACGACGCGATGGACCAGGATCGCAAGGACTGGTACGACTTCCACGCCTCCCTGGTCGAGCCGTGGGACGGCCCCGCGCTCGTGGCGGCGACCGACGGCGAACGCGTCGGCGCCGTCTTGGACCGTAACGGCCTTCGTCCCTGCCGGTACGACGTGACGACCGACAACCGCCTGATCATGGCCAGCGAGGCCGGCGCGCTCGAGACCGACCCCGAGGAGATCGACGAGCGTGGCCGACTCCAGCCCGGCCAGCTGTTCCTCGCCGATCCCGAGGAAGGGCGCGTCATTCCCGACGACGAGGTCTTCGAGGACCTCACCGACGACCGCTACGGCGAGTGGGTCGCCGAAGAGCAGGTCCACATAGACGACATTCGGACGACGGGTGACAGTACCCCACGGCAGTCCGTCGACGGCCTCCGCGACCAGCAGGCCGCATTCGGCTACACGCACGACGAACTCGAGAACATGATCGAGCCGATGACCCAGAAGGGGAAAGACCCCGTCGGCTCGATGGGCGACGACACGCCGCTGTCCGTCCTCACGGAGTTCAACCGGCCGCTGTTTTCCTACTTCAAGCAGCTGTTCGCGCAGGTCACGAACCCGCCGCTGGACTACATCCGCGAGGAACTCGTCACCTCGATGGAGTCCCGACTGGGCTTCCAGCGCAACCTGCTCGACGAGTCCCCCGAACACGCCCGCCAGCTCGTCCTCGACTCGCCGATTCTCACCGACGCCGAACTCGAGTCGATTCGCGACTGTTCGGCCAACGGTATCACGGCCGCGACGATCGATATCACCTACGAGCCGACGAGCGAGGAATCGGGCGAGGACCTCGAGGCCGCGATCGAACGCGTCCGCGAGGACGTCGTCGAGGCGATCGAGGACGGCGGCCACGACGTCATCGTTCTCTCCGATCGCGGCGTCGACGCGGACCGCGTCGCCATCCCGAGCCTGCTCGCGACCGGTGGCGTTCACCACCACCTCGTCCGCAACGGGCTGCGCAACCACGTCGGCCTCGTCGTCGAGTCCGCCGACCCGCGGACCGTCCACCACTTCGCGACGCTGGTCGGCTACGGCGCGGGCGCGGTCAACCCGTACCTGGCCTACCAGACGATCGAGGACCTCACCGCCGGCGACGACGGCGCGGATACCGAAGTGGCGATCGACGCCTACGTCGGCGCCCTCGAGGACGGCCTCCTGAAGATCATGGCCAAGATGGGGATCTCGACCGTCGAGAGCTACCAGGGCGCCCAGATCTTCGAGGCCGTCGGCCTCGATTCGGATCTCGTGGCTGACTACTTCGAGGGGACCGAGAACCGTACCGAGGGGATCGGTCTCGCCGAGATCGAGGCGGACGTTCGCGAGCGTCACGCGAGCGCCTTCGCCAGCAAAGCCGAAGAGTCCTCGCTCGACCGTCACGGCGAGTTCGAGCACCGTTCCGACGGCATCTACCACCAGTGGAACCCACAGACCGTCGGCGCGCTCCAGCAGTCGGTTCGCTCGAACGACTACGAGCGGTACCAGGACTTCGCCGAACTGATCAACGATCAGCAACAGAACCTCCAGACCTTACGCGGGCTCATGGAGTTCGACTCCGACCGCGAATCGATCCCGGTCGAGGACGTCGAACCGATCAAGGACATCGTTCAGCGGTTCTCGACGGCCGCGATGAGCCTCGGGTCGCTCTCCCCGGAGGCCCACGAGAACAACTCGATCGCGATGAACCGTATCGGCGGCAAGTCCAACTCCGGCGAAGGTGGCGAGCCGCCGGAACGGTTCGACACCGAACGCGAGTGTAACGTCAAGCAGGTCGCCTCCGGGCGGTTCGGCGTCACCTCGACGTATCTCTCTTCGGCCGACGAACTCCAGATCAAGATGGCCCAGGGCTCAAAGCCCGGCGAGGGCGGCCACCTCCCGGGCTCGAAGGTCAACGAGATGATCGCCCACGTCCGCAAGTCCACGCCCGGCGTGGGTCTCATCTCTCCGCCGCCACTGCACGACATCTACTCGATCGAGGACCTGAAACAGCTGATCTTCGATCTGAAGGCGGCCAACGAGGACGCCGACATCAACGTCAAACTCGTCTCCGAAGCCGGCATCGGCACCGTCGCCGCCGGCGTCGCGAAGGCCAACGCCGACGTGGTCCACATTTCGGGACACTCCGGCGGGACGGGCGCTTCCCCGCGCACTTCGATCAAGAGCGCCGGCCTCCCCTGGGAGCTCGGCCTCGCCGAAGCCAACCAGATGCTCTGTCAGACCGGCCTGCGCGACCGGATCCGCGTCTCCGCCGACGGCGGACTGAAGACCGGCCGCGACGTCGCCGTCGCCGCGCTGCTGGGCGCCGAGGAGTACATCTTCGGAACCGCCTCGCTCGTCACGGGTGGCTGCGTGATGGCCCGCCAGTGTCACAAGAACACTTGCCCGGTCGGCGTCGCCACCCAGCGCGAGGACCTGCGCAAGCGCTTCCCCGGCGAGCCCGAACACGTCATCAACTACATGACGTTCATCGCCCAGGAGCTACGCGAGATCATGGCCGAACTCGGCTTCGAGACGGTCGACGAAATGATCGGCCAGGTCGACGTCCTGCAACAGCGCGACGACGTCGACCACCCGAAGGCTCGCAACGTCGACCTCTCGGCGGTACTCGCCGATCCCGGCAGCGAGGTCCGCCGCAAGATCCGCGAGCAGGACCACGAACTCGAGGAGCAACTCGATCGCGACCTCATCGAGGCTGCGGCCGACGCCATCGAGAGCGAGGAACCGGTCACCCTCGAGACCGACGTCACCAACGTCGACCGCACCGTGGGTGCGATGCTCTCGAACCGCATCACCAGCCGCTACGGCGAGCCCGGCCTCCCCGAGGACACCATCACGGTCGACCTCGAGGGGACCGCCGGACAGAGCTTCGGCGCATTCCTCGCCAGCGGCGTCTCGATGCACCTCGATGGCAGCGCGAACGACTACGTCGGGAAGGGACTCTCGGGCGGCAAGATCACCGTTCGCACGCCGGAGACGGCCACCTACGATCCGACCGAAAACATCTCGATCGGCAACGTCGCGCTCTACGGCGCGACCGGCGGTCAACTCTACGTCAACGGCGTCGCCGGCGAGCGCTTCGCCGTCCGCAACTCTGGCGCCAAGGCCGTCGTCGAGGGCGTCGGCGACCACGGCTGTGAGTACATGACCGGCGGCGTCGTCGCCGTCCTCGGTGAGACCGGGAAGAACTTCGCGGCCGGCATGTCCGGCGGCGTCGCCTACGTCTACGACCCCGACGACGACTTCGCCGACCGCGCGAACACCGGCATGGTCTCGCTGCACGACGAACTCGAGGAGAAAGACGAGGAGATGCTGCGTCGCCTCGTCGAGAACCACGTCGCCTACACCGGCTCCGAGCGCGGCGAACTCATCCTCGAGAACTGGGAGCGCGCGCTCGAGGCCTTCGTGAAGGTCATGCCCGACGCCTACCACGAGGCGATCACCGAGCAGGGCAGCGACGACGTCCGCGAGGAACTGCCCGGCGCGCCCGAGGCGGCCGTCGAATCGGAGTCGACCAGTTACGCCGCAAGCGACGACTAGTCGGAGTCGGTTACCCGACCGCGGTTACTCGACCGTTCGTTTCACGGGATCTGTTATCTTCAGCTATTTCGCCGTCCTCGAGCCATCCCTTACTCCCGCCCGAGCGTATGGAACTCCTCGTTCGGCCGCATATCGGCGAACATCGCCAGTCGATTGCTCAGGTTGTAGAAGGCCGCCACCGCGGCGATATCCCACAGCGCTTCCTCGCTGAATCCCGCTTCGCGGAGCATCTCGAGGTCGTTCGCTTCGACTTCGGTCGGTCGTTCGGTCAGTTTCACGGCGACGTCGAGCATCGTCCGGTGAGCGTCGTTGATATCCGCCGTGCGGTAGTTCGCCACGAGTTGATCGGCCAGCAGCGGGTCGTCGGCGTAGATCCGCACCAGTGCGCCGTGGGCGACGTTGCAGTAGTAACAGTGGTTGACGCCGGAGACGGCGACGACGATCATCTCGATTTCCTCGCGCTCGAGGGCGGTATCCCCGACGATTGCGTCGTGGTACTCGAAAAAGGCCCGGAAGTGCGAGGGTTTGTACGCCATCGCGGCGAACACGTTCGGCGTGAACCCGGAGCGATCGGTTTCCTCGTCGATGCGATCTTTGAGGTCGTCGGGGAGATCCTCGTAGTCGGGGACAGGAAAGCGTTCCATCGCGTCGTCGTGAAGTTGCGGTGTCTCGTCGGCAGCGTCGTCCATGGGCAACGATTCGCATGCCTCCGTAATAACTTACGGTGGCGTTCCCGTCTGAGTCACTCGATCGCGCACACGGGATGGATTCGCGGGCCGGCGGGCCCGGACTCGACGCGCGCATCGACGCCGAAGACCTCCTGGAGCAGCCCCTCGTGACGACGGTCGAGGGGGAGCCGCTGTCGTACACCGAGCCATCCTCGTAGACACGTTGTGTCACTCATTGTGATATCGTTTGAGCAATGTACGACCACGCTCGAGGCGGCGCGCTTTTTCGCCCTCGGTACGAACCCGCGTCTCGAGGCGCTCACGGTACGACGAGAGGCGCTCGGCCACCGCTTCGTTGTCGGAGTCGACGTCGTCGGGAACACGCTCGAGGAGCCAGTCGTCGATCTCCCACCCGTCATGTCTGTGTGGGTGGACTGCCCAGTCGTGGTAGTGGTCGGCGAGTTCGTCCCAGAGTCCGGCGTCCCGCAGGCAGTCTCTGACTACCGCGAGGCCGACCCGCGCGCCGTTTCCGGCGGCGATCAACACCTGGTGCTCGATGCCGGAGAGCCGACCAGCGGCGTACAGTCCGTCGACCTCCGTCCGGCCGGCGTCGTCACACGGGACGTAGTACTCGAGGTTGTCGTGTGTCGCCGGGCCGCGGTAGAGCGCGCCGTCGGCGATCTCCTGAAGATAGTCGTTTTCCGGGCCGGACGCTGCGACGACCCGACGACTGGTGATCGTTTCATCGCCTGCGTCGACGGCGAAGCCAGCGCCGACGCGGCAGAGCCGTTTGACACGCCTGTTCTCGACTCGACAGCCTGCGTCGCGTGCCTGCTCGGTTGCGACATCGAGGAAGTCCGCCGGATCAACGTTCGGCACCCCGAGATAATTCTCGAGGATGCTACAGCGCAGCAATGCCGTGTGTCCGCCTCGGAGGACCAACGTATCCAGTCCGTGGCGGGCGGTAAATACCCCTGCAGCGAGCCCGGCAGCACTGCCGCCGACGATCACCACGTCGTGGTCGAACTGCGCCGTGTCGGTTCTCGGTCGATCCGTCTCCGTTCGTTCGTCGGTTTCGGTCATCGGTATCGGTTAGCAGTCTTCGCCCGTTGTTCGCTCGATCTCTCCGATCGGATGGATCTGCAGCCCGTCAGGCCCGGACTCGACGCGGGTGTCGACGCCGAATACTTCGGCCATCAGCTCCTCCGTGACGACCGCTGCCGGCGGACCGCTGTCGTAGACCGCACCGTCCTCGAGTGCGACGAGGTGATCACAGACGCGGACCGCCTGTGAGATGTCGTGTAGAACCACGACGACAGTCATGTCGACGTCGTCGCTGAGCGAGCGGATTACCTCGAGGAGACGAATCTGGTGGCGCAAGTCGAGGTACGTCGTCGGTTCGTCGAGTAACATCGCCCGAGGTTCCTGTGCGAGGACCATTGCGATCCAGGCGAGTTGCGTCTGTCCGCCCGAAAGGGAGCCAACATCCCGGTCGCGGAGGTGGTCGATTCCCACCGTATCGATCGCCCAGTCGATAGCCTGCCAGTCGCTATCTGTCATGGTATCGAACAGCCGCCGGTGGGGATACCGGCCGTGTCTGACGAGATCTTCGACGGTCAGTAACTCGGGTGCGACGTTGTGCTGGGAGAGCAACCCCAGCTCGCGAGCGAGTTCCTTGCGCGAATAGCTCCCGATGTCCGTCCCGTCGAGGAGGACGTGCCCGTCGGTCGGCTCGAGTTCGCGTGCGACACCTCGGAGGAGGGTGCTCTTGCCGCTGCCGTTGGGCCCGACGAGGGCCGTTACCTTCCCTTTGGGAACGCCGATCGTCTCACCGTCGACGACCGGTTCGTCACTCGCGTTGTACTCGAGGACGAGATCGCGACACTCGATGTGGTCACGCTGCTCGCTTCGGGTAGCCGTGTCGTCACTCGAGACTGGTCCCCAGCCGGGTTCTTCAGTGATCCCGCGCTCGGTGAGGGTCTCGAGGCTGAGTTTCCCGATCATGGCTCGAGGTGTGCGGTGACGAGTTCTCGGCCGCGCTGGACGCGTTCGCGGCGCTCGCTGTCGCTGATCGCTCTGGCTTCGAACCGTTCGACGATGTCGTCGATGACCCACTGGATTCGCTCCTCCGAGATGTCCCCGTCTTCAGGAACACTCTCCCGTATCCACGATTCGACGCGGGGCTGCCAGTCGTCGTCGGGTCGTTCGCGGACGACCCAGTCGGTGTACTGACTCGCGATCGCATCCCAGTATCCCCGTTCGCATAACACGTCGGTGATGAGTGTGTGTGCCGTCTTCGCTCCGTCACCGGCACAGATAATCGCCTGGTGAGTCGCGTCCGCCAACCGGCCTGCGACGTACAGCCCGTCGACTGCGGTTCGGCCGCGCTCGTCGCAGTCGACGGCGTGGTCGTCCTCGTGGTACAGCGTCGGATCGAGCGACTCGAGGTAGTCGCCGTCGATGACGGTCGCAGCGATGACGTACCGTGGCCTCACAACTGTCCCATCGATCGTCTCGACGCGGAACCGTTCGTCCGGTTTGTCGATCTCGGTGACCATCTCTGAGTGTACTGTCGCTCCCTCGTGGGTCACCTGTTCGCGCCCCAGTTCGAGGAACGTGGGTGGATCGACACCTCCAGGAAAGCCGAGGTAGTTCTCGAGGTGGCCACACCGTGAGATCGCCGAGCGGCCACACGCGAAAACCTCGGTTTCGAGGCCAAACCGTGCGGTGAAGATCGCCGCCGAGAGACCGGCGGCACCGCCGCCGACGACGAGCACGTCGTACTCAAGCTGGTTTCGGTCGATACGACTCCGTTCAGTGTCGTTTGCTGTCATAGTTCTCCGAGGTTCTGCTTTCGTTTCATCAGGTAGAGGAAGTACGGCCCGCCAATGAGTCCGGTCAGAATCCCGACCGGGAGCTGCGAGCCACTGATCGCGAGTCTGGCGAGGACGTCAGCGACGACGAGCAACGCGGGCCCAACGAACAAACAGCCAACCAGGAGCGCCCGGTAGTCACTGCCGACGATCGTCCGGACGATGTGGGGGACGATGAGGCCGACGAAACCGATGATCCCAGCGACTGCGACGCTGGCACTCGCCGCGACGATAGCGACCGCCGAGAGTCCGAATCGGGCACGTTCGACCGACATCCCGAGCGACCGGGCCGTTCGCTCGCCGAGCAACAGGACGTTGAGCTGGCGAGCCCCGGCGATCGAGAGGACGACGGTGAGTAGCGTCCACGGAACGATGAGTCGAATCTCGCTCCAGTCGGACCCGCTCAGTGTACCCGTCGTCCAGGCGAGTGCCTCCTGAACGGTGCCGAGATCGTCGATGAAAAAGTACAGTCCAGTTTGAAGCGATCCAAAGATTGTACTGACGATCACGCCCGCAAGGACGAGTCGGACCGGACTCGTGCCGCCGTTCCAGGCGATCGCGTAAACGAGGAAGAACGCGAGCGCACCGCCGAGCGCGGCGAAAAGTGGGATGTATGCGGCCAGCCCACCGAAAATGGCGAGCGTAAGCAAGACAGCGAGCCCCGCACCAGAAGAAACTCCGAGAATGTACGGACTCGCGAGTTCGTTCCGCGTCACCGCCTGGAAGATCGCTCCCGAGAGAGCGAGGTTCATCCCGACGAAAACTGCCACGAGAACTCGTGGAATTCGCTGTGTCCAGACGATCAGCGACTCCGTCGTGAGGTGTGTCAGGTCGCCGCCGAAGACGAGCGCGTACAGCGTCGTCGGACTCGCGAGTACCGCCGGATCGAAGATGATTCCCCAGACCGCTGTAATCGAGACCGAATAGTCTCCGAAGGTGACCTGAATCGCCCCCGCACCGACGGTGACCGCGAGGCTCGCGACACAGAGCAAGATGAGTGTCCCATCGATCCATTCGAGACGACCGCCTGAACCCACACGTCGATCAGCGTGCGCCTGCTGGCGGCCATATTCACCGGTCTTCTCGCTCATCGCTTCGGGCTATTCACCGTGATCGACCCTGTGGGCGTCGTCTGTGATCTGTTCGAGTAACTCGAGGCTGTCGGTCGTCTGCCACAGATCGGAGATTCCTGCGTCGGTGAGCCGAAGCTCTACGACCCCCGTGACGGCGATCGTCTCACCACTCGGCTCGATCCCGCGAAAGACATCCTCGTGCGTTCCGGTCATCGTGAACCGACAGATCACGGTCGTCCCCTCCATGATCAGTGACTCGACCGCGATCGAGAGATCCGGGAACGCGTCGTGGAAGGCGTCGAGGATCTGCGTCTCGAACCCGTCGACGTCGAGTTCCCCGCCGGGTACGTTCGGCGTGTGAACGAGGGCATCCGAGGTGAGCATTCGGCGGACCGTCTTCCGGTCGTCTTTCTCGAAGGCGGCGACGACGAACTCTTCGACGAGCGCTTTTTCGGTCTCGAGCGTGCTCATGCGAGTTCCTCCCCACGAACGATCTCGTCGATCCGGCCGCGGTCGAACAGCTGCTCGTCGGTCGGGATCTCACCGAGACCGGAGTACTCGCCGAACTCGTCGGGATAGAGCTGTTTCGCGAGCATCTCCGTCTGAAACGTGTTCACGATTGGCCCCTGGTCGGGGCTGCCGCCGATGAAAAAGCGCCCCGAGTCGACACACGACAGTTGGCTGCCGAGCGTGTCGTCTTCGAGTTCCTCGAGCGTTTCGACCACTCCCTCGGGATCGAACAGGCCGTGACGCCAGACGAAGACGTCGGGATCGATCTCGAGCATCAACTCCATTTCAGCTTGCACGCGACCACTGCCGTGTTCGGCAACGGCATCTCGAGCGCCGAGTTCCCGATAGTGCATCTCTCCGTAGGTGTTCTCGGGCGCATCGGCGAACGTGTCGAGGTGCCAGGTACCGTTGTGGAGACTCCCGACGGCAACGGTTGGGCGCTCTGACTCCGGCGGGAGGCGGTCTGTGACCGTTTCGCGGACCTCCTCGTTGAGCTCACGGATGGCCTCGGCGCGCGCCGTCTTCTGGAAGGCCTCGCCGTAGATCCGCGTAAACTCGGCGAGTGTCAGGTACGGATAGTCGCCATCGGGCCAGGTTGGCCACCCGTCGGCCCGTTCACTCTGGCTCTCGTTGTGAAGAAACGGCCCGATCCGATTGATGAACTGGTCGACCTCGTTCTCGTCGAACTGGGTGTAGTGGATCAGGTAGTTCGGATCGATTGCGGTGAAGTCTGGTGTGAGTTCGTACAACCGCTCGAGACGGATGTCCCAGTCGTCCGTGTGAAGCTCTTCGATCTCTGTGGGATCGATCGAGACGGTCTCGAGTTCGTCGTAGAAATGACTGTGTCCGAACACCGAATAGTTGCTGTACATTGCGACGAGCGAATCGAGTTCGTCGAGTGCTGCCGCGATGTCGACGACGAAGCCGAACCGTCCGACAAACGTCTCGGGGACGCTCGAGAACTCGACCTCGCCCATCGGCGCCATCGAGACTGTGTGCGTTCGCTCACCTGTGCTATCGTCTCCTGATGAACTCCCTGGACTGGAGGTACAGCCTGCGAGCGCACCCGCTATCCCAATCCCGCCAGCAGTGATCACCTGTCGTCGATTCAGTTGGCCGTCCATCAGCCGACAATACATACATCAGTTATAAAGTGGTTTTGTATTACAACAACTCAGGTTGATAAAGTCGGCTGATAGTTGGCTTATTGTCGGTTGGAGTCGGTGACGGATCAGACCCGACTAGTCAACTGTTCCGCGCACGGTGGCGCGGGGCTTGTCAGTGAACTCGGCCTCTGTCGACTATGGGTAGTCGGACGGGACGAATCCCCGGTTCGGTGTCACCGTTCCTGACTTGCAACGTCACGCGGATCGATGGGGAAAAGAGGGAGATCGTTGCGACGGCGAGAGCAGCGACGGGAGCCGCTGCACACTGCTGCAGGACCGCGAGGGAGGCCGCGAGCGATGTGGAACTCGGTTCGGGAGCCGCAATGATCGACTTCCCCGGTCGTGCTCGCGGACGCCACCGACCGACGTGGCCGCCTCGAGTATCGTCTCGCGACCGGCCGTGGCGAGCAGGTAACTCGCGCAGTCGCAGTCGGAGGCGCCGAACGCCGCACCGAGTCACCGGGCAACGTCCGGACCAGTTCGCACTCTCGGTCGGCGTCGGGGAACGTGACCACCGCCTCGAGCGTCGTCGCTTGCGGGACGTCGACGACCAGTACGTGCGTGCCGCCAATGGATGGCGGTCGGCTCGAGGCGACAAAAACGGACGCGATTCGTGGCGGCGTGTCCGTTCGCGCTCGCGTTCGATCGGACGGGACCGGTTCGCGTCGCGTTAGCTGTTCGGCGGATCGCTCCGACTCTCGTCGTCCCGGTGTTCCGGCTCGTTCTCGTGGACGTGCCGGCGGTTGGTCGTGTCCGTGTCGGGACGCTGGGCATGGTGGCGCTCTCCGTCGCTGGAGCGGTCCCGCGCTCGGTTCGACTGCTCGTCGCGCTCGCCCGCGCTCGGCTGGTCGCGCTGGCGGTTCCAGTCGCGCGCGGGCGATTGCCGGCCGCGGTCGTCCTGACGTCGGTCTTCCTCGGTGCGTCGGGACTCCCGATCGCCCCGGTCGCGACGCTGGACGTCTCGGTCCTGCGCTCGAGTGCGCTCGAACTCGGGGTCGTCGGTCCACGCGCCGCTCTCGTCTCGGTGGCCTTCCTGGCGGTACTCGAGGCCGCCACCGGACTGGCCGCCGCGCGGTCGGTCGACATCACCGCGGTCGCCGCCCTGCGACCGGTCCTGCCGCCGGTCCCGTTCCGGCTGCTCTCGACCGTCCTGGCCGCGTTGCTCCTGGTGTTGCCCGCGGTAGCTGCGGTCCCGTCGGTCCTGGCGCGCTTGCTGGTCCTGCATCTCCATCTCGCCGCGGGGCTGTCGGTCGTCGGCGTCGCGGCCCCGGCGCTCGTCGCGCTGCCGTCCTCGCCCTCGCTGCTCGTCCATTGGCTGTTGACCGCGTTTCCGCTGATCGTCCATCGGCTGCTGGCCTCGCTCGCGTCGCGGCTGACGGTCTTGCTGAGACTGCGGACCCTGCTGTTCTCGCTGGGACCGCCGACCTTGCTGCCCCCGCCGGGGCTGGCGGTCTCCCTGACCCCGTTGGCCCTGCCGACCCTGCTGGCTCCGGTCGCCGCGGAACTCGGAGCGCTCGCCGCGCTCCTCTCGGGACGCTCGGCGCCTGACGCCGCCGTACTCGAGATTCGCCTCGTCGGTCACGTCGGGTTCGAACTGGCTGCCGGCGTGTCCCCGCCGTTCTCGCTGGGACTGCTGGCCGCGACCGCGCTCGGGGTTCGTCCGCTCGTGGCCCCGTTGATGCTCCTGGCCGCGTCGTCCCTGTGGCATATCCGACTGGTACTGACGCTGGCGTTGGCGCTCCCCCTGGGACCCCCGCCGACGCTGTTGCATCTCCGACCGGTGCCGATCGCGCTGTCCCCGCCCGCCGCCCGTCGGTCGCCGTTCGCGCTCGCCGCCGCGTCGCTCGTCTCGGCGCGCCTCGCCGCCGTACTCGAGGTCGCCTTCTCGGATCGCGTCCGTCTCGAAGCCGCGCTCTCGGCCGCGCGGTTGTTCGCCGCCGCGGGAACGGTCTCCCTGTTGCGTTCGGCCCTGGCCGTACCGCTCGTGGGGGCCTCGTTCACCCTGCTGGCGACCGTGTCCACTCTGCTGGCGTCCGCGTCCTCCCCGCTGAGAATCGCGTCCACCCTGTCGTGGCTGCTCACGACCCCGCTGGCGACGCCGGTCTCGTTGCTGCTGTCCGTGCTGTTCGTGTTCTTGCGGATCTCGTCGTCCGCGTCCGCCCTGCTGTCCGACGTGCTGTTGGGGCTGGCGGCCTCGAGAGTGCTGGTCGTGGTTCCGTGGTGTCCGGCCACCCTGCGATCGCCGACCGCGCAGTTCGGGCTGGTCGTCCTCGCGTCGGCCACCCGTCGGCTGCCGTTCGCGCCCGCCGCCGCGACGTTCGTCTCGGCGCGCCTCGCCGCCGTACTCGAGGTCGCCTTCCCGGATCGCGTCCGTCTCGAAGCTGCGCTCTCGGTCGGGCCGTCGTTCGCCCCCGGAGCGATCCTCTCGAGCCGGCTGCTCGCCGCGCTGGCGGTCGGAGCGTCCCGCCTGACGACGGTCCCCTTCGTCGCGTCGAGTACCCGCCGTCTCACGTCGTCGACCGCGTCGGTCGCCTCGGTCGGTCTCGCTCGAGCGCTCGGTGCCGCTCTCGTCGGGGTATCGGTCAGTTCGGTCAGTCATGATCTGGAAGCTGGAAGTGTGACTCGAATAGCGCCGATTGCCGCCGCTCGTCGTCGCTCGTCGTCTCTCGAACCCGCACCGATTCGCCACCGCCACTTACCACGCTCGAGCGGTTAAAAGCAGAGCGTGAGTTCTCGTGCAGGCGCTCGAGGGCGTCAGTGTCGGTTCGATACGTCCTCGACGCGTCGGTCGCGGCCGGTCGAACGAGCGCGCTCGGTCGTCGACTCGAGCGCGTAGAGGCCCCGCGCGGGTTCGTACTCGTAGGCGAGCCACTGCGGGAGGCGCCGAGCCCCGGCGAGCTTCCGCACCCCGAGGTGACACCGCCGCGTCTCCGTATCTCGGCGCTCGACCAGTCGAAGGTCGACGATCCCGTCGAAGCGGGAGTCGGCACCGGCGGCGCGAAGCGCGCTCGAGCGCTCGGCGTCCGCGACGCGACGGAATGGGGCGGAGCCGGCGACGATCGGCACGTACCTGGCCTTGCAGACGGTCGCTCGAACCGTCGCGAGGAACTCGAGGAGCGCGGCGTCCCCGTCCGTTTCGTCGGCCGCGAACCGACGTTCGAGTTCGCCGAGGGAGTCGATCGTCACGACGCCGGTGCCGGTCATTCCGAGGTCGTCGAGCGTCTCGGTCAGCGCCGAGCGGATCGCCGCGCGGTCGTCCGGCGACTCGACCGAGACGATCGCGTCGGCCGCCGCCTCGCCAACAAACTCGTTCCACTTCCCCCGGCGCTCGAGGAACGCCTCGCGGTCGGCCAGCCGGTGGGTGACGCAGTCGACGAGCCGAAGTCGATCGTCCTCGAGCGCCGGCAGGACGTTCCAGCCGCTCTCGAAGAACCGCTCGAGGACCGCCGTCGGCGGGGTCGTCGACGTCACTACCGTCGCGGGCTCGCCGCGTTCTAACGCGCGCCAGACGAGTTCCGTCAACAGTTCGTCTCGGCGCGTGCCCGCCTCGCCGGCGAGTCGGACGAACGAATCCGCCGGGACACCGTTCGGGAGCAGGGCGTCGAGCGGTTCGACGCCGGTGACGATCCGCTTGTACGCACTCGGGTCGGGCATCGTGTTCTCGCCCTCGGCGGCCTCGAGGCAGGCCGTCGAACAGAAGTAGTCGCCGCCGTCGCCGTCGACGGGGTCGCCCGGAATCGGATACTGGCAGTGCGTACACTCGAGCGGAGACTCGGTCGACCGGTGCGGCCGTTCTGACGGGGTCATCCGTGGCCCCGGCTACGACGAACGGCCGGAAAGAACCCGTTCGCCTCGAGCGTGACTGTTCCGTTCGCGGGGAGGTCGATCGATCGTCGACGTTTTTCCGCCGCGGCGACGACGATAGCCCATGGACGACGCACTCGTCATCGGCGGCACGCGCTTTATCGGGCGCCACCTCGTCGCCGAGTTGCTCGAGGCCGACTACGACGTAACGCTGCTCAACCGCGGGACCCGTGAGAACCCCTTCGACGCCGACGAGCGCGTCTCACACGTCGAGGGCGACCGGACGAACGACTCGGCGCTCGAATCGGCGGCGATGACGGTCGATCCCGACGCTGTCTTCGACTGCGTGGCCTACCATCCGAAGGACGTTCGCGCGGCCACGCGGATCTTCGACGACTGCGAGGCCTACGTCTACGTCTCGAGCGGCGCGGCCTACGGTCGCGAGGAGATCCCGAAACGTGAGGGAGAAACGCCCCTCGAGGCGTGTACGGCCGACCAGGCCGTCGACGAGACGGGAGCGACCTACGGCAATCGGAAGGCCGAGGGTGATCGCGCCGTCTTCGCGGCCGCGGAGAACGGCGTTCGCGCGATGAGCGTCCGTCCGCCGATCGTCTACGGGCCCCACGACTACACCGAGCGCCTCGACTGGTGGATCGACCGCGTCGACCGCTTCGATCGCGTGCTCGTCCCCGGCGACGGAACGAACGTCCGCCACCGCGTCTACGTCGAGGACGTCGCGAGTGCGCTCCGGATCGTCGCCGAGCGCGGCGACGCCGGCGAGGCGTACAACGTCGGCGATCGCCGACTCGTCACGCTCGCGGAGATGGTCGACCTGGTCGCCGATCAACTCGACGCCGCCGTCGACGTCGTCACCGCCGGCCCGCGCGAACTCGAGGCCGGCGAGATCGAACTCGACGACTATCCGCTCTACCGCGCGTATCCGCACGTGCTCTCGACGGCGAAACTCGCCGCGCTGGGCTGGGAGTCGACGCCGCTCGAGACGGCGATGGAGCGGACGGTCGCGGACCACAGAGAGAGCGACCGCGACGGCGGCGACAACGGCCCCGACCGGGAGGCCGAAGAGCGGGTGCTCGGGATTCTGGATACGTTCTGAGTGGCTGGGTTCCGCGCGCTTCGGACTCGAGTCGAGTCGAGCCGAGCCGAGTCAGCCGCGACGGGCGATCGCGAGTCCGGCGACGGCGGCGACGACGTTCAAGCCACCCATCAGCGCGAACGGGAGCGCGTACTCGCCGGTCGCGTCGCGGAGGTGACCGGTGATCGCGGGGAGGACGAGCGCGGCGACGTTGCCGACCGCGACGACGAACGCGACCGCGGTTCCGTCGCGGCGCGTCGCCGTCGACGCGGCCTTGAAGACCGCCCCGAAGGGCAGCGAGACCGCGGCGAGGGCGAGCAACGGCAGGACGACGAGGGCGATTCCGTCGCCGACGAGCAGCGCGAACAGGCTGGCGGCGCCGACGCCCGCCGCGCCGGCGATCACCCGGCCGTCGTGGATGGCGGGTCTGAGAACGGCGATGCCGCCGCCGAGGCGTCCCAACGAGGCGACAAAGAGCGCGAACGCGCTCAGCGGCCCCGCGATCCCGAGGTCGGCGAAGTACGCCGCGACGAACGTCGAGAGCGTCACGTACGCGCCGAGGGTCGCGAAGTTACAGACCGCGGCGAGGAGGACGACCGGCGAGCGAACGACCGCGAGCGCACTCGCCGGTTTTCCGCCGTCGGCTCGTCGCCGCGGCTCGGACTCGAGGGACGTTCCGTCTGTATCTGTCTCATCTTCGCGCGTGCGAGTCTCCGGACGCGTTCGGGCGGCTCGGTCGCGGTCGATCCAGAGCACGGCCGCGGCCGGAACCGCGACGACCGCGCCGGCGGCGTGAACGCCGAACCAGCCGGTCGCGTCGACGAGCAGCGGCGTCACGAGATACGCGACGGCGCCGCCGGCGGTGAACATCCCCCCGTTGAGACCCTGGTGCCAGGTCGCAGTCGGCCCCCCGTAGACCCGCGAGATGTGGGTCGCACAGACCGTCACCGCGAGCCCGCCCGCGAGTCCCCAGAGCCCGCGCAGCGCGAGCAACAGGGCGAACGAGTCGGTCAGATCCATGACGACGGCCAGGGCCGCGTTGACGGTGACGACGCCCAGAAGCACGCCGACCGTCGACCGGTCGTCGACCAGACGGCCGCCGAAGAGTTGGACGAGGACGAACGAGGCCAGCGCCGCGCTCATCAGCAGGCCGACCGCCGTGTAGCCCACGTCGAAGTGGTCGCCGACGACACCCGGAACGGCGGCGTACGAAAAGAGCACGTAGCCGACGCTGAAGGCCGCGAGATGTGGACCGTACCTGATGCCGTACTCGCGTCGCATCCGAGACGTTCGGCTCGAGGCCGAGTTCGGTAAAGTACCTGCTGAAATCGACCGCGCTCGAGTCGGGGACGGCGCAGCGGGTTCGACCATCGGCCGCCCCGTCGGCGTTCGTATCGACGAGAACGGTTTTATGTGTGCCCGCGAGTGAGACGAACGATGTTCGAGAAGTCGACCTGGATTCGGCTGCCGCGAAACGTCGTCGTCGGCCACGGCGTTATCGACCGCGTCGTCGACGTCGTCGACGATCTCCACCTGCAGGGCCGGCCACTGTTCGTCACGAGCCCGACGCCCCGCGAGGTCGCCGCGGATCCGATCGCCGCCGACTTCGAGGCGGCCGGTGTCGACCCCGCGGTCGTCACCGTCGAGGAGGCGACGTTCGACGCCGTCGAGCGCGTGATCGAGACCGCCGAGGCCGAGGAGGCCTCCTACCTCGTCGGCATCGGCGGCGGGAAGGCCATCGACATCGCCAAGATGGCGAGTCACCACCTCGAGATGGGATTTCTCTCGATCCCGACCGCGGCGAGCCACGACGGCGTCATCAGTAATCGCGGCTCCGTCCCGGAGGGCGATACGCGCCACAGCGTCGCCGCCGAGCCGCCGCTTGCCGTCGTCGCCGACACCGCGGTGCTGGCGCAGGCGCCCTGGGAGCTGACGACCGCGGGCTGTGCCGACATCATCTCGAACTACACCGCGGTGATGGACTGGCGACTCGCGAAGCGACTGAAAGACGTCGAGTACTCCGAGTACGCCGCCGCGCTCTCCGAGATGACCGCCGAAATCCTCGTCGGCAACGCCGACCTCGTCCGACCCGGCCTGGAGGAGTCGGCCTGGATCGTCAGCAAGGCGCTCATGTCTTCGGGCGTCGCGATGAGCATCGCCGACTCCTCGCGGCCGGCAAGCGGCGCGGAACACCTCTTCTCCCACCAGCTGGATCGACTGACCCCCGGGACGGCCCTCCACGGCCACCAGGTCGGCGTCGGCTCGATCATGACGGCCTATCTCCACGGCGGCGAGAACGGCATCTGGCGCGATATCAGGAACGCACTCGACAGCATCGACGCGCCGACGACCGCCGACGAGCTCGGCATCGACGACGAGACCGTCCTCGAGGCGCTGACGACCTGCCACGAGATCCGCGATCGCTACACGATTCTGGGCGATGGGATGAACGAGCGGGCCGCCCGCGAAGTCGCGACGAAGACCGGCGTCATCGACTGATCGGTGGCGATCGACGTACGGCTCCGCACGATCGAAGAGACCGTCGCGCTCGTCGACTCGAGTTATCGGACGCGAATCCTTAACCCGACAGCCGTTGCCGTGGCAATCGAAAGCATGGACGAACCGATATCGACGGTACTCGAGACGGCACCGAGCGCCTGGGGACGGTGGAGCGTGGAAGACGAAAACGCCGACTTCCGCGACGGCGAATCGCCGCCGAAGATCGGTCACGGAACCGACTCGCCGGTCGACACCATCGCGGTGGAGTGATCATGGCTCCGACAGACAGACTCGAGACCTACCACTTCTACGAGCGGGAGTGGGACGACTACGAGGCGTTACGGGAATCCTTCGAGTGGGAGGTGCCGGCGCGG
>NZ_AOHZ01000061.1 GCF_000337215.1 Natronolimnohabitans innermongolicus JCM 12255 | reverse complement strand
CCTCCCTCGCGCCATCAGAGATGTGTATAAGAGACAGCCCTCGCCGAGCTGGGCGTCGAACGGGGCGATCGAATCGGCGTGAACGTCCCTCAGGGACCGGAGAACCTGTTCACCCACGTCGCCGCCTGGAAGCTGGGTGCCGTCTCCGTCCCGCTCTCGACGCTGTTCGGTCCCGACGCGCTCGCCTATCGCCTCGACGACAGCGAGTCGCGCGTCTGCGTCGTCGACGAGTCGAACCTCGAGGCCGCTCGGGAGGCCCGCGACGACGTGCCCTCGCTCGAGACCGTGCTGACGGTCGGCGACGCCGAGGCGCGCGACGGAGCGGGCGAGCGCGCGTTCTGGGATGTCGTCGACGGCGCGTCCGCGTCGTTCGAAACCGTCGACACCGACGCGGAGGACGACGCGATCATCATCTACACGAGCGGCACGACCGGCGATCCGAAAGGCGTCTTGCACGCCCACCGGATGCTGCTCGGTCACCTCCCGCTGTTCGTCACGACGTTCTGTAACATGACCCTCGGCGAGGACGACGTCTACTTCACGCCCGCGGCGTGGGCGTGGGTCGCCTCGCTGTTCGACGTCGTGTTCCCCGGGCTGTACTACGGGAAGACGCTCCTCGCCTACGACGGCGGCGAGTTCGATCCCGAGGCGGCGTTCGGACTCCTCGAGCGCTACGACGTGACGAATTTCTTCGCGCCGCCGACGGCCCTGCGGATGATGATGCAGGTCGACGACCCCGCCAGTCGCTACGACGTGGACTCGGTCAGGGTGATCCCCAGCGGCGGGGAATCCCTCGGTCAGAGCATCGTCGACTGGGCGGTCGAGACCTTCGACGGCGCGGCGGTCCACGAGGGGTACGGACAGACGGAAGCGAACCTGCTCATCGGCGACTGTACCGCGCTCGCGGAGTTTCGCGAGGGGACGATGGGCCTGGCCGCACCAGGCCACGACGTGCGGATCGTCGATCCGGAGACGGCCGAACCCACCGTCGAGACGGGCGAGGTTGGGGAGATCGCGGTCAGGTACGAGGGAGATCCCGTCTGCTTCAAGGAGTACCTCAACAAACCCGAAAAGACGGGGCGAAAGGTGCAAAACGGGTGGCTACTCACCGAGGATCTCGGCACTATCGACGAGGACGGCTACGTCGCGTTCACGAGCCGGAAGGACGACGTGATCATCAGCGCCGGCTACCGAATCGGTCCCGAGGAGGTAGAGGAGAGTCTCGCCCAGCACGACGCCGTCGCCGACGCGGCGGTGATCGGCGTGCCGGACGACGAGCGCGGCGAGGTGCCGAACGCGTACGTCGTCCTCGCCGACGGCGTCGACGACGATCCGGCGACCCTCGAGTCGACCCTCCAAAACCACGTCCGCGAGCGACTGGCGCAGTACGAGTACCCACGATCGATCGAGTTCCTCGAGGAACTGCCGAAGACGGCCACGGGAAAGGTCCGCCGGGCCGACCTGCGCGAGCGCGAGGATCCATCGGCCGAGTGAGGGCGCCGTCGGCGGACACGGACGCGGACGGGGATGGGACGCTCGCGTTCCGTCGCGGACGGCGACTCGAGTCTCGGCATCGACCGCTCTCGCTTCGAGGCGCTCGAGGTCGCGACGACGGCGAGGTCTCCGTCGCTGGAGGGGCCAGAAATTAGCCCAGATTGGCTCGTTCGAACTGGATGATACCGATCGCGAGCGGGACGAGCAGCCACACGAACAGGACGACGAGCATCAGTTCTGGCTCGAGATACCACGGATTGTCCGGGGCGGTCACCGCGAGGTCGTCCGGGAGGACCAGCCCCAGCGAACGGAAGAACGCGTTCATCGGGCTGAGCGCCGATTCGGTAAACGTGAGGGCGTCCGAGGAGAGTCCGAGACCGGCGATATCGTTGAACACCCAGTCGAGACCCGTCCGTATCAGATTTGCGAGAACGGTCGTCACGAAGTAGACGGCGATCGCACCGCCCATCGCCCGCGACCGGGAGGCGGAGACGGCGGAGATGCCGATCGCGACCGAGACGTAGGTAAGCGTAAAGAGCGTCGTCAGCGCGAGGGCGCCGACGAACATCCCGACGTCGACCGACGGATACCAGAGGAGGCCGAGCGCGCCGGCGAGGGCGAAGGCGACGAGGATCGAGCCGACGACGATGGCCGATCGACTGATGAACTTCCCGAGGACGACGTCGCGGCGACTGTTCGGAATCGAGAGCATGTACTTGATGCTCCCGGACTCGCGTTCGCCGGCGATCGCCAGGTAGGCGGTTACGAGCGCGATCAACGGAATGAGTATCGCCCCGTTTCCGCTCAGCGCCAGCAAGGCGTTGTGGAACTCGGGGTCGTCGACCCCCTGTTGGCCGAAGTAGAACATCAACACGGCGATCAACAGGTAGAGGCTGGCGACGAACCAGACGATCTTCGCCCGACGAACGTCGAGGAAGTCCTTCCTCGCGACCGAGGCGATGCTCATGCCTCCACCTCCGCCGTCCGGACCGGTTCGTCGGGAGCGGCCTCGGAATCGTTCCGTCCGCGGCCGCGACCGTGCGTGTAGGTGTTGAACAACTCCTCGAGCGAGGCGTCCTCCGAGATGATGTCCTCGACGGCCGTCGCCGCGGCGACCCGCTCGACCACGTCGACCTTGACGGCGGGGTCGACGCAGGTCGCCGTGATCGTCGTTCCCTCGACGGCGACCGAGCGGACGCCCTCGAGAGACTCGAGGGCGAGGTCCTCGGGGACGCTCGCGACCTCGAGCGAGATGGACGCGCCGAGGTCGAGTTCGCCCTGCAGGTCGTCGATCGTCCCGGTCGTGACGAGCGTCCCCTCGCTCATGATGCCGATGCGGTCACAGACGGCCTCGACCTCGCCGAGGATGTGACTCGAGAAGAAGACCGTCGTGCCGCGGTCGGCCTCCTCGCGGAGGATCTCGCGCATCTCCTGCATCCCCGCCGGGTCGAGCCCGCTCGAGGGCTCGTCGAGCAAGAGGAGGTCCGGTTCGCCGACCAACGCCATGCCGAGTCCGAGCCGCTGGCGCATCCCCTTCGAGAAGCCGCCGGCGGCCCGGTCGGCGTCCTCGAGAATGCCGACGCGCTCTAGGAGGGCGTCGACATCGGGATCCGCGTTTTTCGTGTCCGCGACCCACTCGACGTGTTCGCGGGCGGTCAGGCGCTCGTAGAGCGTCGCCCCCTCCGGGAGGACGCCGATCCGCTTGCGAATCTCGTGGATCTCGGTCTGTGCGTCGTAGCCGAGGACGGTGACGCTCCCGCTGGTGGGGCGGACGAAATCTAACAGCATGTTGAGCGTCGTCGACTTCCCGGCGCCGTTGGGGCCGAGAAAGCCGAAGATCTCGCCGTCGTCGACGGTCAGATCGAGATCGTCGACGGCGAGGACGGAATCGCCGTATCGCTTCGTGAGGGCCGTCGTTTCTATGGCGGGCATACTTCCATCGGCACAGTCCGGTACTGTATAGTTTTTGTAATCTCTTCAGTGTAGAATATGGCGCCAGTTTCTGACCGCTCTGAGTGAGACTCCGACGGTGAGTCCGCTGAGAGTGTCTCGCGCCGCTCTCGCGAAGTCGTCCAGCCAGGTCGTGGTGTGTGGTCGCAACCATCATGGTCCGGGAAGCCGAACGAGCGACCATGCAGATGGAACTGCGGGTGTGTAAACACTGCTACACCGGCGACCACGGCAACGAGCAGAAGACGGCGATCACGACGGACATGGTCGCCTGCGCCGAGCAGGTCCGCGAGTACAAGGACCTCCTCAACCTCGACGCGGTCTACATCACGAAAGTCGAAGAGGGCGACTCGGGGACGGCGGCGGCGATGGACGTGACCGTTGCGGGCATCGAAAACGACACCGTGACGCTGCGAGACACCCAGCTCGTGATCGAAGACGACGAGGGGAGCGTCCTCGTCTACCCCGAACCCGCGGACATCATCGAGGTCCTGACGCGAAACCTCGATCAGATCAGCGAGCAAACTCGACAGGATGTTAGCGTCGAGATTTCGGCCGACAGCGCCGAGTTGATCTCGTGAGCGCGACCGACAGCCGGCGTCGGACGGACTCTCAGTGAATCGGATACCACAACAGGTTTACCTCCGATAGCCACGTTACGTGTTCACTATGAACGTGGGTGCGTTCCTCTGCTCGTGTGCCGGGACCTGTGACGTCGACCTCGAGGAGGCGCGGGACGACGTCGAGGGCGTGGCGGTGGCGGCGAGTTCGCGGCTGCTCTGTGGGGAGACACTCGGCGCCGTCGACCAGCTCGCTGAAGAGTACGACCTGGACGAACTAGTCGTCACCTGTCCGGAGGCGAAGGCCCAGGAGAAGATCGAGCGCGTCGCCGAGGAGAACGGGATCTTCCCCGAAGACGTCACCTTCGTCGATCAGCGCGAGAGCGCGGGCTGGGTCCACGAACGGGAGGCCGCGACCGCCAAGACCTCGCGGCTCGTCAACGCGGCGCTGGCCGGCCGACGAACGGAGTCGATGCCGCGGTCGTCGATCCACCGCGCCGGTCACGAGGTCGTCGTCGTGGGCGACGCCGACGCGGCCGACGCCATCGCCGGCGCGGCGGACGTCACCCTGCTCGCCGACGGCCGGGAGCTGGCGGCGACCGACGCCGACCTCGAGGGCGTCACCGTCGAACGCGGCCGCGTCGTCGACGTCGACGGCACGTACGGCGAGTTCGAGGTGACGCTCGAGGCTCGGGTGACCGACGACTGCATCTCCTGTATGAAGTGCGTCCGCGCCGGCCCGGACGGGCTGGTGACGCGCCGTCCCGTCGATATCGATCCGGACGCGCCCGACGGCGAGTGGACCGAGGTCTGTCCGACCGACGCCATCGAGATGGACGGAGTGCAGCGGACGATCGGCTGCGACCAGGTGATCTACCCCGACGGCGACGACGGCACCGTCGGCGGCCAACGCGGATTCCACACCGGCACGGTCACTCCGGGGACGATCGACGAGGTCGAACGGCTGCTGGGCGGCTTCGAAGGCCCGGACTTCCTCGATCTCGAGATGGACGTCTGTGCCTCGGGCGCCGGCTCGGGTGAGCAGGGCTGTACCGCCTGTTCGGACGCCTGTCCCCACGGCGCGGCCGAACGCGTCGCGATCGACGAGGTCGAGTTCCACCTCGACAGCTGTCAGAACTGCGGGGCCTGCACCAGCGTCTGTCCGACGGGCGCGACCCGACTCGAGGAGCCGAGCAACGAGCGCATCGCCCGCGAGGTCGAGGCGCTGCTCGCGCCGACCGGCGGCGACGGCTTCGTCAGCGGCCTGCTCGGCGGCTCGAGTGCGAGCATCGAAACGCCGATCGTCGCCTTCGTCTGCTCGGAGCGCGCCGGCGAGGCAATCCGGGAGTACGGCCGACTGGCGGCCGCCGGCCGGGCCGACCTCGAGTACCCGCCGATCCTTCCCGTCGACGTCAACTGCACCGACACGGTCGGCGAAGCGCACGTCCTCCACGCGCTGGCGGCCGGCGCGGACGGCGTCGCCATCGTCGGCTGCGGCGGGAGCTGTCTCCACTCGGGGCCCGATCCGAAGGCCGAACTGGTCCGCCGCGTCAACCGGGCGACGACCGACCTCGGACTCGGCGAGCGCGTCTCGTTTTTCGCGCCCGACCCCGCCGATCCCGAAGCGTTCGTCGAAGCACTCTCGCAGTTCGCCGTCACCGAACTCGAGGCCTCGCCGGTGCCGGTCGGCGAGCACGAGGCCAGCGGCGAACTGGACGACGAGGAGCGCGAGACTCCCGAGTTCGACACCCACGCCTGGGCCTTAGAGAGCGTTCGCGCGATCGTAGCGCACGCCGAGCCCGAGCGAGAGGTCGTCCGCGGCCTCGAGAACTTCGGCGTCGTCACGGTCGACGACGGCTGTACGCTTACGCCGACGTGTACGAACTACTGTCCGACCGACGCCCTCCGGCGAACCGACGACGGCCTCGAGTTCAACCACGAGCGCTGTGTCAACTGCGGGCTCTGCGAAGAGGTCTGCGTCGAGAACGTGATGAGCGTCGAGCAGGGACTCGATCTGACCATGCTACCCGAAAACGGCGCGGCGGACGACCCCGAGCCCGCGTGGACGCGGGTCTACGAGGGGTCGATGCTCTCGTGTGCCGGCTGCGGCCGCCAGTACACGAGCGAGGCGACCGCCGACGCGATCGAAAAACGGGTCGGCGATCGCGTGGAGAGCCTCGCACCCCACGCCGCGGAGAGCATCTTCCGGTACTGCCCCGAGTGCCGGGCGCAGCTGTTGCACAACGGGTGAAACGAGGCGCCACAGTGCAATAGCCGCTCGGCCTGTTCGGAACCGGCCGCGGGGAGAATCGTTCGGCGTTCGTTACGATCCGAATCGGCGGCCGTGATGAATCGCCATACTTTACTGTACTTAGCTAGCACACAGCACGCTTGGTGTTGGAGACGACACACATCTGAACGATTTCACGTGATTCACGGTGCCAACTTCGCTCACGCACGCCTTTCCAAGCGTACGCTTACTCACCGAGAAGACGGTCTCAGATGCAACGAGACGACGGCGTAGTCGGCGAATCCGCTGCCACCCTGCGGGGCGGCGGATTCGCCTCGACCACCAACAGCACTTGGAGCTACCGTCACGACGTCCCGGAGAAGCGGGAAATGGTGGACAGAGAGCATCCGCCGTTTCCCGCTTCAATTCCCTAGTCGTAACGGGTCAACTCGACGCTGTCTGACGATGCACCAGCGGCGAATCGTCGGAACAGTCCCACACCGAGCGCGCCGACGGCCGAAACCGCGCCGAGTGCCCCGACGATGTAGCCGATTCCGGTCACGATGGTCGAGGCGCTCCCGGTCGACGGCGCTTCGGGTTCGTCGTCAGATCCGTCGCTTTCGTCGGAGCCGCCCTCGCTCGCCTCTTCGGCCGTCTCCTCGTCGACGTCGAGTTCGAGATCGAGATCGAGTTCGAACCAGTTCGTTCCCGCGTCGTCCGCGGGCAGGTCGAGCTCCGAATCGATGATGCTGTCGCCCGTCGTATCCTCGACGAGGAACTCGTTGTCGACGAGCGTCACCGCCGCGTTCTCGCCCTCGTCGTCGAACTCCGCGCTGCCATCGAGAGCGCCGCTCGTCCCGGTCGTCGTGTCGATATCGAAGGCGAACTGCCTGCTGGAATCGCCCTCGATCGCGACCTCGAGTTCGCCGCGGACGGTCATCTCACCGCTCTCCTCGTCGATTTCGCCCTCGAGACCGTTCGGCGCGGACACTTCGGCTTCGATACCCGAATCGGTCTCGAGGTTCGGGAAGACGATGCTGGTCGACTCCCACTCGCCGTCGTCGACGACGCCCACGATCCGGATGTGCTCGTCGTCTTCACCCTGGGTCGGGAACTCGAGGCCCTCCGCGAGCGCCTCGTCGCGGTCTGCATCTTCGGCGAAGGAGATGAACCCGCCCTGACTGTGAGCGACGAACGTGTCGTCGTCCTCGTCGACGTCGACCTCGTCGCCGTCGTCTCCGTCGCCATCGTCGGCGTCACCACCGTCGGAGTCGACGACGTCACCGGCAGTCGTCGCGCTGTCGTCGTCGCTTTCGATCCCGGCCGTGTACTCGTCGACGTCGTCCTCGACGTCCCACTCGAGGGTCACGGTCTCCGACTCGCCGGGCCCTAGCTCGACGGTCTCGGTGACCGATTCGTCGCCGGCCGAGACGGTGACGTCCTGCGTTCCGGCGCCGTCGCCGGCGTTCTCGACGGTCCCGGTTACCGTCGCCGTCTCGCCGGGGCTCGCGTCCTCGGCGTCGACCGAGACGTCGAACTCGGCGTCGGCCGCCTCGAGCGTGATATCTCGCTCGGTCGTCTCGGCTTCGGCGACGTCGATCTCGACGGTCGTCTCGGCGTACCCCTCTGCGTCGACCTGTAGTTCGGCGGTCCCCGGATCGAGGACGAGGTCGTACGTCCCGTAAGCGTCGGTTTGCGTCGACGTGAGCCCATCTTCGGTCTCGACGGTTGCGCCGTCGATCGGCTCGCCGTCTTCGTCCGCGACGACGCCCTCGACCGTTCCGGTGGGCGATTCGGTCTCGTCGACGTCGAGGTCGAGATCGAGTTCGAACCAGTTGTTGCCCGCCTGGGTCGACGGCAAGCCGAGCGCGCTGTCGATAACCGTATCGCCGGTCGTGTCCTCGACGAGGAACTCGTTGTCGACGAGCGTCACCGCCAACTCGTCGCCGTCGACCTCGCCGGCGCCGCGCAGTTCGCCGCTGTCTCCCGTCGTTCCGGCGATATCGAAGCTGAACTGCCGATCCTCGTCACCGTCGACGAGAACCGTCAACTCGCCCTCGAGCGTCATCGCCCCCGTCTCCCGGTCGATCTCCCCGGAGAGACCGTCGCGGGCCTCTACTTCGGCGTCGACCGGACCGGCATCGAGCGTCGGGAACGAAACGCCGGTCGACTCCCAGGTTCCGTCCTCGAGGACGATCCCCTCCATCTGAATCGTCTCGCCGTCGGCTTCGCTCGGGAACGCGACGCCCTCGCTCTCGGCGTCGCTCTGGCTCGCTTCGTCGAACGAGATGTAGCCGCCCTGGCCGGTAGCCGTGAATTCGGCGTGCCCTCGCTGGTCGCTCTCGTTTTCATCGTCGTCCTCCCCGTTCTCGCCGTCTCCGTTCTCCCCGTCGCTCGGCTCGCCCTCGACCGTGACGGTGCTCGAGCCCCACCTGACGTCGTCATTGTCGTACTCGGAGAGGCCGGTCACGCCGCTCCACATCGTCGAGGCGTCGTCGACGTCGACGGCGGCCGTTTCGCCGGGGTCGCCGACCACGGCGAACTCGAGCGTGACGAGCGTGACGTCCATGTTCGGCGACGCGTCGCCGCCGGTTATCGCGCCGACGATGCTGTCCCCGATGATCTCGAAGCCGCTTGGCGTCCACTCGACGGCGGCCGTACCGTCTCCCGAATCGACCTCGAGTTCCTCGTCGTCGTCGAGGTACGTTTCGGCGCCCGTGAAGGCGAGGTGGTCGTCGTCGTACTCGACGTGGAGGTCGTATCCCGTAATGTCCGCATCGTCGTGGTCGTCGATCAGCGTGCGAGCGTCGATGTCTACCGTGACGCGCTCCCCCGGCGCTGCGCTCGCGTTCGACGGCACGACTTCGTAATCCGATTCGCCAGTCGACGCCGATGCGAGCGTTTCAGACGTCGCTGACTGGTGTTCTGCCGTCTCGAGCGGGGCGTTCTCGACTGCGTGTTCGTCCGGCTGATCCGACACGGCGGCAGCGCCGCCGAGTCCACCCGCGGCAATCGGCCCCACTACGGTACCAACGGACACGATAAATAGCAGTGCGAGCACGCCGACTGCCGTCAGTCGACGACGGCCCGACTGGCTATCTCCGTTCGATATAGCGAACATTCGTAGATTCTTTTCATTCGTGAACCTGAGAAGGAATAGCCGTTCGTCCTCGGATGTGAAGTCATTTATCTGTGATGGCTATATCCAGGCGGTGTTTGAACCACCGATCAGTTGTGGACTTTTCGTCATTTCGTCGCTCCGACACGAGCCGGCCGGTGGTACGCGTCCACGCTACGTCGCGGACCGAAGCACGTCCGGCACCCAGCCCTGATTCGGGTCGTCCGTTTCGCGCATCCACTCGATCAGTCGCTCGCGCATTTCCTCGCGGACGTCGCCGTACGCGGGATGGTCGATCAGATTCTGCAGTTCGGCGGAATCGGCCTCGAGATCGTACAGTTCGTCGACGTCCGGCCCGTTGTAGACGTATTTGTACCGCTTCGTCCGGACCATCCGCTGCGTATAGAGGCCAAACTCGTCGCCGTGGTACTGGGCGAAGGTGGCGTCGGGCCACGCCGCCGGAACGCGAGTCGAGTCGCCGCCGGCCTCGAGCAGCGGGACCAGACTCCGCGAGTCGAACGAGTCGGGGACGTCGACGCCGCCGATCTCGAGGAACGTCGACGCCAGATCGTGGAGGTGGACGGGGGCCTCACAGGTCGTTCCCGGTTCGGTCACGCCGGGCCACCGAATCTGCAGCGGGATCCGGTAGGTGTCGTCGTACATCAGCGGTCCCTTGTTGAACTGGCGGTGAGCGCCGACGAAGTCGCCGTGATCGGCGGCGTGGACGACGACCGTCTCGTCGGCCAGCCCGCGGTCCTCGAGCGTTTCGAGGATCCGCTCGAGTTGCTCGTCGATCATCGTGACGAACCCCCAGTACTTCGCGATGGCCTCGGCCCAGTGGTCCCACTCGAGGCCGTCGGCACCGCGATAGTGCAGGTAGTTTTCGTGGACCTGCGGTTTCCCGTCGTACGTTTCGGCGTAGCTCTCGGGCGGTTCGATCTCGTCGGGATCGTACATCGAGGCGTAGGGCTCGGGGACGACGTAGGGGTGGTGGGGACCGTAGAAGTCGGCGCGGTGGAAGAACGGAGCGTCGTCCCCGTCTTCGCGTTCCCCCGCCCCGTCCGCCGCGTCCGCGTGCGCCTCGATTGCATCGATCGTCCGCTCGGCAAGGAAGTACGCGCGGGTTCCCTCGACGTCGACCGGCGTTTTCGCGGCGACGAACGTTCCCTCGCTGTCGTCTCGCGGATCGTCGCCCGTGTAGAGTTCGTCCTCGAGATCGACCTCGTCGACCGGAACGCCCCGCTCGGCGCGGTACTCGCGGAACGCCTCGTCGATGTCGTCGTGGTGTTTGTCGCTGCCGCCGAGGTAGGAAAAGCCGAACTCTTCGGGCGTCTGATCGCGGCCCACGTGCC
Organism: Natronolimnohabitans innermongolicus JCM 12255; assembly: GCF_000337215.1. GTDB lineage: Archaea > Halobacteriota > Halobacteria > Halobacteriales > Natrialbaceae > Natronolimnohabitans > Natronolimnohabitans innermongolicus. The sequence continues at coordinate 109,457 of NZ_AOHZ01000061.1, read as the reverse complement.
ACTTTCCGGTGTAGCTCAGGTCGTAACCGCTGTCGGCCAGCAGCTCCGAGAACGTCGGCAGCTCCGGCGGTAAGTTGGGGCGGATCGCGTCGGCCTCGTGGCTATTGTTTAACATCCCGTGTCCGTGGGGAAACAGTCCGGTCATGAGCGACGCGCGGGCGCTCGTACAGATGCTGATCGGCGTCGTCGCCTGCGTAAAGCGCATCCCTTCGCTCGAGAGCCGATCCATCGCTTCGGTCTCGACCGGCGGTCCCTCGGGCGCGCTGCAGTCGTATCGCTCCTGGTCTGTGAGGACGAAGAGAACGTTCGGACGGCTGTCGGCGTCGGCCATCGGGCGTCGTACGCCGACGCGGTAGTTAATGATGGGCCCTGCGACTCGGACCTGCCACCGTCGCGGCTCGATCGTTCCGGACGGGCTCGTTCACTCCGAACCGTCGCCGTCCTCCCCCTCCTTGAGGCCCGCCGCGACGGTGGACCCGACAAGCGTTCCGAGTCCGTGACGGAGCCGGCTCGAGATCGAGCGCTGGCCGACCCCGAACTCCTCGGCGAGTTCGGATTGCGTGACGCCACGCGGCCGGTCGAAGTAGCCCTCGGCGTACGCCCGCTGGAGTGTCTCGCGTTGCTCGTCGGTGAGCCCGTAGTCGGTCGCGCCGTTCCCGTTTCCGGTTCCGGCTCCGGGCGTCCCCTCGCGGACGGTGTAGATCCGAACGATTTCGAGGTCAACGCCGCGCTCCTCGCAGTAGGTCTGAAACGTTCGAACCTGCTCGCGATCCGCGAATCGGAGTTCGAACTCCCAGCCGGAACTCGTTCCGTTCCCCGCCGTGATCGTGACGCCGATTTCGCCGACGCTCCGAACGAACCCCTCGATCGATTCGCTCCACTCGGCCCGGTAGAGTCGCCCCGCCGCGGTCCGAGAGATCTCCTCGAGCGAGCGGACCATCTCCGTCTCGCGGATCGCCTCCTCGACGCCGTCGTCGGCGACGTCCCAGAGCCAGAAGAACGGGACGGTATCTCCGTCGCTCGGGACGACGCGTTCGAATTCGATCCGACGAGCGAAATCGCGCTCGAGTACCGCCCCGAGCGGAATCTCGGCAAGCGGGAGTCGAACGACCACGGCCGTTGCCATGGGCGTTCGTTTCGTGACCGACAAAAAATAGCTCGTGATATCTCCCGAGAGCGGAGAATCCGATGCAGCGAGCCGGTGCCGTTCTCTCGTCGTCTCTCGGGCAATGCAGACGAGTCGAGTGACTCATACGGATTGCTGTCCCGATGTCCCGATGTCCCGGCGCACCCGCCGCCCGGGTCGCGGGTGCGCCGGACCTGACGGACAGTAAACCGTATCAGGCGAACTCGTCGAACGTCGGTCGCTCGAGCTCCCCGGGGAACTCGTCGACGGGAACCTGCGTCTGGTCGCCGGAGTCCATGTCCTTGATCGTGACCTCGTCGTTGGCCAGGTCCTGTTCGCCGACGATGACGACCGTCTCGGCGTTGATCGAGTCCGCGTAGTTCAGCTGCGAGCCAAAGGAGCGACCGGCGACGTCGGTCTCGACGACGTGGCCCCGCTCGCGCAGTTCGCGACAGATCCGAGCCGCCTCAGAGCGCGTGTCACCGATCTGGAGCACGTAGTAGTCCGTCGACACCGCCTCCTCGGGCCAGACGCCCGCGCGCTGACAGAGCAGCGCCAGCGTGGCGTGTCCCGGCGCGACGCCGACCGCGGGTGTCGGCTGGCCGCCGAAGGACTCGATGAGGTCGTCGTAGCGCCCGCCACCGAAGATCGACCGCGAGACCTCGCCGGTGGAGTCGAAACACTCGAAGACGACGCCCGTGTAGTAGTCGAGTCCGCGGGCCGTCTCGAGCGAGATCGTACAGTGCTCGCGGGCGCCGAAGTCCGCCGCAGCGTCGAGAACGTTCTGAAGGTTCTCGATCGCCGCCGTCACGCGCTCGGTGTCGGCGAACGATTCGACGGCCTCGAGGTCGCCGCTCGAGATCAGATCGTCGACCTCGACGGCCTGGTCCGCGGAGAGCCCGGCGCCGATCAGCAGGTCGTGGTACTCGGCGGTCGAGAGCTTGTCCGACTTGTCGACGGCGCGGATCGCGTCGTCGACGTCGACGTCGGCCTCGAGGCTTTCGAAGACGCCGCCGAGGATGTCGCGGTGGGAGACGCGGAACTCGAAGTGCTCGTCGGTGAGCCCCAGACTCGTCAGCGCGTCGGCGGCCCACGCGAGGATCTCGGCGTCCGCTTCGGGCTCCGCGGAGCCGAAGATGTCCACGTTGGTCTGGTAGAACTCGCGCTGGCGGCCCTGCTGGACCTGCTCGTAGCGCCAGAACGGCCGCGTCGAGAACCACTTGATCGGCTTCGAGAGCGCCTGTTGTTTCGCCACGACCATCCGCGCGACGGTCGGCGTCAGCTCGGGCGTCAGCGTGACGTGACGGCCGCCCTGGTCCTCGAAGGAGTAGAGTTCCTCGACGATGTCGTCGCCGCTCTTGTCGGTCCACAGCTCCGCGCGCTCGAGGGCCGGCGTCCCGATCTCGCGGAAGCCGTACCGACGGGCGGCGTCCTCTATCGTGTCGATGGTCGCCCGTCTGGCGCCCATCTCGCCGGGATAGAAGTCACGAAACCCTTTGATCCGATCGTACATACAGGGTCGTTCGAGCAGGGCGAACTTCTATGCTGTTATTGACCGCGACGCTGGCCGTCCGGGTCGACGAGTCGCCGCGTAATTTCGTTCGACCCAGCGACAGGTTGGTAATACGTCTCCGCTGACGGGATATTCCCATACGTTGATATCTCTCTACGTACTGCGTTTGCTCGTGCAAGGTGTGGTCGACGACTGGGTTTCGGAGATCGGTGATCAGTTGCCGGTTTCTCCGCTTTCGGTGCTCGGATTCGTTCTCGCGGCGACGATCGGCGTTCGAATCGCCGGCGAGAGCGTGACGACGCAGGCGCTCCTCGAGAGCATCTTTCCGCTGGTGACGGCGACTGCGGTCGTCCTCGCCGATCGGTTTCTGGTCGCGCAGGGTATCTCGATCAGGGATCGCCTCACCGTCTTCGCGTACGCGCTCGGGGGCTTTCTCGCCGCGTTCGTCGTCACGTCGCTTCACCTCTACGTGGCCTACCTCGAGGGAACTGGCGCTCACTCCCCGCTGTACCTGCTGTTGATGGGCGGAACGCTCGGCGTCGGCGCCGGGACGATCGCCGGCCTCTTCGACATCAAACAGCGGATCGCGACCCGCGAGGCGCGCCGCCAGAGCGAGCGCCTCGAGGAGTTCGCAAGCGTCGTCAGCCACGACCTTCGAAATCCGCTGAGCGTCGCCCAGGGGCGACTCGACGCGGCGTTCCAGACCGGGAAGGCAGAACATCTGACGGAGGTCGACGCGGCGCTGGTGCGGATGGACAACTTGATCGAGGAATCGTTGTCGGTCGCCCGCAGCGGGACGCAAGTCGAGGAAACCTACGACGTCCCGCTCGCCGAACTCGCCGGCGACGCCTGGGCGGCGACGGAAACCGCGGACGCGACGTACGAAGTCGTCGGCCACCGAACGCTCCAGGTCGATCCGTTGCGCGCCAAGCGACTCTTCGAAAACTGCTTTCGGAACTCGGTAGCGCACGGCTCCGACGACGTCCACATCCGCGTCGGCCCCTGCTCGAGCGGGTTCTTCATCGAGGACGACGGCCCGGGGATCCCCGAAGACGAACGCGAGATGGTCCTCGAGCAGGGGTACTCCACCGCGGCGGACGGCTCCGGACTCGGCCTCGCGATCGTTCGTGCGATCGCCGACGCCCACGGCTGGTCGGTGACGATCACGGAAAGCGAGAGCGGCGGCGCCAGGTTCGAGTTCACCAACTGACGGCGTCGCATAAATAGTCCCTCGACGTCAACAGCGACGGCGTCTCACCGGCTTACCGGTAGACGTCCGTCACGTACGTCTGCGTGTGATCCGGAAAGATCTCGTCGACAGCTTGGGGGCCGTCCGCGTCGGCGATGAGGCGCCGTAACTCCGCCTCGTAGTCGGCTCGGTCGATCTCCTCGCTCGGGCCGACGGTCACCTCGAGTCGGGCCTCGACGAGCCGGTCGACGGCGGTGCGACCGAACCCCGAGAGCGGGGCGATGTAGTCGACGTCGTGGCGATCCTCGAGGCTCTGGGCCTGCGCTCGGGAGACCGTCGGCACGCGATCGTCCCGTCGGCTCCCGTCGGCGACGGCGTCGTATCCGGGCTCCGCGGCGGCCAGTCGCTCGAGTGCGTGCTGGTGGACCCGCTGGATGCCGTTGCGCGGAAAACCGTCCTCGCGGATCCTGTCGGCGGCCTCACGGGCGACCTCCGAGTCGAGTTCGAGGCGCTCGAACGCGAACCCGAGGCGGTCGGCGGTCGCGCGGGCGTGTTCCCAGTCGTCGCTGACGCCGAAGTGTCCCGTCACGAGCGTCACGTCGTAAAACTCCTCGAGGAGAAGGGCCGCGAGCGTCGAGTCCTTGCCGCCGCTGTAGAGCAGTCCGAGCTCCATCAGCGCCGCTTGATGTCGAAGCTCTGGGAATCGGGCTTGAGTTCCTGAAGGAGCTGTTTCATCTTGTCGTCGTCGATCTTGCCCTGAATGCGGCCGCTGCGAGCCAGGGTGACGACCTGTCGTTCGACCTGTTCGCCGAACTCCGGCTTGCTCATCTTGACCGTGTTGAGTCGCTTTCGCGCCTCGTCGGTCAGGTGCTGGCGAAGGAGGGCGTTCTTCTGGGCTTCGGCCTGCTGTTTGGCCGCCTCCTGTCCGGCGTCGCCCTGCTGACCCTCCGCGCGGTCCTGGAGCTCTTCCATCTTCTGCTGTCGCAGTTCCTCGAGTTTCTCCTCGTCAGGTGCGCCGCTCATAGCTATACGACCACGTTGGGTCGCCCGGCGGAAAATGATTACGGACCGGCGTCGCTACTGGCGGTGCTCGCGGGTTGCTGCGACGTGAAAACGGGTGCTCGTCTCTACGCGTAGCGCTCGAGTTCCGGACGGTCGAGTTCCTCGAGAACGGAGCCGGCGGTGTCGTCGAGCAGGCTCTGTCCCTCTGCGGTGATGCGTCGTCCCTCGCCCTCGGCGGTCTCGACGAGATCCTCTTCCTCGAGCTGCTGGAGGATCGTTCGGATGAGGTTCTTCGAGCCGTCGGCGCGCTTGTCGGGGGCGACCTGGTAGCGGTTCGAGCCGCTCTTGGAGCCGCCGTACTCGGTCGAGAGCCGCTCGACGCCGACGGGACCGCGGTCGGCGACCTTCCGCAGGAGGCTGGCCGCGCGGGTGGCCCAGAAGTCCTCCTGTTCCGGTGGGAGCTCGCGGTCGACGCCGCTTTTGGTGAACTTGCTCCAGTCGGGTTCGTCGAGTCGGTCCTCGAGTTCGTCGGCGAGCGCCTCGATGAGGTCGTCCGCCGGAACGTCGTACATCGTAGCCATTGGCGTCTGGTTCCCGTCGGCGGCATTTAAGACCATCGTATCTCTCGCGCAGCGTCCGGCTGGCGCCGAAGGCGGACGTTGCGTCCGCCCCGCTCTCCGCGAGCCGATTTCGGTAGCGGCCGGTACTGACGTCCCGTCTCCGGTCGCGATCTGTCGACGGCAGTGACGGTTCCGGCGCGGTCCGGGTCGTTTTTCGTCCTGGGACCGAAACCCAGCAGTATGGACGAACGCGCCGCGCTGGCGCTGCTGGAAGACGAACTCGAGCCCGTCGGCGACGACGCCGCCGTCGTCGACGACCTCGTGATTACGACGGACATGCTCCACGAGCGGACGGACTTTCCCGCGGGGACGACGCGGTACACGGCCGGCTGGCGATCGGTCGGCGCGTCGCTATCGGACGTCGCCGCGATGGGCGCCGAGGCGACCGCGGCGGTCGCAGCCTACGCCGCCCCCGAGTTCGACCGCGAGGAACTCCTCGAGTTCGTTCGCGGCGCGACCGACGTCTGCGAACGCGTCGGAGCCGAGTACGTCGGCGGCGACCTGGACGACCACCAGGAGTTCACCGTCACGACGACCGCGATCGGGCGAACCGACGATCCCGTCCCCCGTAGCGGGGCCGAACCCGGGGATCTCGTCTGCGTGACCGGAACCCTGGGCCGCAGCGCCGCCGCCCTCGAGCTGTTCGAACGCGGGGCTCGAGACGGCGACGCCGTCGAGGGCGATGCCGACGCCCTCGAGCGAGCGAACGACTGTTTTTGTTTCGAACCTCGCGTGGCCGCGGGTCGGGCGCTCGCCCCCCACGCGACGGCGCTGATGGACTCGAGCGACGGGCTCGCCCGCTCGCTCCACCAGCTCGCGGCCGCCAGCGACTGCGGGTTCGCGATCGAATCGGCGCCGATTCCAGTCTCCGAAACGCTCCAGGACCTCGTCGACGACGAGACCGAGGTCCTCGAGCGAGCGACCACGTTCGGCGAGGACTTCGAACTCGTCGCGACGGTTCCGGACGATGCGCTCGAGGCGGTTCGTTCGGCGATCGACGTCGAACTCTCGGTGCTCGGAACGGTCACGGACCCGGCTGCGGGGGTCACGCTCGACGGCGACGAACTCGAAGACTGCGGGTATACGCACGGAGAGTAAGGGCACCGCGTAGCCCGGGGCACGATCGGCGGCGAGCGCTTAGACTTAGACCACCTGCAACGGCACGGGCATGAAACAGAGCGCGCCGAGTCCGAACGTGAGCAGGCCAACGGCGTACCGACCGGGATCGAGTTGTTCGTCCGTGATCGGCCGCGCGGCTCCCGCGGCGGCGAAAACGGCCGTCAGGAACCCCCAGAAGACCCAGATGAAGACGGTCTGCAGGCCGTAGTCGGCCACGTAGTAGAGGTAGCCGGCGAGGACGAACAGGACGCCCGGGACGAGCGAACTGATCGTCGCGTGGTACTCGCCGGCCATCGCCCGGAGGATGTGCCCGCCGTCGAGCTGTCCGACGGGGATCAGGTTGAGGAACGTGATGAACATCCCGACCCAGGCCCCGACGACGACGGGGTTGACGTTCGTCGTCGGATCGTCCAGGTACAGCGGCTGATCGGTCGCCGCCGCGATCAACTCGAGCATCGGCGGGATGCCGAGTTGAATCGCGCCCTCGCCCTCCTGTGCGACCGCCTCCGGAACCGTCGTCGGCGGTAGGTGTAGCCCGATGACGGTGACCGCGACCGTGGCGACGAGCCCGGCCAGCGGTCCGGCGACGCCGATGTCGAACAGCGCCTTCCGGTTCGGCATCTGTCCCTTGAGCTTGATCACGGCGCCCATCGTTCCGATGATCGTCGGGAAGGGAATGAAGTACGGCAGCGAGGCGTCGACCTGATGGTAGCGACTCATAACGTAGTGTCCCAACTCGTGGACGCCGAGAACGCCGAGCACCGCGACGGTGAACGGCCAGGCGCGCCAGACGTCGGTCGGGTTCGCAAAGGGGTCAATCTGGTACCACAGCGCCCCGGCGAACATCGTCGAAACGACCGTCGCCAGCAACAGGAAGACGTTCGTCCACGGGATCCCGTCGACGCCGATACTGACCGGTTCGGCGACGAGGACGATCTCGCCGTGGCGTCTCGTCAGCCGCGCTTCGTAGCCGTTTTCGCGGAACACGGGCCACAGCTCCTGAATCGCCCGTTCGGGGTGGACCAGCGGGTCGCCGTAGTAGAGCAATTGCTCGCCGTCAGTCCGTCGTTCGTAGACTCGAAAGACCGACTCGATGCGCTCGAGCGGCGGTCCGTCCCGGAATCCCGGCTCCGTCGACTGCGACGTCCCGACTCCGGCCGATTCGGGGTCCTCCATCATCGGTGAGTCAGGGCCCCGCAGTATAAATCGGCTGTCGTCGAGGTCGCGACTACTCGGACGAAGTTGCGGGGCCGACACCGCAGTCGGCCCATCGCGGAAGGAAGGGACCAATTGGGGGCGACGCGGACCCACTGGAGTCCGGCGTGCCTGTCGTCGGACGGATCGGAGATCCGTCGCGTCAACGGTTCAGCGTGCGTTCAGGGTACGGTCAGTGTGTGCGTGTGTGTTGGATGGCGTGTGACCGTGGTGATCGTTCGCGCCGAAACACGACAGCGATCACGCCGGCTCGACGCGCCAGGTCGTCGCGCTCGTGTACGACCACTTCTCGACCTCGAGGTCGGTCGCCGACTCCGAGAGTTTGACCATCAGCGCGCCGATCTCTTTGGGCGACATGCCGACGTCGTCCGCGATGAACTTGCCTTTGAAGTACAGCTCTCCGTCTTCTGCGCGTTCGCGGAGGTAGGCTTTCAGGCGTTGTTCTTTGTGTTCCGTGGAGGGTTGGGCTGTCGTGCTCATCGACATCTGCCGCTTGTGGCGGGGATATGTTATAAAGGGAGGATGGTTAGTGGGAGTTCGTTTGTGTTCAGGGATCTGGGGGGTAATGGACGTTTTATTCTCAGTTTCGATATCGTTCACTAGTTGCTAAAATCGCTCGAGACGTTTTATAGCCGGAGCTAATTCATTATCTCCGATTGGACTACCATCGGCAATAGACTGTCGTGGGATCCGTCCAGTGGAGTATTTTGAATCGATAGGTCATGGAATATAATATGTTCGAAACTCGAGCGCGCCGTCGCCGACACGCTCACGTGCGCTCGTGGACCCAGAACTCGTCGTCGACGGTAACCTCCTTCTTGAACAGCGGAACTTCGTCTTTCAGGCGGTTGATCCCGTCTTCGACGGTCCGAAACGCCTCGGTGCGGTGGCCCGCGAGGACGACGACGAACACGATGTCCTCGCCGTCTCTCACGACGCCGGTTCGGTGGTGGAGTTCCACCTCGAGGACGCCCTCACGTTCCTCGAGGTCGGCCTCGAGGGCCGCCATTCGCTCGTCGGCGACGCCCTCGTACTTCTCGAACTCGAGGTACTCCGTTCGCGCGTCGTCGGGGTCGTCTTTCGCGCGGACGCGTCCCGTGAAGGTCGCGATGGCTCCCGAGCGGTCGGCGTTCGGCGAGCGCTTGACGCGAGCGACCAGCGACTCGAGGGTTCGGTGTGGCTCGGTTTCCTCGAGCGCGTCGGCGACGGCGTCGACGTCGAGGTCGCCGGGTGCGTCGACGGCGGCGAGCACGTCGTCGTCGGAGTGGTCGCTCGCCCGGTCGCCGATGAGAACCGTTGGATAGCGGAGGTCTGAGATGCCGGTGACGACCGCGTACTCGCACTCGACGGCCAGCCGATCCAGCGCGTTGGCGACGTTCAGCCCCGTTCCCGACGCCGCCCAGTCGCCGTCGGCGCCCAGTTCGTAGCTGACGTCGCCGCCGACGACGTTCGACTCGTGGATGGCCTGGCCGTCGGCGATCGTCGCGTCGTAGCTGACGACGCCGACGCGGCCGCGTCGCTCGAGACAGTCGACCGTTCGATCGACCGCGCGCTTGACGGCGTCGCGGTCGGCCCCGCGGTCGCAGATACCGAGTACGTACATACCTGTCACATGGCGGCGTCGGGGTTTGTAGCTGTCGACGAAACCCCCCACGAACGCCGGTTGGGACCGGCGTTCGTGGCCCCTTTCAGTCCCGCCCGGGAACGAAAGGGCGGTCAACTATCGAACGGCGGAAGACGAGTTCCCGAGTCGCTGCGTGCCTCGGTCGGCCTCGTTCGGGGAACGAAAGCCGACCAGCGTCGATTGCTGATGTTCGGGGCGAGCGGTGTCGGCATTTTCACCATGGCCCGCATACGTTCCGTATGGCCCTTCGAATCGGCTTCACGGGCGACGTGATGCTCGGGCGGCTGGTCGACGACCGCCAGCGAAGTCGGTCAGTCGACGCAGTCTGGGGAACCGTCCTCGAGCGCCTGCGGGAACTCGACGCGCTCGTGATCAACCTCGAGTGTGCGCTCTCGACGCGCGGGAAGAAGTGGCGCCGAACCCGTCGCCCCTTTCACTTCCGAGCGAACCCGGACTGGGCGGTGCCCGCGCTCGAGGCCGCCGGCGTGGACGGCTGTGCGCTCGCGAACAACCACGTGCTCGACTACGAAGAAGCGGCGCTGCGGGACACGCTCGAGCACCTGGACACGGCCGGTATCGAACGGAGCGGCGCGGGCGAGACGATCGACGAAGCGCTCGAGCCGGCGGTGGTGACGGTCGGCGGCGGAGATGGCGGCGACGCCCACGGCCTCGAGGTAGCCGTGTGTTCGTTCACCGACAACACGCCCGAGTACGCGGCCGACGCGACGTCGCCGGGGACCGCCTGGATCGAGATCGACCGCGAGAACGAGGAAACCCGAGAGCGGGTTCGCGAGGCGCTCGAGCGCGCCCGGGAGACCGATCCCGACCTGCTGGTCGCCTCGCTGCACTGGGGACCGAACATGGTGACGGAGCCGCCCGAGTCGTTCCGAGCGTTCGGCCGCTGGCTGGTCGAGGCGGGCGTCGACGTGATCCACGGCCACAGCGCCCACGTGTTCCAGGGGATCGAGGTCGACGAAGGGGCGCCGATACTCTACGACGCGGGCGATTTCGTCGACGACTACGCGGTCGACGACGACCTGCGAAACGATCGGAGCTTCCTGTTCGTGCTGGCCGTGGCTTCGGACGGAACGCTCGAGGACCTCCGGCTCGAGCCGACCGAGATCGACGGCTGTGCGGTCCACGAGGCGAGTCCGGACGCGGCCGCGTGGTCTCGGCGACGGATGCGTGCCCTGTCCGAGCCGTTCGGAACGACGTTCGAGCGCGACGGCGAGGCGCTGGTGGTGCCCCTCGAGTCGTGACTCGGGCCCGTCGGTCGGCGCGGTCGGCGCCTCGGGAACTGTTCGCGTGCTGGTGGGAAACAGGCGCGCTGGCCCGGAGTTGGCAACCCTTAAGATAGCAACCCGGTTAGACCGCTGTAGCATGAAAGTGGTCGTTTCTATCGGCGGAAGCGTACTCGTCCCCGAGCCGGGTGCGGATCGGGTGGCAGAGCACGCGGCCGTCGTCGAAGACCTCGCCGCGGACGGCTGTCGTATCGGTGCCGTCGTCGGGGGCGGCGGCGTCGCTCGCGAGTACATCGGCGCCGCGCGCGATCTGGGGGCAAACGAGATCGAACTCGATCAGCTGGGGATCGACGTCACGCGACTGAACGCACGGCTGCTCATCGCCGCGCTCGGCGAGGAGTCGGTCACCGCGCCGGCCCGAGATTACGAGAAAGCAAGCGAGTCGCTGCGCCGCGACGACATCTGTGTCATGGGCGGCGTCGCGCCGGCCCAGACCACGGACGCCGTCGGCGCCGCGCTCGCGGAGTACATCGACGCCGACCTGCTCGTCTACGCGACGAGCGTTCCCGGCGTCTACAGCGCCGACCCGAACGAAACTGACGATGCGACCAAGTACGACGAACTCTCCGCGACCGATCTGGTCGACGCCATCGCCGGCCTCGAGATGAACGCCGGCGCCTCGGCCCCGGTCGACCTGCTGGCGGCGAAGATCATCCAGCGCTCGGGAATGCGGACGATCGTTCTCGACGGCACCGATCCGGACCGGATCGCTCGCGCCGTCCGCCACGGCGACCACGAGGGGACCGACGTGATCCCCGAGGGGGCGGGCGAGGAACCGACCTACTGGGCCGCTGACGAGCAATGAGCGACGAGAGCAGCCCGTACACGCTCCAGCACGAGGTCGACGACGAGCGACACGCGTTCTGGGCGGATACCGTCGCGGACCGCGTCGAGGAGCGCGTGGCCGAGCGGGGGGGCGACGAACCGATCGTCGTCAAGGGCGGTATCTCGCCGTCGGGCGTCCCCCACCTGGGCAACGTCAACGAGATCATGCGCGGCTACTACGTCGCCGAGGTGCTGCGCGAGCGGGGTCACGAGGTCCGGCAGGTGTTCACCACCGACGACCGCGACCCGCTGCGCGGACTCCCGCGGACGCTCTGTGACTTAGATGGGAACCTCGTCGACTTAGGCGAGGTCGACGCGGGCGCACTCGGACGCAACCTCGGCGCCCCGTACACTGACATTCCGGATCCCTTCGGCTGCTGTGACTCTTATGGCGATCACTTCTCGACGATCATCGCGGACAGCGCCGACGCCGTCGACGTCCCGATCGACCTCGTCTCGAACACCGACCTCTACGAGCGCGGCGCGTTCGAGGACGTGACGAAGTACGTCCTCGAAAACCGAGAGCGCGCACGCGAAGTGCTCTCCGAGTACCAGGACACGGTCGACGCCGACGGCGACTACGTCCCGTTCAACCCGATCTGCGAGGAGTGTGGCAAGATCACGGAGACCGTGACGAGCGTGGATCTAGAGAGCGAGCCGGCGACCGTCGACTACCGCTGTACGGACATGGACGCCGGCGACCAGACGATCGACGGCTGCGGCCACGAGGGGACCGCCACCCTGCGCGAGGGGAAACTCCCCTGGCGCTTCGAGTGGCCCGCCCAGTGGCAGGTGCTGGGCGTCGACTTCGAGCCCTTCGGCAAGGACCACGCCGAGGGCTCCTGGCCGAGCGGCGACGACGTCGCGCGCAACGTCCTCGAGATCGAGCCGCCCGTTCCGCTGGTCTACGAGTGGTTCACCCTCGAGGGCGAGCCCTTCTCCTCGTCGGCGGGGAACGTCATCCTCGTCTCGGACGTCCTCGAGCTGTTAGAGCCCGAGGTCCTGCGGTACTTCTTCGCGAAGGACCCCTCGAAGGCGCGGGACTTCAGCATCGAGCGCCTCGACCAACTGGTCGACGAGTTCGACCGCCTCGAGGCGATCTACTTCGACGAGATCGAGGCCGACGAAGACGAGGAGGCGTTCGCCGAACGAGTCTACCCGCTGCTCGTCGAGGAACCGCGCGAAGAGCGCATCCGGCTTCCGTACACCTTCGCCGCGGTCCTCGGCATGACCGACGATCCCGACCTCCGCGAGGAGATCGCTCGACGCGAAGGACACGTTCCGGACGACGCCCCCGAGTGGGCCGTCGAGGGGGCGCTGGCGCGCGTCGAACAGGCCCGCAACTGGGCGCGACGGACCGAAAACGAGTTCGACTACGAACTCAAGCGCACCGAGATTCCCGCCCACGACTTCGACGCGGCCACCGAGGACGCACTCGAGGAACTCGCCGACTTCGTCGAGTCGAGCGACGAGATCGATCCCGAGGAACTGCAGGGCGAGATCTACGAGACCGCCAGGCGTCACGACGTCGACGTCGGCGACTTCTTCGGCGCCGGCTACCGCCTGTTCTTCGACGAGGAGCAGGGACCGAAGCTCGGTCCGTTCCTCGCGAAGGTCGACCGCGAGTTCGTCGTCACGCGGTTGCGACGCGAGCGCTGACGGCAGGGCCGAGGGCGGTATCGCCGTTACTGACCTCGCGGCCGGTCACCGATCAGGTGAGCGAGACAGACAAAAGCCATTTGAGAGCCCCTCCCGGAGATAGGAGCAATGGATTACGGTTTCCCGGCTGTCGTCTCGGTCCCCGAACTCTACGGTTCGGAGACGCTGACGTGGGTCGTCATCGGGTTGCTGGCCTACTGGGTCGCGATCATCGCGCTCCGGAACGCCGATCTCCTCCCCTCCTACGTCGGCACGCAGGGACCGATTTTGACCTTCCACACCACCCGCGGACGGGACTTTCTCGACTGGCTGTCGGGCCCCAAACGCTTCTGGCGTGCGTGGGCGAACGTCGGCGTCGGCATCGCCGTCGTCGTGATGGCGACGATGTTCGTCGTCCTCCTCCTCGCGGGCATCTCCGTGCTCACGTCGCCACAGCCGACGGGCGGCGTCCAGCAGCCCCGAAACGTCGTTCCGTTTCCCGGCGTCAACGACTTCCTCCCGCTGTCGGCGACGCCCGGTATCGTCGCCGGCCTGATCGTCGGCCTGGTCGTCCACGAGGGCGGACACGGACTCCTCTGTCGCGTCGAGGATATCGAAATCAGATCGATGGGCGTCGCGATGCTCGCGGTGATCCCCATCGGCGCGTTCGTCGAACCCGATCAGGAGGGGAGCAAGGAAGCCTCCCGGGGCGGGCAGACGCGGATGTTCGCCGCGGGCGTGACGAACAACTTCGCAATCACGATCATCGTCTTCGCCCTGCTGTTCGGTCCGATAGCCGGCTCGGTCGCCGTCGCCTCGGGCGCCGCCGTCGGCGGCGTCGCTCCCGACTCGTCGGCCGAGACCGCCGGAATCGAACCCAACGATCGCATCACCGCCGTCGACGGCGAGCCGATCGAAACGAACGACGAACTCGACGCGGCCCTCGAGGCCGCATCCGGTGACACCGTCGAGATCGAACTCAACGAGGAAGAGACCACCACCGTCGATCGGTCGCTGTTGGTCACCGCGGCGATCGAAGACGGTCCCGGCGACCTGGCGGCCGGGGACACGATCACCGCCGTCGACGGCGAGCGGATCGCCAGCGAGGACGGCTTTCAGAACGCCGTCGGCGACGCCGAACGCGTCACGCTGACGGTCGACGTCAACGGCGAGACGGACGAACGCGAGGTGCCGATCGGAGCCGCCGCCGACGTCTCCGAGGACGGACCGCTCGAGGCGGCGACCGGGTCGCTCGACGATCCGTTCGTCATCACCGAACTCGACGGCGAGCGCGTCCAGTCGTCGGCCGACCTCGAGTCGGTGCTCGGCGAGACCGAACCCGACCAGACGGTCACCGTCGCGGGCTACGTCGGCGACGACGACGACCGCCAGGAGTACGACGTGACGCTCGACGAGCATCCGCGGGACGATACCGGCTTCCTCGGCGTGCTCATCAATCCGGGGACGTCCGGCTTCGAGGTCGCCGACCTCGGCGTGCAGCTGTACCCCGCAGAGCAGTACCTGGCGATACTCGGCGGCGACGGCGACAGCGGCTTCGGCGCGCTGGCCGACTCGTTCATCGGAAAGACCGCGCTGGCGATCGCGCTTCCGGTGATCGGCGTCGTCGGGGCGTTGCCGTTCAACTTCGCCGGCTTTACCGGCGGCGTACAGAACTTCTACGAGGTGCAGGGAACGCTGGCGATGCTCGGCGACAGCACGGTCTTTTTCGCCGCGAACATCCTGTTCTGGACCGGCTGGATCAACGTCCAGCTCGGGCTGTTCAACTGCATTCCGGCGTTCCCGCTAGACGGCGGCCATATCTTGCGCACGAGCACCGAGGCGGTCGTCTCCCGCCTCCCATTCGAGACGACGCGGGGCCACGTTCGGACGGTGACGACCACCGTGGGACTGGCGATGCTCGTCAGCTTCCTCGTCGTGTTGATCATGCCGTTCGTCGTCTGACCAACGCTCCGACCGGCGCAGTTTAGGATTCGGCCGCACTGTCTTCTCGCTCCTGATCTCGCTCTCCTTCTCGGTCGCGTGCGTCGTCCGTTCCGCTCGCACGGCCGATCCCGTGGCGGGCGTCGAACTCCTCGGGCGTCGCCTCGAGTCGCTCGAACGTCGTCTCGAAGTACCGCTCGTGGTGGCGGGCGACCTGTTCGACGATCCACTCGCTGAACGCCTCGTCGAACTGCCACTCGCCGTCGTGGTCGGGAATGTCGAAGCGCTCGTCCGTCGAGAACGCCGCGTAGACGTGGAAGTAGCCGAGAATGACGTCAGCAAAGTCGCGCGCCTTCTCGGTGCAGCTCTCGCGGCGGTCGGCGAGTTCCTCCCGACCCGCGTCGGTGAGTTCGAAGTACTTCCGGTCGGGCTCGTCCTCTCGCTCGATCCGTTCGGCCCAGCCCTCCTCTTCGAACTTGTAGAGAATAGGGTAGACGGAGCCGTAGGAAGGCTCCCAGTGACCGCCGCTTAACGCTCCGATCTCCTTTAAGATCTCGTAGCCGTATCGGGGCTTTTCCTCGAGCAACTCGAGGACGAGGTAGGCGATAAGCCCCTTCGGCGGCCCGCTTTTCCGCATGTGAGCCGTCACTTGATCGGGCGGACGTAAAGGGTTTCGGCTGGCTTCGGCCGCGCCTCGAGCCCCGGCGTCGGTCGGGTCGCTCCGCCGATGGACGCGGACGCGGACACGACTGTGACTGGACGGTCATTCGATCGCGGATCGAAACCCTGTCCTTCTTAGCGTCGCCGTCCCAACCCGCGCACATGGAACGACGGCAGCCGCCACAGACCGAAGAGGGCTGGTACGTCCTGCACGACTTCCGGTCGATCGACTGGGACGCCTGGCGCGACGCGCCACAGCGGCGTCGCGAGCGGGCAATCGAGGAGGGCATCGACTACCTGACCGCCGCCGAGAGCGTCGCCGACGCCGACGAGGGCGGGTCGGCAACGTACTCCGTTCTCGGCCACAAGGCGGACCTCCTGTTCTTGCACCTGCGGCCGACCCTCGAGCACCTCGACACGCTCGAGCGGCGGTTCGAGGGGACCGCGCTCGCGGAGTTCACCGAGCGCGCCGACTCCTACCTCTCCGTCACCGAGGTGTCGGGCTACATGTCTCAGGACTTTTTCGACGACGACGCGGAGATGGAAGACGCCGGGATGAAACGCTACATCGAGTCGCGGCTCAAGCCGGACATTCCGGACGCCGACTTCCTGAGCTTCTACCCGATGAGCAAACGGCGCGGTCCCGACCACAACTGGTACGAACTGCCCTTCGACGAGCGCGCCGACTACCTCGCCAACCACGGCGAGATCGGCAAGGGCTACGCCGGTCGGGTTACCCAGATCATCTCCGGCAGCCTCGGACTCGACGACTTCGAGTGGGGGATCACCCTCTTCGGCGACGATCCGACCGACGTCAAGGAACTGCTCTACGAGATGCGCTTCGACCCCTCGAGTTCGCGCTTCGCCGAGTTCGGTCGGTTCCTCTCGGCGCGGCGGTTCCCGCCCGAGAACCTCGGCGCGTATCTCGACGGCGAGCCCGTGCCACAGGAGGGTGGCTCCGGTGGGCATCCCCACGCGAGCGGTGAAAGCGGCGGGCATCCCCACGGCGGGGACTCGAGCGGCGGCGGCCACCACGGCTCCGGCGGTCCGCACGGCGATGACGGCGACGACGAGACGGACATCCGCAGCGAACTCGCCGACATGGACGTCTACGCCGGCCAGCCACACGGCGAGGACGTTCACGCGGTCGTCCTCTACTCGGCGGCCGACACCGACGAACTGTTCGAGGAAGTCGACGGCCTGCGCCAGAACTTCGACCACTACGATACGCACGTGAAGACGGCCGTCTACGGACCGCGAGACGACGACAGCGAGGCCGCGGTCGTCAGCCTCTGGGAGACCGAACGCGCCGCCAACACGGCCGCGGGCTTCCTCGCGGATCTACCGGACGTCGTCCGCCAGGCCGGCGACGATGACGACGACTCCTGGGGCACGATGGGGATGTTCTACACCGTCAAGCCCGACCACCGCGAGGACTTTACGGACACCTTCGACGACGCCGGCGCCCTGCTGGCCGACATGGACGGCCACCGGAAGACGGACCTGCTGATCAACCGCGAAGACGAAAACGACATGTTCATCGCCAGCCGCTGGGACTCCCGCGAGGACGCCATGCAGTTTTTCCGCAGCGACGCCTTCTCCGAGGCCGTCGAGTTCGGTCGCGACGTCCTCGAGGACCGGCCGCGACACGTCTTCCTGGCCTGATCGCGGTTCCCGGCGGCTCGGTTCGGTTGGGACGGTCGATCGGCTCGGTAGGTTCGATACGGAGGCTGTTTTCAGTCGTGGAGGCCGTTTTCACTTCTCGACCGCCTGACGACGACACCGCGCTACTGCCACTCGTCGTAGAAGAAGTAGCCGGCGACGCCGGCCAGTCCGAGCGCGAGCGTGATGTAGGGCCAGTTGCCCGCGTCTTCGCCGGTGAGCGCGGCATGGGCGGTGACGAAGATCGCGAGCCCGATGTGGGCGACCAGCGTCGCGAGGAGGAACGCGGTGAGATCCATCGTGTGTGAGCGATTCGACGTGATCCCAATAGCCGTTTCGAAGCGCGGCGGTTCGGACCGAGATCGACGAGGCGAGTCGCTCGCTGTGATCTCGAGGCGCCGTCCGGCTCAGACGTCGCCGGGTGTCGCCGCGGCGGGTTCGTCGGGATCGTCGCGTTCGTCGACGTCTTCGGGAGCTCTCGTCCGATTTTCGTAGGAGAGGCCGACGAGCATCGCCAGCCCGACGAGCCGCAGCGGGAAGGTGACCTGGAAGACGGTCAGCGCGGAGGGGATTCCGAAGAGCGCGAGGACCGCCTCGACTACGAGGAGGGGGACCTCGGGAACCATCAGAAAGATCGAGGCCACCGAGTACAGCGCCCGGCGCACCTGACCGACGCGCGCGTACTGGTAACCGATGATGGTCACGCCCAGCGCGTACACTCCGAGGAACATACCGACGACGGGGATCACCACGTCGGGGACGAAGTACCCGAGGTCCGCGACGTCGGCCCAGCCGATCAGCGACCACTCGCCGTCGACCTGCCGGAACAACAGGATGCCCGGCGAGAAGACGAACGCGAACGGCACGAGGACCTTGTTCAGCGAGAGGGTAAACGCGATCACCGCGGTCTTCATCTCGTCGGCCTTCGCGACGCCGGCCCCGGCGAAGGCGGCGACGGCGACCGGCGGCGTGACGTCGGCCATCAGCCCCCAGTAGAGGACGAACAGGTGAGCGGCCAGCACCATGACGCCGGCCTCGACGAGCGGGGCCTCGAGCATCGCGATCAGGATGATGTACATCGCCGTCGTCGGCATCCCCATCCCGAAGATGATCGAGGCGACGCCGGTCAGCGTCAACAGGACCAGCATCGACTCGCCGCTGACGTCGCTGATGAGCGCGGCCAGGTTCGGGCCGAGGCCGGTGACGCTGATGACGCCCGGGACGACGCCGGCGGCGGCGACGGCGACGACGACCGTCGTCGCGGTGCGGGCCCCGGCGTCCATCGATCGCAAGACGAACGCGCCGAACCGGTAGGCCCGGTTTTTCGACAGCGAGGGGCGACCGATCGCGTCGGCGCTCCGGTCGGCCGCCTCGTCGACCGCGGGGTCGAACTCGAGCAGCGGCGCCTCGGCCCGCGGACGCAGGAGGATGAAGGCGACGCTGACGAGCGTGGCGATCAGCGCGAGGTCGCCGAGTGTGGCCGACACGGCGGCGCTCGGCGCCAGCCCGGTTCCGGCCGCCTCGAGGCCGGCGAACGCCCGTATCGCGTCGGCGAGTCCGCCGCCGACGGTCGCGTACGACCAGGCCTGGAGGATCGCAACGGCGGCGATCGTGGCGAACAGCGGGAGTCGGGTCCGCTCGTCGTAGGCAGCGATGACCGCGAGCAGGGCGATCACCGCGACGATCGTCAGCCAGCCGGCGCGGTTGATCGAGAGCCGGGCGACGACCAGGTAGTACAGCAACAAGACGACCGGAATCAGGTAGAACCAGCCCCGTCGCAGCGCGGCCGGAATGCTCGGCAGTTGCGTTCGCGAGAGCCCGCCGATGCCGCCCCGGACGGCCTCGAAGTGGACCATCACCCACATGCCGAAGAAGAAGGCGATGGCGGGCAGCGTGGCGGCGATGATCACGTCGGCGTACGGCGTCCCAGTGAACTCGACGATGAGGAACGCCGCGGCGCCCATCACGGGCGGCAGCATCTGGCCGCCCGAGGACGACGAGGACTCGACGGCCCCCGAGAACTCCGGGGAGTAGCCCGACCGCTTCATCAGCGGGATCGTGAACGCGCCCGTCGTCACCGTGTTGGCGATCGAGGAGCCGCTGAGCATGCCCATGAAGCCACTCGAGACGACGCTCGCCTTCGCCGGACCGCCCTCGCGGGTGCCGGTCGCCGAGTAGGCGAGGTCGATGAACCACCTGCCCGCGCCGCTCATCTCGAGGAACGCGCCGAAGAGGATGAAGATGAAGATAAAGCGGACGCTGACGGAGACCGGCTGGCTGTGGACGCCCGCCTCGACGGTGTACCAGAGGTTGTAGACGATGTTGTCCCACGTATCGGGCTGGATGGCCAGCGCGCCGATCGTCGAGTCGCGGGGGATGTGGTAGCCCCAGCGGGCGTAGACGATGAACAGCCCGACCAGCGAGGCGAGGAGCAAGCCGAGCGACCGGCGGGTCGCCTCGAGGACCAACAGCATTCCCATGACGCCCAGAACGAACGCCGCGGAGGCCTCGTCGATCGGCACGCCGACCGCGGCGAGGCCGACGACGAGCGGTTCGAGCAGCGGGAAGACGTCGTGGAGCGCCTGCGTCCCCTCGAACCGTTGGACCGAGATCTGGCGGATCTCCTCGAAGTTGGTCGCGATGTAGTACGCCGGCATCGTCGCGAGAACGGCCAGGAGGACGTCGACCGGCGCGATCCGGTTCATATCGGGATCGAGGAACGCCCACCGGAAGCCGCGGGCGACGATCGCGGTCGCTCGAGTGAGGGGGTGTTCGTCGCCGAGTCGGCTCCTGACGGCCGGTTCGATTCGACCGAGTCGCCGAGCGACGAAGCCGTCGCCGCGACTCGTCGGGAAGAGCAAGAACGCCAGCACCAGCGCGAACGCCACGTGGATCGCGTTGACCTGTAGCTGCTGGAGCGCGACGAGTTCGAACTCGCCGACGACCGGCAGCGTCGCGCCGAAGGTGCGCCCGCGGGCGGCGATCCAGATCTGGAACGCCGAGAAGGCGATGGCGATCGCGGCGACGATCGCGACCGCCAGTCCGCGGTGGGTGCGGCGGCGCTGGACCTCCTCCATGAGCTCCTGTTGCTCGTCCTCGGTGAGTTCGTCCGCGTCGTCGGTATCGGTGCTCATAGCTCGCGTCAGTCGGTTCTAGTGGTTCGCTCCGTGGTGTCTCTCGGCGGGCCGGCGACGCGCTCGAGTCCCGCCGTCGCGGACCGATCGGTCACGAACAGCACGACCCGACCGTCGGCGGCGGCGACGAGGTCGTAGCGGTCGTCGCCGACGACGAGTTCATGACCGGCGATATCGCCCGGCGAAACGGACAGTTCGTCGTACGATCCGTCGCCGTCGGCGACGTAGCCGTCGTCCGTTCGCTCGATATCGTCGACGGGGAGGCCGGCCCCGAAGGAGCGAAACACCGACCGATCGGCCCGGAGTTCGTCCCCGTCGACGACGTAGACGTCCTCGACCGGCGTTCGCTCGACGCTGTGCGTGTAGGCGAGCGTCACCTCCTGGCCCTGCTCGACGGGAACCTCGAGCAGGCGTTCGCCCGTCTCGGCGTCCGCGACGACCAGCAGCTCGTCGCTTCTCGCGGCCGTGGCCGCGACGGCGGTCGCTCCGAACGCCGCGAAGGCGGAGGCGACGAGTCGGCGTCTGGTGAGTGATACCACGGTGGTGAATCAGCGGTCGGTGCGGAGTGGCGCGACCGGTGGCTCCGGTCGCTCGAGTCGGATCGCGCTATTCGTCGTCCGCGTCGCCGTTCTCCTCGTCTTCGCCGTTTTCGGCGTCCTCGTCGCCGTTCTCCATGTCTTCGTCGTCCTCGTCGCCGTTTTCGGCGTCCTCGTCTTCGTCCTCGTCGGGCTCCGCCTCGTCGACGTCGTCGAAGTACGCCTGCGCGCCAGCGTGGAGGTCGATCGGCATCGCCTCCTGTGCGGTCTCGAGGTCGATGTACTCGGACTGGGTCGTGAAGTCGTCGACGTTGTCGAACATGGCCGCCGTGACCTCCTCGATGACGGCCTCGTCCATCGCCTCGTAGGTCGCGAGCATCGCCTGCACCGAGATCGTCTCGACGTCGTCTTCGACCCCGTCGTAGGTCCCCCCGGGGATGGTGTCCTCGGCCAGCCACTCCGCGTCCTCGAGCAACTGCTCGCGGACGTCGCCGTCGACTTCGACGAAGGAGATGTCCTGGGTCGTCGCGAGGTCCTCGATGGCGCCGAGCGGGTAGCCGCCGACGGTGATGGCGGCGTCGACGTCGCCGTCGGCGATCTGGTCTGCCGCCGTCCCGAAGTCGGTGTTCGATTCGCTGAAGTCGTCGATCCCCGCGGACTCGAGGATCTGCAGGGCGTTGACCTGCGTGCCGCTTCCCAGGTCGCCGGTGTTGACCGAGGCGCCCTCGAGGTCCTCGACGGACTCGATGTCGGAGTCTTCCTGCGTGACCATGTGGATCGTCTCCGGGTAGAGCGAGGCGATCCCGCGGATGTTCTCCTGTGGCTGGTCCTCGAACTCCTCGAGTTCGACCCCGTTGTGGGCGAAGTAGGCGATGTCGTTCTGGATCAACGCGAGTTCCGCCTCTTCCCGCCCGAGGCTGGCGGCGTTCTCGACGCTTGCGCCCGTCGACTGCACCTGAATCCCGTGGGGCGTGTGCGCCTCGACGATGGACTTCATGTCGCCGCCCAACGGATAGTACGTTCCCTCGGTTCCGCCGGCGTGGAGGGCAAGCACCTCGCCCCCTTCTTCGGGTTCGGCCTCCTCGAGGTCACCGTTGTCTTCTTCGTCGGGTCCTTCCTCGGCGTCCTCGCCGATACAGCCTGCAACCGAGACGACTCCAGCGCTCCCAGCGATCGCGATGACGCGCCGTCGATTGATATGCTTCCCCATAGCACGAAAAACACTGCCAACAGTCTAATATCTAATTCATGACAATATATGCGTTCAGGCTGGACTCTCCCGAAAACCGATCTGTTAATCGCTGACGAAACTGCCGGCGGGAAAAAGTACAGGTGTATCGTCCACGTAATGCTCGTGTAGTGAAACGACGCGCGTTCCTCGGCGCGACGCTATCGGTTCTGATAGCGGGGTGTGCGAATCGGCTCGGGTTCGCCGACCGCGTCAAGGTCGTCGAGAAGGCCGTCCGGATCCATCCGTGGGACGGCGAACCGTTCGAAGCGGCGGTCCGACGGTACGATCCCGACAGCGGATCGATCACCGAGGAGTACCATCGGGACCTCGAGGAGTACCTCGATCCGGACGAGCCGCTTAGTATCTCCGAGGAACTCCACGATCGGCTGGACGCCAACCACGAAATCGTCGGCTACCGAATTCGAGTCTGCGAGCCGAACGGGGGCGGCGACTGCGACATTACGACGTTCCTCCGCGACGACTTCAACGAGGTCGAAGTCGGCGATATCGCCGACATCGTTTCCCGAAGTTCGGGCGCCGGACTGATGTCCGTCCACGAACACCGCGACGAACGCGAGTGACGGCACCACCGGCGTCACGCCGGCGTTGCGGTCGCTCGTCGCGTTGCCGTCGTCGATCGCACTCGAAGTGGGATCGCGGTGAGACGGACTCGAGCGGGACGCGAGACGATGGCGCCGCTCTCGAGTCGAAAACAGACGCGAGCTGGTCGCTGCCGAGCGGATATCGACGAAACGGTGCGACGCGAATGCGTTAGAAGTCGTGGTCCGGATCGTCTTCGACGGAGCGTTTCAACGAATCGCGGCGGGCCTTGGCGTCTCGACCCGTCGCCTCGAGCAGGAAGTCGTTTTTCGCGTCGACGGCGTCCGCGGCGGCCTCGAGTTCGTCGGGGCCGAGCTCGGTCGGATCGCGTTCGAAGAACTCGACGGCGAGTTTGTCCTTCTTGCCGGAGTACTCGACGGTCCCGACGACGACCTTTTCGAAGACGGGGTTGTCGGGCTCGCCGATGACGAAGAGATCGCTTCCCTTGAACTCCTCCGTATCGGTAATCGGGCCGAAGTAGTCTTCGACCGTCGACTCCATATCAGGGATTCGCTCCTCGAGATACTCACCGCGGCGCATCTTGTACTCCTTCATGGCTTGGAGATACACGGGGGAGTGTTTACCTCTTTTCATAGCCATCGTCGTACGCAGCCGACAGACGGCTCGAGGTCGGCGTTGAGAGTGTTCGAGAACTGACCGCTGTGGGTCTTCACCGTCGAACCGAAAAACGGTCGCGATCGTCCCCAAGTCGATGCGACGGACCGTCTCAGCGACGCTCTCGTTTGCCGAGATACCCTTTCCGGCAGTCGGGACAGATGTCGCCGGCGCGAAGCGAGCCGCGGTCGCCGGTCGCGACGAACTCACAGCGCGGACAGTAGAACTCGCTGGGCGTGTCGTCGCGCGGCCCGTCGTGTTGGCCGGGCGCGGGGGCGGATCCGGCTCGTTCGATTCCCGTTCCCGCGGCGTCGTCGCTCTCGGCGGTCGCCTGTGGGTCCGCACCGGTCGAGTGCTGGTCCGACTCGGCGCCGATCGACGTCGCCGTCCCGGCTCTGGCATCCGCGGCTGCCCCGGATTCGGGCGCCCCACCGGAATCGTCCTCGAGGACGACTGCATCGTCGGTGACCGGCTCGTCACCGTCGTCGGCGTCGATGAACTCCGCGTCGCTGTCCGCGTCGACGAACTCGGTATCCGCGTCGTCGACGTCGTTCCCAGTCGCACCGGCGTCGACGTCGGCTCCGGACTCGGAGTCGGGCCACCCGGCGGGTTCGTTCTCGGCGCCGACCGGCGGTCCGACGTCGTCTGAGTCGGGCCACTCGCCGTGGTCGCGGTCGCGATCGACCGGTTCGTCGCCGTCGTCGTCCTCGAGAATTTCGCCATCGTCGGTGATCGGGTCGCCGTTCTCGTCGGTCGGAATGTCGGGCTCGTCCGTCGCTTCGTCGTCCGAGTCGGCGAACGCGGCGTCGGTGCCGGTGTCGACGCCGGTCCCGACGTCGCCCTCGTCGTAGTCGACCTCGGTCGCGGCGGGGGCGCCGTCGGCGGTCGGTGGCTCGACAGCGTCGCTGTCGCGCGGTTCGGTCTCGAGTCCGGTGTCGTTGGGGAGGGAGTCGGCGGCCGTCTCGGCGGAGATACTCGTTACTTCCGTGTTCTCGCTGATGACGTGGCGGTCGCCACAGCGGGCACACTCCTCGTACTCCTGTACGGTCACGACGACTTCGCTGCCCCGTTCTTCGCGCTCGCGTTCGACTTCGGCCTCGCCGTAGTCGTGTCCGAGCAGCGAACATCGAAGGGCCATCGTCCTTCCGTAGCCAGTCACACCATAAAAAACGTACTGCCTCCGCGACCGGTCGTATTCCTGTCAACCAGCGGTCGTCTCGCTGGCGGCGGCAGCGACGGGATACGGGATTCGTTCACACTCGAGCGCGGGGAACCACCGACGCCGGGAGGAGCGCTTTTGAGGGTCGCGACCGATGCGTCGGACGATGGAACTGTCACCCGAGGAGTACGGAGCCTACTGGCGATCGTCGATCTTCGTCGCGGCGGGCGTCTCGATCGTCGTCTTCGGTTACCGACTCCTCTCGCCGCTGCTGTCGGGACCGACCGTCGGCGCGATCGGCATCGCGGTCTTCTTGTTACTCGCGTTGATCCTCGCCGGCACCTACGTCGCGATGATCGGCGTGGCTCGCGCCGTGCGGACCGCCGTCGACGCCGAGATGCGGGGGTAACCGCTCGAGGGGATCGCCTTGGGTAGCGCCCCCGCGGTGAACAGAGATATATCCGTCCACTCCCTTGTCCCGCACATGAGCGAGTCCGCCCAGTCCACCGACGAGCAGGAAGACGCGGTCCGAGAGGAGGTATCGCTGTTCCTCCAGCGGAACTTCCCGCAGATCCAGGCCCACGGCGGCGACTCCTCGATCACCGAAGTCGATCTGGAGGAGGGCCACGTCGCGATCACGCTGAGCGGCGCCTGCGACGGCTGCGGCGTCAGTTCGATGACGACGGAAGCGATCAAACAGCGACTCCCGCGGGACGTCGAGGCGATCGACACCGTCGCAGTCAGTACGGGCTTCGACGGCCTCTCGGAGGGGACGAACCGCCACATCTCCGACGACGTGCCGTTCTGATCGCCGAACCGACCGGCTCGAGCGACTCCCCGTCCGTTCTTCCGTCTCCCGGTCCGTTCAGTCCCAGCTGTCCGGCCAGATTTCGGCCGCGCGCATCCCCGGCTCGTACTCCTGATCTCGCAACTGCTCGCGCAGGGTACCGTCGTCGATCCGCGGAACGTCGGTCCGCGTCAGCTCCCGAATTAGCAGCGCCGTCAGCATGGCGTGCTCGCGCAGGTTGCGCGGGTCGACCTTGTCGCGAGTGTCGGCCGTCGTGTGGCCCCAGCCGCGGCCGCGCTCGCCGCCCTCCGGCGGTTCGCTGTGGAGTTGCAGCGCCGGCACGCCCGCCCGCAGGAACGGCCAGTGATCGCTGAACGGGTGCGGGTCCGGTTCGTGGACGACCGGCTGGCCCGCCGCGTCGGTCACGTCTGCGGCTATCTCGGCGAGTCGCTCCGAGCCGTGGGTCATCGCCGTCAGGTTCCGGAACCGACCCGCGCCGTCGACGTTGACCACCGCGCGGATCGACTCGAGGTCGCGTTCCTCGGCCAGGGCCTCCGCACCCAGGAGACCGATCTCCTCGCAGCCGACGCCCGCGATCCGAACGCGACACGCGAGGTCGTCCTCGAGCGCGCGAAGAATCGGGACGGCGCCCGCGACGGTCGCGATGCCACAGCCGTTGTCGAGGGCGCCCTCCGTGATGTCGTGGGCGTCGTAGTGGGCGACGACGAGCAGCTCCTCGTCCGTCTCGGGGCCGACGACGCCGTGGACGTTCTGACTCGAGCCGGCGTCCGTCGTCGCGTCGACGCGGACCCGAGCCCGCGCCCCGCGGTCGGCGTACTCGGTCAACCAGTCGTGGGTTTCGGCGCTGACGCCGACGCCCGGGACGGCCGCCTCGGCGTCGAACTTCAGCGCGCCCGTCGGCGGCAGTTGGCCGGGAACGTGGTTGGCGAAGACGAACACCTGCGCCCCCGCGGCGACCGCGTGGCCGAACTTCTCCATCCGGTGGACGAACCGCTGTCCCGGCGGCGTCGTGGTCGAGGCGACGGCGATCGCCCCTTGCAGGTCGGCCTCGGCGATCTCCGCGGGCGTTCCGTGGCCCACGTCGACCAGCGGGCCCTCGACGTCGCCGGCCGGCGCGTACGGCAGCGCGATCGCCTCGAAGGATCGGTCGATGCGACTCGAGTCGCCCGTCGTCGCGTCGGCCGCGTCGGTGCCGCTCGGGCCGGTCGTCTCGCCGCCGACAACGGCGAACTCCGTCGAGCCGCGCTCCCAGTACCGCATCGAGAACTCGCGTATCTGCACGTCCTCGAGTCCGCCGTCCGCGAACGCCTCGCGGACGAATTCGGCCGCCCGCCGCTCCGTCGGCGATCCCCCCATCCGGTGGGGGAGTTCGGTCAGTCGCGTCAGCAGCCGCCACGGCCGATCGTCCGTCCACGCGCGTCCGAGCGCCTGCTCGAGTCGTCGCTCGCGCTCGTCGAATCCGTCCGTGCGTTCGTTCTCGTCCGCGTCCCCGCGTTCCATACCGCCCGATTCGGACTCGAAAAGGATAGGTATCGGGGCCACAATACACGGGACGATACGACCGCGGGACCCCCCAGCGGCCGCCGTTTCGGGCGATTTCTCCCTCCGACACGCTTTACCACCTCCGTTCCGAACGCCGTGGTATGAGTTCCGTACCCGAACGCTCCGAGGTCGACGAGGAGTACACCTGGGACCTCGAGAGCATCTACGCGACCGACGACGACTGGGAGGCAGCCTACGAGGCCGTCGCCGAGCGCGTCGACGAACTCGCCGCCTACGAGGGACAGGTGACCGACGACGCGGCGACCCTTCTGGACGTGTTTGCGCTTCGCGACGCGATCATGCGCGAGGTGTCGACCGTCGCCGCCTACGCGCGGATGCGCCGCGACGAGGACACGACCGACCAGCAGTATCAGGCGCTGACCGCCCGCGCGCAGTCGCTCGCCGCCGACGCCCAATCCGCGGCGTCGTTCATCGAACCCGAACTCCAGGAGCTGAGCCGCGAGGAGTTCGACGAACTGGTCGACACCGAACCCGAACTCGAGACCTACGAGCATTACGTCGACGACGTGTTGCGGATGAAACCCCACACGCGCTCGGCGGAGGTCGAGGAGCTGCTGGCGGACCTGAGCGAGGTCACGGGGGCAACGGGCGAAGTCTACAACATGCTCTCGAACGCGGACATGGAGTTTCCGACCGTCGAAGACCCCAACGGCGAGGCGGTCGAGATCACCCAGAGCAATTTCGTCAACCTGCTCAAACGCCCCGACCGGGACTTTCGCCAGCGCGTCTACGAGCACTACTACGACGAGTGGTCCTCGCTTCGTAACACGGTCGCCTCGGCCTACAAGAACAGCGTGAAAGCCGACGTCAAGACCGCCCAGGCGCGACACTACGACACGGCCCGCGAGGCCGCCCTCGACGGTCCCAACGTCCCCGTCGACGTCTACGACACGCTCGTCGACACCGTCCACGACAACCTCGACAAACTCCACCACCACACCGAGCTCAAAGCGCAGGCGCTCGAGGTCGACGACCTCCAGATGTGGGACGTCTACATGCCCCTGACCGGCGACGAGGGCCCCGACGTCGAGTACGGTCAGGCGACCGAGTACGTCGTCGACTCCCTCGCCCCGCTCGGCGAGGAGTACCAGTCCCGCGTCGCCGACGGCCTCGAGTCGAACTGGGTCGACGTCTACGAGAACGAGGGCAAGCAGTCCGGCGCCTACTCCGGAGGGACCTAC
This sequence comes from Natronolimnohabitans innermongolicus JCM 12255, assembly GCF_000337215.1. Taxonomy (GTDB): domain Archaea; phylum Halobacteriota; class Halobacteria; order Halobacteriales; family Natrialbaceae; genus Natronolimnohabitans; species Natronolimnohabitans innermongolicus. The sequence goes on along the minus strand of NZ_AOHZ01000061.1, from coordinate 81,195 downwards.
GACACCCAACCGTTCATCCTGATGAACTACCAGGACGACATCTCATCGATGTACACCCTCGCACACGAGTTGGGCCACTCGATGCACTCCGAACTCACGAAAGACGAACAGCCGTTCGTCTACTCGAGCTACGAGATCTTCGTCGCCGAGGTCGCCAGCACGGTCAACGAGGCCCTGTTGACGAGTCACCTCCTCGAGACCGTCGACGACCCCGAGTTCCGCAAGCACGTCTTGAACGAGTTCCTCGAGCGCGTGCGCTCGACGCTCTACCGGCAGACTCTCTTCGCGGAGTTCGAACACGAGGCCCACCGACTCGAGGAGGACGGCGAACCGCTGACGGCCGACCGACTGGACGAGGTCTACCGCGGACTCAAAGAGGAGTACTACGAGCCCGCCGTGATCGACGACCGCATCGCCCGCGAGTGGATGCGCATTCCGCACTTCTACCGCGCGTTCTACGTCTACCAGTACGCGACCGGCATCTCCGCCGCGCTGGCCATCGTCGACGACGTTCTCCCCGAGGGCGCCGGCGGCGAGCCGAACCGCGAGGCCGCCGAGGACTACCTCGAGTTCCTCCGCCGGGGCTCCCGGGAGTACCCGCTCGAACTCCTCCGGATCGCCGGCGTCGACATGAGCACGTCCGACCCGATCGATCGCGCCCTCGAGAGCTACGGCGAGCGACTCGAGGAGATGGACGCCCTGATGCAGTAGGCTCTCGTCGCGAGACCGGGCGTGTCCCGAACTGTCCCCTCATTTTCGCCGTCTCGATTCCGCTCCGATCGGTGAGTTTCGATCGCCGGTACGCGTTCAAGAGACTCGATCAACCCGTAGCGATCGCTGCGAGACGGTAACGGCGATCGCGGTATCAATCACGATCGAGACGACCGCGACCGGTGTGACCACGACGAACGCGCCGGCGAAGACGAGCAGTCCGATCCGAGGATTAGCGCGGTCCGGCGTTGAAACTGGCTCATACGGGATCGTTCGACGTCACGATCGGTGAAGAGTCGAGTCCGTCCCGCCTGAAATCGTCCGGTACCAACGTCGCCACCGCCGCTTTCGAGGGGCCAGTGACCCGTATACCGCGAGCGTTACCTTATGAGACGTGGATACGAAAACCGACCGGGACCCAAAGGCACATTTATCGTCGGGGACTTACCGACGTACGTCAGGATGTCTCGAAGCCCGTCTATTCCCGACCGACCTCATCGCGATATCGATCCCGATCTCCCCGACGATGAGCGACTCGAGGCTCTTCGCGGCCACCACGGAGACCTCGTGGACGTCAACGAACAGCTCGAGCAGCAACTCGAGGAGGCCGAGGACCGCCGCCAGCGCCTCCGCGAGCGCGTCGACCGCATTGAGCGGGAAAACGAGACGCTCAAGAGCTCCTCGCTGTACATCGCCACCGTCGAGGACGTCATGGACGGCGAGGAGGTCGTCGTCAAACAGCACGGGAACAACCAGGAAGTGCTGACCGAGGTCTCGCCGCGGATCGTCGATCAGGTCGAGCCCGGCGACCGCGTCGCGGTCAACGATTCCTTTGCGATCCAGACGGTGCTCAACGCCGAGACCGACGCGCGAGCGCAGTCGATGGAGATCACCGAGCGCCCCGAGGTCACCTACGGCGAGATCGGCGGCATCGACGAGCAGGTTCGCGAGGTCCGCGAGGCCGTCGAGCAGCCGCTTGCCGAACCCGAACTGTTCGACGAGGTCGGCATCGAGCCGCCAAGCGGCGTGCTCCTCTACGGGCCGCCCGGGACGGGCAAGACGATGCTCGCGAAGGCCGTCGCCCACGAGACCGACGCCACGTTCATCAAGATGGCCGGCTCCGAACTCGTCCGGAAGTTCATCGGCGAGGGCTCGCGGCTCGTCCGCGACCTCTTCGAGATGGCCCGCGAGCGCGAACCGGCCATCATCTTCATCGACGAGATCGACGCCATCGCGACGCGGCGCTCCGAGTCCAAGACCTCCGGCGACGCCGAGGTCCAGCGCACCATGATGCAACTGCTGTCGGAGATGGACGGCTTCGAGGCCCGCGGCGAGATCCGCATCATCGCCGCCACCAACCGCTTCGACATGCTCGACCGCGCCATTCTTCGTCCGGGCCGGTTCGACCGCCTCATCGAGGTTCCCGAACCCGACCGCGACGGCCGCGAGCAGATCCTCCAGATTCACACCCGCGGCATGAACGTCGCCGACGAGGTCGACTTCGGCGACCTGGCCGACGACACCGACGGCTACTCCGGCGCCGAAATCGAGAGCCTCGCCACCGAGGCCGGTATGTTCGCCATCCGTAACGACCGCGACGAGGTCACTCACCAGGACTTCGTGGAAGCCTTAGCGAAGATCGAGGAAGACGACTCGAGCGACGTGATTTCGTCGGCGGGATACTTCTACCAGTAGCGCGGGATCGGTTTCGGTTACTTGCCGTCGGAGTGTGTATTCTGCGGTGAATTCGGTTCGAAACTGGATCGTGCCGGTTCGGAGCGGCAGCTGGACGCCTCGAGTCGGTCGGCGTCGACGATCCGAGCGACGAGCGACGAACGACGAACGACGAGCGATCCGCGCGAGGTGGCGCGTGCTCGGCGACTCGTGTTCGAACATGGACGCTGGCGGGACGCTAACGAACGCCACGTATGACACACTCGAATACGACACCAACCGGTTCGGCCGCGGATCGCAAGCCCTTACGCGCTCGGTCCCCGAACGCGACTATGAGCACGATTCGAGTCGTCTGGGGGTCGGCCTCGGCGCCGACCGAGATGGCTTCCTACGACGCCGCGCTCGCGGAGGCGGGCGTCGAGAACTACAATCTCGTCTCGGTCTCCTCCGTCGTTCCCGCGGACACCGCCGTCGAGGCCGTCGGCACCGCGCCCGATCTCGGCCCCGCCGGCGAACGGTTGACCGTCGTCGAGGCTCGAGCCACGACCGTCGGCCCGGGACAGGTCAGCGCTGCGCTGGCGTGGTCACAATCGGTCGACGACGGACCGGGACTGTTCTACGAAACCTCCGGCGAAACCGACCGGGCGGACGTCGAGCGGCGCGTCCGCGAGGGGCTGCAAGCTGGTCAGAAGCTTCGGGACTGGGAGTTCGGCGAGTCGAACGTCGTCGTCGAGAGCGAGCAAGCCGAGTCGGGCGAACACACGACCGCGGTCGTTCTGGCCGTCTACGGCGAGAGCACGCCGATCTGTTGATTGCGTGTAATATTTCCCGAAAGCGAACCCTTTTGATGCGTCAGTGCGTTATAGTGGGTACACACTTCTCATGAACGGAAATACGCCGTACGCCGGGCTGCCGGGAGAAACGGGTGCTGGTCAGCGTGCCGCGGCGGACGTTCCGGACCTCTCGAGGACTCAGAAGCGAACCTTACACCGCGACGTCTCGCGAATCGCCGCCCGGACCCGGGAGTTTCTCCCCGACGAGTACGCCGTCGACGCCGACGTCTCGCAGGGAATGGCCGGGCCGCAGGTCACCGTGGCGGTTCGGCCGCCGGTCGGCCACGCCGTCAGCGCCGGTTTCACGCCCGACGTAGAGGAGTTCGTGGCCGGCGAGGACCTCATCACGGACGACGAACGCGACGAGGTCGCCCGCGGACTAGCCGCGAGCGCCGCCTTGCAGGTCAAACAGGCCGTCAGCAACAACGTGACGCCGACCGGAAAATAGCGACGACGATCGCTCCGTTTCAGTTCTCGAGTCGCGTCGGCAACGGACTCACACTCACGGTTTTCAGTGTGGGAGTCGAGCGTTAGACGACTCCGACCGAACTCGCGATAACGAACAGCGCGAACACCACACAGAGCACCGTTCCGACCGCAAGCGGCACGTTCTCCATCGCCTTCTCGTGGATCGCCATCTCGTCGTACTCCGCGCGGAAGGCCTCGAGGTTCTCCCGGTCGTAGAAGTACTTCATCTTCAGGGCGAAGCGCTCGGTGACGGCACAGCCCGTACAGACGGGGTCGCCCTCGAGACGTTCCGTCTTCGTGTGCTCCTCGCAGTTGATGCTGCCGCAGTTGTCGCAGTAGGTGACGGTCTCGCTCGTCCCCGCGGCGTCGCAGTGGACGCACTCGTGGAGGTCGTTCGTCGTGGTCGTCCGCGAGGGGCCGGCGGCGTAGTAGGCGTACCGGTAGTCGTGCTCGCCGAGCGAGAGCCGCGACCGGACGTGGGGAACGTAGACGGGGTCGATCTCGCGGATCGAGACGTCCGAGCGCGACGGCTGGCAGGTCTTCTCGTAGTCGACGTTGTTGTCGCCCGTGTAGTGGACCGTCGTCGTGTGGGCCTGTCGAAGGCGGTCGATCGCCCACTCCTTGTACTCGGTCTCTGTCTGCCCGAATCGGCGCCGCTCGACGCTGTCGAACGTCGACTCGAGGTCGGCGTCCGCCAGATCGATCCGAGTCGCGGCCGGCGTCGTGACGAGGTCTCGAACCTCGCCGTCCGCGACTCGTGGCGCGTCCCGATCGGCGTGGAGTACGAGTTCGTTCGCCTCGTCGATCCGGTGGATGACGCCCACGGAGGTCTCGAACGTCGCGTCGGTCTCGGCGCGGACGGTCACCGTCGGCTCGAGTGACACGCCCGTCTCGGGCGTCGGAATCGTCGCCGGCTCGAGGTTGTCGATCTCGCCGACGGCCTCGAAGACGGGGCCGTCGCGGCCGGCGGTGGGGTGGGTTGGCCGGAGCGCCTCCGTACAGAGAATCTCGATGCGGCCGTTGTAGAGGTCGATACCGATCTCGTCGCCGATCTCTCTGAGGTCCCGACCGTCGAGGAGTTCGACGCCGCCGTCCCGGTTCGCGCCCAGATCGGCGGCGTACTCCCGGGCCGGGTCGGTAAAGCGGCCGGTCGTCGCGACCATCCCCCTGACGGGGCCGTCGTAGTCGTAGGTGGCGACCGCCGAGTGGAGCTTCTGGATGACCGGGCGACTGACCGTCTCGGTGTGTTTACACTCGACGACGACGGCGCGGCGGCGGCCGTCGACGACCTCCTCCATGAGGATGTCTCGGCCCTCGTCGGCCGTTCGTCGGGACTGTCGTACGTTCTCGTAGCCGAGGTGTCGAAACACGTCCTCCATCAGATCCTCGAACTCGTAGCCGGAGAGGTCGTCGAGTATCGCCATCGCTTCACGAGTCGGTTTCCAGTCGACCGACGAGAGTGTTGTGGCCCCAGTATCGCACTCGAGAATCGGCGGTCAGTAGCGCACTTGCAAGGCTTTTTTTCGTAATCGTGGACCGCCAGCTATCGCTATGTCGACCGATCCCGACGACCTCGAGTTGAGCGACGCCGAAGAACAGGCACTCCACGAGCTACAGCTGGGCATCGAGTACGTCCACCGGGCCTACGGTACGTTGCTCGAGTTCCACCACGACCTGGGCCACGCGATGGACCGGATGAGCGACGCCGAGGCGGCGCTTCGAGACGCCGGACACGACGAGTGGGCCGACGAACTGCGCGACGAACACCTCCCCGCCGGAGCGATCAGCGACCAGTGGACGTTCGAACTCGTCGAGGAGTTCTCGACGGAGTTTCTCACGTCGGTCGACGGCTTCGAGGACGACGTCCGGGACGAACTGGCCGACGGCGTCGATCACGTCACGGAGCGACGCCAGAAACGGCGGCTTCGTGAACGGGCGGAGAGCGAGCGGGCGGAAAGCGAGAAGTGAGCCGCTGCGAGCCTGACGACTGCGGTAGTTGCACTATCGCTCGAGTACGTCGAGCACCGTTTCCCGGTCCGGAATCGCCTCCTGGACACCCACCGTCTCGGTCGTCAGCGAACCGGCGACGGTCGCGGCCGTGAGCGCGGACTCGAGACCGACGCCGTCGGCCAGAAACGCCGCGAGGTAGCCACAGAAGGCGTCGCCCGCACCGGTCGTATCGACGGGGTCGACCGTCGGCGGCGAGACGCGATCGGATCGGTCGCCGCGCACGACGACGTCGTCGGGACCCTGCGTTCGGATCACGGTGCCGTCGAACGCGTCGACGGAGCGCTCGAGCGTCGCGTACTCGGTTTCGTTGACCACGACGACGTCGACGAGCGGGGACTGGTGTGCGAGCAGCGACGCGGCGCCGTCGGCCGGCGCCGGATTGCAGATCACCGTCGGCCGCCGCCGACTGCCGTCAGTTCGGTCCGCGAGCCGCTCGAGCAGGAACGTCGCCGTCGCGACCGGAATCTCGTTCTGGAGGAGGAGCGCGTCCGCCCGCCGGAGTCGCTCGAAGTGGCGGTCGACGTAGTCCGAATCGACCGCGTCGTTGGCGCCGCCGACGATCGCGATCCGCGACTCGCCGACCTCGTCGACGAAGATCGACGCCGTTCCGGTCGGTCGGTCGGTGACGCCGATTCGATCGGCGTCGACGCCGCGGTCCGCGAGGGCCTCGCGGGCGCGGTCGCCGGCCGCGTCGGCGCCGACGCAGCCGAACATCGCCGCCCCCTTGCCCGTCGCTCGAGCGGCGGCGACGGCCTGGTTCGCACCCTTTCCACCGATGGTCGTTCGCTGACGGTCCGCGGACAGGGTTGCTGTGAGGCGTTCCTCGAGTGCGGTCAGTTCGGTCCGGTCGTCGCCGTCGACGCGGACGGTCTCCCCGGCCGCGGGAAACCAGTTGTAGCGCTGCTCAAGGACACCGATCCGGTCCGTCGAGAGCGTCCACGTGCGGTCGACGTTGATGCTCCCGAAGCTGACGACGTCGGGCATCGCGTTTCGTGTCGCGCTTCGGGGGCCACGGTAATAACGGTCGGCGACTAGTCCGGGCCGTCGCCCGGGACGACGTCGACCACGTCCCAGTCGCTCGGAAGGACCGGCCCGTCGAGCAGCGGATCGTCGGTCTCGCGCATCCAGTCGCACAGTTCCTCCCGGAGGCGTCCGTGAACCGCCTCGATCTCGGCCTCGTCGGGTTCCGGTACCGACGCCGACTCGGGATCGACGCCGGTCGGCGACGGCTCTCGGTCGACGATCGCGCCGACGTTCGGTCCGAGCAGGTTGCGCTGCTCGAGGGGATCGTTCGCGAGATCGTACAGCTCCTCGTAGGGTCGCTGCTCGCCGTAGAACTCCTCGCAGACCTCCCGGCCGGCCGCGCTGCAGTAGACGTCTGTCGTCATGTAGACGCCGGGGAGATGCCAGCAGTTGCGGACGTACTTCCAGCGCTCGGTGCGGATCGCCCGGACGGGGTTGTAGCGATCGTGCCAGGTCATGCCGGCGAAGAGCCGCTCGCGGGGCTCGTACTCGCCTCCGCTGGCCGCATCCTCGAGCAACAGCGGAGCGATGCTCCGGCCGGCGATGTCGCCGTCAGCCTCGTTGACGTCGGGTATCGATACGCCAGCGATCTCGAGCAGGGTCGCGAAGACGTCGACGTTACTCACGAGGTCGTCGACGGTTCGACCCGACTCGAGGACGCCGGGCCAGCGGGCGAGCAACGCGCCCTCGATGCCGGCCTCGAAGCAACAGCCCTTGGCGCGGGGCATCGCCAGCCCGTGTTCGGTCGTGAAGACGACGAGCGTGTCCTCGGCGAGTCCGGCGTCCTCGAGGGCGTCGACGATCGTTCCGACGCCGTCGTCGATCGCTCCAACCATCCCGTGCATCTCGGCGATGTCGGACCGGATTCCGGGTCGGTCGGGGAGGAACGGAAGCGGCTCGACCGTCTCCGGGTCTGGCGTCTCGTAGCGGTTGGCCTCGAAGCCGTAGCCGTCGTCCTCCTCGACGCGGTGGAGTTCAAAGAATCCGATCGAGGCGAAGAACGGGTCGTCGTGGTCGCCCGACTCGAGCATCGCGGCGACGTCGTCGGCGACGGTTCGAGCGCGGGCGGTTTCGTGGACGGACGGCGGGGCGTCGGCTGTGAGTGGTTCCTCGCTGTGGAGCCGATCGTAGCCGAGCCGCTCGGGGTACTCGGTGACGTGCTGGAGTCCGAAGCGGTGGGTCTCGTAGCCGGCCGCCGAGAGGAGGTCGGGGAGCACGCGTTCGTCGTCGCCGAGCTCCCACTCCGCGTGGGCGAGTCCCAGCATCCCGTTCTGGTGGGGGTGGCGCCCGGTCATGAGACTCGAGCGACTCGGCGAACACTGCGGCGCGGTGACGTAGTGATTGTCGAACCGAACGCCGTCGGCCGCGAGCGCGTCGATTCGCGGCGTCTCGACGGCGGCTCCGTAACACCCGAGGTACGTCCCCAGATCGTGACAGTGAACGAGGACGATGTTCGGCGGCTCCATGGTCCCGTGGTACGGCGACGACGGGAGTAAGCGTTCGCAGTGATTCAGGACGGTGAGTCTCTCTCAGTCCGGACTATCGTTCCGTTCGGAGTGTACAACGCGATGACTCACCTGCATAATCGGGGGCCGTGACCATGGTCCCAAGGGGTGGAGGTAGGGCCAGACATGGCGGGATCCACCGATACTTCGGCGGCGTCAGATAACGAGCGTGATTCGGACTCACACTCGAGTTCGACCGTTCGAAACGTTGTCCTCGTCGTTCTCGACACCGCTCGAGCGACGAGTTGCGGCCCGGAGACGACGCCCACGTTGCACCGACTCGCGTCGGAGGGAACGGCGTTCGAGAACGCGTACGCGGCCGCGCCGTGGACCCTTCCTTCTCACGCCTCGCTGTTTACCGGCACGTACCCCTCCGAACACGGCGCCCACGGCGGCTACACGTACCTCGACGAGGAGCTACGGACGCTGCCCGAATCGTTCGCTGACTCCGGCTACGAGACCATCGGCGTCTCGAACAACACCTGGATCACCGAAGAGTTCGGCTTCGACCGCGGCTTCGAGGATCTGCGGAAAGGCTGGCAGTACATCCAGTCGGACGCGGACATGGGTGCAGTCGTCCGCGGCGAGGACGTCCGCGAGAAACTGCAGGCCACCCGCGACCGACTCTTCGAGGGGAACCCGCTGGTCAACGCCGCGAACATCCTCTACAGCGAGGTACTCCAGCCCGCAGGCGACGACGGCGCCGACCGATCGACAGACTGGATCGGCGACTGGCTCGAGACGCGCGACCGGGACGATCCGTTCTTCCTGTTCTGTAACTTCATCGAGCCTCACGTCGAGTACGATCCACCGCGGGAGTACGCCGAGCGGTTCCTCCCCGACGGCGCGACCTACGACGACGCGACCGCGATACGCCAGGATCCGCGGGCCTACGACTGCGAGGACTACACTATCACCGACCGGAAGTTCGAGATGCTCCGCGGGCTCTACCGGGCCGAACTCGCCTACGTCGACGACCAGCTCGGCGAGCTTCGCGCGGCCCTCGAGGCGAGCGGCGAGTGGGACGACACCCTGTTCGTCGTCTGTGGCGACCACGGCGAGCACATCGGCGAACACGGGTTCTTCGGTCACCAGTACAACCTCTATAACACGCTGATCAACGTTCCGCTGGTGGTTCACGGCGGGCCGTTCGCTGACGGCGACCGTCGAGACGACCTCGTCCAGCTGCTCGACCTCCCCGAGACGCTGCTCGAGACCGCCGGAATCGACGACCCAAAACTCCGCGAGCAAAGCGCCGGCCGCTCGCTTCATCCGGCGTCGACGGCGAACGCCGAGCCGCGGGACGCGATCTTCGCCGAGTACGTCGCCCCCCAGCCCTCGATCGACCGACTCGAGGCGCGTTTCGAGACGATTCCGGATCACGTCTACGACTACGACCGCCGGCTTCGGGCCGTCCGCACGCTCGAGTACAAGTACGTCCGCGGCGACGACGGCTTCGAGCGCCTCCACGACGTTCGATCGGATCCGGAAGAGTGGACGGATATTTCCGACCGCAAGCCAGAGCGGGTCAGCGAGCTTCGCGCCCGGCTTGAGGACCGATTCGAGCCGCTCGAGACGGCCGGCGCATCCGAGTCGGTCGAGATGCGCGAGGGAACCAAAGATCGGCTCGCGGATCTGGGTTACCTCTAGAGCGGTCCGTTACTGCCTCTCCGGCCGACACAGTGAGGGTGCCTATCAAACGACAAGTCGTACACGCGGACGCGTTTCCCGCTCGAGTCGAAACGCCGCGGTATGTCCGCGACCAGTCCCTCCGGCGCCGACGGCGCGGCGTTTCCCTTCCCCGTTCGACTCGTCCACGACCGCGCGGCCGACCGACTCGAGGTCGCCGTCGACGTCCTCCCCGCGGACGTCGACGAACTCACCGTCGAAGCAAGCGCGAGTCGCCTCAGACTGACGGTTCGACGCGGCGGCGAGCGCGCCCAGCGAACGCTCTCGGCGCCCGATCGGCGCGCCTTCGGCGACGACCGCCGCGCCGTCTACAACAACGGCGTCCTCAGCGTCTCGCTCGAGACGGTTCCCCGCGTTCACGTCCGTCGGTCGTAGCCCCGGATCGGAGACCGTGAGGAGCCCACATCACGGGCAGGCCAGTGAGTGATCCGCCCGTCCGTCGAAAGGCGCCTCGATGTGACGAGGCGCCTCGATGTGACGACTACTACACGCGGGACGACGTCGTCGACCGGACGCAACCGGTCCTGATCGACGACGGCGAGCACGGCTTCTGACCCCGATTCGAGTCGAGCGCGTGCCTGCAGCACGTTTTTGGCCGCCAGTCCGATACGATAGCCCGAGTTGTCGAACCGAGCCCGCCGATCCCAGGACCGTTCGATGTCGCGACTCGCAGTCGGTGATGCCCGCCGATGACGGCCCTCGAGTCCCGACTCGAGACCGACGGGTTCGGCCCGTTCTTTCGCTCCTACACGCGGACGTGGATCCACGCCGTCGCGACGGCCGGCCTGACCGCATTCGGGACGCTGACGTTCGTCAACAACTGGTTCGCCGCGCTGGCGCTGGCGTCGTACGTCGTGCCGCCGGTCGCGCTGTACCTGCGCTATCGAAACGGGACGGCGAAATCGGAGCCGGAACCGTCCGAATCGGCGGAATCGACGTCGGAAACGGCTGATCCGGTGGAAGCGGAACCGGAACCGTCCGAATCGGTGTCGACGGCGGGTTCGGAGTCGACTGGCGAATCCGTCGGGAGCGACTCGAGCGCCGTCGACGAACCGGCCGATGATGCGGAACGGAGTGACGCCGAAGCGACGACGGCGAAACCGGACGACGGCGCCGAGGAGCCGGCCGTCGAGGTCGAGCATTCGCCAGACGGAGACGAGGAGCCGGGCAAAAACGAGAACGGCGGGCCGGACGCAGCACCGACGCCGGACGTCGAGCCTCCCGAGTGGCGCGCCGTGGACGTTCCAACCGACGCGACGCTTCGCGACGTCGTCGCCGGACCGACGGGAGCCTACGCGGTCGGCGACGGCGGGGCCGTCCTCGCCGACGACGGTGGCGATGGCGACGGTCCCGAAGACGGCGACCCCGAATGGACGGTCGTCCTCGAGGACGGCCCCGCTACCGGGTCGAACGATCTTCGGGGCGTCGACGCGACCGACGACGGCGCGGCGGTCTGGGTCGCCGGCGACAGCGGCGCGCTGGGTCGGATCGACACCGAAACGGGTCGCCACACGGACTACACCGCACCCGCGGACGTCACCGACAACTGGCTCGGCGTCGCCGTCGCGGGTGCCGGCGGCGCGGAAACGATTCTCGTCATCAACGGCTCCGGGGCCGTCCTGCGCGGCGAGTACCGCGACGGCGACCTCGAGTGGACCGGACCCGACAAACCCGGCAGCGGCTCGAGTTTTAGCGGAATCGCGCTGTTCGGTGACGGCGGCGGCGACGGCGAGACCGCGGTCGGCTACTGCTGTGACACCAACGACGGCGTCTACGAGACGGTCGACGGCGGAGAGACCTTCGAGCGCGTGGGTCTCGAGGGCGCCGACGGAACGCTCACCGGCGTCGCGACGACGGGTCGCGGCAACTGTCTGGTGAGCGCGGACGACGGCGTCGTCCACCGCTACGACGGGACGACGTGGACGCCCGAACGGGTCCTCGAGGGGGCGCTCTCGGGGATCGCCCGCGACGGCGAGCGAACCGCGGCGGCGGCCGACGACGGCCGGGTCTACGAGCGCGAGGGAGCGGCGGTCGACTGGAACCGATCCGCGGTCGAACTCGAGGCCCCGCTGCTCGCGGTCTCGCTCGAGGCGAATCGGACGGTCGCGGTGGGCGAGTCGGGGGCCGTCCTCGAGTGCGCGTGATGGCTCGCCCGAACGTCCGCCGGACCACTGTTATACTGCTCGCCGACAGAAGACAATCTAGTGAGCGAGCGCGACCGATCGGACGAGTGCTGTCGGCTCTGCGGGTCGGCTCTCGACTCGGCGGGTGCCCCGGACCCCGCCGAAAACGCCGCCGGCGACGACCTCGAGGGCGTGCCTGCGACGGACACCGACGGGGCCGCGACGGCCGAAGAGTCGGACGCGGGCGGACCGTTCTGCTCGTGTGGCTGTCGCGAGATCGCCGCCGCGCTCGGCGCGCCGGCGGACGCGCCACCGACGGGCGACGACGCGTCGACGTCAACTGAGGACGACGCAGACGCACTCGAGCGAACGTTCTTCCGCGTCGACGGCATGCACTCGGCGCTCTGTGAGGGGTACCTCGAGTCGCTCGCCGAGAACTGCGACGGCGTGGCGGACGCGGCGGCCAGCTACGTCACGGAGGCGATCCGCGTCGACTACGATCCCGAACGCACGTCTGCGGCCGCACTCGAGGACGCGCTGAGCCGGACCGGCTACACGGCCTACCGGCGCGAGGATGCCGCGGACGAAGCTGATGGCGCGGGTGCAGTCGGCGACTCGACCACAGCCGCAGCCGACTCGAGTGCGAGTGCGACGGCTCGCGCCCGCGAGATGCGCGGGATGCGAAAGCGCCGCTCGGAGGACGTCCTCGAGATCCGGTACGTCGTCGGCATCGTCTTCGGCTCGTTTCTGTTGGTGCCGTATCTCACGGTGTTCTACCCGGTGTACCTCGCCGACTACTCCAGTTACTGGCTGCTCGGACTCTACGAGGAGACGTTCGCGACGTTCGACGGCTACCTGTTCCTGCCGCTGTTTTTCACTCTGACCGGCGTCGTGCTCTACCTGGCCGGGATGCCGCTGTTGCGCGGCGCGTACATCAGTCTGAAGCTGCGGCGGCCGAGTACGCACCTGCTCGCGGCGACGACGATCGTCGCCGCCTACGCCTACGGCACGCTCGCTTTCGTCGCCCAGCGACCCGACATCTACTACGACCTGACGATCCTCGTCGCCGCGACGGTGATGGCGGCGGTCTTCTACGAGGAGACGATCAAGCGCCGCGCGCTGAACCGGCTAACCGACCTCACCGTCTCGCAGGTCGGGACGGCCCGCGTCCTCGAGGAGGACGGGACGACGGCCGAGAAACCCATCGAAGACGTCTCGAGCGACGACCGGCTGCTCGTCCGCGCCGGCGAGCGGATCCCGGTTGACGGGACGCTCGCGGAAGGGGCGTGTACGGTCGACGAGGCGGTCGTCACCGGTGAGTCGCTGCCAGTCTCGAAGAGCGCGGGCGACGCGGTGGTCGGCGGCTCGATCGTCACCGGCGACGCCGCCGTCGTCGACGTGGCCGACCGGACGGCGAGCAGCATCGAGGACCTGACGCGGACGGTCTGGAACCTCCAGAGCGTCGACCACGGCGTTCAGCGTCGGGCCGACGCGCTCGCCGGGACATTCGTACCGCTCGTCGCCGCGGCGGCCCTCCTCGCCGGTGGCGGCTCGGTTCTTCTCGGCGCAACGGCCCTCGAGACCGCCAGCGTCGTCCTCCTGGCGCTTTTCGTCGCCAGCCCGTGGGCGCTCGGCCTCGCGACGCCGTGTTCGATCGCCTCGAGCGTCCGCGACGCCCTCGAGTCGGGGATCGTCGTCTTCGACGAGAGCGTCTTCGAACGGCTTCGCGGCGTCGACGTCGTCGTCTTCGACAAGACGGGGACGCTGACGACGGGCGAGATGCGCGTCCTCGAGGCCGACGCGCCCGACGACGTGCTGCGGGCCGCGGGCGCGCTCGAGCAACGCGCCTCGCACCCGGCCGCGGCGGCGATCGCTGACGCCTACGCGAAATCGGGGGCTGCCGACGGCGACTCGAGCGCGTCCTCGATCCGGCCCGAACCCGACGGCGGCGTCGCCGACGATCGCTCGACCGAGGCGCCGTCTCCACGGTCGATCCGCGAGTTCGAGCGCCACGCGATGGGCGCTTCGGCCACCGTCGACGGTCGGCGCGTCCTCGTCGGCCATCCCGACCTCTTTCGCGAACGGGGGTGGACGCTCGAGGACGAGGACTCCCTCGACGCACGAATCGACGAGGCTCGAGCGACCGGGCGACTCCCGGTGCTCGTCGGGCGTGACGGTCGCGTCGAGGGGGTCGTGATCGTCGGCGACGAGCCGCGCGAGAACTGGGCGGAAACGGTGTCGGCGCTGTCGGAAACCGGCGTCGAGGTCGTCGTGCTCACCGGCGACGACGACGCGGCGGCGCGACGGTTTCGGGCCCATTCCGACGTGAGTCGCGTCTTCGCGAACGCCTCGCCGGCGGCCAAGACGGCCGCGGTGCGACGGCTGGGAGCCGACAACCGGGTCGCGATGGTCGGCGACGGCACCAACGACGCGCCGGCGCTCGCGGCGGCCGATCTGGGGATTTCGCTCGGCGGCGGAACGGCGCTGGCCGCCGACGCGGCGGACCTCGCGATCGTCGAGGACGACCTCGCCGCCGTCGAACGAGCGTTCGCGCTCGCGCGCGCCGCCCGCCGGCGACTGGTTCGGAACCTTCGGCTGGCGCTCTCCTACAACGCGATCGTGATCCCCATCGCGTTGGCGGGACTGTTGAGCCCGCTGCTCACGACCGCCGCGCTGGTGATCAGCGCGGCGGCGATCGTCGGCAACTCCGCGCGGCCGCTGCTCGAGGAGTCCGACGACTCCTGATTCGGTCCGTCTCCTTCGCATTCTGATTCCAGCCACCTTCTGTTCCGTCTCGTTGCCTCACGCTCGAGCGACTGAATGGAGGGATGTTTTCGTGTTCCCGCGCGTCGAACGGATCGTGCGAGCAACGACCCGTCGACGCGGGAGTTCGAGCCGCTGCTCGCACTCGCTCGAGGCGGGCGCTGATGGTGCGTCCTCGTCTGTTCGCTGCTCGAGTGAGCGCGCCGGGGACTCGGTTCGGCTCGTCGATTCTCCCGTCGCCAGTCGCCACGCTCACGCACTCTCGTCGGCGTCAGTGTCGTCTTCGCCGTTCTCGTTGTCCTCCTGTCCCCGTTCGGTCACCAGCAAGACGCCGGTGAACGCCCCGTCGTCGGCGTTTCGGCTGCCGTACAGGTAGGCGCCGTCGGCCCAGAAGAGACGGTCCGCGTCGTCGCCGCTCGAGTTCTCCACGGCCGACTCCGCGTCGACCTCCTCGTCCCAGACGCACTCGTCGGGGATATCCAGCGGGTACACCTCCGTGCTCGTTCCCGTCCAGTTCCACCGGACGACGGTGTCGGTCTCGATTTCGACCGCCTCGGGCTCGAAGCCGTCCTCGGGATCGACCGTGATCTCGACCTCGTCCCGGCCGGTGTAGTCCTCGATGTCGGCGTTCTCGAGTGCGGCGTCGACATCGGTGGCGTCGGTTGCACCGTCGTCGTTCTCGCCACCGTCGTCGCCTCCGTTGACGTCTGTTTCACCGCCGTTATCACCTGCGTCCGCACCGCCGCCGTCGTCGGCGTCTGTATCGTCGCTGCCGTCCGCGTCCGCACCGTCACCGCCATCGTCGAGACAGCCGGCGACGGCCGCCACCGCGACCGTCCCACCGCTCGCGAGGAGCCGCCGTCTGGTCCAGTCCATACGCGTCCGTGCGGCCTCGAGGCGCATGAGTGTCGTCCCGGCGAGGAACGCGTCGACGGCCGCCGAGAGACGCCGGTTGGTACGACGACGGATCAGGTTTCGGGGTTGGGATCGACGTCGGCCACGCTCGAGTCGGGAAGCGTAAAGACGAACGTCGAGCCGTCGCCGGGCTCGGACTCGACCCAGATCTGCCCGCCGTGGCGGTCGACGATGCGCTTACAGAGTGCCAGTCCGATGCCGGTCCCGGAGTGTTCGTCGTGGCTGTGCAGGCGCTGGAAGACGTCGAAGATCCGTTCCTGATCGCCGTCTTCGATGCCGATTCCGTCGTCGTGGATCGATATTTGCCACTCCGTCCCGTCGCGTTCGGCCTCGATATCGACGTGTGGCCGATCCCTGCTGTACTCGATCGCGTTGCTCACCAGGTTCTGAAACAGCTGTCGCAACTGGTCCGAATCACCCGTAACCCGCGGCAGCGAGTCGACGGAGACGACCGCCTCCTGTTCGTCGATCTGCACCTGCAAATCGTCGAGGACGTCCTCGACGACCGCGTTCAGATCAGTCGGCTCGAGGGGGGCGCCCTCCTCGTCGACTCGAGAGTAGGCGAGCAGGCCGTCGATCATGCGCCGCATTCGCTCGGCGCCGTCGATCGCGAACGCGAGGAACTCGTCGGCGTCGTCGTCGAGCTCGTCGCCGTAGCGCTGGTCGATCAGCTGCAGGTACGACGAGACCATCCGCAGGGGCTCCTGGAGGTCGTGGCTGGCGGCGTAGGCGAACTGCTCGAGCGATCGGTTCGACTCCTCGAGTTTCGTCAGGTAGTGGATGAGGTCTTCGGATTGGTTTCGACGGACGAGCAGGGTGTTCATGCGCCGAAAGAGGAGGTGGGGGTTGAGGGGGGCGTCCACGATGTCGTCGATGAGGAGGGGCGGTTCGCGTTCGCCGGGGTCGGGAAGGTTGATGCGGAGCGCGCTATCCCGACGACGAATGAGGACGACCGGACAGAACACCGGATCGCTCGACTCGACGCGCTCGCGGAGAGCGTCGTGGTATTCCGGCAGCGAACGTTCGTCGACGAGGTAGAGATCGGCCTCGCCGACGGCTTGCTCGGTCTCGACGTCGTAGTAGCCCGTCAGCAGCTCTCGGACGGCGGCTCGGTTCCCGTCTTCGGTGATGAGTAACTGGACGGTGCTCAGGTCTTCGGTGGCTCTCATGAGTTGCGGATACTGAGTGAAACTGGATCGAAGTGCTCAGACGTCGCGGTGAAGGTCGATATCGGCGTACTCACCCGCTCGCGGCGATCCCTGAAGGATCCCGTAGAGACCGGTCAACGACTCGCCGACGTGGATGCCGTCGCCCGTGATCTCGAACTCGCGAAGGTTGTGTTCGAAGCCGCCGGTGCGTTTCTTCAGAACGCCGACGACCTTCCGCAAGCTCCCGTCCATTTCGACGTAGCTGAGGAACATGATGTTGTCGGCGACGTAGCTCAGGTTGCTGTCGGTCGCCCGGGAAATGCCCGTGATCTCGTTGATCTCGTTCGTGATCAGGACCGTCACGCCGCGGCTCTTCAGGTAGCGAGAGAGCGCGTGGAGGTCCCGAATCAGTTCCGTCTCGTTTCCCTGAACCGAGACGGTGTAGCCGTCGATTCCGTCGATCATCACCACGTCGGCGTCCTGTTCTTCGACTTGCGTTTTGACCATGTGGGAGAATTCCTCGCTCGAGCGCGCGAGGGGTTCGACTTCGGTGACCGAGAGCACCCCCTCGTCGCGCAGTTCCGAGACGGGCATGCCGATCGATTCCGAGCGGTACTCGTAGGTTTTCAGGTCCTCCTCGAAGAGATAGATCGCCGACGTGAGGTCGTTTTCCGCCGCCTGCTGGAGGAACTGCGTCCCGGTCGACGTCTTCCCGGCGCCAGTCGGACCGCTGATGAACGTCACGGTTCGCTGGTCGAAGCCGCCGCCGATCAGCTCGTCGAGTTCGGGAATGCCGGAGTAGATCTGGTTTCGCTTGATGTCGTGACTCGACTGGTCGGGGATCAGCTGCGGATAGACTTCGATACCCTCGGTGCGAATCTCCATCCCGTGGTCCTCGTCCATCTGGCCGAGCGCCCGGTGTTTCGTCACCTGAATGCGTCGACCGCCGACGCCGCGATCGAGTTCGATGATCCCGTCGCTTAGCGAGCGAATCTCCGTGTCGTACTCCTGGTCGGGCGACGACGTTGCCGTCGTGACGACGGTTACTTCGCGCTGCTTGAGAAACCGCATAAAGGAGAGAATACGTTTCCGAAACTGGTGGTCGTTCGCTTCGACGTACCGAAGCTGCGTGATCGGATCGACGACGGCCCGGTCGGGGTCGATATCTCGAACCGCCTCGTGGATGTCCTGCGTGTACCGGTCGCGTTCGATATCGCTCGGATCGACCAGATCGTAGGAGTAGTCTTCGACGAAGAAGTCGGAATCGGGCCCGAGGTCGAGAAATTCGGCGTCCGAGATGTCGATTCCGACTGCCCTGCCGTTTGCGAGAATCTCGTCTCTGGATTCCTCGCCGTGAATGAACAGTACCGTCTCGTCGTTCGCCAGCCCCTCCTCGAGAACGTGCATTCCGAGCAGCGTCTTTCCGGTCCCCGGCTGCCCCTGAATGAGATACATCCGGCCCGCGGCGAATCCGCCGTTGAGAAGTGCGTCGAGACCATCGACCCCGCTACTGATCGGGGTGACGCGATAATCCATACACTCCACCATGGGTCACCCGGTTATTAATTCATCCCTATCGTGTCGGGAGAGAGCCCGCTAACAGTCCGCTATCGGTGACTATCACGCTGAAGGACAGCTGTCGGAAAACAACCACCACAATATAGTAGCCACTGAAACGATTTACACACTGATCGCAACGCTGTACTGCGATCAGGGTGCATTGACTTGCAGTGGCGACTATAGTACCCTCCCAAGCGTCGACTGCTGAACGAAATCGAACCACACCGCATGAGTTCGCTCAGCAGTGCAGGCTTGGGAAGCTACTAGTACCGTTTCAACCGTCGACTGATGGGGCGAATCGGACAACATCGCATGATTCGCCCCATCAGTTCAGGCTTGGACCGCCACTAGAGTTCGTACGTCTCGCCGTCGACCGCCAACGGCTCCTCGAACGCCTCGTCGGCCGGGTAGTAGTGAGCGACGTGGACCAGTCGCGTTCGGTCGGCGCCCAACTCGTCGGCGAGTGCGAGCGCCCCCTCTCGAGTCATGTGTTTCGTCCCGAACGTCCGGGGGACGCCGTCGTCGCCCTCGTGACGGCCGCCGATGGGATGGTACTCACAGAGGTGGGCGGGGACGATCGCGTCGGCGAGCAACAGATCGGGATCGGCGAGCACCGCGCGGGACTCCTCGGGGACGTTGTAGCTCGTATCGCCCGTGATCGAGAGTTTCGCGCCGGTCGCCGGATCCTCGATCGCCAGCCCGTAACAGACCAGCGGCGGGTGTTCGACCGGGACCAGCGTGACGTTGAATCCGCTGACGTGAATCGTCTCCAGTGGCGTCGTCGGCTCGACGTCGATCGCCTCGAGGTAGTGGTAGTCGTCGCTGATTGTCTCGGCGACGCTCTTGCCCGTTTTGGGATCGGTCTCGTCGGCCGCGTAGACGTCGAGAGAGTCGAAGACGCGAAAGACGTTGCCCATCCCGTCGAGGTGGTCGAAGTGAATGTGCGTGACGATCGCCGCGTCGGGAAGCGGAACGTCCTCCCGGAGGAACTGGGTACGAAAGTCGGGACTGAAGTCGATCAGCAGCGACTCGTCGACGTGTTCGTTCTCGACGTGGACCGAGAAGCGCGTCCGCTCGACCCCGCGTTCGCGGGCGGCCTCGCAGGTGTCACAGTCACAGCCGACCGTGGGCGTGCCGGTCGTATCGCCGGTGCCGAGGAGGGTTACGCGCATCGGTACGTCCTGCCTCCGTCGGTGCGACTCGAGATCGGTCTCGCCATCGTGTCCGTCCGCGTCGACTCGTCGGTTTCGCGTCTAGTACCCATGGAATCGGTATCGTTCGTCGGTCGCCTGTTTTCGAGCCCGCGCCGCGCCCGCAACATCACTTCGTAACGCGCCACCGCTCATTATCGACAGCGTAGGGCCCGCCGCATAAAGGGTATTTCCCATGCTGTCCCGTTTCGTCTCGTCCCACACCGTCGGCTCGAGCCAGGACGCTCGAACGCGATTCCGGGTTACGGTCGTCGTTCCGTGCGCGCCGTCGGCCGTCTAACAGCCGCAAAACGGCCACCAAACAACCCGCCCGCCGGGCGACGGCGATGTCGTCAGCGGCGCCGATCCGGGCGAACGATCCGTTCGCGTTCGAATCGAGACGCCGTCGCGTCGCACTCGGATCCCGCTCGCCACCGCCAGGCGGAGACGGCGCGCGGCTCGAGCGAGACGATCAGGTACGACCGATCGGGCCACGTCGCCCGCTTCGCGTCCGTTTCGCTCGGTCGCGGCGGCCCCCGCGGATGGGAGTGGTAGAAGCCGACGATCTCCTCGCCTCGCCCCTCGAGTCGCTCGAAGAGTTCGAGTTGCTCCTCGGGGGCGATCCGATAGCGGGTCCGCGGCGTCTCGGCGACGTTTTCGGCGGGGTACTGCGACCGAACGCGGCTCCGACCGTCGGGGGCGGGGTCGTACTCGCCGCCGAGAATCCCGCAGATCTCCTCGGGTCGGCCGTCGCGGGCGCGCTCGAGGATCTCGTCGCGGATCGCTTCGGGGACGACGAGTTCGGCGGTCGAACCGGTCACGGCTCCGGCTCTGGACGCCCCTCGAAGCGGTCCGACAGCGTCTCGAGCGGCGCGGCGACCTCCTCGAGCGGGACCGACGGCGTCGCCTCGTCGAACAGCTCGGGTCGGACGATCGGCGCCAGCGCTTCGAGCGTGTCCACCAGCCGCGGGCCGGGCCGATTCAGGTAGTGGTGGCCGTCCATCGCCCAGACGCGACCCTCGCAGACGGCGGCGAGGTCGTCCCACCCGTTGCGTTCGGTGAGGTCGGTTCGGTTCGCGGCGGTCTGCTCGAGACCGAAGCCACAGGGGGCGACGACGATCAGTTCGGGGTCGTACTCGCGGATTTCGCCCCACTCGCGCGGCCGCGAGCGCTCGCCCGACGCGGCCAGCCCGTACTCGCCGCCGGCCCACGCGACCAGGTCGGCGGTCCAGTGGCCCGCGATCATGGCGGGATCGGTCCAGTCGAAGATGGCGACGCGTGGGCGATCGGCGCTCGAGCCGCCGGGATCGGCGTCAGCAGTTCGCTCCCGAATCGCATCGATTCGGGACTCGAGGTCCGCGCGTACCTCGCGGGCGCGATCCTCCCGTCCGGTGGCGCGGCCGATCCGCTCGAGGTCGTCGAGGACGTCGGCGACGCCGTGGGGGTCGGTAGTGAGTATTTCCGGGTCCGCATCGATTTCGTCGACGGCCTCGGCCATCACGACCTCGTCGACCGCGCAGACGTCACACATCCCCTGCGTGACGATCAGGTCCGGCTCGAGGGCCTCGAGCAGTTCGGTGTCGACGTCGTAGACGCCGTCCTCGTTTTCCGTCGCGTCGAGGACCTGTTGGTCGATCTCGCCGCTCGAGGCGCTCGCGTCGATCCTCGAGGTGGTGACCGACGGCAGCGATTCGACGCCGGGCGGGTAATCACACTCGTGGGAGGTAGCGACTGGCTCGAGGCCGAGCGCGGCGACGGTCTCGGTCGCCGAGGGGAGCGTCGTGACGATTCGCATGCTCTGTGGTAGGTGTCGCGGGGTCAAAAACCGCCGGCTCGAGGGTACTCACCGCGAGCGACCGAAGGGAGCGAGCGGGCCGACGACCGACCCGGAGAGCGCGGCGCTACGCGCCGCGGATAGGCGAGTAGCGCGGGACCGAAGGTCCCGCGGACCATGCGAACGGGCGCTTCGTGCCCGTGAGCAGACGGCCGAAGGCCGCGAGCCGAGGGGAGGGAGGAGTGCTTTTCATCAACGTTTTGCCGAGTGCGATCGCGAAGCGACCGCACGTGGTTCGAGACGCCGAAGGCGTCTCGTCATCACGAGAGAGCTTCGCTCTCTCGAACGACAGCGCAAAAGGTTGGTTAGTGGAACGTGACGCCGACGTCGTGGAGGTCCTCGTTGTACTTCGCGATGTTGATCACGAGGGGCGTGACGCTTTCGACCTCCGCGGAGTTGGCCAGCGGGCCGACGTCGAGCGCGCGCAGCCCCTCGATCTCGTTCGCGAGGTTGCGGACGGTCTCTTTCGCGTCGTCGTCGTCCGCAACGAGGAGGGTGTCGAGCTCGAGGTCGTTGTCGAGGTTCGAGAGCGCGTCGGCCGCGAGGTTGTGGAACGCGCCGACGACGGGCACCTCGTCGGGGGCGCGCTCGGCGACGAGTTCGGTGACGCTACCGGTCCCCGGCGGGTGGTAGTGCAGGCCGTCCTCGTCGCCCTGCATGCCGACCGCGGGCGTGACGAGGATCGTCTCCGAGTCGAGCCTCCCCTCGATCGATTCGACCGTATCGGCGACGTGGTACGGCGGAACGCTCAGCACCACGACGTCCGCGCGGTCGGCCGCCATCTCGTTGGCGAAGCCCTTGACGGACGCTTCGACGCCGCGCTCCGAGAGCTCCTCCTCGTAGGTCTCGACCGCGTCTCGAGCCTTTTCGGGGTCTCGAGAGCCGATGAGCACTTCGTGGTCCGTGTCGTGTGCGAAACGCAGGGACAGTCCCTGGCCGATGTCTCCGGTGCCGCCAATGAGTGCGATGCGCATACCAGTCTCTCAGGACGGCACCCGAATAAAAGGGATGGAGCCCGGCCGTTCTCGCCGGGTTTTCGGACGTCGCCGGCGGTCAGGTCGGTGTCTCGTCACTGTCTTTCGCTACTGAAACAGCGATACGGCTACGGCGCGTCGCCGTCTTCCGGATTCATCGCCGCGCCCAGGCCGCTGTCGTAGGCGTCGCGGTTTTGCACCTCTCGAATTCGCTGGTCGAGGCGTTCCTCGAGTTCCGTGCGGCGCTGCTCGTCGACGTCGGCGTCGGTGGCGAGATTCTCGACGTCCTGGCGCGTCGTTCGCAGCACGGACACGGCCTCCTCGGTCTCGAGATCGGTCGCGCGGTCGAGGTTTCGTTCGACGTCCTCGAGGGTGGTGTCGGTCATACGTTGACTGCCGTCGGCCAGCGTGGTGAAGGCTGGCCCGTCATGAGCGCGCTCGCCGGCGGACTCGCGCCGGAAGTAACTCGAGGTTGGGCCCGTGATCGAGGTCGAATCCGGATGACTATCCCTTTCCCATCCGAGTCCCTTCCGTCGGTATGGACCTCTCGATCGTCGACCTCGCACCGGTCCCCGAAGGCGGCTCCGCGACCGAGGCGTTCGAACACACGGTCGAACGCGCACAGCGGGCCGAGGAACTCGGCTACTCGCGGTTCTGGGTGGCCGAACACCACGACTTCACCGACTCCGTCGCGAGCACGACCCCCGAGGCGCTGATCCCCTACGTGGCCGCCGAAACCGACGCGATCCGCGTCGGCTCCGGGACGGTCCTCCTCAACCACTACAGCCCCTACAAGGTCGCCGAAACCTTCGGCGTCCTCGACGCCCTAGAGCCCGGCCGGATCGATCTCGGTCTCGGCCGCGCGACGGGGAATCCGGCGAGCGACCTCGCCTTGCAGGACGACCGCAGCGAGCGCCGACGCACCGGCACCGATCACGCCGAGAAAATAGAGGAGGTCGTGAAGTATTTCCACGGCGGCTTCGCGGACGACCACCCCTTTGCCGACCTCGAGATCACCCGCTCCGCGGAGTCGGTCCCCGAAATCTGGGTGCTCGGCTCGAGCCCCGCCAGCGCGAAGGTTGCCGGCGAACTCGGGCTGCCGTACTGCTTCGCCGCGTTCATCCGCCCCGAGCCGGCCGTCCAGGCGTTCGAAACGTATCGCGACCACTTCGAATCCTCGCCACACGGCGCCGGCCCCGACGAGCCGACGGGAATGCTGTCGATGAACGTCACCTGCGCCGAGACCGACGAGGAGGCCGCCCGGCTTCGCGCGACGACCGAAGCCTCCTCGCGACTGCTCCGCAGCGGCCGGATCGACCGGTTGCCAGTCCGCTCCGTCGAGGAAGCGATCGACTTCCTCGGCGGCGTCCCCGAACCGACGCGGCTGCCGATCGAACCCGGCGAGTGGCCGCGAGCGATTTCGGGGAGCCCGGAGACGGTTCGAGAGCTACTCGAGGAACTCACCGATCAGCTCGCCGTCGACGTCGACGAAGTGGTCGTCCAGAGCCAGATCGCGGATCCCGACGACACGCTGCGGTCACACGAGTTGCTGGCCGAGGGCGTCGGGCTCTCGCCACGGTGAAGGACAGAAAGAGGATTCGAACTGACGGATAGCCCGCGAGATACCCATGATAGTTTCGATAGTAACAATACTATCGATAGTTGCAAACTCCTAATTTCTCACAAGATAATACTTACAGTGGAAGGCGAACTGGTTCGAAATATGAACCGTCGAAGATACATTGCGGTCGGCGGAACCGTTGTTGCAACTGCGCTCGCAGGCTGTGTCAGCGAGCTAGGAACGGGCGATGACGACGAAAACGGTGACGACGGTAACGGCGACGATGACAACGGCGACGAGAACGGGACGGACGACGAGGGGACCGGCGACGAGAAACACGACGCCGTGCGCGCATTCGAGTCGTACATGGACGCCGCCCAGGACGAAGATCTGGAGACCGTGTCCGAACTGACGCACACGGCGAATCCGTTCGATCCCCTCGAAATGGCCGAAGCGGCCGAAGAGGACGAGGACACCACGTTTACGTTCGAGGGCGACCAGATCGTCGACTACGAGGTCAAACTCGCGGACGAAGCGTACGAGCCCGAAGACGTCCACGACCACCCGTACGCCGAGTTCTGGTTCGAGGACGTCGACCTCGACGAACACCTCGAGGGCGAGGAGGCCGCGCTAGTCGCCGTCGAAACCGAAATCGCCGAGGACGGCGAACAGCTGTTCGAGGAAGACACCCAGATCATGCTCACCGAAGACGGCGAGTGGCGACACTTCTTCGAGTACACGGAACCCCCGGAGATACCCGACGACGAGCCGGTCGACGACCGAGATCCGATCGAGGGCCTCGAGTTCGACGTCGACGAGGAACGGGTGACCATCGATATCGACCAGTCGACCGACGCCGACGAGGTGATCGCGTACTCCTCGAGTCTCGAGACCGAGTCGTCGGTTTACCGGCCGGACGAGGACGACGGCGACGGTCGGTTCCCGGCCGACTGGTTCACGAGCGGCTTCGATCCCGAGGGCGACGAGATCGTCGTGACGATCCTCGTCGACGGCGAGGAACTGGTCGTCCACCGAGAGGCGTACGAGCCGTAGTCGAGTACGGTTGCGCCGTCCGCCTCGAGCACAGCACCCATTATCCCGACCGTCGTCTCTCGACCATGACAAGCCCTGCCGTCATCGCCCACCGCGGCTTCGCGGGCGTCGCACCCGAAAACACCGTCGGTGCGGCGCTCGCCGCGACCGAACGCGAGGAAACCGCGATGCTCGAGGTAGACGTCCAGCCCGCCGCCTGCGGAACGCCCGTGGTGATCCACGACGAACGCCTCGAAGGGACCGGCGACCGCGACGGCCACGCGCTCACCGACGCATCGGGACTCGTCTGGGAGACGCCCCTCGAGGAGCTACGGCGAACGCGGGTCCTCGGCACCGACGAGACGGTGCCGACGCTCGCCGAATTTCTCGAGGCAGTTCCCGAGACGGTCGGCGTCAACGTCGAGCTGAAAACCCCCGGAACGACCGACCTGCGGTTCGCCGAGTCGCTGCCGGCCGCGGAGCGCGACGAGCGCCGCGACGTCTGGGCACCGTTCGTCGACCGCGTCTGCGAGACGTGCGCCGACTTCGACGGCGAACTCCTCTTTTCGTCGTTCTGCGAGGGCGCGCTCGCGGCGCTTCGCGAGATCGACTCGCGATACGCGGCCGCGGCGCTCGTCTGGGACGACCTCGAAGCGGGACTCGAGGTCGCCGAGCGATACGACTGCGAGGCGATCCACCCGCCCAGAAACGCGATCGCCGGAACCGCACTCGCGGGGACCGAGTACGCCGGCTTCGGCTCCGCAGAGCCGGCGGTCGACGTCCTCGAGCGCGCCCGCGCCGAGGGGCGCGCGGTCAACGTCTGGACGGTGACCGACTGGCGGCAGTATCGGGATCTCGCCGCCGCTGGTGTGGACGGGATCATCGCAGATTATCCGGGACTTGGATCGTTCTCGAGCGAGTCGTAGGTATCCGGCGCGTCCTGTTCCGACCCGCGTCGATGCTCAGCGCCCGCGTCGGACGACTCCCAGCCAGCAGGCCGCCGCCTGAACGACGATCGCCAGCGCCGCGGCGACGGGATCGGAGACGACCGTGCCGTCGTCGAACAGCCACGCGGCGCCGGCGATCGGCACGCCGAGGGCGACGACATAGCCGAAGACGCGAGTGAAGTCGTCGGATTCGAGGTCGAGTCGCTCGAGGCCGCCGTAGAAAGCGAGCCAGCCCGAAAGCAGCGTCGCAAAGAGCACGAAGGGGATGTTCGGAACCGTCGGCTCGCCGAGCAGGCGCGTCGACGCGAGCCACAGCGGCAGGAACGCAAGAGGGACGAACAACACGACCAGCCACGCGAACGTCGGCCCGCCGTCGGGATCGGCGCCGAGTCGCTCGTAGCCGCCGCCCTCGAGCCAGGTGGTCCCAAGCGCAGCCACGACGAACGTCGCGGCCCAGAGCAGTTCGACGGGTCCGACGAACTGGACCGACGCCGTGTCGACCGCGCGGGTGGCGACGATTCCGACGAGAACGCAAAGCCACAGGAGTCCGACGAACGTGCCGAACGCGCGGCTCGTATCGGCGACGACGGTATCGACGCTCGAGCGCAACGGCGTCTCCATTGGCCATACATTCGCATATACCAACAAATATTTTCGGCTCTGCTCTGGGCGAGCAAACCGGTCGGGAGAACCGCCGGCCCGCCGATCCGCGTCGGCTACTCGGAACCGGAACCGGAACCAGAATCAGAACCAAAACCGGAACCGGACCGCGAACCGTGCGACGCGTCCGACGGCGACCGACGGGGTGACAGGTCATCGGTCGCCGGCCCCTCGAGGAGGTTGCCGTCCGGCGCGAACCGCGAGCCGTGGCAGGGACAGTCCCAGCTCGCTTCGGCGTCGTTCCACTCGACGACGCAGTACGTGTGGGGACAGACCGCCGATACCTCGTGCAGTTGCCCCTCGTCGTCTCGAGCGCAGGCGACCGGCTTCGCGCCGCGGCGGACGACCCGTCCGTCGCCGGGTGCGATCGGGGTGGCGTCGTCGGAAAACAGCGAGCGCGCCCAGTCAGTCGCGAACTGGCTCGCGGCGTCGGCGTTCTCGGTGAGCGTATCGGCCAGCGACGTCTTCGGCGTGAACCGCAGCGGGTCGAACAGGTCTCCGGCCGCGGGCTCCGCGCCCGCGATGCGTTCGGCGAGGAGCCGTCCGGCGGCGACGCCGTTGGTCATCCCCCAGCCGCGAAAGCCCGTCGCGATGTAGACGTTCTCGGCTCCGGGTCCGGCGCGGCCGACGAACGGAACCTTGTCGACCGTCACGTAGTCCTGGGTCGACCACCGGTAGGCGACCTCCTCGACCGGGAAGCGCTCGCGCGCCCAGCCCTCGAGTCGCCGGTAGCGCTCGCGGGCCGAGCCGCCCTGGCCCGTTTTGTGGCTCTCGCCGCCGACCAGCAGGAGCGTCTCGTCCTCGCCGCGGTGGGTCCGTATCGACCGATAGTCGTCGCCGGGCCGGTAGTACATCCCTTCCGGCGGCCGCCCGTCGAGGCGAAGCCCGAGCACGTAGGAGCGTTTCGGGTGCATTCGGGCGAAGTAGCCCGCCCGATCGAGGATCGGAAAGCCGGTCGCGAGGACGACGCGTCGGGCCTCGACCGACGCCGCGTCGGTACGGATCCGGCAGGGCGAACCGGGCTCGAGGTCCGTCACGCGCGTTCCCTCGTGGACGCTCGCCCCCTCGAGACCCGCGAGTTCGTCGGCGATCCCGAGCAGGTACGCGCGCGGATCGAACCACGCCTGATCCTCGAACCGAACGCCGGCCTGGGAGCGTTCGAACGGCGGCACCGAGGTCACGAACGTCGCCTCGAGGCCGGCCTCCGTAGCCGCGGCGGCTTCGCGCTCCATGGCGTCGCGGCGATCGCCGTAGAGATAGGAGTGGTGGCGTTCGAACCCGCAGTCGATCTCCAGATCGTCGACGCGTTCCTCGACGGCGTCGATCGCGGCCTCCTGGGTCTGTGCGTACTGGCGCGCCTGCCGGCGGCCGAACTCCCGGCGGAGGTGATCGTAGAGCAGCCCGTGCTGGCTGGTCAGCTTCGCCGTCGACTTGCCGGTCGTCCCCGCCGCGATTCGATCGCGCTCGAGAACGACGACCGAGTACCCCCGTTCGCGCAACTCGAGCGCCGTCGAGAGGCCGGCGATGCCGGCGCCGACCACGGCGACGTCGACCGAGCGGTCGGCCCGGAGCGGGGCGTAGTCGAGCGTGCCGGTCGTTTCGGGGCGGCGCTCGGATTCCGGTTCCGCTTCCGTTCTCGTCTCGGGATCGGCTTCGGATTCGGTTTCAGCGGCTGTCTTCCGCGACGAATCCTCGTCCGGAGGCGACTCGAGCGTGCTCGCGAGCCAGGGCGACGTCGGTCGACCGGGGAGATCGGCGTCGAAGGGAAAGTCAGGCATCGAACTGCGACGGCCTACACCGACGCCGACCAAAAAAGGGTGTGCGAGCACCTGACGGCGTCGAACGCTACTCCTCGAGCAACGCCGGCAACTCGTTGATCGACTCGAGGACGACCGACGCGTCCTCGGCCTCGTACGTCCGCCGTCCATCCTCGCCCGTGAGTCCGCCCGTGAGCACGCCGACGCCGTGATACTCGCGGTCGGGATCCGTCTCGGCGGCGTTGTTCGCGGTTCGCACGTCGTCTAAGGTGTCGCCGACGAAGACGACCGTCTCGGCGTCGAAGCGGTCGGCGAGCGTCACGAGCGCCCGTGGGTGCGGTTTCCCCTCCTCCCAGTCGTCCATCGTGAACCGGTGCTCGAGGGGAATCGCGTCGTCGAGTCCCACCCGCTCGAGGGCGATTTCGGCTTCGGGCGCCGGACGGCCGGTCAGAATCCCGAGCGAGCGATCGTCGTCCTCGACGAGCGCGTCGCGGGTCGTCTCCTCGAGTAAAACTGGTTCGTCGTGGATGAATCCCGCCGTCTCGAGATCGGGTTCGCCACCCTCGAGGCCACGGTAGAGGTCGGCCCCGAGGTAGAGTTGCTGGAAGACGTCACGAAGTCGGTCGCGGTCCCAGCGGTCGGTGACGCGTCTGGTCGCTTGCGCGCCGAGTCCGTCCCGAATCGCGTCCTCGGCGGCCTCGAGACCGCCGCCGTTCGCGGCGATTTCGTCGGTGAAGTCGTCGATCGAGCGGTCGTACCCCTCGCCCGTCGCGAGGACGTAGAGGGCGGCCGCGTACGTGAGTTCCCAGTCGTTGTTGAACCCGCCGGCGTCTTTGAACTGCTGGATGTCGGGTTTGCGGATCGTGCGGTCGTAGACGCGTTCGACGGACTCGACGATCGCGCGCCGGTAGGAGTCGGCGACGTCGACGAGTACGCCATCGACGTCCAACACGACGGCGTCTGCGTTCATGGTCGCACAGACGACCCGCGGGGGATAAAGGCGGTCGGATTTGGTTGCCCATCGCGAACCCCGGTCCCAAACGCGACGGTCAGCACCGACAGCGGCCGACGACGCTGACGACGCCGACGGCGGCGACCTCACCGAGGGCACCGAACGCGCTGACCGCACCGGCGACGCCGAACGCGCTGACCACACCGACCGAGACGAACGCGAGGGCGGCGAGCCCCAACGTGTAGAGGACGTCCGCCCACAGCCACGAGAGGAGATTGGCGACGTAGATTACGGCGACGACCGGAACGCCGAGCAGGACGACCGGCGACCGCCGCCACTCCGCCCGCGAGCGCGACCAGAGCGTGTTCGCGTCGCCGGTACTCGGAAACGCCTGTATGCCGACGACGAAGCCGAGCCACGCGAGCGCGGTCATCGCCGCCAGTACCTCGCGCGGTGCTGTTCCGAGCGCGTCCCGCAACGCACTCGCGGTCGCGAGGACGTCGCCGAGCACGACGGCGTCTACGAATCCGGCCGACGCCGCAAGCACGGCGACGCCGAAAAACGCCGCCAGCGAGACGACGCTGTTGACGAGAAACGGCGCGACGCTGATGACGAACGACTCCCGGTACCGGCCAGGGTGGGCGTGGCGAACGTACCCCGGCGGATCGCCGAACCTGAAGTAGACGACCTCGACGACGGAGACTCCGACGAGCCGACAGGCCTGTGCGTGGGCGAACTCGTGGACGACGACGCCGGGAGCCATCGCGAGTCGGTGCAGGAACCGACCGATCGAATCGACGACGGCGACGACCGCCAGCAGCGCCAGTAATCCGACGACGCCGGCGGCGGCGAGCGGAACTGTGTCGACGACCATCGATCGCTGAACCGTGCTGGCACACGATAATTCTTCCGACTGTGATAGTCACCAAAACAATTCAATCCGGAAACGTTTCGGTTCCGCTCGAGCCGATTCGTCCCGCCCCGACGCGAGCGGAAATCGGCGACCGCGGTCAACGGTTCTGCCCTCGAGCGACGTACAGCGTCCCCGACGCGACGGTTCGTCGCTCGACGGGTACCGCGGGCTGGTCGCCGCCGAGGGTCGTAAACAGCAGGTCCGCGTCGGCCGCGCGGGCGACCTCGAGTGCGGGTCGATGGAGTTCCGGCGGCAGGTTCAACGCGTAGACCGCGTCCGCGCCGTCGTAGACGGCAGGGTCCGGATCGACGACGTCGTCGCGGACGAACTCGACGCCGTCGGGGACCCCGCGGTCGTAAACGTCGGTCGCGGTGACGATCACGCCGCGGTCGACGAGCGCCGCTGCAACGTCGGTTCGCCGGCCGATTCCGATCTCGACGACGCGGTCGTAGCCGGCGAGAGCCTCGAGCAAATCCGACGGGTTCCGGCGAGAGTGGGACACGGCGGGACGTTTATGCCACCCGCGGCCATAGCACTTGCTATGCTCGTCGATATCGTGCCGGTCGGCAACGTCCCCGCGAACGTCAAGCGGGCGGCCTCGACTGCGTTGCGATCGGTCTACGACTGCGACGTTACGATCAACGACGCCCAGTCGGTCCCCAACGGCGCCTACGACGCCGACCGGAACCAGTACACCGCCGAGACATTCATCCAGTTGGCCGAGCGCGTCGGCCGCGGCGAGAAAAACATCGCCGTCACCCCCCACGACCTCTTCTACCGCCGCCGAAACTACGTCTTCGGACTGGCCTATCTCGACGGCAGCGGCAGCGTCGTCTCGACGTATCGCCTCCAGACCTCGAGCGACGGCGGGTTCTCCAACCAGAGCGCCGAGGACATCTTCCAGGACCGCGTCCGCAAGGAGATCGTCCACGAAATCGGCCACACCTACGGGCTCGAGCACTGCGACAACAACCGTTGCGTGATGAACTTCTCGCCGACCGTCCGCGAGGTCGACATCAAAGAGGAGAACCTCTGTGGAAGCTGCCAACGACTGATCAGCTGATCGGGCCTGACTAGTCGAAGCGGCTTTTTTCTTCGAACGCGCAGTCGTATTATGACAGTCGTCGATCCGTTCGAAAGCGACCCCGACGAGTACGACGCGTGGTTCGACGCGAACGCAGACGCCTACCGCGCCGAACGCGTCGCCCTCGAGCGAGCCCTGCCCGCCGACTACCGGCGCTCGCGAACCGTCGAAATCGGCGCCGGCACGGGTCGGTTCGCCGAGCCGCTCGGGATCTCGCTCGGCGTCGACCCCGCACGGTCCGCACTCGTGCGGGCTCGCGAGCGTGACATCGAGTCGGTACAGGGCGTCGCGGAGTCACTTCCCGTCGCCGACGACGCGGTCGACCTCGCGCTGTTCGTCACCGTCTTCGCCTTCGTCGACGACCTCGAGGCGACGCTCGCCGAGACGCGACGCGTCCTCGCCGAAGACGGAGCACTCGTCGTCGCCGTCCTCGACCGCTCGAGTCCCGTCGGACGGGTGTATCAGGAACAGAAAGACGAGAATCCGTTCTACGCCGACGCGACGTTCCTGACGGCCGCCGAAGCGCGTTCGGCCCTCGAGGATGCGGGGTTCACGATCGAGCGACGGCTACAGACCGTCTTCGACGATCCGAGCGCGGTCGAGGAGCCGGACGTTCGCGAGGGTCACGGAGACGGCCTGTTCGCCGTCACTCGTGCGCGACCCGATCGATGACGGGAACGGCGGGTGACGGGAACGACTTACCCCGCTCGAGACCCTACGGTCGGAGCGACTACGTTCCGTGACCGACATTGCCGACGATCCGGCCGATCGCGAGAAAGCGTCCAGCGACGCCGACGCCAACGCCGACGTCGACACCGACGGCGACACTAACACCGACGCTGACGGCGAAGTCGAAATCGAAATCACACGCGGAATGACCGACCCGCGACGAGCGACTGATGGCGAATCCGACGATCACGCGACGGACGGGAACTCGACGCCACGCGAGACGCGACCCGACGCCGAGCACACCGTCACCGAGACGGACCTCGCCGACGAACTCGGCCGGATCGACGTCATGACGACGACCGAGGGGTACGTCGAGGGACGGATCGCCGGCATCGACGCGGTCGACGCCCGAACGGTTCGACTCGCCGTCTCGCTCCCCCACGGCGAAACGGTCACGTTCACGCTCGAGAAGCCGATTCCGTGGTCCGAGGAGTTCTTGCTCGCCCGGCTGGTCGAGGACGTCGGCTACGACGCCGCCTCGATCGACCACGTCGTCGGCGAACCCGTCTACCTGCAGCGAACCGACCGCGAGCCCACCGACGAGGACGACTGGTGGTCCGCGTCGGTACGGACCGCGAGCGACGCGCTCGTGACGTCGTTGTCCGGCGGTCGACTCCGCCTGAACCAGGACGACGAGCCCGAGTGGCGACTCGTCGACCCCCTCGAGCGACCGGATTCGACGCGCGACGACGGCGGGATCACGAGCGACCTCGTCGGTTCGGGACTGATCGTCGTCGGGGCCGTCGTTGCCGCACTCGGCGCGGTCGTCGGCGCCACCGGCGGCCTCGTCCTCTCGCCCGCCGTCGTCGGCTACGCGGCGATCGGGCTCCTGATCGTATTCCTCGGGCTCGCGGTCGTGTTCGGCGCCGAGGCGGGCGAACGGGACTGAACGACCGAAAAAAGCGTCTCCCGTCTCATACGGTTTCCTGTCCGTCAGTTCCGGCGCACCCGCGACCCGGCCGGGCGGCGGTTGCGCCGGGACATCGGGACAGCAATCCGTCTCAGGGCGCGTAGTAGTACTCGCCTTCGGACTTCTGCCGTTTGTCCAACTGCGACTCCGGCTTGTTGATCCGCGGACGCGAGGTCCGCTCGTCACGACGGAACGTGACCTCGAGGTTCGCGAGGAACTCGTTCATCCCCTCGCGCATCGACTGGGGCGTGCCGGCGCGACCGTGGACGGCCGGCTCGCCGTCGAAGACCATCAGCCGGTCGGCCAGCAGGTCCATCATGTAGATGTCGTGGTCGATGACCAGGACGGTCGCGTCCTGCTGTTCGGCGTAGCGCCGGATGGCGCTGGTCGCCTGCACCCGCTGTTCGACGTCGAGGTGGGCCGATGGCTCGTCGAGCAGGTACAGATCCGCCGAGTCGGAGAGACAGGCCGCGATGGCGACCCGCTGGCGTTCGCCGCCCGACAGGTCCGAAAGGTTCTGCTCCATGATCCGCTCGAGCTGGAGCGGCTGGGCGATCTCCGTGTTCCAGTACGAGGAGCCAAACTGGTCCGTGATCGACGAGAGGAACGCGTCGACGCGCATGTGCTGGTCGATCGTCACGTACTGGGGCTTGTAGGAGATGTCCAGATCGAGGTCGGCGTCGCCCTCGTCGGACTCGAGATTGCCCGTCAGCAGCTTCGCGAACGTCGACTTCCCGATCCCGTTGGGACCGACGACACCGAGCACTTCGTTCTCGCGGATCGTTCCGCCCTCGACCTCGAGGGTGAACTCGCCGTCGCCGTAGCTCTTGGTGAGGTCGGGGTACTCGACGAGCGCGTCGCCGTGGGTGTCGGTCCGTGGGGCGTGCTCCTCGAACTCGATCGGGTTCGGTCGGATCCGCATGTTCTCGTTGTCGAGGTAGCCAGAGAGGTACTCGTTGATACCGTTTCGGACGGATTTCGGCGACGTGATGACACCGTAGGCGCCGGGCTCACCGTAGGCGACGTGGAGCGTGTCGGCGAGCAAGTCGAGAATCGCGAGGTCGTGTTCGACGACCAGCATCGACTTGTCTTCCTCCTCGGCGAGTTCGCGGATCAGCCGCGCCGCGGTGACGCGCTGGCCGATGTCCAGATACGGCGTAATCTCGTCTAAGAAGTAAAAGTCCGTATCGCGAGCCAGCGTCGCGGCGAGAGCGACCCGCTGAAGCTCACCGCCGGAGAGGTCGTCGATCGACTGCTCCATGACCGGTCCGATCGAGAGGCGTTCGACCAGCGAGTCGAGAGCGTCCCGTTCGTCCGTTCGCTCGAGGAGTTCGCGCGTGTTCCCGTCGAAGGAGTTCGGAATCTGGTCGACGTACTGGGGCTTTCGCGCGACCGTCACCTCGCCGTCGCGGACGTCCGCGATGTAGTCCTGGAGCTCGGTGCCGCGGTAGGCCTCGAGAACGTCGTCCCAGTCGACCTCGTCCGCGTGGCGCCCGAGGTTCGGCTCGAGTTCGCCCGCGAGGATGCGGACGGCGGTCGTCTTCCCGATGCCGTTCGGGCCGAGGATCCCCGTGACCTGTCCCTCCTGGGGCGCGGGGAGGCCGTACAGCGAGAAGGCGTTCTCGCCGTAGCGGTGAGCGGGATCGTCCTGCAGTTCCTTGGGCAGGTTGATGATTTCGATGGCGTCGAAGGGACACTTCTCGACGCAGATCCCGCAGGTCTCGCCGAGACAGATCTCCTCGGAGATGTGAATCTGTTCGGGCTGGCCCTCGTCTGCCTCCTCGCCGCGAAGCGTGATACACTCCTTGCCCGTTCGATTCGGCGGGCAGTAGTTCTTACACTCGTAGCTACAGCGGTCGGGCTGGCACCGATCTAAGTCTACGACGGCGATACTGTCGTCGGCCATGTTACGCGGCCGCCCCCGTAGTCAGCAGGATTCCCCACGAGACGAACCAGAACGCGAACGTCATGAAGACGATGAACAGGTAGTGTTTCGCCCCGAACTCGTCGTCGCCGTAGATGCTCGTAAAGTCGTAGACGACGAACTGAACGAGGATCGCCCCCAGGACGAACAGTAGCGCTCGAGTGTCCGACGCGGCGTCACCCGCCGCTTCGAACGACGAGACGTCGCCCACCATCGCCATCGAAGCGACTGCCGCGGCGACGCCGAGCAGCGCGGACAGCGCCGTCACGCTGATCGAGCGAACGTGCTCGCGTCGGTCACTGATCGATTCGGTCGACATGGCTCGAACTCTGAGCGCGGGGCTAAAAAGGCGTTCGCATTACTCGAGAGCGGATCAGCTAGCTGGGCCAGATGGCGACACAGACACGTCCTGTCTGCAGGTCACGGCGGCCGCTCCATCTCTCCCAAGCGCATCCGCCGACTCTGGACGACGTGGACGACCGCCGAAACCGCAAACAGCACGAATACGAGCGTCGCCCAGCCGAGTTCGGGCACCGTCTCCGTCGGGATCATCTCGAGCCACAACCCTCCCATTACGATCGCCCCGACAGCGGTCAGCCCGAGGTAGTACAG
The DNA here is from genome assembly GCF_000337215.1 of Natronolimnohabitans innermongolicus JCM 12255. Classification (GTDB taxonomy): domain Archaea; phylum Halobacteriota; class Halobacteria; order Halobacteriales; family Natrialbaceae; genus Natronolimnohabitans; species Natronolimnohabitans innermongolicus. The sequence goes on along the minus strand of NZ_AOHZ01000061.1, from coordinate 45,694 downwards.
TCCCCACGGGATCGAGTCCGCCGGCACGACGTCGAGGTAGACGTCCAGTTCGGCAGCCTCGTCGGTGAGTTCGATCGTTCGGTTATCGAACTCGATCATCTCGGCGCGCTCGAGCGTCGGCAGATGCGTCTGCTGTAACGACGTGTAGACGCGCTTTCGCTCGGCGGACGTTATCTCTTCGACCTCCTTGTCGAGTTCCCAGGCCGCGACGTGTTCGGCGAGGTCACCCAACGTAACGGGTTCATCCGCTTGCTTGCAGTAGTGGATCGCGTACCGTCGGCGGTGGTTGCTCAGCAAATCGAAGATCTGTCCTCGGTCCGAATTCCCCCCCATATGCGCTTGCATCGACTACTCAGTCGTAGCAGAATGAGTCGCGTACTGATACATAGTTCTTTTCGCCAAGGTGGTACGGAAACCCTTGACACTGTACTATCGTGCAACCGCAGGACGCCTACCTATATGAAATATGACGAATGGCGGTCTGAATACGGTGTCTGAACTGAAGATATCTCCCGGCCGGCGGCGCCAGAACGCACTCAATCCGGCTGACACTGAATCGTCACGTCGCGCTCGAGTTCGATCGTCACGTCGTCGTTGCTCGCGGCGATCGCGATCGTCGCCGTTTCCGACGCTTCCGCTTGATCGCCGGGCGTCGGGACGAGGAAATAGCCACCCGCCGGACACTGGAACGAGCCCTCGACGGTCGCAGTCTCGTCGTTGATCGAGATGTCGTCGACGATTTCGGTATCGCTCGTCGTGCCGTCTTCGAGCCAGATGTCCAGATCCCGTTCGACCGTGTTGTCCTCGAGATGGATGAGGTCCTCCTCGTACTCGAACGCACAACTACCGATGATAAATCCGGTACAGCTCCCCTCGCCGTTCGTGCTTACTAACTGGTGTGTCTCGTCGTACTCGAGGCCGAGCAACGCATCCTCGTCCGATGCCGTCTCGATACCGACCCCCCGGTCTGCACTCGTCGCGTCGAACGCGCCGCTCGAGGCGACCAATACGAGCGCACCGAAGATGAGCAACCCTATCCCGAGAGAGACTGTCGTACGCATTATCGTATGAAATTCTCGGTCGAACAGATTCGACGGCTCATTCGTAGTCGCCCCCCAATACCGACCCCAGTAGTCGAGTTCTGCTTCCCGGACCTAATTTGTACTTGATAAGATAGTGCAGTTGAAACTTAAAGACTCTGGCCTCGTCAATGTTCGAAGGAGAATCGAGTCGACTCCAGAGGCGACAACCTGTTCGACTCGGAGTCAACTCGATCGGTAACTGTCCGTCGTGATACTTGCAACGACGTGCCGCAACAAAGCGTTGGGCTAGTTTTTAACAGAGTAGGGAGGCGTGTACTGGACGGTTGTCACGGCTGTCTGTTCGAACGTTCTATATGAGAGAATACGACGAGCACAGCGATTATGATTTTTGAAAATGTGTCAATCAGGTCGACGGCGCGGTCACGTTCGACGGCGAACCACTCACGAACGATTTTTCCTGAGTACGTGCGCGACTGCGGAACTGTGATCGGTCGGAACTTGGCACCATATGTGTATTAGTATCCCATGAGACACAATACCTATACAAAGCAAATCCCTGAAACACCAGTTTTCGGCCGTTCAAGCCGGGCTTGAAGCGAATTGGTCCGTCCTTCCAACGAGTATTATCAACCTTGAACAGCATCTCGATACTCAATACAAAGTGGGGAAAGTCCCAAGGAGTGCGTAAGAGCCGCGTTCCGCTCCTCGCTGGGGTAGCGCGGTCGGATGGAGACTACAATCATGAGGATGAACCGACGAAATGTGTTAGTTGGACTGGGTACGATCGTCGCGGGCGGCGGAGCCGCACTCGGTACGGGTGCGTTTAGCAGCGTGGAAGCAGACCGTGATGTGACGGTCGAGACAACCGGTGACGGCGACGCATACGTCACACTCGAAGCAGCCGCTGGCGCAGATGAGTACGTCTCGACCCCGGAAGATGGGGTTTTGGCAATAGAGATAGATAGGCTAAACCAAAACGCGACAACCAGAATCGAGCAACTCGTAGAAATCGACGTCAACCAAGACGACGTGGAAATCGACGATATTAGTGTAACCAGTGACGAAGAAGATGGCTGGTTGGAAATACTCGATGACGACCTCGGTGACATCAGCGAATCAGATTTGCCGGTTACGTTCGGTCTCGAATTCGACCTCGAAGACGAAGGAGAAATCGACGCGGAAGTCACGATTACGATCGACGTGCAGGCGGCAGATCCCGAGTAAACCGCACAACGTACTGCGTCACTGACCGCCCGTAGTGGTCGCCGAGCGATCAGGCCCAGTCACTACAGCAGGGTTCAGATGTCGCCATCAAGAACGTTACTCTCTGCCGCGGTCTGTTGCTTTCTCGTCGCACTCGTAGTTCCGACAGCGGCGATCAGTCTGCAACCCGACGAGACGACACACGGTGTTTCACTCGAATCGACCTCCCTGTACGCGACAGTTGAAGACGACGAACTCAGACTTGACCTCGAGAAACTTAACGAGCGCGCGACTACGACCGTTGATGACGTATTCGCGATTACGATTAGTGACGAGTCGATCGATCAGCTCTGGGTCGAGAACAATATCGACGGACTCGAGTTCCACAAAACCGGAGATCCAACGTCCGAGATCAGTGAATCGAGCCCACTCGAACCGTCCGCTGGTCAGACGGTCGGTATCGGTATCGCGATTGACACCGCTGTTGTCCAATCTGAAACGGAGACGTTCACCGTCCACGTGACGTACGAAGACGAGGACTCGGACGATGACGACGATGGTGTGGACGACTCAGAGCCCACCCTCGAGTCCGTCTCCGTCGAGCCGACGACGGTTCAACCTGGCGAGACCATAACGGTCGAGGCAACGTACCACAACCCCGGAACCGAGTCCGTCCAGACGACCGCCGACCTGACCGTCGACGGGACCGTCGTCGACAGTCGCACCGTCGAAATCGGTCCCGGGGAGACGCGGACCGTCGCGTTCGAACGCCAAATGCAGTGGCCCGGCAGTTACGACGTCGGAATCGACGGCGGAACGACCGCGGACGTAACCGTTGCCAAGTCAGACGACGGGAACGAAACCGAGGACGATCCGGTCCCGACAGTCACGGAAGCGACGGTCGATGCGACCGAACTCGCCGCGGGCGAGCGAGCGACGGTCGAAGCGACCGTCTCCAACCCGACCGACGAGCGCGTTCAGCGCACCCTCGAGTTCGCGGTCAACGGCATCGTCGTCGAGACGCGGGCGATCGCCCTCGAGCCGGGGTCCGAACGAACGGTCAGTTTCGAGCGACAGTTCGACGCGGCGGGGACGTACGACCTCGCGGTCAGCGGCGTCGACGCGGGGACGATCACTGTCTCCGATTCCGACGCGGAGTCGCCGCTCGTCTGGAACCGCGAGCTCTCGGCGGCGACGACGGTCGCGCTCGCACCGCCGCTTGCGGGGAGTCTTCTCGCGCTCGGAATCGTCGCCAATCGCCGCTGGCAGTTCCTCCCCGGACGATGAGTTCGGTCCGTCGAGTGGAGCGGTACCTCGATACGCTCCCCCACGGGACATTTAAGCTGTTCGACTCGAAAGCACGCGTCGAACCGACTGGGAAATCGATGGCGACACACCTCGAGAGGTCACGATGACGTCGACGGCACTTCTAAAGCGAGCGCTGGCGCTCGGCGCCGGGCTCCTGATCGTCCTCCTGGTGGTCGGCCAACTGCTCGGACAGCCGATCCTGCTCGGATACGTCGCGACGGGGAGCATGGAGCCGACGATGGACGCCGGCGACGGCTTCGTCGCGATTCCGAGCGTCGTCTCCGGTGACGTCGGCGAGGGTGATATCATCGTGTTCGAAGCCCGGGAGCTCCACGACGGGGAGCTGACGACCCACCGCGTCGTCGAGGAAACCGACGAGGGATACGTCACCAGGGGCGACGCCAATCCCTTTACCGATCAAGACGGCGGCGAACCGCACGTCTCCGAGAGCCAGATCGTCGCCACCGCCTGGCAAGTAAACGGCAACGCAGTGACGATCCCGTATCTCGGCACGGCCATCATGGGCGTCCAGAGCGTCGTCGAGTCGGCGATAGGCACCGTTGGGTCGGTCGTCGGCGTCGCGTCCGCTCCCGACTCGGAGGGGCTCGGCGCGATGTTAGTCGGCGTCGGCGTCGCGATACTCGGCTTCGGCGTGGTCCTCGACCAACTGGGGCCCGGACAACGCGAGACGAGTCGCTCGCGCTCTCGCACGAACGTGATTGCGTTCTGGACGGCGCTTGGATTGATTCTCCTGGTGTTCGTGACGTTCGCGACCGCGGCTATGGTCGTTCCCGCCGGAACCGCCGAGTACGGGCTCGTGAGTACCGACTCGCCGAGCGACGATCCGCAAGTACTCGCCCCCGGTGAGACCGGCGAACTCACGCAGGCCGTCGACAACGCGGGCTACCTGCCGATCGTCGCCGTCCACGAGGCCGACCGCGGCGCCGCGGTGGAACCCGAATCGCAGACAGTGGGACTGCGCTCGAGCGGCGAAACCACGGTCTCCCTGACCGCTCCCGAGGAGACCGGCGAGTACACGCGAGACGTACGCGAATACCGATACCTGATGGTGCTCCCGCCGACGGTGCTCGTCTGGCTCCACGGACTCCACCCGCTCGCCGCGATCGCCGCGGTCAACGGCGTTATCGTCGGCGCCACGGTGGCGCTCGTACTTCTCGTCTTCGGATACAACGACATTCGCGTCCGCTCGGCCGGCGATCACGTGCCGCTCTCGACGCGACTCGAGCGGAAGTTCAAGAAATGGTTGTAACGAGACAAGGGGAGACTGCGGCCAATATCGTTATATTGCTCGATAGATGTGTCTCGATACATGTGCGTTCTCCAACCGGCCCGTGGGGGCGGGTCGGTTCGGGAGTCGTGGGGGTGCCGGTCGCCGTCTCGAGTGACCCGACCAGACCCGGGGTGGTCGGTCCGTGATCGATAACCCGCGCCTCGAGTTGGTGCTCGCAGAGCACGGTCGAACGATCGCGATTGGGTTGATCGCCATCGGCGTCCTCGCGCTCGTGGCGACCGGCTGGGTCGTCGCGACGCCGTCAACGTCGACGACCGTCCAGTACGGGGACGAACGCGTCTCGAGCGACGTCGAGACGAGCGCCGTCGTCGTCCAGGACGGGGCGCTGTGGAGCGAGGGCGATCGCCTCGAGAACAGCGGCGTGTACATGCTCGAGGACTCGCCGGAGCTAACCCTCGAGCCGACGACCGAGTTGCAAAATACGAGCGACAGAACGCCGATCGACGACGGTGTCGTCGACCACGAACTGACGCTTCGGTTCGAGGCGACTCGCGACGACTCGGTGTTCTGGAACGAGACCCACACGCTGATAGACGGGTCGCCGACCGTCGAGGACGGCGCGGCGACGTCCGAGACGACGATCGACGTCGACGCCTACCGCGACCGACAGCAGGAACTCGAGAGCGCGCTCTCCGGCGTCGGGGCGGTCGATCTCCGTCTCGAGTTCCGCGCGGAGTACGACACCGGGACGACGGAGGGCGTCCACACGGCGTCATCGCCGCTCGAGGTAACTGACGACGCCTACTGGCTCGAGGAGTCGCTGTCGGCAACCGACGAGAACACCGTTCAGACGGGAACCGAGGAGACGACTGAGCCGCGAAACCTCACGGCGATCGCCGCGCTCTCGCTGCTCGGTACGCTCGCGATCGCCGGCGGCGTCTTCGCCGCCCGCCGTTCGCCGATCGACGAAGCGGCCGCGCGTCGGGCGGTCCACGAACGGCGCTACGCCGAGTGGATCTCGCGGGGGTCGATCCCGATGTGGATCGGGGACTATCACGTCTCGCTCGATACGATCGAGGACGTCGTCGACGTCGCGATCGATACGAACGAACGCGTCGTCCACGACACGCAACGAGGGCTGTTTGCCGTCGTCAGCGACGGCGTCGTCTACTACTACAGCGATCGCGGCCTCTGGGAGGAGACCGCCTGGCCCGAGATGGATCTCGAGGACCAGTCAGCAGTCGCCGACGCCGAACCCCCGATTACGCCCGACGATCTCGAACTCGAGGGCAGTGACGAGTTCGCGGACCCCGAGGACGGATTCGACGACGACGAAGACGTCTGGCAGCAACTGTAGCGTCACCGCCGTCTCGATACTGCCAAATTTCACCAGCGTCTGACTACCCGGTCAAACAGCCAGATTACGGAATAGCGCCCGTCATAATAGTATTTCCTCGTAGTATTGTATTGGAATATTTCACGTCAGCTATCGACGGTAAGGCTCAACTTTTATGCTGCTGGGACCTTTCGATTCGTAATATGGCAGAGACCGACGGGGAGGACATCGAAGATTTGCCACCGAGTGCCAAACTCGTTTTCAAGGTACTCGAGTACGACGGGCCGTTGACCCAAAAGCAGATCGTCGAGGAATCGATGCTGTCAGCCCGGACCGTCCGCTACGCGCTCGAGCGCCTCGAAGATATCGGAATCGTCGACGAGGACATCTACTTCGCTGACGCCCGACAGAGTCTCTATCGTCTCGAGGAACCGGTGGCAGCCGACGGAAACGGCGTCGAAGAGTCCCCGAAAAAGGACGCCTGCTGCGCGGAGTAGCCCGACGCCGGCGTGGGAGTCCAAAACAGGAGGATTATTTTCTCGCGGTGACCGTCTCCCTGCATGGACAAAGAGACGTTACCGCGCTGGGGATGGCTCCTGGTCGGACTGTTCGCGATGGCGATTCTCGCGAACTCGATCAACTTGCTCGTACTCGGCCCAGCGGGGCTCGAGCCGGAGTATCAGGTGATTACGGTGATCACGTCCATGGCTCCGGTCTTGATCTATATCGGCGTCTGGTACGACGAGGAGCGCCAGGTGTACTGGGAGAACTCACGGGAACACATGATTGGTGACCTGATTTTCATCGTCGTCGGTGCCGCGATGGGGTCGGCGATCGCCCTCGTCCCGCTGGTGGATGCGGGCGTGACGGATCTCATCCGTGATATCGTCGCGATGGGTGCCGGCTTCATGCTCTCGTGGGGACTGTTCTGGTGGCGTAATACGGAACTGTACCGACAGCAGTGATCGGCGACGGCTAACCGGCGACCGACGAACCGGTCACTCGACGGCGCGGTCCGCGATCCCTGGCGTCGCCGGTATCGACCGCTTGTGTGCCGTTTCGGCACAGAGCCACGCGATCGATCGTGCCGTCTCGCGGTCCACTTCGAGGATGTCGGCCGCGTCGCCCGCCGTCAGCCCCTCGTCGACGAGACGCTGCAGTAGCGGATCGATAACGTCGTAGGTCGCGCCGAGTTCGTCCGCGTCGGTCTGGTCGGCCCAGAACCCCGCTGAGGGCGCCTTGCTGACGATCCGCTTGGGGATGCCGATCCGCTTTGCGAGCGCGCGAACTTCCGTCTTGTAGAGGTCGCCGATCGGGTATCGATCGGCCGCGCCGTCGCCGTACTTGGTGAAGTAGCCGAGCAGCAGTTCCGACCGGTTCGCGGTGCCGAGGACGAGCCGGCGCTGCCTGTTTGCCGCGTAGTAGGCCGCGATCATCCGCAGCCTCGCGGTAACGTTTCCGACCGCGTGGTTGCGCTCGTACGGCCGGTCCGCGTCCGACTCCCGGTCGTCGATCTCGTCCGCGACCGTTCGCTCGAACGCCTCGAGCACCGGCCGCAGCTGAATCTCCTCGAACTCGATGCCGAACCCGTCGGCGATGGTCCGCGCCTCGCTGACCCCTGCCGCCTCGCTCTTGTGACAGGGAAGTCCGAGCCCGAGGACGCGGTCGCTGCCGACGGCTTCGACGGCCAGCGCCGCCGTCACCGTCGAGTCGATTCCGCCGCTCATCGCGACGACGACGCCGTCCGCGCCGGCGTTCTCGACGGCCGTCCGAATATCGCTCGTAATCCGCGAGCGAACGAGTTCCAGGCCGGGGCGATCCGTGATGAACGAGCCGTTCGTGTGACCGATTCCCGAGTAGACGGCCGTTTCCTTATCGACGCTCATTTGCGTTCAAACACCATCTTATTTCGTACCTGGTTAGACATTCGTCTCGTATAAATGCTTAACCCTTAAACAGCTACTAGTGAGAACGTCTTACAGTGGCCGGTCGGGCACCGCGACCGACTCGAGCGCGACCGAACGGTAGGTTCGGCCCCGATCGGCGAGGAATACAGTTATGGTCGAGAGCTTACAACCGAACGACAGCTACGGTTTCCGTCACAATGTCCCGCCCAGACGATCACGCCCTCCGGCTCCGAATGCTCGTCGCGCTCGGATTGCTCGTCGTCCTCCCGTTCGCGTTCGTCTACACCTTCGTGGCTCTCGCGAACACCGTCGGCATCGCGTTGCTCGAGTGGGCCAACGAACGGCCCTACCACGGCGAGTTCTACGTCGACCCCGTCTTGCTCGCCGTCGTCGTCCTCGGCGGCCTCGTCGTCCAGTACCGGTTCGGTCCCCGCGCCGTCGTCGGCTCCGTCGGCGGCCGATCAGTCGACGCGGACGCCTATCCCGACCTCCACGCGACCGTGACGCGGCTGGCCGCCCAGGTCGACGTCGCCAAACCCGACGTCGCGGTCGTCGAGAGTCGGGCGCCGAACGCCTTCGCCGTCGCCGGCGGCGGCGACGAACGGGTCGTCGTCACCTCGGCGCTGCTCGAGGAACTCGACGACGCCGAACTCGAGGCCGTCCTGGCGCACGAACTCGCCCACCTCAGAAATCAGGACGCGAGGCTGATGACCGTCGCGTGGCTGTTGCCGACGATTACCTACTACCTCGCGATCGCGGCGTTTTACGTCCTTTACGGGTTCTACCGCCTGCTCGGTCACGGATTCGGCGGCTCGAGCGGCGGCGACAGCGACGGACGCGGGCTCCTCGTCGCGGTGGTCGTCATCACCGTCACGGCCGTCGTGACGCTGACCGTCTCGGCGATGTTCTGGGCCGCGAGCGTGCTCTTTTACCGCGTGCTCTCCCGTGAGCGCGAGTACGCCGCGGACCGGGCCGCCGCGACGATCACCGGCTCGCCCGCCGCACTCGCGAGCGCACTCGAGACGATCGACGAGACGATGACCGACGTTCCCGACCGCGATCTGCGACGGCTCGACGGCGGCACGGAAGCGCTCTACCTCGCGCCGCTCGAGGGGCGCGACTTCGCCTCGAAAGAACTCGTCAGCACCGATATCTTCCCGGACACGCATCCGCCGACAGCGAAGCGAATCGAACGGCTTCGGGAGCTCGCGAGGGAAACCGAATGATCGGCGACCGACTCGGGAGACGCCGACTGCTCGCAGCGGTCGGAACCGGCCTGGCGACGGGGCTCGCCGGCTGCGGCTATCAGGCCGCCGCCGGCGACTTCGACTGGACCGAATCGGTCGATCCGTACGGCGGCTCGCCGAGCGTAACCTGGCTCGGGGACGGCACGCACCTGTTCGCCGTCTTCGAGCGCTCCGTGGGGCCGTTCGGTCCCAGCGACGGGACCGTACACGTCTACGACGGCGGCGGTCAGGCGGTGTGGACCGGGAGCCCCGACGCCAGCCGTCACGGTGAGCCGGCAATTGCCGATGGCGCCGCATTCCTCCCGCTCGAGGACGGCACGGTCGTGCGACTCGAGCGCGACGGTGACGAACAGCGGCAAGCGAGGGTCGATTCGACCGCCGAGGGCGCCCAAACGACGTGGAAAGCGGAGTGGTACCACGCCGAGGAGAGCGACGCGTCCGATACCGAGCCGGACGAGGACGACGATGCGGATCGAGTGCCGCGACTCGCACTCGAGGCGAGCGAGTCGCTCGTCGCCGGCAGCCACGCCGACGGCGTCGTCGGCTTCGACGCGACCGACGGCACGGAGCTGTTCCACCTCGAGTTCGAAGACGGGTTGTTCGGGTCCCGTGTCGGCGACGAACCGGACGACCCGCGGATACGAGCCCTCGCCGTCGCGGACGACCTCGTCTGGACTGCTCTCGAGGACCGCGAGAACGGCGACGCACTCCTCGTCGCCGTCGACGCCGACGGATCGGTGGTAGCCGACGTCGAACTGGCCACAACACCGGGCTGGCTCGAGACTGCCGGCGGCGACGCCGGACCGGCGCTCCTGCTGGCCGTCGACGGCGAGCTTCGGGGACTGGACCGCAACAGGGAGTCGGCGTATACGGTTCCCCTCGAGTCACCGCCGCGCTCGCACGATCCGGCGATCGTCGAGACCGGTTCGACCGACCGGCTCTATCACGCCAGCGGCGAGTCGCTGACCGCGATCGACCTCGGGACGGGCGAGCGGGAGTGGCACCGCGACGACGTTCGGTTCACCGCCGGGCCGGTCGCTAACGCCGACGGCGTCTACGGCTACGGGACGCTCGAGGGAAACGGCGGACGCGGCTGCGACCTCGTCGGCGTCGCCGCCGACGGCGACGACTGGTGGTCGGTGGAGCGCTACGAAGACGTCGACTGTGGGGACGAGCTGTTCCTCGTCGACGACCGACTCGTCGCCGCGACGGACGAGACGCTGTACGGGTTTCGGTGGGAACCCGGCTCTCGATATGTATTGTTCTAACCACACGTTCTCTCGCCGGATTGGGAACGCATCATATGGTGGGAGTTCGCCGTCGGGAGTGACGAAATTAGGGTTATGCGACTAAAGCACCGTCTCGTTGTCATGCCGGTTTTTGAAATCACGTCCCCCGACCGCGGAAGGGAGATCATCGTGCTCGACGATGTTCTTCAGCAGTTATGTTTTGAGGTTGTGGTACGCCGGGTCAGTGATCGGCACGCGGACAGGCTCAAGCTCATCCTGAAAGTCTGGATCCGCGTCTCCGACCGTTCGTTCATACCGTTTCCTCCATAATTCCTGATTGCTGATCGTTTGATAACTTGATTCCTCTGCCTCATGGTCTAAGCCCCATCTTCAGCCATGCGTGATCATTCCTCGTTCCGGATCCAAATGGCACGACGTGGCTCTGGCTTTTTCTTTCGGATGAGTCCGGCGTCCGCCAGATCATTAAGGAATTTGTACGCCGTCCGTCGCGGGATGTCCAAATTGTCGGCAATCTCCCGGCTGGTATAGGGTTCGAACTGATCCATTGCTTCGTAGACATCTTCCGCAGTCACGTCATGTTCCGCAGTAAATCGGCCCTGAGAGTTTCGTTCCCGGTCCTCGTCCATAGCGGCAATTCATATTCCCAGTACTTAACCCCCTGCCTCACACGGCACCGCTATTTTTATTACCCACGCCTAGTAAGGCAGGGTAAAGGGAGCCCGGTCCCTCGGGGCGTGACCATCGCAGGAAACGTCCGCGTGCTGGAGACACGCGGACTGGGCTTCTGGGAAGCAGAAACCCATGAAGAAATCAGATCCCAATCCCATTGAAGGCATCGCTCGCAACTACAACGCTCCGCGCCCGACCTACATCGAGCTGGGCGACAACACCGAAGGCGCGTCCCACGTCTACCGGACGAGCGACGGGACGATCCACGTCGTCCCAGACGGCCTGCTCATCCAGAAGTGTGTTCTCAACGTTCACTTCGTCGATGACTACGTGAAGTTTGTCCGGGATAGAGTAGATAATCGAGATTGGGCCGATCGGCACTACTACGCCGACGATGAGAGTCCATTCGAAGCTTTCGTACGCAGTATCTCAACGGAGGGGTCCGCCTGATGCCTAGTGACAACGGTCCAAACTGGGAGCGGATTGCTCGGCAGGAGATGTCGATCAACATCCAGTCGTTCTTCACCGAAGAGGTCGATCCCCACGCTCACCGAATCAGCGACGGTATTGAGCATGGCGAAGACGTTGAAGAGGAGTTCTGGCTGATGGTTTCTCGGTCCGACGAGTACATTGAGCACGTGAGTGACGATCTCGAACGGATCGGTGTCCTTGACCGCCAAAGCCCGAAGGTACGGCTTTTCAACCTCGTGCGGTTCATCCATTCGTCGTTCCTCACCCTTGGGAGAGCCATCGAAGACGATAACGTCGGGAACGGACCCGGATGTTCAGACTTCGAACACACCCGTCACGTTCTGGCAGACGCGGAAGACCTGCTTGACGAACTGGAAGAGGAGTACAAGAGTCAGGGGGTGACCGATGCGATCCAGTGACCCCCGTGTGACGGCCCAGATCGTCCGCACAGATGAGGGAACTACGTACACGGAGTACGAGATTGGCGGCATTGGCTACGGCAGTCTCGAAGCCCTCAAAACAGCACTGGAAAGCTGCTAACACCCATGATTGAAGATCTCGACCGCGACGTGTTCGTCCGCATCCAGACTGACCTGCTGGTGGTCGGCGATTCGATCATGACCGACCGACACCACGCCAGCAATGGGAACTACGAGGACGACGACCCACAGAACCAGATCGGCGGTATCATCCCCTCGTTCCCGCTCTCGGGCTGGCTCCGCCATGGAATGGAGCGCGTCGTCCACGAGTACGGCGGGACCGCTTGCCATCCTGGTGAGGCCAACGCGAACTTCATGAAGGACGGCGTCTACGAGCGCGACCTCGACGACGATTATCACGAGAAGGGTGCGTGTACCGACGACCCGAAGGAAGACGACGGCTGTGTCGTCTTCGATCTCTTCGGTGGATTCGGCAACCAGCCCGGGAAGGTGATGCGTCGTCCGATCAAGTTCAACCCTGTCCGCTACAGCGTGGACTACACGCGCGGACAGGCTGAAGGCCACTACCGCCGGCTGAACCGGAACGTCGTCTCTCGCAACCGAGAGGACAACCGCGAACCGCTACGGAACACCGAGGTGGACGCCGTGGCGAATCTTGACGGTTGCTGGCACCTCTCCTTCCGGGAGACGAAGCCCGAGTTCATCGGCCTGCTCGTCGAGGGGATCAACTTCCTAGATGGGCACAAGACGGACTTCATGCACCAACTCGGTGGCGCGCGAAACTTCGGCGCGGGGATCGTCGATTGCCACCTCATCAATCCGCTGTACGAGGAGCGCGAACTGAAGCGCGTCTTCGACCGCGGGAAGGGCAACACGAACAAGATGGACGAGAAAGACGACCAGTGGGCCGAAGAGTACCGCCCGGCGTTCGTGGAGGCGCTGGAAGAGCGCATCGAGGAGGGGCCGTAGATGCCCGAGAACGCCACCCTTAGCGACTTCCAGGGCGACGGCGGTCAGAACGTGATGGTCGCGGCCTACCGCCACGACGCCCACAAGCTCAACGGCGAGACGCACGACTACGCGCCGGACACCTTCCACGGCGTCCCGGTGAATCAGACCGTCCCGCACGGCGCGGACGGCGACGCGTCGGCGCTCTCACGGCCCAACGGGAAGCCCGAACAGACTGTGGACAACCACGAGACGCACTACCGGCTCTCACTGCTGACGGGCGACTCTCACTACGACCCCAAGGAGTTCTCACGTCCGCGTCTCTCTGAGGCCATCAACGACCTGCTGACGGGCTCCGACCCCGAAGTGATGCATCGGGCGTGGCTCACGTCGGACGTAGCGAGCGGGTTCAACGAGAGCATCTACTACCCGTACACGAGCTTGAAGTTCCACACGCTGCTCGTGGCGGCGCTCTTGGACAACTACCGCGCCGGCCACGAGTTCGCCGATCTCCTCCTGGTCGTGGACGATAGCGAGGAGATCGTGCCCCACCGGACGGTCTACGCGGGCGACCGCTTCGCGCTCCGTATCGACGGGAGTGCAGGCGGGCAACCGTGGGCCCGCCTTGGAAGCCGCCCGTGGCGGTCGTGGGAGTCGGCGTGGAAGCGCCTCACCGCGCACCCGCTCGATGTCAATCACGACAAGCACGACATGGTGCTCGATGCGAACCTCCGGCGGATCTGGAGTTGGAGCACTGCGCTCCAGTACATCGAGGATCTCGAAACCCGGAGGGAGAACGCGTGACCCGCATCCAGCAGGTCCATTGGGAACTCGACATGGACTATCTCGGGCACCCCTACTACGTCTCGGGGAACGCGATCTACCACGCGCTCGGGATGCAGCTGGAGCACGACATCCACCAGCACATCAACGCCAGCCACGGGATGTTCGTTCCCGGCCAGTTCGGGACGTTCCCCGAGGAGCACTCACAGAGTGGCATTCGCCCGTACATGGGGTCGTCGCTCCCTGACGTGGAGAGCTACAACGACCTGTTCCTCTTTCGGCATCCCGACCATCCGTGGCTGCTCGATACCCGACCCCGCGACGGACTGAACGCCCACGATATCCGGTTCCAGAGTGGGATGCCAGCGTTGGCTCACGAGACGATCATGGGTCGGCCCGACGACGCTCGGAAACAGCAGCAGACCACGCGCTGGTACGTGAATGCCTACTTGCACGCCGATGACCCTGGCGTACTCCCCCTGGGCGAGGACGTGCTCGATGGACTCCAGTTCGGCGGCAAACGTAACTACGGCTACGGGACGACCACGCTGAAAGACACGCAGGTCGTTGACCTGGAGGCCCTAGACTACTCGCGTCTCGAAGACGGCGAGGCGTTCATCCTCGAACTCGTGACGCCGTTCGTTCTCCGGTCAGAGTACCCGAAGGCGAACAACGTGGACGTGCCCTGGTGGTGGAGCATAGACGACGAAGCGCGGCTACGCCAGCGGCTGGAGAAGATCATCGAGGGCGGAGACATCTACGAGTTAGAAACCGTCGATCACGGTGTGGTCGTCGGCTACGACGGCGACCGTCCGGTGGAGACCGCGATCTCTGGAGTGACCCGCGCCGGGAACCACTCGAAGTACGGTTTCGGAGAGCTTCGAGTGAAGCCCGTCACTCCAGATGAAACCAACGTCAAGAAACAGATAGAAAATCCGAAGTCGGAGCACTGACAACCGAACAATAACCGGTAAGGATCTCGCAGTGTCCGAGCCGGTCAGACTGAATAAAGTAGATCACATTGCCAACAACTGTTACGACGGCACGACCGACACCGGCTCCTTGCGATCGATCGCCTGCTCTAACTCGTCGGCGATCGCACTCCCTCGAGACACCTGAATCTCGCCCCCGCGACTCACCGTCGCGGTGAAGAGGTAGTCGCCGCCGGCCTGCACCTCGACGGTCTCGCCGTGGTTGCCGTCGACGGGGATGACGATGTGTCTCGAGGTGATTTCGGGCGTTACCATCTCGCCAGCGGTCTGCTGGCCCCCGCCACCGCCGCCGGCGCCGTTGGCGGTCGCTCCGCCGCCACCACCGCCGGCGCCGTAGTTGGGGTTCTCGTCGTGGGTTCGGACGTCGATGTCGATGCCGAGGCGGTTCTCGACGTCGGTGATCCGACCGCCGCCCTTGCCGATGACGCTCGAGATGTCGTTCTCTTCGACGTAGACGACCGCTTTATCCTGGCTCCGGAGTTCGACGTCGACGTAACCCCGCGCGATCGAGCGGATCTCGCGTTCGATCTCCTGTTTGGCGATGCGGTCGACGCCGGACTCGCTGCCGGGGCCGCCCTCCTCGTCTTTGAGGGGGACGGTGACGACCTGGCGGTTGAAGGTGTAGATCTCGTACTCGGGCTCGCCGGTTTCGAAGTTCGTGACCTGGATCACCGGGCGGGCGAGGTCCTCCTCGGTGAGGCCGGCGGGGACCTTGACCTCCGTCCGGACGTCGTAGACGGTGTTTACCTCCCCAGCTTCTATGTAGACGACGGTGTCGACGACCTGTGGAATCATCCCGAGTTCGACCCGTCCCACGAGTCGCTGGAGGGCGTCGATCGGACGCGTCGCGTGGACGACGCCGATCATGCCGACACCCGCCAGGCGCATGTCCGCGAAGACCTCGAAGTCGTCGGTTTTGCGGACCTCGTCGTAGATCGTGTAGTCGGGTCGGACCATCAGCAGGGCGTCGGCCGTGTTGGCCATCTCGCCGCCCAGTTCGGTGTACTGGGTGATCTCGGGGCCGACCTGCAGGTCCCGCGGTTTCTCCATCGTTTTGACCGCGTAGTCGTGATTCGAGATGAACCGGGCGACCGCCTGTGCGAACGTCGACTTCCCGGCTCCCGGCGCTCCCGAGATGAGGACGCCGCGCTGGCGCTCGAGCAGCCGTTCTTTCAGTTCGTCGGCGTTCTCGTAGTCCTCGATGTCGGTCTGGGCGATCGGCCGGACGGCCGTGATCTCGATGCCGTCGGAAAACGGCGGTCGCCCGATGGCGATTCGGTAGTCGCGAAACTGGACGATCTTCATCCCCGGCTGGGAGAGTTCGATGAAGCCCTCCGAGGATTCCTTGGCGCCGTCGATGACCTCGCGGGCGTACTCGTCCATCGTCGCCTCCTCAAGCGGCTCGTCGGCGATCGGCTCGTAGTGCATCTCGCCGAGTTCGCCCCGCTTTGCCTTCGGGACGGCGTCCGTCTTGAGGTGGACGCTCATCGTCTGGTCGTCGAAATAGTTCTCGACCGTGAGCGTACCTACCTCCCGGACCTCGGGGGAGACGTGCTCGACCTCGAGGCCCTTCGCCCGGGCGACCTCCGCCTGAACGACGTCGCTGGTCATGAAGGTCGCCTCGTGGTCCTCCGCGAGGTCCCGGATCAGCGCGTCGATCTCTCCCTCGGAGGCGTGGCCCCGCTCGATGGCGCTCGGCCGCTCGCCGATGTACTCGAGTTCGACCGTTCCCTCGTCGGCGAGGTCGGCCAGACGCTGGAGTTCCTCGAGACCGTCCCAGCCGCTCTCGATCCCGTCGTTGGCCTGCGCTTCGAGCTCCGCGACGACGGCTTCCGGCACCGAAATCGTCGCTCCCTCGAACTGCCCGTCTTCGATCGCCACCGAGACGCGGCCGTCGATGACCACGCTCGTATCCGGCACGACGTTCATATGCTAGCTGGTCGGCGGACACGTATAAGGATGTTCCACCTTCGAACGCCGCCGTAGGGGTACCGGGACGCCCGTCAGCGGCTCCCCCACGGAAACCATCACGATAGATTTACAGTGTTCCCAGTCGATAGGAATTGGCGCCGTCATTTCAGCCACTCACCGAATATGTTCATACAATGGATCCTGCGCAGACGTTCGGAACCGGGAAACTCAACGAGTTTCTCGAGGTCGACGAACTCGTCGACCGGATCGGGCTGACCGAACAGGAACTCGACTGGCGAAAGCACTTCATCGGCTTCGACGCGGACGACGAGCGGCGACTCGCCGACCTCGAGGACCTGCTTCGGGACAATCAGACGGCGATCGCCGACGACTTCTACGAAAATCTGCTGGGGTACGAGGGGACGCGGACGGTGATCGAGCGGTCGCCGAAGGACGTCAACGCGCTCAAGCAGACCCAGAGTGCCTACCTCGTTTCGCTTTCGACCGGCGACTACGACCAGGAGTTCTTCGCGAACCGCGCTCGGATCGGGAAACTTCACGAACTGCTCGACATGCCGCTCAAACACTACATCGGGCAGTACGGCGTCTACTACGATCTGTTGCTCGAGCAGCTCAACGAACGAATTCAGGAACAGGTGATCGCGGAGATCGAAACGTGGGCGGCCGAACAAAACGAGACCGAAGAAACGGAGGGCGGACTCGGCGGCCTGGCCGGTGCGCTCGGGTTCGGCGGCGGGAGCGAGAGCCAGGTCGAAGACGATCAGCAGGACGGCCTCGAGGAATCGTTCGAAGCGACCGTCAGGGACGCGATCGACGACGGACTGCACGACGTCCTCTCCCTGCTTCGGATCATCAACCTCGACATGCAGATCGCGACCGAGACGTACGTCGACTCGTACGCACAGGATCTCGAGGACTCGATCGAGCGCCGGAAGCGGCTTGCACGCGACGTCGAGGAAGACGTTCAGGGCCCGATCGAGGAGCTCCACGACGCCAGCGAAGAGATCGCCGAGCGCGCCGTCGCAATCAGCGAGCACACCGAGAGCCAGGCCGAAGACACGAATCAGGCGGCGACCGAACTGGGCGAACTGAGCGCCGCGATCGAAGAGGTGGCGAGTACGACCGACGCCGTCAGCGAGGAGAGCGAGCGAACCGAACGCCTCGCGTCGAACGGCGCGAGCGCGGCCACCGAGGCCCTCGAGGAACTCGAGCAAATCGAAGCCGCCACCGAGGACGTCGCCAAATCCGCGGCCGCCCTCGAGGAGCGCACCGACGAGATCGACGCCGTTCTCGAGCGCCTCGACGAAGTCGCCGAACGAACGGCGGTGCTGGCGAAGAACGCGAAGATCGAGGCGACGCGCTCGGGCGCCGACGGAAGTGCCGGTGGAGACGCGAGCGGGAACGCCAGGACGATGGGCGTCATCGCCGAGGAAGTCGAGTCGTTCGCCGCCCAGACGCGACGCGACCTCGAGTCGATCGAAACGGCGGTCGAAGGCGTTCGCGAGGACGCCCTCGAGACGGTCGACGCGACCGACCGAACCGTCGAGCGGGTCGACCGGGGCGCCGATCGCGTCCGGGACTCGATGGCCGACCTCGAGGAGATCCACGACGCCGCACGCGAGACGGCGGCGCGGATGGACGACGTCGCAGCGGCGACCGACCAGCAGGCGCGAAACGTCCAGCGGGCGGCGGCGACGGTCGAAGACGTCGCCGAGAGTGCAGACGAGGTCGCCGCGGCCGCCCAGTCGGTCGCCGCGGCCAGCCAGGAACAGACGGCCAGCCTCGAGTCGGTCGGGGAAGCCGTCTCGAGGCTCACCGACGCCGAACCCGGGACGACGAGGCCGGTCTACGAGCGACTCGGGTGAGACGGACCGGTGGTCTCAACTCCCCGAGCGTCGACGTGGCGAACATGGACGTTGCCGAACTGACCCGCGAACTCGTCTCGATCCCCAGCCACACCGACGAGACGGCCGCGGGCGAGTTCATCGAGTCGTGGCTACGCCGCGAAACCGACGCTCGCGTGCGCAGAGACGAAGTTGGAAACGTGATCGCCCGCCGCGGCGCCGAGGGAGCGAGCGCCACGAACGCGGCGAACGAATCGCTCGCACTCGTCGGTCACCACGACGTGGTCGAGCCCGCTCCCTCGCAGGTGGACGCCGACGGCGAGTACGTCGTCGAGCGACGCGACGGGCGCCTGTACGGCCGCGGTACGGCGGATATGAAAGGCGCCGTCGCGGCCGCGATGCTCGCGTTTCGCGATGCCGCGGTCGGCGCGGACGACGCCGCGGGCGAACTCGTCTTCGCCAGTTTCGTCGGCGAGGAAGTCGGTGGCGTCGGCGCCCGCCACGCCATCGAACAGGGGTTCGCGCCCGACTACGCCGTCGTCGGCGAGGGCTCGACGGGCTACTCGAGTTCGGGCGTGACGGACGTCGCCGTCGCCCACAAGGGTCGCCGCGGGAGCACGATCACCGCCCGCGGCACCGCGGCCCACGCGAGCGAGGTCGGCGTCGGCGAGAACGCGATCTACCGCGCGGCCGACGCCGTCGACCTCGTGCGGACCCTCGAGGCTCCCGCGGTCGACGTCGCCGGGGAGACCCTCGCAGGGAGTCTCGTCGTCACCGAAATCGAGGGCGGCACAGCGATGAACGTGA
The DNA here is from genome assembly GCF_000337215.1 of Natronolimnohabitans innermongolicus JCM 12255. Taxonomy (GTDB): domain Archaea; phylum Halobacteriota; class Halobacteria; order Halobacteriales; family Natrialbaceae; genus Natronolimnohabitans; species Natronolimnohabitans innermongolicus. The sequence goes on along the minus strand of NZ_AOHZ01000061.1, from coordinate 26,262 downwards.
TCCCCGAGCGCTGCGAGGTGACCGTCGACGAGCGGACCGTCCCCGGAGAGCGGGCCGACCTCGAGCGCGTCGCCGACCTCGAGGGCGTCGAGTGGACCGTCGATCAGGATCTACCGCCGATGCGATGCGGCGACGAGCGGTTCGCGACGGCGGTGCTCGAGGCGGCCGACGGCACCCAGTCTGGGTCGCCCGAACTCGTGACGAAACCGCACGCGACCGACGCGGGCTGGCTCTCCGATGCCGGAACCGAGTGCGTGATCTACGGGCCATCCGAGCCCGGCGAAGCTCACACCGAAACGGAGAGCGTCTCGCTCGAAGTCCTCGAGCGATGTTACGAGACCTACCGCCGAACCGCCGAAAACTGGCCGCGTTGACATCCTCCCACGGCTAAAGCCGTGGGCTTTCTCCTGTTATCTCTGTAAACCGCGGTCCTACGCTGCGGGTGGACCCCGCCATCGGCTGGAACAGACAGAGTGTCGGTCGACTTCGATCGAGCGACTCCGGGAGCAGCGGATCGGAGTGGACGTAGTCGTCGGTCACCAGTTCGTCGACGAGGGCGAGGTCGTCCGCGCTCCGGACCTCGCGGAGTAGCTGGCGAGTCGGGCTCGTAGTCGAACCCGATTCGTTTCCATTCGGTATTATCGCTACAATTCAACTTTCGTGAATCGATAAGTGTGATCTGTAGTACGATACTGTAACAGAACTTTCTGTACTCGAGTACTGCTCGTTCGGGAAGTGCCTAATAGTCCGCGTCGGCCGCGGCGCTCGACGTTCCGTTCTCGAGCGGTCGGTACCGGTCGTCGAGGTGCGTTCACGTCCACACAGGCGGTCGTTTTCGGCACTTGCAGTACGGTCTCCTCGAGCGTTGCCTACTTCCTGTTCGCACGGACCACGGCCCATGGTAGTTACGGACTACCGCTCGAGCGACCGGAATTGGTCGTCTCCGATAGTTGTCATTGAGTACGCCGATACCACCGCTGGACACCCCATCTCACCCATTAACCGCCACTATAAGCCACCATTTTTATTACTATATAATAATACAGACCTGTCTGCCAAACATTAATATCGGTTGTCGTATGATACTGTCGAGATGGTACTACACTTCGGCAAGGCAACGAGTATATTCCTGAAGACGATGCCGTGGGTCGCGGTCCGGTTCGCGGTCGGCGTAGGGTTCGCACTGCTCGCGGTCCTCTGGTTCGGGCTCGTCCTCTGGATCCTGTTCGGTTCGATCGGCGTCTCGGGGGTGATCGGGCTGGTGTTGATCCTCCTGGCGACTGTGGTGTTCGGTGGACTCGTCAAACTACTCCACCGGTACGTCCTCTATCTGGTCACCGCCGGCCACATCGCCGTCATCGCACACGTCGTCGAGACGGGCGAGGTTCCGGACAATCAACTCCAGTTCGGCAAACAGCAGGTGTCCGATCGGTTCGTCGAAGCCAGCGCGCTGTTCGCCGTCGATCAGGTCATCAAAACGGTACTCAAACAGTTCAACAAGGCCGTCGCCTCCCTCGGACAGCTGGCGGATTTCGTCCCCGCATTGCGACAGCTGATGGGAATCGTGACGCAAGCGATCGGACTGGCGGCGTCGTACATCGACCAGGCCATCCTGGCTCACATGTTCTTACACGATGAGAAGGAAACCTGGACGGCTGCCCGCGACGGTATCGTCCTCTACGGGAAGACCTGGAAGCCCGTGCTCGGCTCGACGCTGTTGATTGTGCTCGGGATGCAAGGTACCATGCTCGCGTTCGTCGGCGGCCTGGCGGTGCTGTCAGGAGCTCTCGGCGGGTTCGGGACGATCGTCGAGACCGTCGTCTGGCTCGTCATCGGCGGGTTCGTGGCCGTCGGGTACTTCGGCCTCCTCTCGCCGTGGATCAAGACGGTCGTGATCACGACGTACCTCGTCGAGGCCGACGGCGAGAGCCCGGACAGCGAGACGATGGATTACATCGCCGACCGCTCGAGCACGTTCGCCGACGTCGTGAGTCGGGCCGAAAAAGAGGGTGAGCCGGCGCCGGAGCCGGTGGACGACGTCGTCGAGGACGAACCCGGTGTGGGCACGCCGGGGTGATCCGTCGTCTCGACGACGTGGAATCGGACGCCCGATTGCTCCACCTTGGTGCGAAACGCCGATCAAGTTCGTACTGACACGACGAACGGTGACGGACCGACACCGTCGAGACGGTCGAACATATCGACCTCCGTCGTCGAAACCGTCGGAAGGAACCCGAACCCAGATGGCGAACGGGTCGATCCTCACCTGGGTACGGGTCGTCATCGTGTTCTACTGTTGAACGAGTGCGGGAGTCGCCATTTCGACCCGCTGTCGGCTTCCGTCAGCCACCCGCGGCCTTCAAATACCGCAGTCTTCCTCTGGTGGCTCGATCGGATCCGTCTCTCCCCACGAGTGGAACTCCGCGACGGTGCTCGGACCGGACTCCATGCGCACCCGGTAGCCCGTCTCGGTGCTGACGTACATCGTCGTTAGCTCGTCGGGTTCGATCACGTAGACCGCTTCACCGTCGACGGTCGTCGAGTGCGAGACGGGGACGTCCTCGAGCGAGTGCCCGCGGGCCGGCTCAGCGGGGACGTAGGCGTCGTTCATCTCGTTCGAATCGCCGCGGTCTTCGACGTCACACCCGCCGCGGTGGACGATGTAGATCGAGTCACCGACGGCGTACCGTTCGACGCCACTAGTCTCTTCGTCGAGGTAGAAGTCCTCCTCGTGAACGATCTGGGTACCGGTTATCGGGTTCTCGTCACCGGCCTCGAACTCCGCGACGAACCCCGATACCTCGTCCTCGGCGAGTACGTCGGCGGCGGTCAGGTCGTCCGGCACCTCGGTCGTCGACTCTTCGGTATTCTCGTCACCGCCGTTGCTATCGCTGCTACCGCTGGTCGTTCCGTCGTCGCTTCCGCTCGAGCATCCGGCCAGCATCGCCCCCGAACTACATCCGATCAGTGCCAGTACCTGCCGTCGGTATTTCCCGCGTGACATCGACTCGACTTCGCGGATCTGACAGATAAGTGTACGCTGTATTATATTACTGACGGTGAAGTTACTGTACCCCAGTACAGCCCATATTGCCCCATTCTGCCGGTGGACTCCCGAAGCCGATGATCGAGCCGCGGCTGCCATCGGTTCTCGACAGCGTCAGTCCCGCTCCAGCGAGGTCTCTTGGACGGCCTCGACGATCGAGAGCGACTCGTCGAGCGTCAATCGCAGTCGGTCGCCTTCACAGGGAACCGTGAGCCGGATGCGTAACGAGTCTGTCTCGAGAATTGACTCCTCGACAGTCTGTGCGCGACTGAACGTCTCCCAGGACGCAAACCGGTGCTCGAATCCGCGATCATGGTAGAATGCCGCCACGGCCGGGTGCGAGAGGATCGCGATCGCGAGTGGTCCGCGAGCGACCGCCTTGCACTGGTGGCAGACTTCCGCGACTTCGACTGCGTGCTGACGGTGACACTGCGGACACCCGCCCCGGTCGCGAGGGTCGTGCTCCTCACAGACGTCGAGCGACTCATGAACCGGTCCTGAGCAGTAGGGGCAGACGCCGTCGATAAACGATCTGATTCGATTTAAATTGAACACGAGCGTCGCGTAGAACACCTCGTCCGGTGTTCTGTTAGACAGCCCTGCCGGCGGAAGCGGGAACGTAAAGAGGACGCCGTCCTCGCCCGTCACGTTCTGCCAGATGCCCGGACACTGACTACACGAGACGCTCAAGTGGTGGTTTTCGTAATCAGCGACGACAGGGGCGTCGCACCGGGGACAGTTTGCGTCGATCTCCACAGCGTCAGGACGCGGGCGCTCGCGGACCGTTCCCGCGAGGACCGCCCGGACGATCTCGAAGCCGGCTTCGGTGAGTTCGTACCCGCTGTCCGACTGGCGGACGAAGTGACCGGTGAGCTGTTCGAGATGGTAGTTGAAGTTCCCGGTGTCGTTATAGTCGACCGTGTCGTACAGTTCCGAGAACGAAACCGCGTTATCCCCATCGTACAGGTCCGCGAACTTGACCACGTTGGCCGGATCGTCCGGTTCGTACAGTTCCCACAGCGTCTGGACGATCTCGAAGCGTGTTTGATTGGCCAGGATCGCGAAAGCGTCGTCTGCGGAGAGGTTCCCCGATTCGTCGTTCCCCCAAGGTGTCATAATACTGGATGCTCTCGCAGATATATAACGTTGCGCTCGTTCCGGCAGCCTTCGGATTACGACGCTGTATTCGAACTTCGACGCCGTTTCCTGCAGCCGAAATACTGCGCCTCGTCCGCATCGAGGTCCATCGATAGCCTATCACTGCGTCGCGCTCACACGAGCGAAATGACGCCGATACTCTTACACGCCGACGGGATCGCGTTCTCGGGGCAGAACCGTCCGTTGCCTCATCTCTGGCTCGTTTCACGCCTTATGTAAAATCACTCACCTTCCGTTTGAGCCTCCCACGCTGCGTGTCATCACATGACATGTCCTTTCACCGACACTGCCAACATAGGTTGGAGCAGCGTTTACAACCCTTTCGTCGCTTGGTGTTCGGTATGAAACCAGACGCCGGATCGAACGTCGATCAGTTCGCCCTAAACGCGGGCACCGATGCGTCGACCGACCTCCCTCTCGAACTCGAGGACTTCTTCCAGTTACTCGCCGACGAGCAGACGCGATACATCCTCTATCTCCTGACCGAGCGCGGCGGAACCGTTCCGATCTCCGAACTCGAGGACCGCTTCGACGACGAGCAGGCCGCGATTCGACTGCACCACGAGAAACTGCCGCGACTCGCCGACTACCGCCTCGTCGACTTCGATCACGAGGCAGGCGCGGTCACGCCGACGCGACGGTGTGACGAGTTGCGTACCGTACTCGAGTCAGTCCGGGAGTTCGACGGCGACGCCGACGATTTCGTCGCGCAGATACAGCGCTGACTGCCGACGCTATTTCGCGACAGCGATTGCGTTTACCGGCCGAAAAATACCGTTCGTGTAACCGTCGGACGGACGTTTCTGCGCCCGTCAGACGCCCGGAACGCCAACGGCTTCGAAGCCGGTGATTCCGAGCGCCGCGAGCGCGTACAGGACGACCAGGATCGTCGCCCAGGCGACGAGGCCGATCATCGCCGCGGCCGTCCAGTCGCCGGGGTACTGGAAGTTGATCACGGCGATGTACGCGAGCAAGGCCAGTAGCGGCCCCAACAGGGGTATCCACCCCACGAAGAAGCCGACGACGGCCCAGACGACCGCCCCGATCAACGCGGTGACGATCGCGTGGTCGTAGTCGCCCGCGCCCACGATGATGCGGGCGCCGACGTAGATACCCAACGCGCCGATTAGCAGGCTAACGAGGAACACGATCGCTGATGCGACGACCATAGCAACGAGACATACGTCAGCGCTCCGGAATACGCCACTGCTTGCACGTTCCGTACAATCCTCGCCGAACTCGAGAATCGACAGCAGAGCGTCGGAACGCGCCACTGAAACAGATCCCAAACACTCTCCTCGCCCGATCTATCGTAAATCGGACACGATATTGGTCGCTCGGCATCGACAGTGCTCGCGGAACCGGAGTCAACCGCTGTCCGCGGTGTAGCGCCACGTTGATACGACGGCCAGCCGTATCGGGAGCCAATGGCGACCGATCAGCCCTCACAGGAGTCGACTCCGGACACCTACGACCAGTTCGAGGAGCGCGTCCGACGAATCGCGAACGTCTCGAACGCGGCGGGCGTCCTCCAGTGGGACCAGGAAGTCGTAATGCCCGAGGCGGGGACGCCCGCTCGAGCCCAGCAGCTCTCGACGCTGTCCTCGCTCGGCCACGAACTGCTGACCGCCGACGAGACCGGCGACTTGCTCGACGAACTCGAGGACGCCGAACTGGACGACGAGCAAGCCGCCGTCGTCCGCGAGGTCCGTCGGCGCTACGACCGCGAGACCAGCGTCCCGCAGGAACTCGTCGCCGAGATCTCGGAGACGACGGCCAACGCCCACCCGAAGTGGAAGCAGGCGAAAGAGGCGGACGACTTCGAGGCGTTCGCGCCCGTCCTCGAGGACCTGGTCGAACTCAAGCGGGAGTATGCGAATCACATCGACCCCGACGCCGACCCCTACGAGGTGCTGTTTTCGGACTACGAACCGTACATCGACCTCGAGACGGCCGAGCGCGTCCTCGAGCGCCTGCGCGACGAACTGGTGGCGCTGATCGAGGCGGTCGACGAGAGCGACGCGGAACTGACCACGGACGCCTTCGCCGGCGAGTTCGACGACGACGAGCAAGAGGCCCTCGCCCGCGACGCGCTCGACTCGCTGGGCTACGACTGGGATCGCGGCCGCCTCGACACCGCCCCCCACCCGTTCTCCACCGGGACGCAGTTCGACGCCCGGGTGACCACTCGCTTCGAGGAAGACGACCTGCTCGGTTCCATTACGTCGACAATCCACGAGTTCGGCCACGCGAACTACACGCTCGGGCTCCCCGACGACGGCTACGCCACGCCGCTCGGTGAAGCCCGCGACCTCTCGGTCCACGAATCCCAGTCGCGACTCTGGGAGAACCACGTCGGTCGCTCTCGAGCCTTCTGGGAACACTTCCTCCCGATCGCCCGCGAGCGCGTCCCCGAACTCGAGGACGTCTCGCCCGAAGACGCCTACGAGGCCGCGAATCAGGTCTACGACGACAACCTCATTCGGACCGAGGCCGACGAGCTGACCTACCACCTCCACATCGTCATCCGCTTCGAGATCGAACGCGACCTGATATCGGGCGACCTCGCGGTCGAGGACGTCCCCGAAACGTGGAACGACAAGTACGAGGAGTACCTGGGCGTCCGCCCCGAAACCGACGCCGAGAGCTGCCTGCAGGACATCCACTGGTCGCACGGCTCGTTCGGCTACTTCCCGACGTACTCGCTCGGCTCCGTCCTCGCGGCGCAACTGTACGCGGCCGCCGAGGACGAACTCGGCTCGTTCGACGACGACGTCCGCGAGGGCGACTTCGAGGAACTCAACGGCTGGCTCCGCGAGAACGTCCACCAGCACGGCAAGCAGTACACGACCCAGGAACTGATCGAGCGCGCCACCGGCGAGGCACTGACCGCCGATCCGTTCCTCGAGTACGTCGAGTCGAAGTACGGCGACCTGTACGGGATCGAGGGGTACTGAGCGGCTGATTCCGGGATCGCCCACGCCCACCGAACAGCGTAGTTTCGGCGCGCAGAGCCGCGGCGAGCGAACGGCGAGCCGCGGGTCGACTCGCGAGGGACGAGTGAACGACCGACGGGAGTGAACGAGTCGGATGGGGAGGGCGTGGGACTCCTCGTTGCCACGACCGTGTCGGTAGCTCGCTGATGAGTAAACTTCTAACGCCTACACTCGCTGCCCGACAAGCTCGCTGACGACCAAACTCACTGCCCCGCAAGCTCGAGGTGAAATCCGTTAGGAGTGTGCGCGAACGCTGACACGGGCGATCCACTTCGCGTTCACTCGATCACATCACGCGTTCCCTCGATCACATCACGCGTTCCCTCGATCACATCACGCGTTCCCTCGATCACATCATCGAGTCCCTCCCTCGAGTCACGTCCCCCGAGTCACGTCCCAGCACCACCAGAAAACTACCGCAAACCGCGATTTTTAGCCTCCGGCCGTCGAGAACCCTCGATATGGTACGAACGTCACTCGAGGGCAAAACCGCCATCGTCACGGGTGCGAGTTCGGGTATCGGCGCCGCGACCTGTCGCGAGTTCGCCGCCGCCGGGGCGTCCGTCGTGCTCGCCGCCCGTAGCGAGGATCGCCTCGCGGACCTCGCCGCCGAACTCGAGGCCGACCACGGGGTCGAAACGCTGGTCGTACCGACGAACGTCCGCGAGGAGGACGAGGTCGACGCGCTGATCGACGAGACCGTCGACGCGTTCGGCGGGATCGACGTCCTCGTCAACAACGCCGGCCTCTCCCGCGGGAGCGACCTCGAGGAGATGACCACCGACGAGTACGAGACGATGCAGGAGACCAACGTCGACGGGCTCTTCTACGCGACGCGGGCGGCGATTCCCCACGTCCGCGAGACCGACGGCCACCTGATCTACGTCGGTAGCTTCGCCGGCAAGTATCCACGATCGTTCAACCCGATCTACGCGGCGACGAAGTGGTGGACTCGCGGCTTCGCCAAGAGCGTCGCCGCGCAAGTCGGCGACGACGACGTCGGCGTCACGATCGTCAACCCGGCCGAAGTTCGCTCGGCGTTCGAAGCGACCGACGGGAAGACGTTCGAAGAGCACTTCGAAGAGGGCGAGGCCAGCGAACCCGAAGAGGTCGCCGAGGCCGTTCTGTTCGCGGCCAGTCGGGAGGGCTCGAGCGTCAGCGAGATCGACGTCAACCGACGGGATAAGTACGCCGACGGATTCTGAGCCGGATCCCCGAACCGACGTCGTCGAAAAGCATCTCCGGGCGAAAGTACGGGCCGTATTCGCCGTCTTCGGCAACGTTACTCGAGGTGTTGCGTACGCACGTGCATGGAGTACGTCTCGACGCGAACGAACGGTACGCTCGAAAACAGCTCGCAGGCGCTCGCGGCGGTCGCCCGGGGGGACGACCCGCCGGAGACGATCGTTCGGAACGGTCGACTGGTGAACGTCCACACCGGCGAGATCCAGCGAGGGATGGACCTCGTCATCGCCGCGGGACGAATCGCTCGCGTCACGGAGACGGGAGCGGTCGACGCCGGCCCCGACACGACCGAGATCGACGTCGACGGCGCCTACCTCGCGCCCGGCTTTCTCGACACGCACGTCCACATCGAGTCGAGCATGGTCACGCCGACCGGATTCGCCCGCGGCGTCGTGCCGACGGGGACAACGGGCGTGTTCGTGGATCCCCACGAGATCGGCAACGTCCTCGGCCTCGAGGGAATCCGACTGTTGCTCGACGAGGGGGCTGACCTGCCGCTGAAGACCTACTGTACGATCCCTTCCTGCGTGCCGGCCGCGCCGGGCTTCGAGGACGCCGGCGCGGAGATCGACGCCGACGACGTGGCCGAGGCCCTCGAGTGGGACGAGGTGCTCGCCCTCGGCGAGATGATGAACTACCCCGGCGTCGTCCACGGCGACGAGGAGGTCCACCGGAAGCTGGCCGCGACCTACGACGCCGGCGTCGTCGCGACGGGCCACTACGCGAGCCGCGACACCGGCGGGGCCCTCGACGCGTTCGTCGCCTCGGGGATCACCGCCTGCCACGAGTCCGTGCGCCGCGAGGAAGCCCTCGAGAAGCTCCGGCGCGGGGTCTGGACCCAGCTCAGACAGGGGTCGGCGTGGGAGGACGTTCCGGAGACGGTGAAAGCGGTCACCGAGACCGACGTCGACACGCGCCACCTCCTGTTGGTCACGGACGACACCCACCCCGACACCATCGTCGAGGACGGCCACCTCGATCGGGTGCTCCGGGTCGCCATCGAAAACGGCCTCGATCCGGTGACGGCCATTCAGGCCGTGACGCTCAACGCGGCCGAGTACTACGGCGTCGACGCCGACCTCGGGGCGCTCTCGCCCGGCAAGATCGCCGACGTGGTCGTCCTCGAGGACCTCGCGTCGGTCGACGTTTCCCGCGTGTTGGTCGACGGGGAACTCGTCGCGGAAGACGGCGAACTCGTCGACGAAACGGGGCTTCCACCCGTCGGGGAACACACGGACGCGCTCCGGGAGCGCTACCCGGCGTGGGCCCGCGAAACCGTCGCCCTCGAGGCGCCCGAGCCGTCGGCGTTTTCGATTCCGGCGCCGTCGGCCGAGAGCGGCGAGAGCGGCGGCAAACGGATCGACGATCCCGAATCCGTGAACGAAGTCGTCGCCGAGGTCTGTCGCGTCCACGAGAATCAGGTCGGCACGAGCCGCGAACAGCGGACGCTGCCGGTCGTCGACGGGACGGTCGAGCTCGAGGGCGACGTCTCGAAAGCGTTCGTCTTCGAGCGCCACGGCACCGACGACTCGGTCGGCTACGGCTTCGTCAGCGGCTTCGGCTTCGACCGCGGCGCCGTCGCGTCGACCGTCGCCCACGACAGCCACAATCTGCTCGTCGTCGGCACCGACGACGCGGACATGGCCCGGGCCGCCGAGCGCCTGCTCGAACTCGAGGGCGGAATGGTCGCCGTCGACGACGGCGAGGTCCTCGCCGAGGTCGCCCTGCCCATCGCCGGGCTGATGAGCGACCGGCCGCTCGAGGCGGTCTGCGAGTCCGTCGCGGCCCTCGAGGACGCCTGGGAACAACTGGGTTGTGAGCTCAACGCGCCGTTCATGACGATGTCGCTGCTCGCGCTGGCGGTCCTGCCAGAGCTTCGGATCACGAACCGGGGACTCGTCGACACCGAGCGGTTCGAGTTCGTCGAACCGGTCCGGCCGGCGTGACTACTCCCACGACTGAAGTCGTGGGCTTCTCTCACAGAGGGTTAGGCCCACGTCTTCTGGGGAGTTCGCAGGTTCCATCTCACCGCTGATTCCGTCGAGTACGACCTGCGTTTCGGGCTGAGCCACAACAGCCCCCACCGTCGATAGCGGGCTCATGATGTCCTTACCGACGGCTCGTTTCCCAATATTCGACGTGTTGCGAACCGGAGGTTCGCATACATCCGAAAATCTCTGATTTTCGAATACGCCATTCTTGTCCGCATTGTCATCCAACCCATACTTGCAACACTCCACCCGGCCCTGCACATCACGACTCGTATTTTGCGATCCGCACCGCCAACACGTCACCGACGTATCGTACTCATCGACAGGGAGACACGCTCGCCCGTCGAGATGAGCCTTGTACGTGAGAATGTTTGCCAGTTTCGCGTACGGCATTTTGTGCGTCTTGTCGTTTACGTACCGCCCCTCGTCGTTGTCGAAACGCAACCCCGTCATATCGCCGAACACGACGACGGCGTTGCGTTCACGAGCGCGAGCGACGAGTTCGTTCGCTACCTGATGCACGCTCGCGGTCTCAGAAACGGGGCCTCGAGCCGGCACCCGCGCCGACACACCCAAAAAGTCCACGTGGCAGGTGCCGGCTGTAGACTCACCCGACGGACCCTCCTACGGCGGGTATGCGCCTCTCGATTCCCGGCCTCCCCGGCGTCTACTACGACACCGACTCGGGGACGACGGCCATCGGCGTCGCGACGACGGCCATCGGTCGCAAAGTGCCAAAACCGAAAGGGTACGCCATCCAGTTGCTCCCCTACCTCTGGTCGTTCGAGGTCGACCTCCGCGAGGTGCCGAACGACCACCCCGTCCAGTACCTCCACCCGGAGGGCGCCCAGAGCCTCGGCGAACTCTCACCCGAGCGCAGTGCCAGCCGAGCCGGCACCGAACTCGAGTCCGTGTTACGGTTCGTCTGGTCGGTCAACCAGGAACTCGAGTCGACGACGAACCAGTTGATCGGCCGCTCGCCGAGCCGAGACGGCGTCGTCATCGAGATCCAGGACGGCCGAGTCAGCGTGGACGGCGACGAACTCGAGACCGACGAGTTCGATATCGACGACTCCGCCGCGGGCGCCGGCGGCGCCGGCGGAATCGACGAGGTCACGACCGTCGATATTAACGACGGGGCGCCAGCCGGACCGGACGACGACGTGCCGGGCGGAAGCGACAGCGAGGGAACCGACACGGAGACGGACGCCAACGCCTTCGGCGCGACCGAAGAGCCGCCCGCCGACGACGAGTTCGACGGCACTGACGGGTTCGAAGACGACGACGAGACGTTCGGATCGGACGACGCGAGCGACGATATCGATCCGGACGAACCCTGAGAGCGACTCGGCCGAAAGACGGTCGCCGACTAGCGGCGATCGGGATCGAACCGCACGAGAGCGCTGCCGCTGACGGCCGAAAAGACGGAAAGAAGGATAGTTACTGCTTAGGCGCCGGCGGACTCGAGGGCGTCCTCGATGTCCTCGCGCTGGGTAACGCCGACGAAGCGCTCGACGATCTCGTCGTCGTTCTCGATGATGAGCGTCGGGAGCGAGCGTACCTGGTACTCGTTGGCGATATCCTGCTGTTCGTCGACGTTGATCTTCTCGACCTCGAATCGGCCCTCCCAGTCGTCCTCGAGCTCCTCGAGGATCGGGTCCTGGGTCTTACAGGGGCCACACCAGTCCGCGTAGAAGTCCTTGAGTGTGACAGTCATCGGTTCATCGCTAGTTCCGACGCAGCGCGCATAAGGGTTTCCCACCAGTGACCGCTTGCCGCAACCGGCGACGTGACGGGACGGCACAGGACGGACGAAAGATTTAGTTCCGCCCGCTCATAGGCATGCGTATGGACCGAGGACAGAACACCGGTGGGCTGATGTCCAGTGCCGGACTCGTCCGGTACTTCGACGCAGAGGACTCGAACGCAATCCAGATCGACCCCAAGACCGTCATCGCGACCGGCGTGATGATCGGAATCCTGGTACAGCTGCTTACGTTCGCCGCGTAGCCGACGCGCCCACTTCTCTCCCGCCACCCGCTGGCTCGAGTGACGACGTCGTCTCGACGGCTCGAGTCGGCCTCGCCGTCCAGTTCCGCTTTCGGTCCGACCCGCTTTCGTCGCCCGAGCGCCGGGTCCGTCCGGCGTCTCGCCGATTCGACGACTCGAGAGAGTGTCGACTGATGTCACACGACACACTAACCAATCGGTCAGACGCTATATGGTCGTCGAGCGCGTACGGAGACCATGACCAATTCCGCGGCGCAATTACCGGCCGCGGCGCATCTCGGCCGGAGCGCGCTCGTCGTCGACGACGAACCGACCGTCACGACGTTCTACCGTGACGTCGTCGGCCTCACCGTTCTTTCAGCGGACTCGTCGACGACGGTCCTCGGCGCCGGTGAGACCCCACTGCTCGAGCTCCGTCACGGTTCGGACGCGTCGGCGCGTCCCGCCGACGCGGCGGGGCTCTTTCACAACGCGTTCTTGCTCCCCAGCCGCGCGGCGCTCGGCGACGCGCTGGCTCGCGTTCGCGACCGCTGGGAGCTCACGGGCGCCTCGGACCACGGCGTCAGCGAGGCGCTGTACCTGAACGACCCCGAGGGCAACGGCGTCGAACTTTACTGTGATCGGCCCCGCGAAGAGTGGCCGCGCGACGACGACGGCGGCATTCGAATCGGCTCGTGGGCGCTCGATCTCGAACCCATCGCGGCGGCTGCGACCGCGGCCGGCGGCGGGACCGACGGCGGAGCGGCCGACGACGCGACGGACGCTCCGGCGGCGGACGGCGTCCCACCCGAAACGACGCTCGGACACGTCCACCTCGAGGTCTCGTCGCTCGAGGCAGCCCGCCGGTTCTACGTCGACACGCTCGGCCTCGACGTGAAGACGGCCACGCCGCGAGCGCTGTTTCTCGCGGCCGGCGACTACCACCACCACCTCGCCGTCAACACGTGGAACGGCCGGTCGGCACCTGCACCCGACGGGAGCCGCGGGCTGTCGTGGACCGAACTCGTCGTCCCTTCGAGCGACGCGCTCGAGGCGATTCGGCGACGACTCGAGGAGAGCGGGGTGACGGTCGACGAACGGGAGACGGGACTCGGATTCGTCGACCCCGATGGGCTCGAGATTCGACTCCGAGCCGAGTCGAACTGAGATGGTCTGAGCTCCCGGTCTTCCGACGAGTGGTCTCGTCCCGGCACCGTGCGTCCGAATTTCAAATATGTTATCTCTCGGGGCGAAAGAGTGAAACAGAACCAACTAGATGACAGACAGCAGACCTGGGATCTCACTCCCCGTCGTCCACGGCGTGGTAATAATCGGACTCGTCGCGCTGGTCATGCTCGGAATGGTCGGCTCGGAGGCGTCGCTGTTCTGGGCGGCAGGAGCCATCTACGTGGTGTACCTCCTGTACCGGCTCGTGGCTGCGGTCGAAACGCTTGCGTACGAATCACCGACTCGCGAGTAGCGACCGACTCGAGGACGGTTTGGAACAGGACGCGACTTTTTTGACCGGCTGCGCCATAGCCGAGTGCATGTCACTGACCGCCGGCGTCGTCGCCGTCCAGGGCGACGTCGAGGAACACGCCGACGCCATCGAGCGCGCCGCGCGGGCCCGCGGCGCCGAGGTCACCGTCCACGAGATCCGCGAGTCGGGAGTCGTCCCCGACTGCGACCTGCTCGCGATGCCCGGCGGCGAGTCGACGACCATCTCCAGACTCGTCCACAGCGAGGGAATCGCCCCCGAGATCCGCGAGCACGTCGCCGCCGGCAAGCCCCTGCTGGCGACCTGTGCCGGCCTCATCGTCGCCTCGAGCGAGCCCAACGACGAGCGGGTCGACGAACTCGGCCTCCTCGACGTTGCCGTCGAGCGAAACGCCTTCGGGCGCCAGAAGGACAGCTTCGAAGCGCCGCTTTCGGTCGACGGCCTCGCCGACGACGACCCCTACCCCGCGGTGTTCATCCGCGCGCCGGCGATCGACGACGTCGGCGGCGACGCCGACGTGCTCGCCTCGTGGGACGACCGCCCGGTCGCCGTCCGCGAGGGGCCGGTCGTCGGCACCGCGTTCCACCCCGAACTAACCCCCGACAGCCGCATCCACGGGTTGGCGTTCTTCGAGAACGCGGCCGCCGACGTTCCCGCGCTCGAGGTGGAGAAAGCGCGGTAGGAATCGCTTCGCCGGCGGGAACGACTCGAGCGATGACACCGACACAATAGTTTTGGCGATGGTGAAACAACGGTCGATAGACATGTGCCCTCCACGACGGGCCGACGCGACCGACGGCGTCGCGGCCCGCGACCTCGTCGGCATCGTCGCCGACGGACAGACCTACAAGAACCTGCTGTACCTCCTGTTGGCGTTCCCGCTCGGCTTCCTGTATCTCATGCTCGTGACGTTCGGCTTCGCGTTCGGGACCGCGTTCTCGATCGTTCTGATCGGGATTCCGATTTTGATCGCGACCGTCGCCGGCTGTCGGCTCCTCGCGCGACTCGAGCGCCGGCTCGCAAACGCCTTGCTATCCACCGAACTCGAGCGAGCGAGGGACGCCGACGGAGAGGCCGAGACCGCCAACGGACTGCTCGCGGGAACCAAGCGGTATCTCGACGCGCCCTCGACCTGGCGCGGCGTCGGCTTTCTCCTGCTCAAGTTCTGGGTCGGAATGGCCGGCTTCGTGTTGCTGGTGTTGTTCCTGAGTGCGCTCTCGATCGTCACCGCGCCGGTTCGTTACCCCCACGAGGTGGAGTTCTTCACGGTCAACTCGACGACGGTCTCGTGGACGATCGACTCGCTGCCGGAGGCGCTGCTCGCCGTCCCGATCGGCGCGATCGCCGCGATCGCGCTGTTGCACGTCATCAACGCCTTCGCCTACGTCTGCGGCCGGATCGCGGAGTCGCTGCTCGGCGATCCGGCGTCCGGGTCGGGGTCGGTGTCGGGAGCCGAATCGACGGCGGGACCGCCGAACGCGGCGGCGGGATCGCGCGCGCAGGCGACGGAACTGACGGAGGCGGACGCGAGCGACTCGAGTCCGGCCGCCACCGGCGACCCGTGGGCGGAACCTGACGGCGACGATACGTCACGGCCCGACGACGATTCGCCGCAACCGGACGACGACCGCGAGTGGTAGTCGTGAGTCACCGGGCGATCGGCTCGAGGGAACGATCGGTGGGCATGCATTCGCGACCGGATATGTTTTCTCGGTCGCACCCAACGGGTCTGGTATGCGCGCATCTATCGACGCGGTTCGCGTCGCGGGCACGGCCCAGGGACCGGTGCCGGTAGTCGTCCTCGGCGTCGACGACGAGGATGACGTGGTCCCCATCTTCATCGGTTTCAACGAGGCGACGAGTATCGCTCGCGGCCTCGAGGCCGAGGATATCGGACGGCCGCTCACGCACGACCTCCTGTTGGACGTCATGGAAGAACTCGGCAGTCGCGTCGACCGCGTCGTCATCAGCGAGATCGAACAGCGCGACGACGGCCACGGCGGCACCTACATCGCCGATCTGCACATTCAGACTCCCCGCGGCGAAACCGTCATCGACGCCCGCCCCAGCGACTCGCTCGCGCTGGCCGCGCGGACGAACGTCCCCATCGAGATCACCGACGACGTCTTCGAGGACGGACGCGACGAGAGCGAAAAGTTCGAGCAACTCGAGGATATTCGCAACGTAGCGGGTGAGATGTAGATGGACGACACGCTCGAAGAGCTGTTCGCCGTCATCGAGGATCGCAAGGAAACGCTGCCCGAAGACTCCTACACCGCCTCGCTGTTCACGCACGAGAAAGGCGAGAACGCAGTGTTAGAGAAACTCGGCGAGGAGTCGACCGAACTCGTCCTGGCGGCGAAAGACGACGACCACGACGAGATCGCTTACGAGGCCGCGGACATCGTCTACCACCTGCTCGTCTTGCTCTCGATGAAGGAGATGGAGCTCGAGGATCTCGAGGCCGAACTCGAGGCGCGCCGGTAGCGTCGGGGTGCGTGGTGTAGCGTTCGGTTCGCGGTCGCCTCGAGACGGCGCCGAACACACTACACCATCGCCTCAGAGCGCGCCGACGAACGCGACCGTAACGACGACCGCGTTGTAGACGCCGTGACAGAGCGCCGGAACGACGACGCTTCCCGTTTTCGCGTAGAGCCAGCCCCAGAGCACCGCGAGCGCCGCGAGCAGCGCGAGCGTGACCGCGACGGCGGTCGGCGAGCCGGGGAGAAAGGCGGGCACGTGGAGGACCGCGAAGAGGGCCGCCGTGGCGGCGATCGCCCGACGCGCCGAGATCGTCTCCTCGAGTCGCTTCTGGACGACGTTGCGAAAGAGGAACTCCTCGACGGGCGCGTTGACGAGAACGACGAGCGCGAGCACCGCGAGCAGGAACGGGAATCCGCCGTCGACGACCGCCGTCGAGAGCGCGTGCTCGACGACGGGCGCGTCGAGGACCGACGTGATCGCGACGAACCCGCCGTAAATCGCGAGCGAGCTCGCGATCCCGACGGCGAGCAGGCGCGCGTCGCGAGCCGTCGGAACGCGACCGTCGAGATATTCCCACGAACGGCCGCTCGAGAGCAGGTACGCGACGCCCGCCAGCGCCCAGCCGGCGAACGAGCCGACGGCGGCGACGATGATCACGGCCGGACCGGTACCCGGGATCACCAGCACGAGTCCGGACTCGAGTGCCAGCGAGAGGGCGAGCCCGAGCAGTCCGATCCCGGCGACCAGTTCCAGCGCGTAGATCGGATCCCGCGTCTTCGGGCGTCCGTACTCCGCGAATCCGCGGCGCGCGAACCGATAGCTACCGTCCGCGGCGAGGAGCGTCGTGGCGGCGACGACCGCGAGTCCGATCCCCCGCGTCGTCGACTCGAGGTCGGCGAGCGTCAGCCAGACCGCGGCGCCGACGAGGGCGGCGATCAGGAGGCCGTGGACGAACATCGCGAGCTTCTCCGGCGGCCGGGACTCGAAGCGCTCGAGGACGGTTCCCGGCTCCGACTGCGGAAGTAGCGTCCCGATTCCGAGGGCGACAGCCCCGCTCGCCGGCACCGAGAGGACGAGCGTCGCGCCGACGGCGAGCGTCTCGGTTGGCGTGAGCGCCCCGAGACCGAGCAAGGCCGTCCCGACCAGCGCGAGCGGGAGACCGAGGGCGACGCCCGCGAGCAGGCGCGCATGGACGAACGTTTCCGGCGAGAACGCAGAGAGGACGAGCTGGTCGAGCATCGAGCCCTCGTCGCCGAGCGGGTTCAGACCGACGGCGCCGCCGGCGAGCAGGACGCCGAGCGCCGCGATCGCGGCGCCGAGGGCCGCCAGGATGCCGCTTCCCTCGGTGAGGACGGTCAGGACGACGAAGCTGGCGGCCATCCCGTAGTAGACGAGGTGTGCCAGCCGGCTCGGACGGCGGATCGCACGCCGGAGAACGCCGTCGGCGACGTACCCCGTCGGCGTCGCGAGCCACGGCCAGTCGCGGCGCGCTCGAGTCGCCGTCGACGCCGCGCGGGCGGTCGCATCGTTCGTCGGCCGTCCGTCGGACCCCTCGTCGACCGCTCGCGAGCGGTCCATCCGCCAGTGAATCGGCGCGAGCGCGGCGACCGCCCAGACGAGGACGGGAACGGAAGCGACGACGACGGCGGCGCTGGCGATCGCGGCCGGTCCGATTCCCGCCGAAAGCGGCGTGTCGACGACGAAGAAGTCGGCGTAGTAGGCGATCGGAATCGGCGGCGGGCCGTCGGGAGCGAGTTCCGCGACGGCGTCGCGTCCCTCGCCGCTCAGTTGCCCGACGTACATCCCGCCGGCGGCGAAGACGACGAAGACCGCGACCGGGCCGAGTCCGCCCAGCAGGCTCCGGACGCCGCCGCCGATCGGGAGACGAGCCAGCGCGACGCGGCCGGCGAGCCCGACGGCGTAGCCGAGTAGGATCGAGGCGGCCGTCAGCGCGGCCGCGGCGGCGGAGACGACGACGGTGGCGGTCGCGGACCCGACGCCGACCCCGAACGCGACCGTCAACAGCAGCGTCCACCCGATGAGGATCCACGATCGCTTTCGAAGGTCGGCCAGCAGCAAGCCGAGGACGAGGTCGCGGTCTCGAACCGAGGTCAACAGCAGGTCTCGCGCCTCGAACTCGAGCAGTCGGTCGCCGACCTCGACGGCGCCGACGAACGCGTAGAGGCCGATCGCGATCGGGACGTACCACCGCGCCAGCGTCAGGAACTCCTCCAGTTCGCCGCCGCCGACGAGGTTGCCGAGCTGGTAGCCACCCCACACGAGGAATCCAAAGAACGGGAGCAGCGCCACCAACACGACGTAGGCAAGGACCTTCTTTCGGCGCGTCGCAATCCGACGGTGGTCCTCCTGGCGGCGCTCCGCGGTCGAAATCGCCCGAATCGTCGCCAGTGACGATCCGCTTCGCTGAGGGGAGCGAGAGGACCGGGAGGAACGGGAGGAGCGGGAGGAGCGAGAAGCGACCCCGTCGGTCGACGAGGACTCCGTTTCGGTCGGCGCGGACGAGTCGCCGGCTCGATCAGCCGGCATCCGAACGCGCCTCCGTCGACCGGTCCGATTCGTCGGCGATGCGTCCCGCGTCGTCGGTGACCTCGAGGAAGACGTCCTCGAGCGAGCGGTCGCCGTCGTCGCCGGCTCGGCGTCGTAGCTCCGCGGGAGCGCCTTCGGCGACGAGCGAGCCGTCGAAGAGGACGCCGACCGTATCGGCCAGTTCGTCGACGACGGGGAGGACGTGCGTCGAGCAGAAGACGGTCGTCCCGTCGGCGGCGAGTTCGTCGATCAGGTCGATCACCTCGCGAGCCATCCGCGGGTCGAGCCCGTTCGTCGGCTCGTCGAGAAAGAGCACGTCGGGTTCGTGGAGGACCGCCTGCACGAGGCCGACCTTCTGTCGCATCCCCTGCGAGTAGGTGTCGATCCGGCGGTCGGCGGCGTCGACGAGGTCGACGCGAGCCAGCAATCGCTCGATCCGCTCGGTCGCCGCGTCGTCCTCGAGTCCCCGGAGCGTGGCGACGTACTCGAGTTGTTCGCGGGCGCTGAAGGCGTCGTACACCGGCGGCTCGTCGGGCAGGTAGCCGACGTGAGGTTTGACGGCCTCCCGGTCGGCGATCGGCTGGCCGGCGACGGTCGCCGTGCCAGCGGTCGGGACCGCAAGCGTCGTCAGCAGTTCCATCGTGGTCGTCTTGCCGGCGCCGTTCGGGCCGAGAAAGCCGTAGATTTCGCCCTCGGGAACGGCGAGGTCGAGTCCGTCGAGCGCCGTCACGTCGCCGTACCGTTTGGTGAGGTCCGTCGCGTCGATCATACTCGCCGGTCTGCGGCTGCGGTATCTTCGACGGTCGTGTCGGCCGGTCGATACATGCTGTCCGAACGAACCGAGCCGGATAGCAAAAGGTTTTCTATTGAACAGTTCAGTGGAAAATTGAGAGCGGGGAGTCGAAACCGTATTCGACCGCGCGACAGAACGGCGTCGACCGGCCGTCCGCTCGGGGGCGACGACCGCTCCGGCGACGAAGCGGTACCGACGCGGCCCCGCCGGGGGAACTCGAGCATACCTTAATGAACCGGCAGGTTCGAGAGCTACCCGACGAGGTGCAACCGACGGACGAAACGCTCGCGCTCGAGTGGCGGTCGCACACGCCGAAACGGAAACGCGGCCCCCGAATCGGCTCCCCGAGCGGTCCCCCAGCCGACGAACCGAGGTGCTACGACGTGTCAGATCCCCCCTCCAACGAGTCGACGCCCGACGCCAGTCCCGACTATCGCCAGCTGTCGTTCGTCGCGATCGCGGCGCTCGCGGTCGTGCTAGCGGCGTTTCTCGCCCCGGTTGGCGGTGGGAGCGGTATCACGAGTCCCGAAACCGGTATCGATCCGAGCGTCGACGGCGAACCGGACGTCGATCCCGACGAGATAGACGCCGACTCGATGCCCGACGGCGACGGGGAGATGGACGGGTTCCCCGACATCTCCCTCGACTGGGGTGAGCTCCCCGAGTGGTTCTCCTTCGACTGGTTCGGCTCAGACGATCCGCCCGAAGAGTCGGAGCCGACGGAGCCGCCGCTTGTCTCGGCGTGTACGATCATGTTACACGACGATCCGACGCCCGGCAGCGAGGTGACCGCGACGGTCTTGCACGAACGGGAGCCGGTGACCGGCATTCCGGTCCAGTACAACGGCGAATGGGTCGGCGAAACGGACGGCGACGGCCGAGTAACCGGCGAGGTGCCCTACGAGTCGGAACTCTCGGTCAGACTCGACACGAGCGACCACCCCGAGTGCGAGGGCGTCGAAGACGCGACCGATGCGAGGACGTCCCTGAGCTCCGCGACAGCCGGCGTCGGTGCCGTAGTCGGCGCCGGAACGGGGATCGGCGCCGAGACTGCAGCCGGAGACAGCCCGGCGTTATCGGCTGACGCCACCGTATCCGGTGCCGGTGCGGTCGCCTCGACGGGGACCGCGCTGGCAGAACCGCTGCTCGCGGCCTCGAGTTCGGCCTCGAACCCGAGCGCACACCTATCGACGGCCGCGGCGAGCGTCCAGCCGTCGATCGGCGCGCAACACGATCGGCCGGTAGCGAGCGTACAGGACGACGCTGACGGCGATGACGACGACAGCACCGTCGCCTACGACGTCGATGGCGACGTCGAGATCGTCCTCGAGGACGTGCCGGAACCCGGCGAAACGGTCGAACTCGAGGCGACCATCGAGGACGTCCCGATGGCCGACGCGACGGTGTCGGTCGACGGCGACGACGTCGCCGAGACGGACGCGACGGGAGTCGCCGAGATCGAGATTCCGGACGACGGAACCGATTCCGTCGAGGTGGGCGTCAGCCGCGGGGAGTTCCACGGCACGACCGCCGTCGACGTGGCGCTGCTCGAGGGGGCGCTCTCGCCGGACGGGCTGGCGCCGATCCCCGGCAGCCCGGGCGTCGTCGAGGTGACGGCCGCCGACGAACCGGTCGCGAACGCGGCGGTAGAGATCGACGGCGAGACCGTCGGAACGACGGACGAGAACGGAACGCTCGCGATCACGCTCCCCGTCGATCCGACGGCGACGGTGACGGTCAGTGCGGGCGATCAGACGGCGACCACGAGCCTTGCGGACGCCTACGGCAACGTCGCGCTCGCGGCGACGCTCGTCGTCGTCGGTCTCGCTGCCCTCGCGTACCGGACCTACGGCGTTTTCGGCGCGGGAGCCGTCCTCGGCGGAGCGGGCGCGCTTCTCGCGGTCCTCGTCGTCGAGGCTTTCTACGGTCCGGCGGCCGGCGCGGCCGCCCTGCTCGCGGCCGTCGGACTCGCGTTCGCCGTCGCTTACATGCGACGCGGACGATCCGTCGACGTCGGACGGCCGTCGGCCGGCGACGCGCCGAACCGGTTCCTCGAGTGGTTCGTCGACCGCGTCCTGACGATGGTCGCCGTCGTCGAGCGCGCGATCGTGGCGCTCCGGGCGAAGCTGGCGGCCCTGCGTTCGTGGCTCGGAACGCTCCCGCGGTCGGGAACCGCGCTGGTCGCCGCGTTCGTCGACTGGCTCTCGAGGGTTCCCGACCGAGCGTTCGGTCGGCTGCGAGGAGGGCTCGAGGCGATCAGGACGCTTCCGGTGCCCGTCATCGTCGGTCTCCTCGCCGTCGGCGCCGGGTACGCCGTCGACGGACAACGCGGCGCCGCCGCCGCCGCGGGTGCGTTCGTTCTCGCGGCGCTGCTCTACCGGTATCGACGTCGCCGGACGGCGTCCTCGAGCGGTGACGAGCCGAAGCCCAGCATCGACCGAGACGGCGAGCGAGCCGTCGGACCCGCAGCGGCCGCCGAGACGGACGATTCCGACGAGCGGCTCACGTTTCGCGAGCTGTGGCGCGCGTTCGCCAGCCGCGTCGCGCCGGGGCGGTGGCCTCGCTCGACGCCCGGCGAGATCCAGCGCAGCGCCGTCGAACAGGGCTACCCGCGGGGGTCAGTCGACGAGTTGACGACGCTCTTTCGCGAGGTCGAGTACGGTCGTCGGCCCCTCTCGAGCGGCGTCCGCGACCGGGCCGACGCGGCGTATTCGACGCTCGTCGACGAAGAAGAGGACGACGAGGACGAGGAGGACGCTGACGACGGTGGCGAGCCGTCCGACGAGAGCGACGGGACGAGCACGGATGCAGACGCAACCACGGACGCAGGCACAGACGAAGATGCAGACGCGGACTCGAGCGGTGATCGACGATGAACCGCCGCGTCGCGCTATGTACGGTGCTCGGGCTGGTCCTCGTGGCGGCCGGCGTCGCCTACGGAACGGACGAGCAACTGGTGTGGGTCTGGACGAATCCGACCATCGGCGCCGCCCTGTTGCTCGCGCTCGTGGCGCTCGTCCTCGGTGCGTCGAAGGTCCGCGGAACGCTCGACGACACGGCCGACGCGCCGGCGGTCTCCTGGACGAACGCCGACGGGTTCGCCGCGCCGGCGCCCGAGCGAAGCGACCAGTCGCCGGCGCTCTCCAGCGGCTCGCTGGCGTCGGTCCTCGAGGAAGCGGCCGAACGGGCCGGCGACGGGGGAGACGTCGAGGACGGGATCGAAGTCGTTCGCCCCTCGCTCCGAACGGCGCTCGTCGAGGCGCTCGCGGCCGACGGCACGCCGCGAGCCGAGGTCGAAAACGCGCTCGAGTCGGGCGAGTGGACCGAGGACCGCGTCGCCGCGAGCGTGCTCGACTCGAGCGTGCAGCCGCCGGATCGACCGTTCCGCGAGCGGCTCCGGGCGTGGCTCTTCCCCGAGCGCGTCGTCCGCGAGCGCAGCCGCCGGGCGGTGAACGCGGTCGCGACGGCGGCGAACGAGGCGCTGCCGACGGTGCCCGGCCAGTCGGCCCCCCGGACGCGGCCGGTTCTCCAGCCCCGACTCGAGGAGCTCAATCGCGGCGCCGACGGACAGCTGCAGCGCGCGGTCGATCCGATGGCGACCGCGCGGGGGCCACAGCCCCGCCGTCCCGAACTCGGTGCCGACGGCGCCGTCGAAACCGACAGCGACGGTGGCCGTGAGGGGACGACGACCGACGGCACCGACGGAATCGAGACACCGGCGGGAACCGACCGACGCGAACGGATGGATTTCAGTACTACGTCGACCCGAGGCGAAGGGCGGGCCGAGCCCGCAGACCGAACGCTCGAGGAGTCGACCGAGTCCGAGTCGTTCCGTTGGGAGACCGGGGGTGAACGCCGATGAGCCGTCGGTTGCGCTGGCGCGGCGCCATCGCGGCGACGGTCGTGCTCGTGATCGCCGGGCTGCTCGACGCCAACCCCGTCCTGTTGCTCGGCGCCGTCGTGCCCCTGGTGTACGTCGCCTACGGCGCCGTCTCGACCGTCTCGATTCCCGACGGGCTCGAGGCGACGCGCGAGGTTTCGCCGACCCCCGCCGTCCCCGGACAGCCGGTTACCGTCGCGCTCACGGTGCGAAACGCGTCCGACCGGACGCTCACCGACCTGCGCGTGGTCGACGGCGTCCCCGACGAACTCGCCGTGCTCGAGGGGTCGCCGCGGGTCGGCGCGACCCTCCGGCCCGGCGAGAGCAGACGCGTCGAGTACGTCGTCGTCGCCAGGCGCGGCGAGTACGACTTCGAGGCGCCCGAGTATCGCGTCCGCGGGCTCGGCGCCAGCGCGGTCGCGACGGCGACGGTCGAAGCCGACGGCGCCGAGCGACTGGTCTGTCGGTTAGACGCCGACGCGCCGCCGATCGAGGACGTCGGCAACGGCCGCGTCGGCCAGCTGACGACCGACCGGCCCGGCGAGGGGCTGACGTTTCACTCCGTCCGGGAGTATCGCCCGGACGATCCGGCCGACCGCATCGACTGGCGCCACTACGCCAAACGCGGCTCGCTCGCGACGATCAACTACGAGCGCCAGGTGTCGTCGACGGTCGTCCTCGTCGTCGACGCCCGCGAGCGAAACGAGGTCGTCGCCGGACCGGGACGACCGACCGCCGTCGAGTTCGCCGCGTACGCGGCCACGCGATCGCTTTCGGACTTGCTCGGTCATGGACACGACGTCGGCGTCGCCGTGATCGGCCGCGAGGGCGACGGGCCGGCGGGACTCCACTGGCTCGAGCCTGCGAGCGGCCGCGAGCAACGCGTTCGCGCCCGCGACGTACTGCGAGCGGCGACGGAGACGCCGGAATCGGAGTCGAAACCGAACTGGGCGCGGCGGGCCCCCAACTGGAGCGCCTCGAGTTCCGGCTCGGGATCCAGTAGCGGCCGCCGGACGACGCGACAGGTTCGGAAGATCCTCGAGCTCGCGCCGTCGGGTTCGCAGGTGGCGCTGTTCTCGCCGCTGCTCGACGACGGGGCGGTCGACGCAGTCGAGCGCTGGCAGGGCGGCGGCCTCCCGGTCGTCGCGCTCTCGCCGGACGTCGTTCCGGAGAACACCCTCAGCGGACAGTACACGCAGATTCGGCGGCGCACGCGTCTCGCTCGCTGTCAGGCGCTGGGCGCGCGGACCTTCGACTGGCGCCGAGGAACGCCGCTGCCGGTGCTCATCGAACACGCCTTCACCGCCGACGCGCGCCGCTCGAGTGCTCGTCGTGGCGGCGGCGCGAGCGGGGGATCGACGGGCACGACGACCTCGAGCGCAACAGGATCCCCAGCCGATCGCGGAGGGGGCGATGAACCGGGGGCAGCCGTCGAATCGATGCCGACCGGATCGCCGTGGGGAGGTGAGCCGTAGATGCCGATCGCCAGCCCCCGTCTCGACGACCCCTCCGCGATCGGCGACGAGGGACGCGCTCGAGCGGCGAGTCTCTGGCTCGCCTCGCTCGTCGTTTTCGCCGTCGTCGGCGCGATCGGCGTGCGCGCCGGCGAGCCGGAGCTGTTGCCCGCGCTCGCCTTGCTCGTCGGCCTCACCGTCGCCGGCGTCGCACTCCTCGATCGCAACTCGTTCGCCCAGCTGTTCGTCGGCCACCTGCTGGTCGTGACCGCCGGGTCGGCGCTGTCGGTGCTCGTCCTCGCGGCCCCAATCGTCGACCGAGCCCTGTTCGTCGTGGCCGCGTGTGCGGTGGCGCTGGTCGGCGTCGCAGCCGCCTGGGCCGACGTCGGCAGCGAGGAGATCGGACGGGCCGTCAAGAGCGGGCTGTTGACGTACCTCACCGTGCTCGTCTCAAGCGTCGCCGTCGGGACGGTCGCCGTCGCCGCCTTCTTCGGCTGGGTGTCGCTGGACTCCGCGACCGCGGTCGACGACGCGCTCGGCTCGGTGGTCGTCAGCTGCCTCGCCGTCGTCGTGAGCGCGTCGTGTCTGCGACTGGCGCTTCGCAAGCTTCCCGTTCGCCAGCTGGCGCCGCGCTCGCGGCGGGAGGACGCCTTGCGGTATCTCCGGATCGGCGACAACTGGCTTCGGGTCGCGAGTATCGGCTGTCTACTCGCGCTGGTCGGCAGCCTCTTCCTCTGGCCGCTACTCGACGTCGAATACCTGCTCGCCGATCGGCCGTCCCTCGAGAACGCGATCCTGGGCCTTTCGGATCCGGCGCTCGTCTGGCCGCTGCTCGCGGTCGGCGTCGGCACCGCGCTCGTCGCCTACCTCCTGTGGGGACTGCGGGCGCTGGTCCGCCAGATCGCCGTCACGTCGACCCGCCAGGCCGTCGCGGTGATCACGGGCGTCGTCATCACCGGCGTCGGGACCGTCTGGGCCGGTCTGTTGTACGTCGGGCTCGTCCGCGGGCTTTCGGACCTCACCTGGGGACTCTCGACGACCGGCGTCCCGGTCGCGACGCTGTTGGTGGTCGGTCCGCTCGCGTTCGCGGTCGCGGGCGGACTCGCCATCGTCGCTCGCTGGCTGGGACTGCTCCCGGCTCGAGCGACCGGGCCGGCGATTTCGGCGGTCGGACTGTTGCT
>NZ_AOHZ01000060.1 GCF_000337215.1 Natronolimnohabitans innermongolicus JCM 12255 | reverse complement strand
GAGCCGCTGTTCGTCTTCGGCTGTATCGCCGCCGCGTTGCTCGTCTGGGACGTCTCCACGTTCGGGCTCGGCCTCACCGCCGAACTCGGCCACCGTCCGGAGACGCGCCGGCTCGAACTCTTCCACGGTGCCGTCGCCGTCGCCGTCTCGCTCGGCGCCGTCCTCGTCGTCGTCGGCCTCGAGAGCCTCCGCACGGGGATGTTCGCCGGAATCGGCGGGACGACCGGAGCGATCCTCGTCGCGTTCGGCGCGGTGTTGTTGCTCGTCCCGTTGCGCGGGTAGCGACGGTCGGCGCGACTCGAGTCGGCCCGACGGCGACCCGAAACCGATCACGAGATTCATAACGCGCGGGTGTCACGTTCGCGTATGGACGAATCGACCGTCACGCCCGAGGCCGCGGAAGCGACCGTTCGCGACGTGGTCGGGCGCATCGAGGAAGCCGCCGTCGTCGATCACGCCGTCCTCCACGACGTGCTCTCGGCCGTGCTCGCCCGCGGTCACGTCCTCCTCGAGGACGTGCCGGGGACGGGCAAGTCCGTCATCGCGCGAACGATCGCCGAATCGATGGGCCTCGAGTTCACCCGCATCCAGTTCACCCCCGATCTGTTACCCTCCGACGTCACCGGCTCCACCGTCTACGACGAGCAGGCGGGCGAGTTCCGCTTCTCCGAAGGCCCGGTGTTCGCCAACGTCGTCCTGGCCGACGAGATCAATCGCGCGCCGCCGAAGACCCAGGCCGCGCTGCTCGAGGCGATGGAGGAGCGACAGGTCAGCATCGACGGGTCGACTTACGACCTGCCCGAACCGTTCGTCGTCATCGCGACCCAGAACCCGATCGAACAGGAGGGGACCTTCCGCCTCCCCGAAGCCCAACGCGATCGCTTCAGCGTCAAAACGTCGCTCGGCTACCCCGACCTCGAGGGCGAGATGGGGCTGCTCGAGCGCCGCGCGAACCGGCGGTCGCTTTCGCCGAGCGTCGATCCGATCGTCGAACCGGAGACGGTACGGGAGCTCCAGGAGTTGACCGAGGAGGTGACGGTCGACGAGAAAATCCGCCGCTACATCATCGAACTCGCGCGGACGACTCGCCGGAGCGGCCACGCCGCGACCGGCGTCTCGCCGCGGGGCGTCCAGCGAGTGTTCGAGGCCGCCCGCGCGGCCGCGATCATCGACGGCCGGGACTACGTCACGCCCGACGACGTCAAACGGCTGGCCGAGTCGACGATGGCCCACCGGATCGTTCTCACGACGGAGGCGAACGTCGAAGGCGTCGCGGGCAGCGACATCGTCCGATTCGCGCTCCAGTCGGTCGACGTTCCCGCAGTATCGCCACACGCGAGCGACGACGAGCCCGACGCCGACGAGAGCGACAGCGGGGCCGACGACGCGGACCCGACTGACGGACGCTCCGGCGGCGCTGCGCCGGCCGCCGCGACTGCACCGGGCGAGGCTGGCGGACCGAACGCCGACACCGCGCCCGGCGAGAGCGGCTCCGACGGCGCCGGTGCGAGCGACGGGTAAACCGCAGCGACGCGAACCCGTCGATTTTCCTTGCAAACGCCCGTCGTGGCTTGATGCATCCGCCGCGCGTCGTCCCACGCGATGGCGCTTCAACAGCTCGAGCACGCGGACGACCACATGCAGGAGTGTATCGACAACTGCCTCGAGGCCGCACAGGTCTGCGAGTGGTGTGCAGACGCCTGCGCGGACGAGGGCGAGGGGATGGCTCGTTGCATCCGACTCTGTCGTGACGTGGCCGACGTCGCGTCGTTGCACGCCCGGTGGATGGCCCGCAACTCGGGCTATCACGAGGAGTTAGGCGAGCTCTGTGCCGATATCTGCGAGGAGTGTGCCGAGGAGTGCGCCCAGCACGATCACGACCACTGTCAGGCCTGCGCGGAGATCCTGCCGGAGTGCGTCGAAAGCTGCCGCGAGATGGCGTCGTAAACCCCGTTTCCCCCTTATTCAGCCATGTCCGAGACACTTCCAGGGACCGCCGAGCGCGTCCCGACGAGCACGCCCGAGCACGTGAACGAACGGCTCAGAGAAGAGATCGGCGACCGGCTGCGCTACTACGCCGACAATCCCGACGAGATCGACGGCCGGGTGGCCGAACTCGAGCGCGAGTGGGACGTCGAACGCACGCTCGAGGCCAACGCCTCGGCCCTGATCCTCGTCTTTCTGGGGTTGGGCGCGACGGTCGATCGACGACTGCTGGCGATGCCCGCGGTCATCGCGGCGTTTCTCTTCCAGCACGCGCTACAGGGGTGGTGTCCGCCGGTCCCGGTGTTGCGCCGGCTCGGCGTCCGCACGCAGCGGGAGATCGACGCCGAGCGCCGCGCGCTCGAGGCGATCCGAGACGCGCAGTAGCGATTTCGCGCTCCGCGTCGGACCGGCGCGCGACGCCTCACCCGGCGTCCTCGTCGCCCTCGTCGACTGGCGGCAGCGTAAACGAGAACGTCGCTCCCTCGCCGGGCTCAGAGTCGAGCCGGATCTCGCCGCCGTGGCGCTCGACGATGCGCCGACAGAGCGCCAGTCCGATCCCGGTCCCGGAGTGTTCTTCGTGGCTGTGCAGGCGCTGAAACACCTCGAAGACGCGCTCCTGGTCGCCGGGGTCGATGCCGATCCCCTCGTCGCCGACCGAAACGCGCCACATCGAGTCGGCGCGTTCGGCCGTGACGCGGATCCGCGGGGGCTCGTCGCCGCTGTACTGGATCGCGTTCGACAGCAGGTTCTGGAACACCTGTCGGAGCTGGTTCTCGTCACCCCGAACGCGGGGCAGCGAGTCGGCGGTGATCTCGGCGTCAGTTTCCTCGATCTGGAGTTCGAGGTCCCGACGAACCGCCTCGAGCGTCGCCTCGAGATCGACCGGCTCGAGCGGCTCGCCGCGAGTCTCGACCCGGGAGTACTCGAGCAGCGCGTCGATCATGTCGCCCATCCGTTCGGCGCCGTCGACGGCGAATGCGATGAACTCCTCGGCGTCGGAATCGAGCTCGTCGGCGTAGCGGCGCTCGAGCAACTGGAGGTAGCTCGTGACCATCCGCAGCGGCTCCTGGAGGTCGTGGCTGGCCGCGTAGGCGAACTGCGCTAAGCGCTCGTTCGAGGCCTCGAGTTCGCGCTCGCGCCGGCGGCGTTCGGTGATGTCCCTGTCCGAGACGATGATCGAGACGACCTCTCCGTCGTCGTTCGTGACGGGACGGAAGACGCCCTCGAGAGTGTACCAGCCGCCGCCCGGTCTGGTGAGGTCGGCCTCGAAGGGGACGTACTCTCCGGTGGCCGCCCGCTCGGTCCACGCTTTTACGTCGCTTTGAACGCCGTCGTCGGTCCACCACGGCGTCTTCCAGAAGGGCTCGCCGACGACGCCTTCGAGATCGGCGTCGACGTACTCCATGGCCGTCTCGTTGATGTCGAGGACGGACCCATCGGGCTCGAGCAGTCCGACGAGGATGTTGGGGTCGTCGAAGATCGCGTCGAATCGGCGTTCCATTTTCGCGTTCTCGATCGCCGACGTGAGCACGGTGGCGACGTTCCGGACGAAGAGCACGTCGCGGTCGGCGAAGGGGCGCTGTTCGGTCACGTGGACGCTCAGCAGACCCCACGGGTCGTCGGGTGAGCCGAGGACGACGGCGATCCCGCCGACCACGCCGCGGTCGGCGAGCAAGTCGGGGGCGGAGCGGTCGTTCTGGGCGTCGAACTCGTCGACGACCACGGGCTCGGTCGTCCGCAAGACGTCCCCGGCGTACGTGTCCGGTCCCGTCGGGAGCGTCGCGGCGCCGAGCTGTTCTTCCGCCCAGCCGACCCCCTCACAGAGCGCGACGGCGTCCCCCTCCGGACACAGCTCGAAGACCGACGCGTACGCGGCGTCGATCGTCTCGGCAACGACCGCGGCGGCGTCGCGCCGAATATCGTCGAGGTCGTCGATCTCGAGTACGCGACGTCCCAGATCGGCGACGGCTTCCTGGCGACGAACGCCGGCGGGGGTCGCGGACTCGGGGTCGCCTCGAGAAGAATCGGTCATTCATCAGTCGCATTCGTCGCCGGGAGTAAAAGCACTAGTCGGGCGTGTGCAACCTCGAACGATCCCTTATACAGTCGGACAGCAGTCAGTGAGCCGTCGGTCGCGAATTCGCGGTCGGCTCCGAGGCGACGACCGCAGTCGCGCGACCGATCGTCGAATAGTGCTGTCCGGCATGTTACTGGTACTGGCGGCGGCCGGCGGAGCCGCGTCGGTCTGGGCCGGCGTTGAGCGCGCCGCCGACCGCACCCGCGATGGCGCTCTCTATGGCCATCACGAACGCCACGAGCGCCGCGGCGGCGAAGATGCCGAGGCCGGCGATACCCGTAATCGCACCGCCGGCGGGGCCGGCCGCCCAGCCGGCGAGGGCGACGACCAGCGCGATCAGGAGACCGCCGACCAGTCCGCCGAGCGCGCCGGCGAGGAGGCCGTGCCAGAACCCCCTGCCGAGCCCGCCGCCGGCGAGGTAACCCGCGACGAATCCGCCGAACAGGCCGGCCGCGAGCTGGCCGATTCCGGGGACGACGACCCCGAACAGTCCGACGACGGTCGCGACGAGAAAGCCGATGAGGACGGCGCGCCAGTTGGTCATAGACGAGATAGGTTCTCGGCGAGCATAAGCGCACAGCGCGTAACGAACGACCTTATAAGAGCGCGCGTTCTAGCCCACAGTATGATTTTCGAAGACCTTCCGACGACGCCCACGTCGGAAGAGCTGATCGACAAAGCGTTCTCGCGGGCGGCGCGGGCCGGCAAGGCCAAAGGCGGCCTCGAGGCCCAGCAGTCGATGCTCCAGACGGCGGCGAACATCATCTCGGACAACTTAGAAAACGTCGTCACGGCGTGGCCTGACTTCGACTACGAGGACGACGTCCACCCGTTTTACTACGAACTCGCCGACGCCATCGTCGACGTCGACAAGCTTCGCCAGAGCCTCTCGGAGGTGATGTGGGCCAGCCGAAAAGCCCGCGAGATCCACGAGGAGTACCAGCCCCGGCTCAGAAAGACCGACACGGATACCGCACGCAAACACCGCAAGCAGGCCTTCGCCCGGCTCGCGGACATCGTCGAGCAGGTCGACGACGAACTGCTGTACATCAACAAGTCGCGAAACGACCTGCGAGACCTGCCGGAGATCAACCCCGAGGAGCCGACCATCGTCGTCGCCGGCTACCCCAACGTCGGGAAATCGTCGTTCGTCAACGGCGTCACTAACGCCCGCGGCGAGACCGCTTCGTATCCGTTTACCACGAAGGGGATCGGCCTCGGCCACTTCGAACACGACCACATCCGCTACCAGCTGGTCGACACCCCCGGGCTGCTCGACCGGCCGCCGGCCGAGCGCAACGAGATCGAGTCCCAGGCCGTCAGCGCTATCGAACACCTCGCCGACTGCATGCTCGTGATGGTCGACCCGAGCGGCGAGTGTGGCTACCCCCTCGAGTCGCAACTCGAGCTTCGGGATTCGATCGCCGCCCAGTTCGAGACGGTGCCCGTCCTCACGGTCGCGAACAAGACCGACCGCCGCGAAGTGTGGGACGAGGACCTGCTCGGCGAACTCGACGCCGACTACGAGATGAGCATCGAAGCCGACGAGAACGTCGAGACCGTCCTCGAGGCGGCTATCGAGGCCGTCGACTACGAACCGGAGCTACCCTTCGAGCAGTAGCAGTAACAGTACTACGACGATCCAACGGCGACGAGACACTACAGGATGAAAGGTCCCGGAATCCTCTGGATGCTCCAGACCGCCGCCGGCATGTCGATGGCGGGGCCGATGTTCTTCCTCGGCCTCGAATCGCTTCGGACGGCTCGGTACACCTGGGCCGGGTTCTACCTGGCGCTGGGGCTGGTCGTCCTGTACTTCCCGACGTACCTCGTCAACCGGATCGGCGGGCCGCGGACCTGGATCCGGCGGCGGCTCGGACGCGGCGGGGACGACGAGGCGAAAACCGAAGCCGACGACCCGGACGGAACGGAGCCGTCCGCCGATCGAAACCCGTCCTCGACGGGGCGCCTCCTCGAGCGACTCCGGCGGCGATAACCGCCGAAACTGGTCTCGTATCGAGGCCGGACCTCACATCGCTCGAGACACCGCTTCCTACTCCTCGGCTTCGACGTAAATCGTGATCGCGTCGGCGTCCCAGCCGGCATCGAGCGTGACCGTCGTCTCCCCAGTTTCGTCGAGCGAGAGCGTCACGCCGTCGGTACCGTCGCCGTCGGTCGTACCGGCGGTTTCGGTTTCCCCGTCGAACGCGCCGACGCTTCCGTTGGAACTCTCGTAGGACACCGACTCGTCGGGCTGTGGCTGGACGGTCTCCATCGGCATCTCGAGGACCGGATCGTCGTCGCTCTCGTCGAGCACGACGGTACACTCCTCGGGCCCGCAGTCTTCGACCGTACTGTTCTGGCCGTCGAGACCATCGAATTCGTTCCAGTCCCAGTTGGCGACCCGGTGCTCGAACTCGAGGATCTCGCGCGCACCGTCGATCTCGACGACGGCCCGGTGATCGCCGGGCTCGAGCGCCGTCGACGTGGGAACGGTCACCTCGAGGACAGAGTCGACGCGCCACACGTCGCCGTCCGAAAGAAGCCGACTGTCCGCGGGCGAGACGTACTCGCCGTTCAACAACACGTCGGCGTCGCCGGGATCGAGGGAACTGCCGCCGACGTTCTTGACGTAGAGCGTCAGCGATCCGTCGCCGTCGTCTTCGGCGTAGGTCGTTCCGGCCTCGGGATCGTTGATGAGATCGATTTCGGCGTCGATCGCCGCGACGTCCCGTTCGCTCTCGGATTCGGTCGACTGGGCGTACAGTCCGGCCTCCGTGACCACCACGCCGACGAACATCGTCGAGATGCTGACGGCGGCGATAAACAACAGGACGTGGACGATAGAGGTTCGGACCATCGACGCAGGGGCTCGGCGTGATGACGGTGCGGAACCGGGATAGTCCTATCGGCCGACGGGGCGACGACTCGAGTCGGACCGACCGCGACCCGACAACCAACCGACCGTCGAGTCAGCGCTCTACGACGCTGACGTATCTGATCTCGACGTTGACCGTCTCGTCGCTGTGCTGATTGATCTCCTGGTGGAGCCGATCGGCCAGTTCGGGCGGCGCGTCACCCGGCGGCCCGCCGACGGTGACGATTACGCGCTCCGGACCGACGAACGGATAGTCGTCGTCCATGAGCACCTCGAACTCGAGCAGGAGGTACTCCTCGAACTCCTCATCGGAGAGGACCATCTCGGCCTCGTGCTGGGCGTTCTGTTCGAACGTCGAGACGACGTACGACGAGTAGGTGATCGCGCCGAGAAAGAGCGCGAAGACGAGGACGATGCCGGCCAGTCCGATCACGCGCCGGCGGACCCGCTGTTCGGTCTCGCCGAGCGAGAACAGGTTCTCGGGGCGATAGCCGGCATACCACAGCGTCAGCAGACCCGCGAGGTTCACGGAGAGGACGTTGACCAGCACGAGCGCGGTCGAGCCGATGGCGGCCGAGGGTTGGCCCCACGCGATGGCGATACCAGCCGCGGCGGCGGGCGGTATCAGCGCCGCGGCGATCATGACGCCGACCAGCGCGACGGCCGTCCCGGTCGCGATGCTGATGATGCCGGCGACGCCGGCTCCGAGGGCGATCGCCAGCGAGAGGAGATCCGGCGCGAGTCGCTCGGAGATCTCGTCGACGCTGCTGATATCGAGGACGGGCGGAACGATGTTGGTCACCCGAACCAGCCAGGCGAACACTGCCGCCGCCGCGATCGCGAGGACGATGCCGAGGATCTGGTACCGCAAGCTCTCCTTGAACAGGTCCTCGTCGTCGATCACCGAGCCGACGCTCAGCCCCAGCGCCGGACCGATCAGCGGCGCGATCACCATCGATCCGACGACGACCGCCGGCGAGTCGAGAAAGAGCCCGGCCGTCGCGACGACGGCGCTGATGATCGTCATAATCGAGTAGACCGCAAACGTCGGCGTCAGCGACTCGGCCTCACTCTGGAGTTCCTGCCTCGAGATTCGATCGGTCTCGACGTCGCCGTTCTCGTACTCCTCGCGTAGCGCGTCGAAGCGACGCGAGACGACCGTTTCCGCGTCGACGACGACCGTGTAGGCGTCGTCGTCGACGCCCTCGTCTTGCAGTTCGTCGAGGATCGGCTCGACGGCCGGATCCGGCAGCGGGAAGTAAACGACCGCCGTGTAGTCTCGGTTGCTCTCCTCGTCGGTGACGACGTAGTCGATCTCGCGGTCGTCGAGGACGCCGAGGATCGTCTCTCGTTTCCCCGTCGGAACGGTCAGTTGAACCAGCCGCACGTCTCTGGCTGAGAACCCCAGGGGTCATAACTTGGGGCGCTTTCGCCGGCAGTCGGCGGATTTCGCCCCACTCGACGGCGAGTGACCGCCGAACGGAACGTCCGTCACACCGGTATACTATTGCTCCGACAGGTCGTACCCGCAACCATGTACCGACGGTCCGCCCCGTGGCTTGGGGGACTTATGCTCGTGGGGCTCGCTGCCTTTCTCGTCGTCTTCGGCCGCACCGCGCTCTCGGAGCCGGCAACGGCTGCGCTGCTCGTCGGGTCCGCCGTCGCGGCGTTCTTGTTGATCTGCGGCGGCACGGTCGACTCGGTGACGATCGGATCGCGGACGGTCCCGTGGAACGTCCCCCTCGGCGCCGCCGACGGTCTCCTCGCACTCGTTCTGGTTCTCTCGAGCGTCTCCACCCTCGGAACCGGCGACAGCGAGGTCCTGCTCTTTGCGGCCGTCGCGTCCGTCGGCGGCGCCGCGCTCGCCTGGATGGGGGTCCAGACCGCCCGCGACAGTCGCCACGTCGACCTCGAGGCGACGCCGTCAAGAGCGCGACTCGCCGGCATCGTCGGACTCGCAGGCGCTTCGATGGTGGGTGGCGTGATCGTCGCGACCGTCGTCTGACGCCGGCAGTCGCCGCTCGAGACAGCTTTCACGGAGTATAAACCCGAGACGCCCCTACAACGGTATATGTTCGATACTCGTCCCGACCGCGAGGCCGAAGTCGCCCTCGTCGGTCGCTCCAACGTGGGCAAGTCGACGCTCATGCGCGAGCTAACCGGCCACAGCAAGTTCGACACCGGCGGCAAACCCGGCGTCACCCGACAGCCGAACCACTACGACTGGACCGCCGAGGACTTCGTCATCACCGACCTCCCCGGCTTCGGCTTCATGAGCGGCGTCGACGAGGAGTACCGCGAGCAGATCAAGACGAACATCGTCCACTACCTCGAGGAGTACGCCGACAACGTCCTCGTCGGAATTCTCGTCGTCGACGGCAAGAGCGTCATCGACATCATCGACCGCCACTCCGGCCCTGACGAGATTCCCTACGACGTCGAGATGTTTCACTTCCTTCGCGACCTCGACGTGCCGACGGTCGTCGCCGTCAACAAGATGGACAAGGTCGACGACAAAGACGAGCGGCTGAACGAGCTCTGTGACCGGCTCGGACTCTATCCCCCGTGGAAACAGTGGCAGGAGGTCATCGCACCGATCACCGCCAAACGGGGCCAGATCGATCCGCTGAACGAGGCCGTTCGCACCCACCTCCACGAGCAGGGACGGGACGACCTGTTCAAGTTCTTCTGAACCGACCGTTTGCTCTGCGGTCTGTTGCGCTGGCGACAGCGTTGCTGTCGCACAGCGCACCGTCCCTCGGCAAACGGTCGATCAAAAGCACTCCTCCTTCCGTTTCGGTCCCTTCGGGACCTCCACATCAGTCGTCGGCCCGCTCGCTCACTCCGTTCGCTCGCGGTAAATTGCGTGGAAGCAGCCTGCCCTTTCCCGTTGAGCGACCCCTTCGGATTCGCGATACTCGCGGCTGCTCGAGT
Organism: Natronolimnohabitans innermongolicus JCM 12255; assembly: GCF_000337215.1. Taxonomy (GTDB): domain Archaea; phylum Halobacteriota; class Halobacteria; order Halobacteriales; family Natrialbaceae; genus Natronolimnohabitans; species Natronolimnohabitans innermongolicus. Next base: position 9,261 of record NZ_AOHZ01000060.1, on the reverse strand, counting down.
CGTACTCCCGGCCGACCAGTCCGTACCGCCGTCACGACGACCGGCCACGATTACAACTGCGGCGCGACCTCGGTTCCGAGCCGTTCGATCGACTCGGCCATCGCGTCCGTTCCGACGCCAGGAACGGACGAACAGAAGATGACGCGCACGTCCTCGTCCAATCTCTCACGATACGCCTCGAGTTCGTCCCGAACCTGTTCCGGCGTGCCGAATATCGCGTCCTCCTTCACCTCCCGCTTGCGCTCCGCTGGGAGTTCGTCGATCGGCTCGTCGTCCATCCGCTCGGCGTACTTGCGCTGCTGGTAGAAGTAGCCGTCTCGAAGCTGTTCCCAGGCGTCTTCCCGCGAGTCGCCGACGAAGCCGTAGCGGATGATGGAGGTCGTAAACTCGCCGTCGATCCCCCTCTTCGTCGCGAATCCGTTCGATGTCGCCCATCCGGACCCTGATATCCTCGAGCGACAGCATCTCGTTGGCACACCAGCCGTCGGCCAGCCGCGCCGCGCGCCTGACCGCGGGTTTCGCGAGGCCGCCGAGAACGATCGGCAGGATCTCGTCCGGCGTCGGCGTGACCTCGGTCTCGGGCTCGATCGCGTGGAAGTCGGACTCGTACTCGAGCTGGCCAGGCTCCCACGCGTTCCGAAGGAGCGAGAGTGCATCCTCGGTCCGCTCCGTCCGCCCGTCCCTCGGGACGCCGAAGTTCCGGAACTCGCGGTCCCAGGAGCCGATCGAGAGCCCGAGCGTGAGTCGGTCGTCCGAGAGCGCCGCGACCGTCGCGGCGTCCTCCGCGAGACGAACGGGGTCGTACAGCGGCGCCAGCGCGACGGCCGAGCCGACGCGGATCTCGTCGGTCCGTGTCGCGAGGGCGCTCAGCACCGGGGTCGTCCTCGAGAGGGAGCCGTCGTCCGTGATGTGGTAGTGGTGTTCGGACGTCCAGACGCTCTCGAGTCCCGCCTCGTCTGCCGTCTCGGCGAGCGTCGGGAGGTCGTCGTACACCGCCGTCGTCAAGCCGTCGTCGTCCGGGCGCTGCTGTGCGGTCAGCAGACCGAGTCCGATTTCCGTAGTCGCTCGACCAGCGTCCGCGGTCGAAAACCACCGGGCGGCAACGGCTTGCATCGGTCCCGGTCCCGAGGAAGCGACGGACGGCTCGTCGTTACCGGACCAGCCGCTTTCGCATCCGAAGCGCCGCCAGCGACACTTCGTCCGTCATGTCGAGCGAGACCGTCTCGACGCCCTCGTACCCCCGTTTGCTGTAGAAGTCGATCGCGTTTCGCGACGCCGTCAGGCGAAGCGTCTCGAGGCCCGCCTCGCGAGCCGCCGACTCGAGGCGCTCGAGAATCGCACTCCCGACGCCCTCGCGGACGGCGTCGGGGTGAACGTAGACGGCGCCGATCGTGCCGACCGCCGGCTCGTCGACGCCGCTGGGCTCGAGGTCGAGGAGGCCGAAGCCGACGATATCCCCGCTGTCCTCGCGCTCGGCGCTGTCGCCCGCGCCGTTGCGTTCGGCGACGACGACGCGGATCCCCGCCTCCTCGAGCGGATACCGTTCGCCGCGGACGTTCGAGAGCCACGCCTCGACCTGCGCGTCGTCGTAGGACTCGGAGCCGAGTTCGCGAATAGCGGCCGCGTGCGCGTCGGCGATCGCCGCGGCGTCGGCCGTCGTCGCCTCGCGGAGCGCGACTCGAGAGATAGTCATCGTCGAATCGCGCGCTGACGGTTTGAAACGACGTGGGAGTCCACCGGACAAATCGAAGCGGTGAGACGAACTGAACCGCCGACGCGGCCCGACGCGGTGCGACCGACCATCGAAGACGCAACTATCGGGAAATCGCACATCCACAGTTCTGGCACGCTTAACGGGATAATAATAACGCCTGAACGGGACGGCGTCGCAACTATGGAGAGCAGCGGTTGTTTCGACGGACGCTCGTTTCGGGACTGCCAGCCGGCGCCGACGATCCGCGGAGGGCAGCGATGACCGGCCGCGAACTCGGCCGACGCGACGTCTGCCGACTCGGGGCGACGAGTGCGCTCGCGATGGCGGGTCTCGGGGCCGGTACGGGAACGGTCGTCGGCGACTCGAGGCCGACGACGAACGGCCAGATCGTGTTCATCTACGACGATAGCTGGCGCGAGGACTGGACCGACACGTTTCCGGTCCACCAGGAGGAGGATGTCCCCGCCTGCTGTGCCGCGGTCGTCGACTACGTCGACACCTCCTGGGGGCTCCTTCCCGAGCACCTGCGGGAGATGGAGGCGGACGGCTGGGAGATCATGTCCCACACCGCCAGCCACGTCGCGGTCGGCAACCTCTACCTGACGGCCCCGGCAGAACCCGGCGACGAGCGACTCGCCCTCGACGGGAGCTTCCTCGGCGATCACGAGGGCGACCCGATCGTCGTCAGCGACGGCGATCGAACCGTCGAGAACGCCGTCGCCGGCGGCGACCGCGACGACGACGGGATCTATCTCGACCTCGAGGAGCCGATCGACGAGGCGTTCGACGCGGGGACGGCGTTCGCTCGCTTCACCGACGAGCGGGTCCGCGACGAGGTCGTCGGCTCGAAGGAGGCGCTCGAGTCGATGGGCGTCGACGTCGACGCGTTCGTCTCGCCGTTCGGCCGCAGCGACGGGCTGGTCGACGATCTCGTCCGGGAGCACTACGCCGCGTTCGCCAACCGAGGCGGAAACGGGCTGAACTCGCTCGCTGGGCTCGATTCGTACGAACTCGGCCGCTCGAGCATCGACGGAAACGCGGTGAGCGAGCCCGAAATCGAAACGTTCTACGACGACGTCGCCGCGAGCGACACCCTCGGCATCGTCGTCGGGCACAGTCAGTTCGACGAGACGACGCCCGAGCGCGTTCGGTTCGCGATCCGCGAGGCGAAGGCGCGCGACCTCGAGATCGTCACGCTCCGGGAGGCGCTGCGCGAGCACGACGCCTGGCCGGCAAGTGAGGGCGGCGAATCTGCTGGTGACGGCGACGGAGCCGAGGGAGACGCCGACGGTTCCGAATCGACCGGAACCGAAGCCGAGACCGAATCGGAGTCCGACGACGGCGACGGACTCGCGTCGACGGTGCGGGACAATCGAACGCCGATCCTGGCGGGGACGGGGCTCGCGACGGCCGGACTCGCGGGCACCGCTCTCTACCGCAGACGGCAACGCGAAGACGAGAATCGATTGTAGCGGCTGTAGCGACCTGGCGGTAGTCCGTCGGCCGGCCGCGGTCACACGACGCGGTTGCGAAACGGTTCGCCGGTCTCGAGTCGAGCCACGTTCTCGCGGACGATCTCGCCGACGTCGCGATAGTAGTCGACGGTAAAGGCCGCACAGTGAGGCGTGACGATCACCTCGTCCAGCCCCCAGAGCGGCGAGTCCTCGGGCAGCGGTTCCGCCTCGAAGACGTCGAGCGCCGCGCCCGCGATGGCACCGGACTCGAGGGCGTCGATCAGCGCGGACTCGTCGGCGACTGCACCGCGAGCGACGTTGACGAAGTAGGCGTCCTCGCGCATCGCGTCGAACGTCTCGGCGTCGAAGAGGTGTGGGTCTCGTCGGTCAGCGGCACCGTGGCGACGACGAACTCGGCGTCGCGGATCGCCTCGTGAAGTTCGTCGTTCGGATAGACAGCCTCGAAGCCCGAAACGGGGTCACCCGACCGCCGGACGCCGATCACGCGGAGTCCGAGCGGACCGAGGACGTCCGCGACGCCGCGACCGAGCGTCCCCGTCCCGATGACACAGACCGTCTTCCCGGTGAGCGTGAACCCTTCGTCCCACGCCGGCTGCTCCCAGCGGTTCGCCTGCTGGTTCGCGGCCAGATCGTGCAACCGCCGGGAGAACGAGAGCAGATAGCCCGCGACGGTCTCCCCCACCGACCGGCCGTGAATGCCCGTGCTGTTGGTCAGGATCACGTCCGCGGCCTCGAGCGCGTCGAACGGGAAGCGATCGACGCCCGACTGGATCGAGTGCACCCAGTCGCACTCGAGGAACTCGTCGCGGTGCTCGAGGGTGACGACGGCGTCGCAGGCCGCGATTTCGTCGTCGCGGATCACGTCGACGGTACCGTCGAGATCGGTGAGGTGGTCGACGAGTTCGGCCGCCGGAAACACCGCGTCGACCGACTCGTGGACGCCCAGTCGCTCGAGGTCGAACTGCATGGCCGACGCTACGCTCGAGTAGGAGTTGAAGGTTCGGACGGTGCGACCGCCGTCGGAGCCTCGGCTGGTCGTCGTTCGAAGGCGGCTCGGGAAAAATCCTCGTCACAAGGGGCTCGGAGGGGGTAACACGTCGTCACAGCCGCCGGCGACGAGTAGCGTCTCGAGCGGTTTCCCTCTATCGCTTCGTCACCGATCGCGCCACCCCTCGAGTCCTCGCAACTCCTCGACGACGTCGCCAACGGCCTCGACCTCGAGCGCGCCGCGCTCGGTCACGACCGCGTCGACGCAGTCGGCCGGCGTCACGTCGAAGGTCGGGTTCAGGACATCTATCGACGCCTCGCCGTCGTACACGGCGGACCTGGCGCCGGACTCGAGGTTGAGCTCCTCGCGCGTCGAGAGCTTGTCCGTCGCGGCGACGACCGAGACCGGGACGCCCTCGCGGGCCGCGGCCAGCGCCAGCGTTCGCGTGCCGGTCTTGTTCACGACGGCGCCGTCCGGTCTGACGGTATCCGCGCCGACGACGACGTGGTCGACGGCCTCGCTCGAGAGCACGCGGGCGACGGCCGCGTCGGTGTGGACCGTTACGGGCGCGTCGAACGCCCCGTCGGCGGCGAGTTCCTCGGCGACGTCGATCCCCTCTCGCGCGGGTCGCGACTCGGCGACGTAGACCCGCGACGGGTCGGCCTCGCGCAGGGCCGCGAGAACCGTGCCCGATCGCGAGAGCGTCAGGACGCGACCCTCGAGTCTCTCGGCCGCGTTCGCCGCGGCGTCAGCGTCGGCCGTCGCCGCCCGCTCGAGGCCGGCGAGCGTCGACTCGAGGACGGCCGTCGCATCGGCGGGCACGTCCTCGTCGCCGCTCTCGTCTTCAGCGTCCCCGCCGTCCGCGACAGCCGCGGCCATCGCGCGGTTGACCCGGTTTCGCAGGACGGCCATCGAGGGTCGCGCCTCGAGCAGGCGGCCGGCGAGCGCGGCCAGTTCGTCACACTCTGCTTCTGGATCCGGATCCGTTCCGGGATCCCCTCGCTCGGCGACGAGCAGCCCCGCCCGATCGCGGAGCACCTCGAGCGTCCGCAGCGACAGCGCGGCGGCACCGCGTTCGTCGTCGGCCGCGATCGAGCGGACGGTCGGGGCGACGCGTTCGTAGGCGGTCCAGAGCTTCGGCACCGTCTCGCGGCCGGCGGCGCGCTCGAGTGCGTCCGAATCGCCGGTATCGACGGCCTCGGGGTCGATCTCCAGTGCGTCCGTCGGCGAGGTCCACTCGTGCGCGTCGTGTTCCTCGCTCAGTTCGATCTCGCGGCTCTCGGCGTCGAAAAGATAGGGATGGACGACCCACTCGCGTCCAAGATCCGGGTCCTCGAACTCGACCGGCCGGCCCGAGCGGACGAACGAGACCGAGTCGCCGGGCTCGAGGTCGGTTTCCTCGCGAATCTCGGTGCGAATTTGTTCGTCCGGGTCACCCTCCGCGAAGCCGGAGACGCCGCCCCACTGGCCCGTGTAGGTGCCGACGGCGTCGCTTCGGCGCAAGAAGAGGACATCTCCCCGATTGCGGAGGAACGCGGTGACGACGTGTGTTGGAACGTCGTCGGTGGTAGTGGTCATAGCGGATCGATCGTGTGCCCGACGGGTCTCTGTTTCGAAGGCTCGCTGTCCTCGCCGATGATGGCCGTCGGCACGTACTGGCTGGCCGAATTCGAGGCGGAGGGCGTTTGGAACCTCTATTGCCCGCCCCACGAGGGGATGGGGATGGGGATGGGAATGCGAATCGTCGTCGACGAGGCGACCGGTCCGGCGACCGAGCCAGCAGGTGAGATGGAGTACGAGCCCGGCGAGTCGCTGCCGCCGCAGGAAGCGCTCGCCGCGACGTTCGACAACGAGTCGATCGACCCCGAGACGGTTCTCGAGGAGGGAAGCGTCCCCTGGGAAGACCTCGAGTGACCCTCGGATTCGCGGTCGCGTCGGGACGATCGACTCCGGCGGCGAGGGACCGTTCGGCAAACGAACCGTTTTCCGGGCGGCGACCGTACGAGGACCGATACTCATGCCACGCGTCGCGATCGTTTCCGACACGCACGTCCCCACGCGGGAGCGCGAACTCCCGGCGTGGGTCGTCGCCGAGATTGAGGGGGCCAACCACACGATCCACGCCGGCGACTTCGAGTCGTTCGGTGGGTACGAACGGATCGTCAACCTCGCTGACGGAAACCTGACGGCCGTTCGGGGCAACGTCGATCCGGCGACGCTCGACGTCCCGCTGACCGCCACGCTCGAGGTCGACGGCGTGACCTTCGTCGTCACGCACGGCGACGGATCGTCCGGCGGGTGGTGCGAACGGGTCGTCGAGACGGCCCGCGAGGAAGCCGGGGCGAACGCGGCGACGACCCTGGTCGCCGTCGCCGGCCACACCCACCAGGTGGTCGATACGACCGTCGAGATCGACGACGCGGGAGCGGGCGTCGATCGCGTTCGCGTGCTCAACCCCGGCAGCGCCACCGGCGCCGCGCCCACGACCCGCGAGACGATGTTCGTCGCCACCGTCCGCGACGGAACGCTCGCGGTCGAGCACCGGACCGGGTGACGACGCTCGCCTCCGGCGGCGCCGTCGCCGCGTGCCGTGAAGTATACCCGTCTCGCCCGCTACGTACAGGCATGACACAGCGTGTTACAGTATCGCTCGACGACGACTCGAGTGCGGCCCTCGAGACGCTGGTAGCCGAAACGGGGAACGGACAGAGCGAGACCGTTCGTCGCGCCCTCACCTTCTACGCGGCGAACTTCGAGGCGGCGAGCGGCCGCCCGAGCGACAACCTCGAACAGTACTACCAGATGCTGACCTCCGGCGAGCACGTCTTGCTGGACGTCGACTTCCTCCACGCCTTCCTCGAGCACTGCTACGCCGGCGGCGATCCCGACCCCGAGTTCGTCGCCGCCGCCGACCAGGTCTCCGACTACCACGCCCGCGAGTACGCCCGCCGGTTCGAGAGCGTCGGCGACGTCCTCGAATGGCTCTCGTTTTGTGGGTTCCTCGAGGTGCGCCGAGAGGCCGGCGACACGTATCATATCGTCTTCCCCTCGAAGGCGATTCGGTGGTTCATGACTCGGTTCATCGAACGCAGTACGGTCGATATGCCCGCGGACATCGAGATCGAGCAGGGCGTCTCGAAGGTGATCGTCACCGAACGGACGGAGTGAGCGGGGCGCTCGAGCGGCGTCGACGCGGTGCCAGCGCGGTAGCAGTGCGGTATCAGTGTGGCATCGGCGCGGTATCGGTGTGATACATTCCGACACAGGTGTGTGCTATTCTCATACGGGTTCACATCGATTCATACGCGCTTCGGGACTGCTCGAGAGCGGGGCATATCGGTATGTTCGGCTCTTAACAACCCTTTTGGGATCGTCAGAGAGTGATGTATGTGGGAACATATCATGGGTGTTGTCGACCGACTGAAAGCGATTGGACCGGGGGCGCTGGTCGCGGCGGCGTTCGTCGGACCGGGGACCGTGACGACGGCGAGCGTACTCGGCGCTGAGTACGCGTACCTGCTCGTCTGGACGATCGTGTTCTCGATCCTGGCGACGATGGTGCTCCAGGAGATGAGCGCGCGACTCGGTCTGATCACGAAAGAGGGATTGGGCGAGGCGTTTCGAAACGAATTCCAGAATCCGTTCGCGAAGGGGGCGACGATCGTTCTCGTCGTGAGCGCGATCGGCATCGGGACCGCGGCGTTTCAGACCGGCAACATCGTCGGCGGCGCCGCCGGACTGGCGACGATCACGGGCGTCAGCGAGAACGTCTGGGGACCGCTGATCGGGATCGTCGCCGCCGCGTTGCTCTGGACGGGAAGCTACAAGCTGATCGAACGGGTGTTCATCGGCCTCGTGATCGTCATGGGGCTTGCCTTCGTGCTCAACGCGATCATGGTCCGGCCGGACCCGACCGCGATCGCCGGGGGGATCGTCCCGACGGTCCCCGAAGGATCGGCGTACCTGATCGCCGGCCTCATCGGGACCACCGTCGTCGGCTACAACCTCTTCCTGCACGCGAGCACCGTCCAGGAGCGCTGGGACGGCGCCGCCGACCTCGCGGAGTGTCGCACCGACACGATCGCGATGGTCGCGATCGGCGGGGTCATCACGACCGCGATCGTCGTCACCGCCGCCGCGGTGTTCCCCGAGGGGACCCAGATCGCCGACGTCGGTGAGATGGCCGACCAGCTGGAGCCGGTCTTCGGGGGGTACGCCCTCGGATTCTTCGCCATCGGCCTCTTCGCGGCCGGCTTTACGAGCGCGATGAGCGCACCGCTGGCCGGCGCCTACGCGACGGCCGGTGTCCTCGGCTGGGAACGCGATCTGAAGTCGACGCGTTTCCGTGCGATCTGGCTGACCATCCTCAGCGTCGGGATCGTCTTCTCGGCGCTCGGCTACGATCCCGTACAGGTGATCGTCTTCGCACAGGTCGCGAACGGGCTCCTGTTGCCGATCCTGGCCGTCTTCCTCATCTACGCGATGAACAACGAGGACCTCCTCGGCGAGCATACGAACAGCACGCTCCAGAACGTCCTCGGCGGGATCGTCACGCTCGTCGTGATCGTCATCGGGCTGCAGACGCTCTACGATCAGACCGACGCGATCCTCGCGCTCTTGCCGTTCTGATGCGATCGAAACTCGCCTCCGAACAGACTCCGTATCACGATACACGACTCGACACGATTCGACACGACTGACAGATCAGCTTTCCACGAATGAACGACGCAGACAACGCAGACGGACGCACAGCACGACGAACCAAACGCACCGAACGAACGGACGCGACTCGAGTCCGCACCGACGGCGGCACTGCCGGGACCGCAGACGCCGATACCGACGCGGCCGACGCGAGCGCCGCCACCCGAATCGGCGTCGACGTCGGCGGCACGTTCACCGACGTCGCCCTCTCGGTCGACGACAGTCTCGTCACCGCGAAGGTCCCCTCGACGACACCCCAGCATCTGGGCGTCCTCGAGGGCCTGCGCAAGGCCTGCGACGACGCGGGGATCGACCCCGCCGAGATCGACGAGTTCGCCCACGCGATGACCGCTGTCTCTTATACACATCTCTGATGGCGCGAG
>NZ_AOHZ01000059.1 GCF_000337215.1 Natronolimnohabitans innermongolicus JCM 12255 | reverse complement strand
AGTCGGTCTACGACGACCTCGTCGCCGGCGTGCTCGCAGACGCCTCCGACGAGGACGCCGCCCGCGTCGAGCGCGCGGCCGACTGCCGCTACGCGGGCCAGAGCTTCGAACTGACCGTTCCCGCGGACGAGGCGTTCGACGCGGACGCGGTCGTCGAGCGCTTCCACCAGGCCCACGAGCGCGCGTACGGCTACGCGCTGGACGAATCGATCGAGGTCGTCAATCTCCGGGCGACGGCGACCGTCCCCGGCACCGAGCCGACCGTCCGCCACGACGGCCCCGGCGACGCCCTCGTCGGCACGCGGGAGGCCCACTTCCCCGGCGTCGACACCGAGTCCCAGGAGACGGCCGTCTACGACCGGGATCGCCTCGCGGCCGGCGCGACGGTCTCCGGCCCGGCGGTCCTCGAGCAAGCGGAGAGTACGACCGTCGTCCCGCCGACGTGGACGGGTGAAATCCTTGCGGACGGAACCCTCGTGATGACGCGAGGGGGTGACAACTGATGGCTGCAGAACCGACACACGCCGCCGACCGAAGCATCGATCCCGTGACCCTCGAGGTCCTGCGCAACCAACTCGAGAGCGTCGCCGAGGAGATGGGCCAGACGCTCATCCGGGGCGCCTACTCCCCGAACATCAAGGAGCGCCGCGACTGCTCGACGGCGCTGTTCGACGCCGAGGGACGCATGATCGCACAGGCCGAGCACATCCCGGTTCACCTGGGCGCGATGCCCGCGGCCGTCGACGCCGTCCTCGAGTACGATCCGAAGCCGGGCGACGTGTTCGTCCTCAACGACCCCTTCCGGGGCGGAACCCACCTGCCTGACGTGACGATGGTGTCGCCGATCGCGCCGGGTTCGGACAGCGAGGGCGACGACGCCGACATCGTCGGCTACGCCGTCTCCCGCGCCCACCACGCCGACGTCGGCGGCATGACGCCGGGCAGCATGCCCGCCGGCGCACAGGAGATCTACCAGGAGGGGCTTCGCATCCCCCCGACGCGGCTCGTCGACGGCGGCGAACCCCGCGAGGACGTTCGCTCGCTGCTCCTCGCTAACGTTCGCAACGCCCGCGAGCGCCGGGCCGACCTGCGCGCCCAGCGGGCGGCGAACGAACGCGCCGAGGAGCGACTCGCCGCGCTGTTCGACGAGCACGGCCGCGAGACCGTCCTCGCCGGCTTCGACGCCGTGATCGACTACTCGCGAGAGCGGATCGAAGACGAGCTTCGGAAGCTCCCCGACGGGACCTACCGGGCGACCGACGTCCTCGAGGGCGACGGCGTCACCGACGAAGACGTCGAGATCAGCGTGGCGGTGACGGTCGACGGGACAGCCGTCGAGGTCGATTTCGAGGGGACCGCAGACCAACTCGACGGAAACCTCAACGCGCCGCTCGCGGTCGCCAGAAGCGCGGTCTACTTCGTCGTCCGCGCCGTTACGGATCCCGAGATCCCGCCGAACCACGGCTGTTACGAGCCCGTCGAGATCCGCGCGCCGGAGGGGTCGCTGTTGAATCCCGAATCGCCGGCGGCCGTCGTCGGCGGCAACGTCGAGACCAGCCAGCGCGTCACGGACGTCGTCTTCACGGCCGTCGCCGAGGCCGCGCCCGAGCGCGTCCCCGCCCAGGGCCAGGGCACGATGAACAACCTCACCATCGGCGGCCGCGACGGCTCCTTTACCTACTACGAGACGATCGCCGGCGGCTTCGGCGCCCGCGCGGATCGCGACGGCATGGACGGCGTTCAGGTCGGCATGACCAACACGCTCAACACGCCGATCGAATCCCTCGAGACCGAGTACCCGCTCCGGGTCGAGCGCTACGCGTTCCGCCCCGACAGCGGCGGCCGCGGGAAACAGCGGGGCGGACTGGGACTCGAGCGAACCGTCACCGTCGAGAACGACGCGACGGTGTCGCTGCTGACCGAACGCCGACGCCACGGACCGAAGGGCGTCGCCGGCGGCGAGCGCGGCGCCACCGGCGAGAACCTGATCGACGGCGAGGCGGTGCCCGCGAAGACGACCGTCGACGTCGACGCCGGAACCACCGTGACGGTGCGGACGCCCGGCGGCGGCGGCCACGGCGACCCCGCCGAGCGCGACGCGGACGCGCTCGAGGCGGACCGCGACGCCGAGAAGACGACCGAAACGGACGGCGAGGAGTGACGATGGGAACTCGACCGACCGACACCGGCGTTCGCGGCCGCCTGGGGCTGATCGTTCCCTCCTCGAACACCACGGCCGAACCCGAGTTCGAGCGCGCGCTCCCCGACGAGATCACCGTCCACGCCGCGCGGATGGAACTCGAGTCGGTCACCGTCGACGCGCTCGACGCGATGAGCGACGGCGCCGAGCGCGGCGCCGAACTGCTCGCCCACGCCGACGTCGACGCCGTCGCCTACGCCTGCACGACGGGCAGCCTGATCCACGGCCCCGGGTTCGACGCCGAACTCGAGGACCGACTCGAAGCCGCGGCCGACGCGCCCGCCGTCGCGACGGCCCGTTCGGTCGTCCGGGCGCTCGAAGCGCTCGACGCGGAGCGGATCGCGGTCGTCACGCCCTACACCGACGATCTGGACGCGAAGGAACGCGACTTCCTCGAGGCCGTCGGGTTGGAAGTCGTCTCGATCGACGGTCGGGGGCTCGAGGCCAATACGGCCATCGGCGCGCTAACGCCCGACGACGCCGAAGCGCAGGTGCTCGAGCACGTCGACGGCGCGGACGCGGACGCCCTCGACGCCGTCTTCGTCTCCTGTACGAACTACCGCTCGCTGGCCGCCGTCGACGGTCTCGAGTCGAAACTGGGGGTGCCGGTGCTCACGAGCAACGGCGCGACCCTGTGGGACGTCTGTCGAGCGTCGGGGCTCGAGGTCGATTTCGAGGGACGTGGAACGTTGCTCGAGTCCAGCCGTTCGTAATCGACGTGTTATCGGTCCGGAAGCGACTCCGACGCGTTTGATCAACCTTTTGCCGCCGCTATCCAACCCTCGAGTATGGAACTGCTACCAGTGACGGGCCTGCCCGAAGTCCGTCCCGGCGACGACGTCGCCGCACTCGTCGCGGAGCGGGCCGACCTCGAGCCCGGCGACGTGCTCACCGTCGCGAGCACGATCGTCTCGAAGGCCGAGGGCCGAACGGCCAACTTCGAGGACTACCCCGTTAGCGGACGCGCACAGGAACTCGCCGACAAACACGAGGCGATCGCGGGCGAACCGAAGGATCCGCGGTTCGCGCAGGCGATTCTCGACGAGAGCGCGGAGCTGCTGATCGACGTTCCGTTTATCCTGGCAGAGACGCGCTTCGGACACATCGCCCCGAACGCGGGGATCGACAAGTCGAACGTGCCGGACCACGATCTGCTCTTGCTCCCGCGAAAGCCCGACGAGAGCGCCGAGCGGATTCGAGCGGGACTCGAGGAGCGAGGGCACGAGGACGTCGCCGTGGTCGTCACGGACACCTGCGGCCGTCCGTTCCGCCACGGCCAGACCGGCGTCGCCATCGGCTGGGCGGGGATGCCCGCCAGTCGCGACTGGCGCGGCGAGGAGGACCGCGACGGCCACGAACTCGGCGTCACCGTCCAGTCGGTGGTCGACGAGCTCGCGGCCGCGGCGAACCTCGTCACCGGCGAGGGCGCCGGCGGCGTCCCCGCCGTGGTCGTCCGCGACTGGGCGTTCGGCGACCACGCGGGCAGCGACGAACTCTTTCGAGGGGTCGAAGAGGACCTCGTCCGCGAGGCGCTACGGGAGTGGGAGTTCGACGGCTGACGGGCGTGGCCGACCGCAACTGACAACCGGAACTCAAGCCGCCAGCGGTCGTACGACCCACCATGGACTCGAGCGTGCCGACCGCCGATACGAGAGAGCCGAGCTACGCCTGTCGAGCGTGCGAGGAGCCGCTGGCGTTCCAGAACGACACCCTCCGCTGTCCGAACTGCGGCGTCACCGTCTTTCTAAACGACGGCGTGCCGCGTTTTCCCGTGCCCCGAGCCGTCGATACCGCCTCGAGCGAGACCGTCTTCGACCGACTCGCCCCGATCTACGAGTCGCCGCTGTGGTTTAGGCCGCTGTATCGCTTCGTCGGCGGTCCCGCGGCGCCGTGGGACGACCGCGAGCGGCTCACAGCGCTGCTCGAGCCGACTGCGGACGAGACCGTTCTCGACGTCGCCTGCGGGACGGGACGGCTCACCCGCCACGTCGCACCCGAGGCGAAATCCGTCGTCGGCGTCGACGTCTCGACGGGCATGCTCGAGCGCGCACAGCGCTACGCGACTCGAGAGGGAATCCAGAACGTCGCGTTCGCGCGCATGAGCGCCGACGAACTGTGGTTCGAACCGGGCGCCGTCGACCGCGCGGTCTGCGCCTGGGCGTTGCACCTGCTGCCGGACGTCGACGCCGCGCTGGACGAGATCCGGCGCGTGCTGCGTCCCGGCGGGCGGTTCGTCGCCGCGGTGCTCGCCGACGAGTTCGTCCTCCGCGCGCCGCCCGTCCGCGCGGTCGCTCGCGGCGTCCTCGACGCCGATCCGTTCGACGTCGAGACGTTCCGGGAGCAGCTTCGAGCGGCCGGCTTCGTCGACGTCGAGTTCGATCGCCGCGGCGCGGCACTGTTCGCTCGAGCGAATCGCTCGTGACGCCAAGATCCGGTCTCGAGCCGCCGTGTGAACACGCCCGTCGTCACGGCGACCATCTCCGGTGACGGTGTCCTTTTTACCGCGCTGACCCTCCCTGCGGACATGAATCGAACGGTCGAGATCACGGTCGAGCGCGGCCGATCGACGAGTACAGCGCGGAGGGAAGAGCAATGAGCGACGCCGGCGGAGACGTCACTCGAGCGATCGAACTCACGCCGGAACACCCTCCGGCGCGTATGGCCGAACTGGCCGCCCGCGCGGAGGACCGCGGATTCGATATCGCCTTCTCGAGCAGCCACTACTTCAACCGCGATCCGTTCGCCACGCTCTCGCGGATGGCCGACGCGACCGACGAAATTCGGCTTGGTCCGGGGGTTAGCAACCCCTACGAGACCCACCCCGTGAAACTCGCCGCGCAGACGGCGACGATCGACGAAGTAAGCGACGGGCGCGCGGTCTTCGGCGTCGGCGCGGGCGACCGCTCGACGCTGTCGAACCTCGGCGTCGAGCGCGACAGTCCGCTGCGACGGGTCCTCGAGACGTTCAAACTCGCCGAAGACCTCTGGGACGGCGAGACGGTGACCCACGAGGGGACGTTCACGGCGACCGACGCCTCGCTCAACTTCGAGCCGCCGTCGGCGTCGATTCCCGTTTACGTGGGCGCGCAGGGTCCGCACATGCTCCGGATGAGCGCCAAACACGCCGACGGCGTGCTGATAAACGCGGCCCATCCGCGGGATCTCGAGTGGGCGGCCGAGCAGATCGAACGAGGGCTCGACGACCGTTCTCCCGACCGCGGGTCGTTCGAGTCGCTCGCGTTCGCGAGCGTCAGCGTCGCCGGCGAGGAAGAAGCTGCCAGAGAAGCGGCCCGACCGCCCGTGGCGTTCATCGCCGGCGGCGCGGCCGAGCCCGTCCTCGAGCGCCACGATATCGACCGCGAGGCCGCCGAGGACGTCAGCGACGCCTTAGAGCGAGGCGACCTGAACGAGGCCTTCGGCCACGTCACGCCGGAGATGATCGACGCCTTCTGTATCGCCGGCACGACCGAAACCGTCGCCGAGCGGTTCGACGCCGCCCTCGAGCACGTCGACGGAATCGTCGTCGGCTCGCCGCTCGGGCCGAACCTCGAGGACGCGATCGACCGCGCGAGCGAGGCGCTGGCGAGGGCGACGGCCGACTGACGAACGAGCAGTTCGGACGAGAAATGGAGCCGCTTTAACTGGAACTCGAGGAGAAGAGGCTCCCGATGGCGCCGAGCGTGAGGATGCCGAAGACGCCGAGTGCGACGACGATCAGGATCGTTCCGGCGAGAACGAGCAGCGGCGCGAGGCCCTCGCCCGTCGCGACGTCGGCGAAGTAGTCGTTCATATCGATGATGTTGTCCACGATAACGTTCATCGGTGTGACGGTGTCCATGCGGGTGGGTTTTCACCGGTGGTACTTGGCCGTGCCGGTCTCTGCCGTGCGGTCGGGCGTCCAGGACGCTCGGTGACGGTGACACCCCCGCGAGGAGGCGTCTCGGTCGGAGCGACTAAGCCGCCGCCATCCCTACCTCGAGGCGTGACCGACGACTCGACGCTCACGGATTTTCTCGCGGTAGAGGCCGACGACGGAGCGGAGGGCGGGGACGAGAACGAAACCGAACTCGACGCAACCGAGAGCGAGGATGATCGCGGAGACGGGCCCGATACCAGAAGCGAAAGCGACCCGTCGACTGACGACTCGACTGTGGCTCCGGAGGTGGATGCAGATTCGAACTCGAACTCAAACTCGAACTCGAGTGCGCACGCGAATTCGCGTTCGGATCCGGGCGGCCAGCCGAATACGGGGCTTTCGACGTACGCCTGGGGGAACTACGTCTGTCACCGCTGCGGTGACGAGACCGATCGCGTCTGGCGCGAGGACGATCGCTTCGTCTGTCCTGACTGTAAGTCGTGGTGATCAACGCCTGAAACGCCACGAACGTACCGCACCGGCGCTCACACCCCAATTCGCTCGACGTGCCTGCGAATGTGCTCCCGAAGGTTTATATCTCTGTCGCGGTTTTATACAGGTGCAATGGCGAAAGGTACGGTCGCATTCTTCAACGACACTGGCGGTTACGGATTCATCGAGACTGAGGACGCGGACGAGGACGTCTTCTTCCACATGGAAGACGTCGGCGGTCCGGACCTAGAGGAGGGTCAGGAAGTCGAGTTCGACATCGAGGAGGCCGAGAAGGGTCCTCGAGCGACGAACCTCGAGCGCCTGTAAGGCGGCTTCAGTACAGTGGTATCGTTCTCTGATCGTTACGCCCGATAGCTGCGCTACTCGTATTCGAATGCCCGCCGGTCGCAGAAGTTGCCCGGTGAGGTGACAGTCGGTCGAGTCGACGCAAAGCCTATGGTTCGCTGTCGCTGATGACGTACTGATGAGAGGTTCGACCGGGTCCCCGTTTCCAGTCGCGTGTGACCAATGACTGACGCGAGTCCACCGTCGTCGGCCGAACGCCGGACAGCGGCCGACGCCCCGCTCGAGGTGTCCGCGGTCGCCGACCTCTGTACGGCGATCGAGGACAACGTCGCCGAGGTGATCGTCGGCCACGAGGACGTGATCGAACACGTCGTCATCGCGATGCTCGGGCGCGGCCACGTCCTGTTAGACGACGTCCCCGGCGTCGGTAAGACGATGCTCGCGCGCTCGATCGCGACGTCGATCGACTGCACCTTCAGTCGCGTGCAGTTTACCCCCGATCTTCTCCCGACCGACGTGACCGGCGTGAACGTTTTCAACCAGAAGCGCCGCGAGTTCGAGTTCCAGCCCGGCCCCGTCTTCGGCAACGTCGTCCTCGGGGACGAAATTAACCGCGCGCCGCCGAAGACCCAATCGGCGCTGCTCGAGGCCATGGAAGAGGGACAGGTGACGGTCGACGGGACGACTCACGACCTGCCCGATCCCTTCACCGTCATCGCGACGCAGAACGCCGTCGAACCGAATCGGACGTACGATCTGCCCTTCGCCGAACTCGACCGGTTCATGAAGAAGCTCCGACTCGGCTACCCCGACCCCGAAGACGAGGCCGAACTCCTCGGCCGCGCGGTCGGCGATCACCCGATCGAGCACGTCGAGTCGGTCACGGACCTTGAGACGATCGTCGACGCGCGCGAGACCGTTTCGCAGATTCGCGTCGAGACGCCGATTCGGGAGTACGTGACGCGGCTGGCAGGGTACACCCGCGAGCACGCCCGCGTCGGCGTCAGCCCCCGCGGGACGATCGCCCTCCTCCGGGCGGCACAGGCTCGCGCCGCGGCCAGCGGCCGCGACTACGTGCTCCCGGACGACGTCCGGACGGAGGCGTCGGTCGCGCTCCCCCACCGAATCAAGACGACGGACCGAGATCGAGACGGCGAAACGGTCGTGGCGAACGCCCTCGAGCGCGTCGCCGTGGAGTGACCGAGCGATGCGACCGACGCTTCGCGGCTGGACGGCGCTGTTCGCCGTCGCGGCAGCGATGGCGCTGGCCTGGCAGTACGGCCCCCGAGCGCTGAACGCCGTCGTCGCGCCGCTGGTCGTCGTCCTCGTCGCCGCCGTGCTCGCGACGATCCGCGTCGACCGGCCGACGATTCGACGCGCACCCGTCGGCGAGGGGGTCGTCGGCGACCGACGGACGGTCGAGCTATCGATCGAGAGCGGGTCGACCGTCTCGGCGACGGTTCGCGACGACGTCGGTGACGGGCTGACGGCGCTCGCAGGCGACGGGCAGCCGACCGGAACCGAAATCCAACCCGCGGCTCGCGGGACGCTGACGGTCGACGCCGACGGCAACCCGCGCCTCGAGACGACCCTCGAACGCGGCGACGGCGAACCGAACCGCTTTGCGTACGCGGTGGGACTCGAGGAGCGCGGCGAGCACTCGCTCGGTCCGGTATCGATCACCGTGACGGACGTTCTCGGGCTCGTGAAACGCCGGTTTTCGTACGGGGAGACGACGACCAGTTCCGTACTGGTCTACCCGCGCGTCTACGATCTCGGTTCGGGTCCCGGCGACGCGCTTCGGACGTTCGCCGACGCGATCGGCGGACGAGACCGCCGGGAGTTCGACCATCTGCGGGAGTACCAGCGCGGGGACTCCCTGCGGGACGTCCACTGGAAGTCCGCCGCCAAGCGACCCGATGCCGACCTCGTCGTCACGGAGTACGCCACCGACGACGAGGTCGGCTCCGCGACGATCGCCGCCGAGTGTACCCCCGGCCGGGACGACGACCTGGCGACGGCGGCCGCGAGCGTCGCGACGTTCCTTCGATCGGCCGGCGTCGACGTGGGCCTGACCCTCCACGGGGACGCGATCAACCCCGGCTCGAGCGAGGACCGCTACCACGAACTCCTTGGCGCACTCGCCGTCCTCGAGGCCGGCGAGCTCGGGGACGACGAACGACGCGACGCGGACGTACTGATTCAGGCCGACGCCGACGGAACGCGCGTCGGTCTCGAGGATCGGTCGATTCCGTTCGACCGACTCGTCGATTCGTCTGCGTCCGACGCGCCGCTGAGCCGAGACGCGACCGAGCACGCTGCGCCGGCGGGGAACCGTGAGCGCGGCGACGCCGACGATCGATCGGGGGTGGTTTCGTGAGCACCCGAACAGAGTCCTCGAGCGGTGGCGCGGACTCTCACGCCGGCGATCGAACGCTCCCGTTCGATCTCGACGACGCGGCTGGTCCGGGGCTGTTCCGGCTGCTGGCGTGTTGTTGCATTCTGGTGTTGACGGCGTCGTACGTCAGCGTTCTGCGCGAGGTGACCCGCGCGGTCGGCGGCACCGAGACGCTGTTCGGTCTCGTCGTCGCGATGCTCCTCGCAGCGACGGTGTTGGCGTGGGCGATTCGACCGCGAACCGCGACGGTGCTCGCCGTCGTCGGCGGCGCGGGCGGTTTCGCCTACTACCTCGAGCAAAGCGGCGTGGGCGTCGAGATTGTGCTCTCGGCCGGCGACGCGATCGCCGCGGATACGCTTGCGCTCGTGACCGGTCTCCCGTTGATTCGCATGGTCGAGGCGGGCACCTGGGCGCTCGCGTTCGTTCCGGCGCCGGTGTTCCTCTCGTGGTATCTCGCCGTCCGCGGACGGTACGGACTCGCCGCCGTTCCCGGCGGTCTCGCGCTCGTCTTTCTCGTGTTGACCGGCGACGCTGGCTCGACCGTTACCCTGATCGGCACCCTCGCCGCCGTCGCCGCCGTCGGCTTCGGCGAACTCGAGCGACGCGGCGGTTCGGTCGCCCAGGCGGACGTGCTCGCGGTGTTGTTCGCGCTGATCATCGTCCTCTCGCTGACGGTTACGTTCGTCCCGACCGGGCCCGGCACCGCGGGTCAGGTCGCCGGCGGCGACGACGGAACGCTCGAGGGGACGATCGACTACGCCTCCGAGCGCTCCGGGATCGGCGGCTCGGTCGACCTCTCGCCGGAGGTCCGCTTTACGGTCGAATCCGAGCAGGCGTCGTACTGGCGAACGGGCGTCTACGACCGATTTACCGGCGACGAGTGGGTTCGAACCGGCGAACACGCGGACTACGAGGGGCCGATCGAGGAGCCCCCCGGCGACGCCGAGCGCCTCGAGCAGCGGTTCACCGCCGAAACCGACCTCGGCGTCATGCCCGCCGCGCCACAGCCGGTGGCGCTGGAGGGCGACCTCGCCGAGCACGCCGAGGTCTCTCAGCAGGGCCAGTTCCACCCCTCGACGCCCGTCCTCGAGGGCGATACGTACCTCGTCGAGAGCGCGATCCTCGAGCCGGATTCGTCGGCGCTTCGAACCGCGGAAACCGACTACCCCGAGGAGATCGAATCGCGCTACCTGCAGGAACCCGAAGGCGTCTCGAGCGAGTTCGAAGCGCGAACCGAAACGATCACCGAGGACGCCGAGACGCCCTACGAGAAGGCGGTCGCGATCGAAGAGTATCTCCGTAGCTCCAAGGAGTACTCGCTCGAAGTCGACCGCCCCGACGGCAACGTCGCCGAGGAGTTCCTCTTCGAGATGAACGAGGGCTACTGCGTCTACTTCGCGACGACGATGGCCCAGATGCTCCGCGCCGAGGACGTCCCGACACGCTACGTCACCGGATACACAGCCGGGCAGGAGGTCGACGACGACGAGTACGTCGTCCGTGGCACCGACGCCCACGCCTGGGTCGAGGTGTACTTCCCCGACCACGGCTGGGTCGCCTTCGAGCCGACGCCGAGCGGTCCGCGCGACGACGTCCACACCGATGCGGTCCAGCAGGCGCGCTCGGATGGCGCCGAGAACGTCGACACCGACTCGAGCGAAGACGTCCCGGTCGACGACGAAGACGACTCGGAACCCGACGACGGCCCCGACGAGACGCCGACCGACGACCCCGACGAGCGCCCGGACCAGAACGAAACGGAGCCCGACCCAACCGAACCGCAGGACCCCGAAAACGAGTCCGAAGGCAACGAGACCGAGCCGGACGGACCCGACCCGAACGAAGACGACCCCGGCCCGGAAAACGAAACGGTCGAGGGTGAGGACGAAGGGAGCGACTGGCGGTCGACGCTGCTCGAACTCGCCACGGTCTCCCGAGAGGTCGCCGCCGTCGGACTCGTCGTCCTCGTCGGGCTGGCGGCGAGCGTCCACCGAACGGGTGCGAGCGGGCGACTCCGTCGCACTCTCGGCTGCTACTGGCAGCGGCCGACCGACGATCCGAACCGCGACGTCGAGCGCGCCTATCGGCGCCTCGAGCGCGTGCTGGCGCGCGAGCACCGCCCCCGGAAGCGCTCGGAGTCGGCACGACGGTACCTCGAGTCGATCGCTGCCGGCGACCGAGACGGCAAAGCGAGCGACGACGGCAGTTCCGGACCCGGCGACGGCGGGACCGAACCAACGGTCGAGTCGCAAACGGTCGACCCGCGACTCGAGGCGGTTCTCGAACGGTACGAGCGGGCGAGATACGGCGGCGGCGTGGACCGCGAGACGGCCGACGAGACGATCGCGATCGTCGACGAACTCACCCGCGAACGGCTTCCGATCCTCGGTCGCGGGCGAAACTAACGGTTCGTTCACTCAAAAAGAACCGCCCGACGGGACACGGGTCCCGATAGTGTTTAATATGGCCGATTCGTACCATGGAACGTAATGTCGGAAGTCTGCTCGACGTGCGGGCTGCCCGAGGAACTCTGCGTCTGCGAGGACGTGGCCAAGGGACAACAGCAACTCAATATCCGCATTGACGAGCGCAGATACGGAAAAGAGGTAACGATCGTCGAAGGATTCGATCCGAAGGACGTCGATCTCGACAGTCTCTCGTCGGATCTCAAGTCCAAGTTCGCCTGTGGCGGTACCGTCGAGGACGGCCAGATCGAACTTCAGGGCAACCACACGGGCCGCATCGAAGAGTTCCTTCGGGATCGCGGCTTCAACGTCGCCTGATTCGACCCGCCGATGCTCTGAAACGACTTCCGAACCCCACGACCGATTCGCGCACCGTTAGTCACTCACTTTTTGAATAGTTGCGAGAGTTAGCCCGGCGCTCGCCACCGTGCGTTTAGGATCCTCGAGCGAGTACCGACCGTGATCGACCATGGCATCGATCCTCATCGCGTTCGAAAGCGATACCGGACAGACGTCACGCGTCGCCGAACAGATCGACGCCGCTCTCACCGAGCGAGGACACGAGGTCACGACGAATCGCGTCGGTGAGATTTCCGACGCGGCAGTCACCACGTTCGATGCGGTCCTCGTCGGTTCGCCCGTCGTTAACCGGGCACACCTGCCAGCGGTCGTCGCCTTCGTCGAGCGTCACCGCGAGACGCTGTCGTCGCGACCGAGCGCGTTCTTCCAGGTGTCGATGGCCTCGGCCGTCCCATTTGCCGCCGCCCGGAGCGCCGCGGTCGGGTGGGTCGACGACCTCGTCGACCGGACGGGCTGGGAACCCGACCGAGTCGCGTTCGTCGCCGGATCGATCGCCTACACGCAGTACGACCCGATCACGCGAGCGGTGTTCAAACTGGTCGCGGCGCTCACGACCGGCGATACGGACGCCTCGCGCGACTACGAGTATACGGACTGGGACGAGGTCGAGGCGTTCGCAGTCGAGTTCGCCGCCCTCGCCGAGCGTCGCGAAGCGAAAGTGGCGCCGACGCGTACCGATCGGCGACGAGCGCGCGTCGCCGCTGGAGTCGGCGTGCTGATCGGACTTGCGACGCTCGTCTACTGGCTGCTCGGCCGCCGATCGGATGGCGGTGGCGATGGCGGTGGCGGCGGCCGCGGACCCGGCTCAGATCCCGGTCCCAATTCCGGGGTCGGAACCCGCGAACGGATAGCACCGACTCGAGCCGAGTAATCGAACGACGCGTCTCGAGTACCGACCGCCGCTAGAACGGAGATTCGGCGTTCGTCGACTCCTCGTCGTCTTCCTCGCGGACGAGTCCGAACTTCATCCCGTACTTCTCGAGGCCGCCCGCCATGCTCTCGACGCGGGCGTCGGCGGTCCCCTCGTACGATCCGATGAGTTGGGCCGCCTGCACGCTCGCTTTCCCGTGGGGGCAGACCGTCACGATGTGGTCTTCGTCCTCGAACTCCTCGACGCGGGCGGTGAGTTCGTGAAACGGAACGTTCTCGCTGTCGGGGATGTGACTCCGGGTGAAACTCTGTGCGTCGCGGATGTCGACGACACAGACGTCCGCATCGTCCTCGAGAAGTTCCTTGACCTCGTCGGGAGAGATTTCGCCGTCCATTACGCCCGGGTTGGGACGCCGGGAGAATAAGCCCACGGGTCGACGCTCGGACGGTGGCGAGTCGCTGGTCCGAGCGACAGTTGCAGCAGGCTTCGTATCAATGTGCGAGTCGGACGAAACCGTCCGGAGCGGCGAACATTCCGACGGATCGTATGAATTCGTTATTTACTCGCAACGCCCATAATATGGTATGGACCCACATACCATATCGTTCGAACTCCTGCTCGCCGGTCAGGTCGTCGGAACGCTCGTGTTCGCCGTCGGGCTGTTTCTGGGCGGGCTCACGCCGGTGACCGTCGCCGGCGGCGCCCTCATCTTGCTCTCGATCGTGGGCCTCGCACTCGCCGCGTTCGGAGACGAAGCCCGCGACGTGAGCGCCGAGCGCGGCGGTCGCGAACCCGTTCGTAGCCGCCTGCCCTTCGGTCTCGGGCGCGGCTCGAAGTGAACCGGCAGGCATCGCTCGGTCGACACACCCTGCTCGAGTCCGGCGCCGACGCGGACTCATACGGATTGCTGTCCCGATGTCCCGGCGCAACCGCCGCCCGGGTCGCGGGTGCGCCGGACCTGACGGACAGTAACCCGTATCAAAGCAGGCCGTCTTCGTTCGCCAGTAACAGGGCCGTCATCGTCGAGTCGTTAGCCGGCTGCTCGCGGGCGCGCTCGAGCGCCTCGTCGACCGGCACCGTCGTCACCTCGAGGAACTCGTTGTTGTCCAGTTCGCGTTCGCCGGGTTCGAGGCCCTCGGCGTAGACGATGGCGCGGTCGTGTCGCAGGACGCCGGTCGCGACCGCGTACTCCTGAAGGAGCGCCGTACTCGAGGGTCTGAAGCCAGTCTCTTCCTCGAGTTCGCGGGCCGCGGCCGTCGTGTAGGACTCGCCGTCCTCGACGATTCCCGCGGGAAGCTCGAGGTGGATTTCGCGAATCGTCGGCCGGAACTGCTCGACGAACAGGAGGTGGTCGCCGTCGTTCTCCGCCTCGCTCTCGGCCCCGTGTTCGTCCTCATCGACGTCCAGCGTTGCGATCCGCGTTCCGTCGATTCTCGCGACCACGACGACCGCCGGCGGCAAATCGGCCCAGTAGTAGCGCTTCTCGGTCCCGTCCGGTTGCTCGAGGCGATCGTAGCCGCCGACGTACCACGGCGTTTCGTACTCGGTGACCTCCTCCCGGAGGATCCACTCGTCGGGGACGTCGCCGTCGTCGAATCCGGTCATCGCGTGGTGGTGTCGGCCTCGAGGGTGTAATAGATGCCGTTTATGCGGGCTCGATCTCACTGTCCCGGCTCTTCGACCGGATCGGTCACGTCGAGCCACTCGAGTTCGTCGGCCATCCGCTTCAATCCGCTATCGTGAGTCCACAGCTGTGAAACGTCGTATCGCTGCATCGCCGCGAGAACGGTGGCATCGCGACCGCCAATCCCAACGTGTGGATAGTCGCGGAGCAACGCGGACGCTTCCTCGACGTCAGTTCGTGTGAGGTCCGCGACCGAAACGCCATCGAGGCCGAGGAAACGAGTCGATAGCGTCTCCGATTCCGGATGTTGCGTGTGGAGATAGTGCACGACTTCCATCTGGAGGACCGACGTGGTGAACAGCGGCTCGTCTTCCAGAACGGTCTGATCATCGAGGCGATGGTGTCGTGTTCCTCGAGCGTCGAATCAAAATCGTTCCGCCTAGACGAGTTCTCGATACAGCCGCCCGAACGCCTGCCGGCGCAGCGTCGCGACCGCCGCGTCCTCCTCGTTCTGGAACGTGGCCGCGACGGCCTCGCCCTCGGGGCCGGCGTGCCAGACGACGCGGTCGACGTCGTCGTGGCCGACGACCGTCACCTCGCCGTCGTAGGCCTCCCGCCAATCGTCGAACGCCTCGCGGTCGCCGACACGAACCTCGAGGAGACTCGCGAACAGGGCGTCGCGGGCGGTCTCGACGACGTCGCTCGAGACGCGCTCGTCGTACTCTTCGCGGTCGAACTCCATCGATTTGGCGACCTCGCGGACGACGGTCTGTGCCGCGGGGCCGACTTCCGCGTAGCGCTCGCTGGCCTCGGCGGCCGATTCCGGCGCGAACGTCCCGACTGTGTGCATACCTCGACGTGCTCGCGGGAGTCAGTTACCAGTTTCGCGTTCGCTCGCCCCGCGGCGTCGCTCGAGTGCGCTCACGCGCCGTCGCGTTCGGTGGAGCCGCCGTCTGCGGACTCTGCTCCGTTCCCGGTCTCGTCGTCCACGGATTCCTGCATCTGCCTCGTTAGCTCCCGTGCCTCCCGCAGAACGGTCTCGGCTTCGGCGGTCATCGAACCGCGGCCGGGCTGGCGGCTCTGTCGGGCCAGCCCGTCCTCGAGACCGCCCGGTCGTCCGGGCTCGTGGTCGTGTCCGTGGCCGTGATCGTGCCCCGATCCCTCGAACTCCGGCGTCTCGATCTCGGGGGCGTACTGGGCGACGATCTCGCCTAACTCCGCGGGGTTGCACTCGCTCCAGTCGGGGGCGTGCTCCGCGAGCCACTCCTCGTGGCCTTCGCGACCGAGCGAGGCGGTGATCGCGAGGTGGTTCGCAAGGTGTTCGGCGTCGGCCTGCTCGGCGTCGCAAACTGGACAGGCGTATCCCATGGGTCGGGGTAGGAACGCCGCGGGTAAAACGGCCACGTCCGAGACGGGCGCTCGTCGAACGGTGGACGCGAACGAACGCGCCGGGAACGAACGCGCCGGGAACGAACGCGCCGGGAACGAACGCGCCGGGAACGAACGCGCCGGGAACCCGCTGGGAGCCTCAGTCGAGTTTTCGAATCATCACGATCGCGTCCTCGCCGTTCTCGTAGTAACCCGGCACGCGCCGCAGCGGCTCGAAGCCGAACTGCCGGTAAAGTCGCTTCGCACCCTCGTTCGAGCGACGGGCCTCGAGTTTCACCGAGTCGGCGCCGTGGGCCGCGAGGACGGCCAGCGTTCGGCGCAACAGGGCGGTGCCGATCCCCTCGCCGCGGTGGTCGGGATGGACAGCGATGTCCTTGAGGTGACCCAGCTGGCGGCCGTAGGTGCGGCTCACGTCCGAGATAGCGTAGCCGGCGATCTCACCCCCGCGAACGGCGATCAGAAAGCCGGGCTCCCCGAGAAACCGTTCGAAGGCGTCGTAGGGCCACGGCTGGGGAAACGACTCGTTTTCGATACGCACGACGGCGAGCAGATCCGCGCGCTCCGCGGGACGGATCGAGAGCCCGTTACCGTCGCCCGCTCCGGAGACCGGCGTTGTCACACGAGTGCGTAGTTCGTCCAGTACTAAAAACGGTCGCGTCGAGGTGAGTACCACCCCGTCCGTTCGCCTGTCGATACCGTCGTCCGTCTCGGTGCGGCCGCCTTCATCGAACGCATCGAAGACGAGACGAACTCGAGTACGCCGCTACACCACTATTCGAGAGCGACGGTCGTGCTGGCAAACCGACACAATCGACAACGGAGTCGCAACGCGTACCGGCATATGTTACCCCATTCGTTCGACGATAGCCGTACCGACTACACGACTCCACTCAATCGACTGGAGAGTCGATACAGTCGGTGTCGGTGTACGCTCCGATGCTGTAGGGGTGTCGGGCTGGGGTCGAGTACGCGCACCACGGACGCGGTCGTCTCGAAGACTCGAGCGTCGAGCGAGACGGACGATAATCGTTTCACACCATCCAAATTGCGATATCGGCCGCGAGGACCCACGTTCACGGCGTAGCTTATCCGACCAGATCACGAGACGAGATTCGGCGAACCGGATCAGTCCGGACGTTCCTCTCGCCGTTCGGTCAGGGTCTCGATACGTTCGGCTACAGTGTCGTCCGTGGCGTCCAGGCCAGCCGGTATCGGCGCCTGGCGTTTCAACTCGAGAGAACGACCCGTCAGAGGTAGCGGCAGAAGCGGCCTGTACGGCTGAGCACGGGTATCGCTTGCAGCCGAAGCGATACTTATGCGATGGGCGTTCGAAAGGCGATTCATGACTGATGCGGCCGAATGCAAACCGGAGCCGGAACCGGTCGACCACGAGCAAGGCGAGGACGAACGTGACGATGCCCACCTCGACGACATCGAAGAAGGTGCCGGCTGCACGGAAATCTGGGAACACCTCGCCGAAAAGCGCGGCGAATAACTGATCGGCCACGACAGCGAGTTTTTACTGTGGAAGACCATACTGAAACACATGGCTGACAATCGTCCCGGTGACCGTTCGCGCGGTCGTCGCGAGGAGAGGCGATCGATCCCGACGGACCGTGAGTCACCAGTCGGTGCACCAGTAATCCGGGGCGACGAATCGGTTACGGGGACGCGCGCTCGCGAAGCCGTCCAGTTCGATCCCGACGATCCCGACAGTCTCGCCGACGCCGCCGAAACCGTCCGCGAGTTCGCCAGTGGCACCACCAACGACGACCATCTCTACATGCTCCGAGGCGCAGCCGCGTGCGCTGCACTCGTCCGCGGTGAGGGGTCGTACAAAGCGGCTGCCGAACGCGCTGGCGGCGACGCAACTGTCTCGTTTATCCGAAAGTGGGCCCGCGTCCACGACCTGCCCCGTTCGGTGCGCAAACAGGTCGCGCTCGGGCAGATCGCGCCCACCGCCGCCAAACACATCGCCCGCGTCGGCGGCGAAGCCCGACTCCTGCTCGCCTGGGCGACGCTCGACGGCGACCTCACCGTCCGCGAGGTCCGCAGCGTCGCCAGCGCCGTCAACGACGAGACCCCGATCGGACGGGCGCTCGCCGACTACGACGTCAGGCTGGGCGAACTCGAGCTAGCGCTCTCGCCGAAAACCTACCGGGACCTCCGGCGCCGGGCCTCCATCGACGGCGTCGATCCCGGCGAAATCGTCAGCGACGCACTCGAGGAGTACTTCGAATAACATGACGGCAGACTCGAGCGAGCTATGGGTTATCGACCCATAGCCTCTCGATGGCCGCCGAAGAAAGAAACGTTTAACCCTCACTCGACGGAAGTAGCAATCAGAGGGCCGGTAGCTCAGTCTGGCAGAGCGTCTGGCTTTTAACCAGACGGTCGCGTGTTCAAATCGCGCCCGGCCCGCTTTTGCCACGAGCAAACCCGCGAGTGGCAAAGCAGCCCTGCGATTTGAACGCAGGGAGGGCGTGCGCAACGGAGTGAGCACGTCCGACCGTGTGTTCAAATCGCGCCCGGCCCGTGCAACGAAACGGTGAGCATCGCGAACCGTCGAGTGAACCGGCAGGCGCGATTTGAAATAGACCAGAAAGGCGCAGCGAAGCGAGCATTTCTGGGCGTAGTTCACAATCGCGCCCGGCCCCTTTTGCGACGAACGGCTTCGGCGGGAGGATGCGGTCAGCGCATACTCTCGCGAACGGAGAGGATCGAGGTGAAATGCAACGTTTTGCTATCGTGGCAACAGGGAAACCCACACCCTCCCCAACCGATTCGCTCGCTCCCTTCGGTCGCTCACTCATCCCTTGCACGACGTCGCTAATCGTCCTCGCACTCGCTCGGACGATCATCAGCGTGCGCCACCGCACGTGAACTGATCGTTCGGAGAGATACTCGCGACCGTGATCCGTCGGCGCGAAAAACGAGTCCGCGAACCGCAGCGTCGTTACGCGTCTTCGGAGGACGCGTCGTCCGGCTCAGCGCCGCCGTCAGCCACGGCCTGTTCGTCCGATTCCGACTGTTCGTGGTCGCTCCCCCCTTCGAGCACCGTGTTCGCCAGGCGCTCCTGGAAGCCGTGGTACTTCGCGACGCCGGTCGCGTCGTCCTGGGTAATCTCGCCGACCGTTTCCGTATCGAACGAGACCGCGTCTGCGGAGTAGACGGCTGACGCACTGTCTCGAGCGACCGCTCGCGCCCGACCGCCCTCGAGGCGGACGGTGACGGTCCCGGTCACGCGCTCGTTGGTCGTCTCGACGAACGACTCGAGAGCGTCCATCAAGGGGGCGTCCAGCAGACCTTCGTAGGCGTGTTCGGCCCACTCGTGGTCGACCTGTCGCTTGAACGCCCGCTCGGCTTTCGTGAGCACGAGGTTCTCGAGGGCCTCGTGAGCCTCGAGCAGAACCGTCGCCGCGGGGTGTTCGTAGTTTTCGCGGACCTTCAGCCCGAGCATGCGATCTTCCATCACGTCCGTCCGGCCGACGCCGTGGGTCCCCGCGCGCTCGTTGAGTCGCTCGGTGAGGTCGACGGACTCGAGTTCTTCACCCTCGAGCGCGACGGGATACCCCGCCTCGAAGGTGATCTCGAGTTCCGCGGAATCGGTCTCGCTGCCCGGCGCGTCCGTCCACTCGTAAATTTCCTCGCCGGGGACGTGGTCCGGCCGCTCGAGTTCGCTCCCCTCGACCGAGCGGGTCCAGAGGTTGGTGTCGATGCTGTATGCCCCTTCGTCGCCACCTTCGACCGGGAGGTCGCGCTCGGCGGCGTACTCCTGTTCCCATTCGCGGGTGAGTCCGCGCTCGCGGATCGGCGCGACGACCTCGAGGGCGGAGCCGCGCCAGACGGCCTCGAACCGGAGTTGGTCGTTGCCTTTTCCGGTCGCGCCGTGGGCGACGGCACCGCAATCGTGTTCACGGGCGACCTCGAGGATGCGTTCGGCGATAACCGGCCGCGCCAGCGCGGTCCCCAGGGGGTAGTCCTGGTACGTCGCGTTGGCGCGAACCGCCTCGAGACACTGATCGGCGAACGCCTCCCTGGCGTCGACGACGTGGTGCTCGAGGTCGAGGGCGTCGGCGGTCGCTTCGGCCTCCTCGAACTCGGCCTCGGGCTGGCCGACGTCGACCGTGACGCCGATCACCTCGTCGTAGTCGTACTCGTCGGAGAGCAACGGGACGCAGACCGTCGTGTCGAGGCCGCCGGAGAAGGCGAGCGCGACGCCGTTCTCGTCCTCTCCGACACCGCCCTGAAAGGCCGAATCGAACCGTTATCGGACGATCAGAAGCTGTTCGACCTCGCGACGAACGGCGACCTCGAGCGCGTGATCATCCACGACGCTGCCCGCATCGCCACGAACATGCGCGACCTGACCGATCGCATCACCACACTCCTCGAGAACGACGTTGCCGTCCATATCATCGACTCGCAACTCCAACTCGGCGAATCGGACGACACCCCGACTGACGACCGGTCGATGCTCCGCGCACTCGAAATCGCCGCCGACCTCGAGCGCTCCGTGAGCAGCGAACGGACTCGAGAAGGGATCGCAGCCGCTCAGGCGGCGGGCAAACACGTTGGCCGCCCTCCCTTCGGATTCGACAGCGACGGAAACGGGACTCTCGTTCCAAACGAGAACTTCGAGACCCCACTGGCCGTTATTGAGCAGATCGAATCCGGCGACAGTAAACGCTCGACGGCACGCGACGCTGGGATCACTCGAGCGACGGTGCGAAACATCATGGACCGGAAAGAACTCTATCAGACCGACGACACCCGCTCTTCTGCACAGTGAGTCCCCGAAAGCGGTCGCTCGGACGATAGCGTATGCAGCGTTCTCTCGAGAGAAGATATTCGAAAAGCCAAGGGCCCGAGTTAACGCGGTGCTTTATATAGTACGAGGGTTGAGATGAGGTTAATTTCGGGGGTAGCCGTACTCCAAGCCCAGATACGGGTCAATCCGAGAGCGCGTCACTACTGGTACGGGGACGGCGGTTGACGGTGGTGGAGGCCAACACGACGAGGGAACAAAACGGCCTCAAGTCCATAGTACTCCTCGACAGATGGACCTCGACGAAAAGACCATCCGAAATCTGTGTACTGATCCCGTGTTCGAGCGGGGACAGAAGTACCGCAACGAGGGACGCATCCAGCGAATCGAACGGTTCCACGACGTTGTCACTGCCGTCGTGCAGGGATCGTCTCAATACGACGTGACCGTCGAACGGGGAGAAAAGACCATCGATGCTCGGTGTACGTGTCCCTACGATGGCGCTGGCGAATGCAAACACGTTGTCGCGGTGTTGCTGGACATCGCCGCCGACACACCCCGAGACGAGAGCGAACGTGTGGAGTCAGCACTCCAAAACGTCTCGGCCGACAATCTCCGGGCATTCCTACGCGACGTACTCGCCAAACATCCGGAGTTCCGTGATCGGTTCCTCGCGCGCTTTGGCGACACCGGCAAATCTGTCGAAGAGTATCGCGCCGAAATCGAGCAACTGTTCGACCGGCACACACAGGACTATCCGGTCGTCACCGACGCCATCGACTTCTCGCATTTCTTCGAGTTGGCTGAGCAGTACCGCGAGCGCGAGCGCTACCTAGAAGCCGCGACCGTCTATCGCGCGCTGTTCGAGGGAATCGACGATAACGAAGTCCGCATCGACGCCGCGTACGACCACTACGCTAAAGCCTTGCAGTCCGCCCTCGACGGATACGTCGAGTGTGTGCTCACGCCCGATCCTGACCAAGGCGAGTTCGAGAAGTACATCGGTGTGCTAGAAGACCAAGCGACATCGGAGCATCCAGCTAACACCGAGCAGTTCTACCGAGCGATCGACGACCTCGAAGAGCGACGATGACGGCCGAATCCCTCGCCCGGGAAATGATTCGGTTACTCTGTACCGAACGATCTCTGGAGCAGGGGACCAACCTCTGGAATCAAAGTCGGATTTGAGAGTTGACCACCGACTTCCGGCGAGTCCCGTCTCTTCGCTCGTTTCACTCGCTTCGATCAGCGAATTTGCCGTACATCGCAAACGCAAGCGTTTGCTCAGTCCCGACAATTTATGCGCCCACCTGGAAACGAACCTCTATGGGCGGTATCGAGCTCCGGAACGGAACACTCGTCGTCGAACGTGAACCGAATCAGCTCGACGAGCTGGCGATTGGGTTCTCCGAGATTCTGAGTCACTTTGACATCAAGCACGTCTACATCGCAGGGTACGTCTCTATACTCGCTGGTCGGGCGCGCTCTACCGAAGACGTCGCCGTCCTCATCAAACAGATCGACGAGGAGACTGCAGACGAACTCGCCGCGACGCTGGACGAAGAGGGATTCTGGGGACCGGCAATGCCACTCACGTCGATGTACGAGATGCTCAATAACGGGGATAACATCTGGGTCGCGCCAACGGATCAGGTCACACCGCACCTCGAAGTCAAGTTCGCGCGCGACGAATTCGATCGCGCGTCCCTCGAAAACGCTATCACAGCCCGAATCGGTGGCAAGACGATTCCGATAGGCCCCTTAGAGCACCAGATCGCGTACAAACTCTACCTCGGTGCGCAAAAGGACGTCGAGGATGCAGTCCACCTCTACACGCTCTTCGAGGAAAGTCTTAGTGTGCCCCGCCTCGAAGAGTGGGTAACGCGACTCGACGTCGAAGCCGAATATGAGCGACTCAAACGCGCGTGAGCATCTGGATGCGAAGCACGAACGCAACCGTGAGAAGCGCATCGAAGGTATCAAGCGCTGGGTCGAATACATCAAGTCAGAACCCCCCGAGACGTGGGGACCGCAACAGAACGCGGTCGTCAATGACCAGCTTGATGCGGCCCAAAGCGTCCACACTTCGACTTCTCACCAGCAGCACGTGAAAGACGTAGCGGCGGAGATCCTCGAAGTGAGCGACGAGTCTGACTCCGAGTCGAAGTAGACGAACACCTCGCGGGAGATTTATCTTAGGAATCACACATAGCGTCTCGAAATATGAGGTGTTGCCAAGACGTAGACGTCTTGGGCTTTAGGGTAACGTGTGAGAGCCAAGGGCCGGATTTGAACCGGCGGTGGGCGGCTCTGCAGGCCGCTGCGTTCGGCCGGACTCTGCCACCTTGGCGCAGTTATTCGTATTCACTGCGTTCGTTTAAGCATAGCGGTACGGCATGGACACCTCGTACCGGTTGGCCCTCGATAAATACGAATAGCCCCACACAGCAGGTGCTGTGTGGGGCGTAAGTATGAGTATGAATGGGTGGCGGCGAGTCAGCTCTCCCAGAGGGTCGCCCACTCCAGTACTCACTGACAC
>NZ_AOHZ01000058.1 GCF_000337215.1 Natronolimnohabitans innermongolicus JCM 12255 | reverse complement strand
GACCGATCAGGCGTCACCGAACTACCAAGGCTCACATCAGATCCCATCTGTACGGCGGACCGCAGGGGTGGAATCCTCATCTCCTTCGGATCTATTCATAGTCTTCGAGGGGTACTTAACCCCTTCGAAGGTGAACGATCCGGGATGACGGGACGAGTTGAACGTCCCGTCGATCACATCGTCTTTGCAATCACATCCAATCTTCGTACGCATATAAGGGCGTCGGATCGTTACGACGCCACGCCGAAATCGGCGAAGCGATCACGATCCGGTTGATGCCCCGATGGAATACGCCAATCGAGTAACCGACAGGCGATTCGAGATGGATGAGTGCCTTCCTCCGTGCCGGAACGCGGCCGGAGGGGACGCGGCGTGTGCCACGTCGTTCGCATTCATACAGAGTGCCGGGTGTATATATAAGGCCGTCGGATGAGTGGCGCTCCGGAACCCGCTACCATGGCACGATTTTCCACCACTTGGCCGAATCACAGATCGGGGTTGTCTCGAGCGCTCGAGTCCAGCTCAGATTCGGCTCAGCCGACGCGAGCTGCGGCTCACGGACAGAATATCACGCGGGCGGAGGTCGGTCGGTCATCCCGTCCTCGCAGACGCGGTCGGACCGAATGAGACCCGCGTGGTCGTACTCGAGCGTGCACGCGCAAGAAAGTCGCGATCACAGTTGCAGCTTGGACGGTCGCCTCGAGAGTGCGAGAAAGCGGACGGAGCGAAACCCGAATTCGTTCGGTATTACCCCCATGTTCACTCACGAGACCGGCACGAACGGGCACACGCATCGATGCCGATAAACCACGTGCCTCGTAACGGGTATACGAATGGTCCGGGACCCGATCGCTTCGGAGTCGACGCCGCCCGCGGAGGAGATCTGCTCCGCGCTCGACGACCCCGATTGCCGTGAGATTATCCGGAATCTCGAGGAACCCATGACGGCCTCTGAGTTGACGAAGCGGTGTGAAATCCCGCAATCGACGCTGTATCGGAAACTGGAGTTGCTGACAGAGGCGACGTTGCTCGAAGAATCCACCGAGATTCGTCAGGACGGACATCACGCGAGCAAGTACGCGGTCGCGTTCGACGAGATCACGCTGACGTTAGACGAAGATCGGACGCTCGCGGTCCAGATCGAGCGACCGGCCCGAACAGCCGACGAGCGCCTTGCGGAGCTGTGGTCGGAGGTGCGAAAGGAAACGTGAGTCCACATACCGGTGGAATCGAAGTTGCGCTCGCGCTCGCGATCGTCAAGACGCTGGTGCTCGTCGTCGGGAGCGCCATTACGTACTTCGCATTCAAGGCCTATCGACGGACGCGCCAGCGCGCGCTCGGGTTGCTCGCGCTCGGGTTCGGATTGGTGACGCTTGGAC
The DNA here is from genome assembly GCF_000337215.1 of Natronolimnohabitans innermongolicus JCM 12255. GTDB lineage: Archaea > Halobacteriota > Halobacteria > Halobacteriales > Natrialbaceae > Natronolimnohabitans > Natronolimnohabitans innermongolicus. The sequence continues at coordinate 29,840 of NZ_AOHZ01000058.1, read as the reverse complement.
TGGTCCTCGCCGGACTGCTGTACGAACTGCTCGACGTCGGACTCGCGTTCGGAATCTTGCTCGAGAGCCTGCTCGTGTTGGCGGGCTTTCTCGTGATCGCGTACTCGCTGTACGTCCAGTAAGAGTCGAGGGCGGCGTTACCTCTCGTACCCGGCGTCGTCCATGATTTCTTCGAATTCGTCGGTCTCCATCGCTTCCTCGTAGACGATTGCAGTCGCCATGCCGCCAGGGTAGCGGCCTCGATTCGTGACGTGGTGGGCTTTGTGACAGTGGGCCGGATAGATGTCGGGATCGGCGTCGGCTTCGAACTCGAGGGAGTACCGCTCGGCGGGGCCGATGTTAATTACGCCCCCCTGGTGCTGTGCGGCCTCGGAGATCGGCGAGCCGTCTTTTTCGGTGACGGTGAACCGGTGGCCGTGCGTGTGGAAGGGGTGTGACTCGTAGCCGTTGTTCGAGATGTGGGGGTGAACGGTGTCGCCTGCCGAGACGAGCAGCGGCGTTCCGAGTTCGGGGTGGAACGTGGTCGGCGCACTGCGACCGTTGATCGTGTAGGTGTCCGGCGAGCGATCGACGGGGTCGTAATCGGCATCGCCACCGGCCTCTCGTTCGTGGAGTCGAGCGTCCCAGTCACGAAGCGTGAAGAAGTACACCTGGTCCGGCGGATCGTAGTCTTCGGGATCGACGCGGAAAGTCCCGTACATCCCCATGTCGAGGTGGTTGTGGGTCTGGTAGTGGCAGTAATAAACGTGCGTACCGGGAACGTCGCCCTCGAGCGTGTAGGTGTGGCTCTCACCGCTGCTAACGTGGGTTCGTTGCTGACGGGGGCGCCGTCGTCCTCCCAGGACTTGCCGACGGCGTGGACGTGGACGGTGTGTGGTCGGTTGTGTTCGCTGTTGTCGTAGGTGAGTTCGACCGTCTCGCCTTCGGACAGTCGAAAGATCGGACCGGGAACGGACGGCGGACGGTCGTCGGCCTGCCAGGCCCAGACTTCGGGGAATTCGACCGGACCGCCGGAAGCCGCCTCGGTGACGAGTTCGTGTCGAGCCGGAACGGTTCGAAGGGTCGTCTCGTACCCCTGTTCGGCGAGGTCGACGATCTGTGGCGGTTCGGTGTAGTCGTAGTCCGTCAGCGGACCGTCGTTGTCGTCGACGTCGGCATCGTCGTCGCCGTTCTCGTCGTCCGAGCCGCCGGAGAGGACAGAGGTTCAGCCGGCGAGCGCGCCGAGATCGCCCGTGCTGGCGATCGAGAGGAAGGTTCGACGTCGAAGGTCGGGGCCAGAATCTATCGTGGGCGTCGTGGTCATACGAGACCGTTGGCACCGACGGATGAAGGGTGGATAAGCTAGTATCCACCGATCGGGGTACTTCTCGCCAAACGAGAAAGGGCGGCGATTAACGCCGTCTCGAGCCCGGCAGGCGCACAGTTAGTGGCCGCCGAAACCGAGCCGAGGATGCGACTCGAGTCGACTCCGGTCACCGATTCAGCGTGTGGATAGCCTGTCCCAGCGCGTTCTCGGCGGCTTCCATCACGGATTCGGAGAGCGTCGGGTGGGCGTGGACCGTCGAGGCGACGTCCTCGAGGGTCGCGCCGAGTTCGATCGCGAGGCCCAGTTCGGCGATCAGTTCGGAGGCTTCGGGGGCGACGATCGAGGCGCCGAGGACGTATCCGTCGGATTCCTCGGCGACGATCTTGACGAAGCCGTCGGAGTCGCCCATGGTGAGCGCGCGGCCGCTGGCCCGCAGCGGGAACTCGCCGACGACGGGGTCGAAGCCGGCCTCGTCGGCCTCCGTCTCGGTCATCCCGACGGTCGCGATCTCGGGATCGGTGAAGACGACCGCGGGCATCGCCTGGTGGTCGAGCGCCGCGGGTTCGCCCGCGATGACTTCCGCCGCGACCTGTCCCTCCGCGCTGCCCTTGTGCGCGAGCATCGGTTCGCCGGCGACGTCGCCGACGGCGAAGATGTGATCGACGTTCGTGCGTGCGCGCGAGTCGGTTTCGATGACGCCGTTCTCGTCGGTCTCGACGCCGGCCGCCTCGAGCTCGAGCGTGTCCGAGACGGGGGCGCGGCCGACGGCGATGAGGGCCTTCTCGACGTCGAGTTCGAGTCGGTCGTCCTCGTCCGGTTCTTCGACCTGAACCTCGCCGCCGTCGGCCGCGGCGTCGCCGGCCGGTTCGGCGATCACGCGGATTCCGTCGCCGGGCTCGTACCACTCCGTCGCGGCGTAGCCGAAGTGGAAGTCGATTCCCAGGTCGTTCGCGCGCTGCTTGACGGGTCGTTTCAGGTCGTCGTCGTAGCCCGGCAGGATGGCGTCGAGCGCCTCGACGACGGTAACCTCGGTGCCGAGTTTCGCGAAGACGCTCGCCAGTTCCATCCCGATGTAGCCCGCGCCGACGACGGCGAGCGAGTCCGGGACGGAGTCGAGCGCGAGCGCCTGTCGGGAGTTCAAGATCGGTTCGTCGTCGAAGGAGAAGTCCGGGATCGGGATCGGTCGCGAGCCGGTCGCGACGATGGCGTGTTCGAACTCGATCGTCTCGGAGCCCTGCCCCTCACCGCTGTGGGAGATTCGGGCGGTGTGTTCGTCCGCGAAGACGGCGGTTCCCTCGAGGAGGTTCACGCCGTTTGCCTTACAGAGCTTCTCGACGCCGCTCGTAAGCTGGTCGACGACGCCGTCTTTCCAGGAAACCATCCCCGAAAGATCGATCGCGGGGTCGGCGTGGATCCCCATCTCTTCGGCGTGGCGGGCCTCGTGGGCGACGTCCGTCGCCGTGATCATCGCCTTCGAGGGGATGCAGCCGTGGTTCAGGCAGGTTCCCCCGTAGGCGTCCTTTTCGACGAGCGTCACGTCCAGGTCGAGTTGGCCGGCCCGGATCGCGGCCACGTAGCCGGCGGGGCCGGCGCCGATAACCAGCACGTCGGTTCCGGTGGTGACGTCTCCGACGACCATCAGTTCGTTCCCTCCCTGGCGTCCGGCGTGTCGGTATCCGTGGTGTGTGCGGTGTGCGTGTACATGATCGGAATCGATGGTAGCGGTAGTCGTGGTGACAGCGGTGGTAGACCGTCGTACCCCATCCTACGCTCACTCGAGCAATAGTAGGTGTGGGTTCTCGAGGTACTCGATGACGGTGTTCGTAAACTGTGCGCCGACGGCGCCGTCGATCAGCCGGTGATCGAACGACGCCGAGAGGGTCATCACGGAGCGGGGTTCGATCGACTCCGTTCCGTCGTCGTCGGCGACGACGCGGGGCTTTCGCGAAATTTCGCCGATCGCGAGGATGCCGGCTTCGGGGTAGTTGATGATCGGCGTGGCGTACTCGCCGCCGATGCCGCCGATGTTCGTGATCGTGAACGTCGATCCCTGCAGTTCGTCGGGGCTGATCGTGCGTTCGCGGGCCTTCTGGACGAGTTCGTTCATCTCGGAGGCCAGCTGGAGGAGCCCCTTCTCGTCGGCGTTCTCGAGGACGGGGACCATCAGTCCGACGTCGGTTGCGGTGGCGATGCCGATATTGTAGTAGTCGCGGTAGACGATCTCGTCGTTTTCCTCGTCTAACACGGCGTTCATCTCGGGGTGTTCGTTCAGCGCCGCGACGACGGCCTTGATGATGAAGGGCATGTAGGTCAGCCGAATGCCCCGCTCCTCGGCGCGCGGCTTGAGTTCGGCGCGGGCGTCGACGAGGTCGGTGACGTCCGCGTCGTCGTGGTGGGAGACGTGGGGCGCGGTGTACTTCGACTCGACCATCGCCTCGGCGATCCGCTTGCGGACTCCCGTGTACGGTTCGCGACGCTCGCGCTCGCCGGGGGCGAACTCGGTTCCTTTCGCGGCGTCGCCGACCGGTTCGCCGGCTTCGACGGCCTCCCGATCCGCTTCCTGGGCCCGCTTCTGCGCTTTCGCGTACTCCCGCACCGCTTCGGGCGTCACGAACGCCTCGCCGTCGCGTTCCTCGTCGGTCGGGACGGCGTCGATGTCGACCTCCTCCTCGTCGGCGATGCGTCGGGTCGCGGGCGTGGCCAGCGTGCGGTCGCGATCGGCGGCCTCGAGCCCTTCGGGGGGCTTCGAGGGCGTCGCTCCCGTGGCCGTACTCGAGGTCGTAGCGCCGGTTTCCGCACCGCCGGCGTCGGCCTCAGTGGCGGTGCTGGCGGCTTCCTCGGTACCGGTGGCAGTTCCGGCGCTCGAGTCGGTCGTCGCTTCGGCCGACTCGCCCTCGGCGGCCGACTGCCCAGCCTGGCTCTCTCCGGAACCGCCGCCGTCGATGGCGGCGCGCACGTCGGCCGCGGTGATCCGGCCGCCGGGACCGCTCCCCGCGACGCTCGAGAGGTCGATTCCCTCTTTACGAGCTAGTTTGCGTGCGCGCGGTGGGGCGAAGACGCGGTCCTGCGGCGCCGCGGGCTCCGCGGTGTCCGTGCCGGTCGCGCCGGGGCTGCCGGCGGTTTCGTCGCCGCCGGCGTCGGTCGACGTCTCGGCGTCCGCCGTCCCTTCACCGGCGGGTTCGCTCGCCCGTTCCTGTTCCTCGTCGGTGGGTTGGTCGCGTTCCTCGCCGGCGACGTCGAACGTCACGAACACGTCGCCGACCGGAATTACGTCGCCTTCCTCGTAGCGCAACTCGCGGACCGTCCCGTCGACCGGCGCGGGGACCTCGACGAGGGCCTTGTCGGTCTCGACCTCTGCGACCGGCTGGTCCTCGGTGACGGTATCGCCTTCTTCGACCAGCCACGAGACCAGTTCGCCCTCAGCAACCCCTTCGCCGACGTCCGGCAGTTTGAACTCTCGTACCATTCGGGATCAGAACTCCGCGGCGTTTCGGATGCCGTCTTCGATTCGCGCCGCCTCGGGCAGGTAGTAGTCCTCGAGCGCGTACAGCGGGAACGGCGTGTCGAAGCCCGTGACACGTTCGACCGGCGCCTCCTGGTAGAGCAGCGACTCCTCTTGGAGCGTGGCGGCGATCTCGGCGCCGAGTCCGCCCGTCTTGGGGGCCTCGTGGACGACCGCGGCGCGGCCGGTCTTCTCGAAGGAGTCGACGATAGTCTCCTCGTCCAGCGGCGAGAGCGTGCGTAGATCGATCACTTCGGCGTCGATCCCCTCGCTCTCGAGGTTCTCGGCGGCCTCGAGCGTCGGCCGGGTCATCGCACCCCACGTGTAGACCGAGACGTCAGAGCCTTCCCGGCGGACGGCCGCCTCGCCGAGTGGCACCTCGTAGGATTCGGATGGAACGTCCTCGCGGAACGCCCGATAGATCAGCTTCGGCTCGAGGAAGAGTACGGGGTCGGGACTGCGGATCGCGCTCGCGAGCAGCCCCTTCGCGTCGTAGGGCGTCGACGGGATGACGACCTTGAGGCCGGGCTGGTGGACGAACATCGCCTCCGAGGACTCGGAGTGGTGTTCGGGTGCGCGGATGCCGCCGCCGTAGGGCGCGCGGATGACCATCGGACACGTGAATCGGCCGCGAGAGCGCGTTCGCAGGCGCGCCGCGTGGGAGACGATCTGGTCGAACGCGGGGTAGATGAAGCCCAGAAACTGCATCTCGGGGACGGGACGCATCCCGTAGGCGGCCATGCCGATGGCCGTCCCGACGATGCCGGATTCGGCCAGCGGCGTGTCGATCACGCGGTTCTCGCCGAACTCGTCGTACAGCCCTTCAGTCGCGCGGAAGACGCCGCCGTTTTTCCCGACGTCCTCGCCCATGACGACGACGTCCTCGTCGCGGGACATCTCGGTGTGGAGGCCGTCCCTGACGGCCTGTACCAGCGTGAGGCTCTCGGTCTCCCCGGTCGATTCGTCGGCTGCCGTTTCGGTCTGTGAGTCGGGTTCTGCTGCCATGTTATTCGAGGAGTTCGTCGTCGCCGTGGCGGTCGCGAATCGATTCGAAGTACTCGAGTTGCTGCTGTAAGCGCCGGGGCATCCCCTCGTAGACGTGCGCGAAGATCTCTTCGGGGTCGGGGCGCTCGACCGACTCCGCGGCGTCGACGGCGTCGGCGACGTCCTCGTGGATCCGCGCTTCGATGGCGTCGACGCGCTCGTCGTCGAGGATGCCCTGGTTTCGGAGGTACGCCTCGAGGCGCGGGATGGGGTCCTTTTGCTTCCAGCGTTCGACTTCGTCTTCGTCACGGTAGACCGACGGATCGTCGGCGGTCGTGTGCGCGCCGAAGCGGTACTGGACGGCCTCGATCAGCGTCGGTCGGGTCGCGCGGCCGGGAGACTCGTCCTCGACGGCGTCGGGGTTCTTGGCCTTCTCGACGGCCTCGCTGGTGACTTTGTAGACCGCAAGCGGGTCCATGCCGTCGACCTGGACGCCCTCGAAACCGTAGGCCTCGGCCTTCTGGGCCAGCGTGGCGCTGGCCGACTGGCGTTCTCGGGGGACCGAGATGGCCCACTGGTTGTTGTTACAGAAGAAGACGTTCGGGGTGTCGAAGACGCCCGCGAAGTTGAGCCCTTCGTGGAAGTCGCCCTCGCTCGTCGCCCCGTCGCCGAAGTAACAGAGGAACGCCTTCTCCTCGCCTTTGAGCTGTGACGCCCAGGCGGCGCCGGTCGCGTGGGGAATCTGGGTCGCGATTGGCACCGCGACCGAGAACATGTTGACGTCGTCGGGGACGACGTTGCCCTCCTCGTGGCCCATCCAGTAGAGCAGCGTTCGCTCCAAGCTGACGCCGCGAGCGAGTCCGACGCCGTGTTCGCGGTAGCTGGGGAACACCCAGTCGTCGTCGGCCAACGCGTGTGCGCTCCCGATCTGGGACCCCTCCTGTCCGGACAGCGGCGGATACGTTCCGACGCGGCCCTGGCGCTGGAGGCTCACGGCCCGCTCGTCGAAGTGACGAACCAGGCGCATCTGCTCGTACATCTCGACGAGTTCGTCCTCGGTCAGGTCGGGCACCTCGGCGCCCTCGACGACCCGGCCGGCCTCGTCCAGGATCTGTACTCGTTCCCGGGGGCTTCGCTGTATCGTACTCACGGGGAGACCCACCTGTACATATTCGGATAATCCACCGCTCACGGTAAAGGAGTTTCCCAGAATATTTTATTCTGAAGGAGGTTCCTGCCGTCTAATCGGAGACAGAGCGGGCGAACGTCGTTCGATTTCGGCCGCCAGTGTTCGAATGTGTTGTCTCGAGCGAGCAGACAAGCGGTTGATTGAACGCGCCCGAGCGCGCGTTCGAAAATCGGGGATCAACAATCAAAGCGGACGGCCCCGACCGAATGGACGGTCCCGTCTCAATCCGCGGTCGTTCGCGCCCGTTCTCGCGCCGCTTCGACGCTCTTGCCCTCCCGGAGGACGGCGTCGACGAACAGTTCGCCGGCCTTGTACGACGACCGCACCATCGGGCCGCTGGCGCAGTAGAGGAAGCCGAGTTCCTCCTCTGCGACCCGCCGCCAGGTCTCGTACTTGGCCGGATGATCGTAGCGTTGCACCTCGAGGTGGTCCCGCGAGGGGCGCAGATACTGGCCGAGCGTCACGACGTCGACGCCGCGTTCGCGACAGTCCGCGAGCGTCTGGTAGACCTCGTGGTCGTACTCGCCGTGGCCGAGCATGATCGAGGTTTTCGTGTAGATGTCCGATTCGCGATCGACCTGTTCGAGGACGCCCAGACTCTGCTCGTAGCCCGCTCGTCGGTCCCGGACGGGAAACTGCAGTCGCTCGACGGTCTCGACGTTGTGGGCGATGACGTCCGGTTCGGCGTCGATGATCTTCCGTACGAGTCGTTCCTCGCCCTGGAAGTCGGGAATCAGAACCTCGACGAGGATGCCGGGATGGCGATCTTTGATCTCCCGGATCGTCTCCGCGAAGTGGCCCGCGCCCTGGTCGGGCAGGTCGTCCCGGTCGACCGACGTGAGGACAACGTAATCGAGGCCGATCTCGGCGACCGCGTCGGCCACGTTCGCCGGTTCGTCGGGATCCAGCGGCTCCATTCCGCCCGTCTGGACGTCACAGAAGTTACAGGCTCGAGAGCAGCGATCGCCCATCAGCATGAAGGTGGCCGTCCCGCCCTCGCCGTCGCCGGTGCCGGCGCCGCCGGACCAGCACTTGCCGAGGTTCGGACAGTTGGCCTCCTCGCAGACGGTGTGGAGGTTCCGCTCGCGCAGCGTCTCCCGGATCCCCGCGAACTCCCGTCCCGACGGCGGCCGCATCTTCAGCCAGTCGGGTTTGCGAGTGGTGCTCATACACGACCCATAGCGGTCGATCGGCAAAAACGGTGGCCATCGATTCGACGCGTGCGGGGAACGGAACGTAGCCGGGAGGGAAAGTCAGGAGTTGTTATACATATACTAAATTTACAATAGCCATATTTATTATTAGCCAATAGGGCATTAGTTACATGCCACGAGAGTACGATCGATCCGAGATTCCGTCCGTTCACACCCTTCAACACATCGAACCGTATCGCGACGAGCCAGGGTTCGAACAGGCGCTCGTTCGTGGGATCGACCAGCTAATCGGATTCTCCCGGATTAGTCCCGAAAAGCCCGACGGCGAACCGCACACCCATCCCTACGAGCAGATGAACGTGCTCGTTGAGGGTCGCCTCGACTTTCTCGTCGACGGGGAACGGGTCGAACTGGAGCCGTACGATACGCTGGTGATTCCACCCGAGATTCCGCACACGTCGCGAGCAGTCGACGGAGAAACCGCGACGCTGTTGGCGTTCTGGCCGCTTCGAGAGGATCGACTGGACGCGACGACGTATCAAACGGAGTTTCCCGACCTGTAGCGGGTCGCAGAGGGGAGTCGGGACGACCACAGCCACCGTTTTACGGCCGATCCGAGTGGAAACGTCGTCCGATCGAGTGGGCCTCCGTGTTCCCGTGTAACGCCGGCAGACGTCGAATTCATCTCGAGGCCGACGAACCGGCCGTCAGTTCTGCCCTGGTAGGCAAGTTAACTTTCACTATTGAAATCTAGTTTTAGCAACTATAATTGTACTAGGACAAACTAGGATTAGTTTTATCACTGACGTGTCCGTCGGCCGTATGTGTGGTGATCGATAATGATGGTCGCGGCGTGCCGTCGACGTGCTGTCGTGATCCCACCAGGAAACACATGACTCGCTCCAACGAGACGAAAGCGGTCGACAGTTCGAACCGATCTAGACCGGGTTCATTGGACGCGGCAACCCCACCGTCCGGTGGCGCCGAACGGATCGAAGATGCGGGCCCGCCGCTCGTTCCGGTGTGCCCGATCGACGACGCAACCGCATCTGCGTCTCGGGTCCCCGGTAACGCATCGGCGCGACGGTACCGGTCACGCGCGCCGGAAGCCGAGTGGGACGCCCCGCTCGTTCCGGACCTTCGACCACTCGAGCAGGATCGACGATCAGAGACGAGCGATTAGTACACACAATGCATCCATCGGAACTCGACGACGACGTTTACGCACGACGTATCGACAATCCAGCAGCCAGACAGTTTCGCGAACTCCTCGACGAGCAGTCGTATACGTTCGCACCCGGGCTCTATCACGCACTCGACGCCCGACTCGCCGAAATGGCCGGCCTCGACGCCGCCTACATGAGCGGGTATTCGACCGTCCTCGGACAGTTCGGATTCCCCGACCTGGAGATGGTGACGATGAGCGAGATGGTCGAGAACGCGAAACGAATGGTCGAGGCGACGAACCTCCCCGTGATCGCCGACTGCGACACCGGCTACGGCGGGATTCACAACGTCCGCCGCGCCGTCCGCGAGTACGAGAAAGCGGGCGTCGCCGCGGTCCACATCGAAGATCAGACCTCGCCGAAGCGCTGTGGTCACATCGCCGGGAAGCAGATCGTCAGCCGCGAAGAAGCTCGATCGCGGTTCGAAGCGGCGGTCGACGCGAAACAGAGCGAAGACACCGTCATCATTGCCCGAACCGACGCGTACGGGTCGGCCAACGGCGACTGGGAAGAACACCTCGAGCGAGGGCGCATCTACGCCGACGCCGGCGTGGACCTGGTCTGGCCTGAGATGCCCGACCCCTCCCGCGAGGACGCGATCAACTACGCAGAGACGATCCACGAGACCCATCCCGACCTCGACCTCGCGTTCAACTACTCCTCGTCGTTCGCCTGGAGCGAGGAGGACGACCCGCTGACGTTCGAAGAACTCGGCGACCTCGGGTACAGCTACATCTTCATCACCCTGTACGGGCTGCACTCGGGTGCCCACGCCGTCTACGAGGACCTGTCGAACATCGCCGAGAACGACGAGGCGGCGCAGTTCGACCTCGAGGAGCGGTATCTCGGTCACGAAACCGAAAGCCACCACGAACTGTCGTTCGTTCCCCGCTACCAGGATATCGAGGCGGAGTTCGATCCCGAGGCCCGTGAGCGGATGACCGAATCCGCTGGCTTCACCGAAGAGGAGTCCGACCCGCTGACGTCGGATACCGACGACTGAATCCACGCAACAATGAGCGCTTCACAACGACACGAACGAGCGTTCGTCCGGACGTTCTTTACGTCCCCGACGGCCGTGGAGGGGAAAGACGATTCCGCGGCGATGTTGCGGCGTGCGGCCCAGCTTCGCGGCATGGAGGCGCCGGACGTGTGGGTGCCGGACAACGAGGACGCGACTGCACCGTCGATGCGCGACGAGGGAGCCGAGAACATCATCGACGTCGTCTCCGAGCACGGAGCGGACGTTCCCGGCGAGATCCACCCCCGCGTCGTCTGGCACCGTGACAGCCCGGAAACCAGATACCAGGGCTTTCAGCACATGCTCGAGATCGCCGATCCCGACCGGGGGGCCCTCGAGCACCTCGACGGGTTCGTCATTCCGGAAGTCGGTGACATCGACGACTGGAAGAAGGCCGACGAGTTCCTGACGATCGTCGAGCGCGAGCACGGGCTCGAGGAACGCCGGCTGGGGATGTCCGTCATCATCGAGAGCGGACAGGCCGAGCTGGCGCTTGCCGACCTCCGCGACGAGATCGGCAAACCGACGAACAATCTCGAGCGACTCTTCCTCCTCGTCGACGGGGAAGTCGACTACACGAAGGATATGCGGGCGATCACGCCGACGGGCGGGTTACCGCCGTGGCCGGAACTCCGGCACAACACCTCTCGCGCAGCGAGCGCAAACGGCCTCATCGCGGTCGACGGGCCGTACGACGACATCCGAGACGTCGACGGCTACCACGACCGCATGACCGCCAACCGGATGAAGGGGATGCTCGGCATCTGGTCGCTGACGCCCGGGCAGGTAACCGAAGCGAACGAGTCACCGCTGCCCCCGAAGACCGGACAGTGGATGCTCGACGTCGGCGACCGCGCCGTCGAACTCACCGAAACCGACGGGCGATACGTTTACGAGGGCGACGACCTGGAACTGACGCGGATCGACGACGAGACCTACAGGCTCGACGTCGGCGGCGACCAGCGCGAACTCGACGCGGCCGAACTTCGCGAAACCCTCGTCGAACTGACCGAGTACAGCCCGAGTCTGGGCGACATCGTCGATTCGATGGAACGGTTCGAAGCGGCCAAGGACGCCGGCGAAGGCGCGATCGCGATGGAACGCTCGGCGAGACTCGTGGTCGGGGACACCACCGTCACCATCACGAGCGACCGAATGTGGGACGAGGCGACCTACCAGGCGGCGAAGACGCCTATCGACCTGTTTCAGGACGTCTACGAGCACCGTCCGGATCAACGCGGAGCGCTCCGGGACAGATACGGTGAATCGGTCGTCGAGCGGGCGATGAACGTCGGATAACTGTGGGTCTGACGGCGTAGCAAATCGCCCCTCCGCGGGCCTCGAACAGCGGTCGATTACAGTAACTCATCTCTACAGGTATCGCCGCCCCTGAACGTCACTGCACACCTGATCGCCGGACGGCGTCGCGGTCAGTGTGTACATTGGTTCACTGGCGACGCTCGGCTGCGTCCGTTCGCCCGCTTTTCGGACGCTCGGAGAAACGTTCGATCGGGGGCTCTCCCAGTCCCTCGAGGCGGTACCCGAGCGCGCCGCCCTCACGGTAACTCCAGGGCAGCGAGTAAGCACCCCATACCGCCCATAGGTTTACGGAAGCGGGCGGAATACGGGCGATCCATGGCGTTTAGCACGACTCCCGACTGGTTCCACATCAGCGACGAGGACGATATCGTCTGGGAGAGTCGCCCTCACCCGGTCTCGATGGGGGTGGGGCTGCCGGTCGGCGTCGGGTTCGCGCTCCTCGGGCTGGTTCTCGCCGGCTGGACCGCGGGCGACAGCGTCGCGCTGACGGTCGTCGGCCTCCTGCTCGCCGTCGGCGGCACCGCGTTAGCCGGGGTTCGCTACCTCTTCTGGACCAACACTCGGTACGTGATCACGACCGCGGAACTGTACAAGAAACACGGCGTCGTCTCGAGAGACGTCACGCAGTTTCGTCTCGACAGGGTCCAGAACACCAGCCTCAGCCAGACCGTCGTCGGCCGCGCGCTCGGCTACGGCGATCTGACTGTCTACACGGCCGGCTCCGGCGACCCCGAGATTACCTTCGAGCGCGTCCCCAATCCCGAGCGCGCCTCGAGGCACCTGAGCGATCAACTCGGCGAATTCTCGGACGACGAGTCAGTAGTCTGATTCGTACTGCCCGGCGATCGGAAAACTCCCAATCAGTTTTCCGTTCCCCTCCCCCGTATCGAGATTCGAACCACAAAGCACATACGATCAATCTCCCTTCCGACTCGGTACAATGGCTCAACAGCGGACAGTATCCGACGACGTGAGTGGATCGAACGTCGCGGCCAGCGCCGGACTCGGCGTCCTCGCGGCCGCGATTAGTTACCTCGTCTCGTACGTACTGATCGTCGACGAGGCGCGGGACGTCTTCGGCGACAGCGTCGCCGACTGGCAGAGCGTCGCCTGGTACTTCTACAACGCCCACATGGTCGACCTCGAGACGACGGGTACGTTCGGCGGACTCGGCGGCTCGGGAACGGTCGACCTGATCGCCGAGTCCAGCGCCACGAGCGCGACGGTGCTGTACGCGATCCCGCCGCTCGTCCTGCTCGGGATCGGCGCGCTGCTGGCGGTCCAGCTGGGTGCTCGCGACCTCGGCGAAGCGGTCGTCGCCGGCGCGCCGGTGACGATCGGCTACGCCGTCGTCATGGGTCTCGGCGCGGTCGCGACCGAAGCCAGCGCCGAAGGATCGTTCTTCGGCATCGAGGCCAGCGGCTCGATCGCCCCCGAACTCGTCCCGGCGATCCTCCTCGGCGGGATCCTCTACCCGCTGGTCTTTGCCACCGCCGGCGCCGTTCTGGCAACGAGCCTCGCCGGCCGGTAGACGGCTCGGGGCGGACGACCGGAGTCGAATCGGCGATCGAACCAACCGACTCGCGCGAGGACTCGACAGAAACGCCTTTCACCCGGCGCTTCCCGTTTCCGTGTGATGGAGGTCGCCGAGGTTCTCCCCGAATTTGCCGACGCCTTCGCCTTCGAGTCGTTCAACCGAATGCAACGCGAGGCGTTGCCAGCGCTGCTCGAGTCCGAGGAAAACGTCGTCGCGAGCGCGCCGACGGCCTCGGGCAAGACCGCGCTGGCGGAGCTGGCGATCTGTAAGACGCTCGCGGAGGGCGGCACCGCGCTCTTTATCGCGCCGCTGCGAGCCCTGACCAACGAGAAGGAAGACGACTGGGACCGATTCGAGGAGTTGGATTACTCGGTGTACGTCGTGACGGGCGAACGGGACCTGAACCCCCGCCGCGCGCGGCGTGCGGACATCCTCGTGATGACCCCCGAGAAGCTCGACTCGGCGACCCGGAAACACGATTCGCGGCGGTACGACTTCGTCACCGACATCGACGTCTGCGTCATCGACGAGGTCCACCTGCTGGATGCGGACCGCAGAGGATCGGTGCTCGAGGTCACGATCTCTCGCCTCCGACGGCTCTGTGAGCCCCGCGTCGTCGCGCTCTCAGCGACAATGCCGAACGTCGACGACGTGGCCGCGTGGCTCGACGCGCCCGAGGAGACCACCTTCGAGTTCGGCGACGAGTACCGCCCCGTCGATCTCAACGCGGGCGTCAAGACCTACACGCACGGCGACAACGCCTTCGCGGACAAGTACCGCCGCCTGTATCGAGCGGTCGACCTCGCCGAACCCCACCTCCGTGACGACGGGCAGGCGCTCGTTTTCGTCTCCTCGCGTCAGGACACCGTCCAGGCGGCCAAGAAGGCCAGAGACGAGATCGCCGAGCGCGACATTCCGATGGGCGTCCGCGGCGAGTACGATTTTCATACAGACCTGAAAGAAACCCTCGAGAACGACACGCTGCGCAACTCCGTCCTCGACGGCGTCGCCTTCCACCACGCGGGGCTCTCGAAGGACGAACGCGACCTCGTCGAGGAGTGGTTCAAGGAGGGCCACATCGAACTGCTCTTCTCGACGTCGACGCTCGCGTGGGGCGTCAACCTCCCCGCGCGCTGCGTCGTGATCCGGGACACGAAGATCCACGACCCCCTCGAGGGGGAAGTCGACATGAGCCCGCTGGACGTCCTCCAGATGCTCGGGCGCGCGGGTCGGCCCGGGTACGACGACGTCGGCCACGGCTACGTGGTCTGTGACGGCGCGGACGCCGACAAGTACCGTCGCCTCCTGCGCGACGGCAAGGAGATCGAGTCCCGCCTCGCCGAAACCTTAGCGACCCACCTCAACGCAGAAATCGCGATGGGGACGATCACCAGCTTAGACGAGGTGATGGACTGGCTCGAGACGACCTTCTACTACGTCCGCGGCCAGTCGAAACCCGAAGAATACGACTTCCCGAACCTCCGGGGACGCGTCCGGGACTGCCTCGAGGATCTGGTCGATCGGGGGTTCGTCGAGATGGACTCCGAAGACCTCTCGATCGAGTCGACGCCGCGGGGCGTGCTGGCCTCGAAGTACTACCTGCGCCTCGAGACGGCGGCGACGTTCGCCGAACTCTGCGACCGGGCGAACGCCGACGACGACGCGCTCGCGGCCGACGACCTCCTCGAGGCGGTCGCGACCGCCGAGGAGTTCGACTCCGTCTCGGCCCGCCAGTCCGAACGCGACGCGATCAGCGCGGTGCTGGTCGGCCGGGAGACCGGCGATCTCGAGGCCGGCCAGCGGAAGGTGCTGGCGATCCTCCGGGGCGCCGCCAACGGGAAGATCCCCACGGAACTGGCCAGCGACGCCTGGGTGATCCAGCGCAACGCGACGCGGCTGCTCTCGGCGCTCGGCGCGTTCCTCGACCGGCTCGCGGGGCCACACGCCGCGAACCTCGCCCGCCGCGTCGAGGCCCGGATCGAAGACGGCGTCTCGCGGGACGCGGTCGGCCTGACGGCCATCGACAGCGTCGCCGCGGGTCGGGCGAGCAAGCTCTCCGCGGAGGGGCTCTCGACCCCCGGCGACGTCGTCGACGCCGGCATCTCGGGGCTCGTCGACGCCGGTCTCTCGGAGGGGATCGCCGAGCGCGTCTACGAGGGTGCCCAGTCGCTGCCCGCCGTCGAAATCGACTGGGGCGAGTTCCCCGAAACGATCGCGGTCGGCGAGAACGACGTCTGTGAGGTAACCGTCCGCAACGTGGGCGAACCCGCTCGAGCCGGGATTCGCGTGACCGTGACCGACGGCGAGAGCGACGCCGCCTCGAGCCAGCCGGGAACGGATGTTCCCGACGACGGCGTCGAGATGACGAGCACGAACACCTACCTTCGCACCGAGGACACCGTCCCCGTGGGCGTCTTTGGCGCCGACGCGGACGCACTCGAGTTTACCGTCAGCGTCGCCTTCCCCGAGGAGCCGTTGCTCCCGATCGAGGAGACGCGGACGGTCGACGTGGTCTGATCTCGAGACGACCGCAATCCCGAGACGACTGCCGGATCGCTCGAGCCTCGTTCCTCGAGCCGTCCCGGAATTCGCGGGTCGCAGTACTTTCCGCCGGGCGAGCAAATGCGCCGGTGATGCAATCACAGAACGAGCCGCGCGAACCGGCACCGGCGATGGTATCGACCGACGAGCGGAGTTCCGACCTCGATCCGATCGCGTTCGGGCTCTCCCTCGGAACGACGATGGCGGCCACCATCGGGCTCGTCGGCGTCCTCTCCCGATACGGCGTCGCCGAGCGCTGGCGCCTCCTCTTTGCCGACGTCTATCCCGGCTTCGAAAAAGGACAGGGCGGAACGGTCGCCGGCACCGTCTGGGCCGCCCTCGACGGCTTCGTCTTCGGCGTCGTCGTCGGCTGGCTCTACAACGCGTTCCGTCGCAGTTACTGACGCGGTTCGCAGCTCACTCGTTCTCCGTCGCCCGCTCGAGGACCGTCTCCCGTAGCTCGGCCGGCGAATCGACGATCTCGTCGGCCGGCGACCGATCGATGTCGCCGTGGGCGTCGATCCGGTAGGCGACGACGGCCGCGTCGGCTCGATCGGCCGCCACGATGCCGTTTTCGGAGTCCTCGACGACGACGCACTCTTCTGCGGGAACGCCCATCTCGTCGGCCGCGTACTCGAAGACGTCCGGTTCGGGCTTGCTCGCCGCGTCGATATCGTCGGCGCTGATCACGCGATCGAACTCGCCCTCGAGGTCGAAGCGCTCGAGAACGGTCCTGATCCAGTCGTGTGGCGACGAGGAGACGACGGCCGTCGGGACGCCCGCGGTCTCGAGTTCCGCGAGCAGGTCGCGGAGTCCGTCCAGGAGTTCGACGCGCTCGGTGTAGATCTCCTCGGCGGCGGCGTCGAACCGGTCGATCCACTCCGATCGAGCGATCGCCGTCCCGTACTCGGCCTCGAGGTAGTCGTAGATCTCCCGGAAGTTCATCCCGCTCGTCTCGGCGAGGTCGACGTCCGCGTGGGGGACGGCGTCGGGAAAGAGTTCGTCGCGTTCGAACTCGACCCAGTAGTCCTCGCTGTCGACGAGGACGCCGTCCATGTCGAACAACACTGCGCTCATGTGGGCCGGGGTACCCGGCGGTCACGGATAGCCGTTTGGCAAGGAGCAACCGATTCGGAGACGGGTTGAGCGGCGGCCGAAGAGAAACCGAAACCGATCACCCGAAGATCTCGCCGCGTTCGTAGGCCATCTCCTCGCTAACCTCGCTCGAGACGTCTTCTCCGAACTCCCGTTCGACCAGCCACAGCGCCAGGTCGAGTCCCGCGGTGACGCCGCCGGCGGTCAACACGTCGCCGTCGTCGACGACCCGCTCGTCGACCACGTTCGCCGCGTGGGCCTCGAGGTCCTCGACGGCGACCGGATGCGTCGTCGCCGGCCGCCCCTCGAGCAGATCCGCCTCGGCGAGGATCATCGCGCCGGTACAGACCGAAGCGACCGTCGCGCCGTCGGCGTAGCGTTCGTCGACCGCGTCCGGAAGCCGGCCGTCCTCGACGACGGCGCGAACGCCCTCGTTGGCGGTCGTCCAGCCGCCGCCGGGGACGATCAGGATGTCGGGCTGGCCGAGCGTTCCCTGCGGTTCGACGCGCAGGTCGTGGCTCGCAGTTACCAGATCGGTCTCCTCGAGCGTGACCAGGTTCGTCTCGAGGGACGCGCCGGCCTGGGCGGCGTTCTCGAAGACCTCGTAGGGACCGATCGCGTCCAGTTCGTCGACGCCGTCGAACAGCACGATCTCGGCGGTAGTATCCGTCATGGTCTGACGGTCGCCGCCGCGGGATAAACGCGTTGTGCCGGACTGTACCGGATCGTCTCGGTAGCCGTTATCGGTCGAAATCGGGGAAATCGAGGATATCGAGCCACGCGCCGAGGTCAAACCGTTTCGTCGACGACCTCGCACAGCGCGTCGAAGACGGGTTCGGTTCCGGCGGCGACGAACCAGGTCCCGCCGTCGGCCGTCTCGCCCGATTCGGTCGCCAGTCCGCTCTCGCGGGCGAACAGCTCGCCGAGCAGTTGCTCTGCCCGATCCGGTCGGTAGCAGACGACGCCGTCCAGTCGTCGCCGGGCGAGCAGCCCCCAGTGGACCGTCGGACTCCAGCTCTCGAGGCGGCGCTTGCAGCGGGCCTCGAGCGCCCGGTTGATCGATTCGGAGACGGCGGCCTGTTCGGAATTTCGTTTCACGTCGTGGCCGATGACGGAGGCGACGGTGGCCGTCTCGGGCGCCG
The DNA here is from genome assembly GCF_000337215.1 of Natronolimnohabitans innermongolicus JCM 12255. Classification (GTDB taxonomy): domain Archaea; phylum Halobacteriota; class Halobacteria; order Halobacteriales; family Natrialbaceae; genus Natronolimnohabitans; species Natronolimnohabitans innermongolicus. The sequence goes on along the minus strand of NZ_AOHZ01000058.1, from coordinate 11,823 downwards.
GGGCGGCCCCGTCGTCGGTCGGTTCGACCCGCCGTCCATCGTACCGAACGCCCGCGTCGTGGCGGGCGACGTAGCGGTCGTCGAGCAACGGGACGTAGACGACGCCGAGGACGGTTTTGCCCGCTGGCTCGAGCGGAGTGGCGTCCGTTTCGGTATCGGACTCGAGGACCGTCACCGCCGACGCGAACGACGGCAGGCCCGCTTCGAAGTTGTTCGTCCCGTCCAGCGGGTCGACGAGCCAGGTGTAGTCGCCGTCGCCCGCGTGGTGGCCGGACTCCTCGGTGGCGACGGGATGGTCGGGGTGTCGGGCCTCGATGACCTCGAGAATCCGCGCTCCGCGCCGGTGTCGGCGCTGGATTTGACGTCGTGGGCCGATCGATCCGCCTCGGTCTCCCCGCTGCGGTAGGCGTCGCGCAGGTACGTTCCACCCGACACGCAGGCTTCGATCGCGGTCCGCTCGAGTTCGTCGACGGTGGTCACGTCCGCTGGAATTCGGACGGTCCGTACTTGACGTTGTTTACTGACGACCAGTTTAGTATTGGGACAAGCTGATTCCGTGCGATTTGTATCGATGTCGTTCGAGGAGCGAGTATGGACGACCACCAAGAAGCCGTCGCCGCGTTCGTCGAGCGACACGACCTCGAGACGCCGCCCGAGTTCAGACTGCTCGACCTCGTTTCGGAGGTCGGCGAACTCGGGAAGGACGCCAATACGTCGACCGGCTACGGCGACGCACCGGGCGATCTGGAACTCGAATCCGACGAGATCGGCGACGTCCTGTTCGCGACGCTCGCGTTGGCCGACGCGCTCGAGATCGATGCCGAGGCGGCGCTCGAGGAAGCACTCGAGAAGTACGAGCGGCGACTGGACGGCGGCGAGACGCCGGGATCAGGCGAGTAACGAGACGGAGCGAACGGCGAGACAAGGGATCGACTCGAGGACGGACCGGTTCCCGGCGGATAGTCGACCGCGTTCGTTCGCTGCGATGTACTCGAGAATTCGATGAGAGGAATTCGATGAGGGGAATTCGATGAGAGGAATTTGGCGAACCGCCACCTCACGTGGCAACACGGAATGTCCACGTCCTCCCCAACCGATTCGCTCACTCCCTTCGGTCGCTCACTCATCCCTCGCGCATCGTCAGCGACGCACCCTCGCAGTGCTCGGGTACGTCGCCAGCGCGCGCCACCGTACGTAGTTCGATCGAGCCGGAATCATCCGTGACCGACGAAACTGGGAACGACAGCTACGGCACCACGTCGGCTTCGACTTCGAGCACGTCTGCCGCGGCCTCCTGTACCGCGTCGACCGCGTCCGGCCGGGCGTAAACCCCCAGCCGCCAGATCTCGCGTGCGCAGGCGTCGAGCCCGGCGACGAGCGAAGAGCGTTCCTCGAGTCGCCGTAACTCGCCGTCGACGACGATCCGGGCCCGCGATTCGGGCGAACTCGGTTCGGAGGGGCTGTCGACGATCACGGCCGCGGGGTCGACGCCCGCGATTTCGGCGATCTCGCGCTCGAGGTTGCGCGTGCGATCGTACGCGAGGCCGACGAAGCGATCGGGGACGTCGTCGCGACGGGCCCAGATCGCGCGCTTGTAGAGACGTCGTTCCTGCAGTCGGGTCCCGATGTCGGCCGTCGGTTCGTGGTCCTCGAGGACCGCGAGGAGTTCGGCGTCGGTCAGTCGGGCGAATCGGTCGGGATCGACGGCGCCGTCGGCGAGGACGCGCTCGCTGGCGCGGTCGAGCATCGCGCCCGCGATCCGGGAGACGTGGTGGCGGTAGACGGTCGCGTTCATCAGCGTCCGCGCGATCAGCGCGCTCTCGGCGGTCGCGACGTCGCCGGCCTCTAAGGCGAGGTCACCGTCGACGATCCGCAGGGAGTAGAGCAGCCGCGCGTGGTCGATCGTGCCGTAGGGAACGCCGGTGTGGTGGGCGTCCCGGACGAGGTAATCGAGGCGGTCGACGTCCAGCGGCCCGGAGACCAGTTCGCCGAGCGGGCCGCGGCCGTCGACGGTCGCCGCGACGGCTTCCGGGTCGAGCCCCCGAGCCTCGAGCACGTCGCCGAGTTCGCTGTCGGTCAGCAGCCACTCGATCTCGTCGTGGTGGCGCCCGAGGTGGCGCTCGATGGCCGCCTCGGTCTGGTGGCCAAAGGGCCCGTGGCCGACGTCGTGGACCAGCGCGGCCGCGCGCAGGCGCTCGGCGAGGTCGGCCTCGAGCTCGAGGCGGTCGACGGCCCGCGAGGCGAGGTGGTAGACGCCGAGGCTGTGCTCGAAGCGCGTGTGGTTCGCCGAGGGGTAGACGAGCTGGACCGTACTCAGCTGTCGGACGGCGCGCAGGCGCTGCATTTCGGCCGTGTCGAGCAGCGCCTCCGCGGTCGGATCGAGTTCGATGTAGTCGTGAACGCTGTCCTTGATCGTCGTCATCTGGATGCCGGTACTCTCGAGACGAACGCCTTAGCAGCCGTGGTTCGGGCCGGTCGCTCGTCGCCGATGGGGCGACTCTCGGCCGAAACAGCGGGAAAACTCGCCGCTACGACGTCGAACGTCGATCAGCGCGTCGCACGTTCGGCCGGCGGCGTCGACAGCACCCGCTCGTCGAGTTGCGCCCGCGTCTCCGCGATCGTCCCCGAGTTGTCGATCTCGACGTGGTCGCGTTCGATGGGCTCGAAGGAATCGCGAAGCTGCAAGTGCTGTTCGAAGCCGGCGTCGCTGATCGTGTCCGTCCGCGCGCGGATCCGTTCCTCGACGACCTCGAGCGAGCAGGTGACGCGGACGAACAGGACGTCGGCGTCGACCTCGTCGGCGACCGCCGCCGCCTGCTCGCGGCGGGCCTTCCGGCGGAAGGTCGCGTCGAGGACGACGTCGGTGCCCGACTCGAGGTCCGAACGGGCTCGAGCGAGCAGTTCGGCGTAGGTCGCGTCGCTCTCGGCGCTGGTGTACTCGGGGTCGGGGAAGAGTTCCTTGCGGACGGCGTCGCTGCGATAGCGGGTCGCCGGGTACCGTTCTGCGGTGTACTCGGAGGCCATCGACTTGCCGACGCCCGGCAAGCCACAGTAGACGAGCAGCGTTGGACGGGCCACAGTGGCTCCTCGAGGCAGCGGTACTAAATCCGACCGGTTTCGGTCGATAGCGGCCGAAATTGCCGGACAGCGCCGGGATTCGATCCTCTAATTCGAATATCATCAGAATATATACCGGTCAATACAGGTAGTGACACCACGGTAGACGCTGGTAACAGAACTATCACTGTTTTTATCGTGTTCCAGAATTCGTACTACGCATGGTCCAGCACGAACGGTTTGGGGGAAGCAGTCGACGAACGTTTCTGAAAGTCGCGGGTGGGGCGTCGATCGCGGGGCTCGCCGGCTGTCTGGGCGAGACCGACCACGGCATCAGGTTCATTCTTAACCCGGCGGAAGAGCAGACCGACATCGTCGAAGAGTACACGCCGATGAAGGAGTACCTCGAGGACGAAACGGGCGAGGAGATCGACCTCGAGCCCGCGGGGAGCTACGTCGAAACGCTCGAAGCGCTCGAGACCGATCAGGGAGAGCTCGCCGACACCTCGCCGACGGGCGTCCCCGGCGGGGACGGGTTCGCGGACGTTATCGGGATGCGAACGGCGTTCGGCGGTAACCAGTACTTCTCGACGATCGTGACGCTTCCGGACAGCGATATCGAGGAGCTCGCCGACCTCGAGGGCGAACAGATCGCCGTCGGCTCGCAGCTCTCGGTGAGCGGAACGCTCGTGCCGGCGCTGATGCTCCAGGAAGCGGGCCTCGATATCGGCGACTTCCCGAACACGCAGGACGCGCCCGATCTAGACATCAACGTCGCGGGCGACCACGACACGGCGCGCGAACAGCTAGAGGACGACCCGGACATCGTCGCGGCGGCGACCGGCGCGTTCGCCTCCGCAGGGCAGATCCCGCAAGAACAGTTCGACGACTACGAGGAGTTCGTCGAACACTCGGCCGAGTACGAGGGCGCCGGCAGCGACATCGACGACGACGACAATCCGGAGCTGCGATTGCTCGACGTCTCGGAGTCGCTGACTCGAGCGCCGATCATGGCCCGTAGCGACTGGGACGACCCGGCCCGCGACGACATCGAACAGGCGCTGTTCGACGCCGAAGAGGAGGACCTCATTCCGGAGGGAACCGACGAGGACTACGAACTCTGGTTTACGGGTATCGACGAGGCCGACCGCGACGACTACCAGTACGTCTACGACGTCTTCGACGACCTCGGCCTCGAGTTCGAGGACTTCGACGACTAACCGGGAGTACCGTCCGCAGATTTCGACGGCGATTAAACAGGCAGCCAGCAACACCAGATAGAGAGTACAATAATGGCCGGCATTCGTGTAGAGAACCTTACGAAAGAGTACGGGGACACGGTCGCGCTCGACGACGTCTCGTTCGAGATCAACGAGGGTGAGTTCACCGTCGTTCTCGGAATCTCGGGGTCGGGGAAGTCAACCCTTCTCAGGTGTGTTAACGGACTCACAGAGCCCACGGAGGGACAGGTAGTGATTCAGGACGGGCCCGTCGTCTCGCCTCGAGAAGAGATCGCGATGGTGTTTCAGCAACACAACATCATCGACGGAATGAGCGCGTACTCGAACGCGCTTAGCGGCGCGCTGGGACGGACCGGGCTGGCGACGAGCCTCCTTCGAACTCACGACCGGGAGGACAAGCTCCAGGCGCTCGACGCCCTCGAAACGGTCGGGTTGCTCGACGAGGCAGAACAGCGCGCCGGACAGATGAGCGGCGGACAACAACAGCGCGTCGGAATCGCCCGCGCGCTCGTTCAGAACCCGGACATCATCCTGGCCGACGAGCCGGTCGCGAGCCTCGATCCAGGAAGCGCTCAGGACGTGATGCGATATCTCCTCGAGGCGGCCGACGAGCGAGGGTTGACGGCGATGATCAGCCTCCACCAGGTCAACCTCGCCCGCCAGTTCGGACAGCGGTTTATCGGCCTCGCCGACGGCCAGCTCGTCTTCGACGGCTATCGCGACGACCTCACGTTCGACGTGATCGACGACATCTACGGCGGAATCGATATGGAACAGTTCCTCTCCGGAGACGACACCGACACCACGACCGAGGCGGTACGATGAGTACGGACTCCACACTCGAGCAGCGCCTCGAGAAGATCAAACTAACGCGCCGGATTCGGTGGGTTACGTACGCGTTGCTGGCGGTCGCCTTCGCCGCCGCGTTCTACGGCTCGCTGCTGTTGATCAACTTCTCGGTCGGCGATCTCGTCAACCAGCTGCCGACGTTCGTCGATCGGCTCCAGCGGTACACCCCGAACTGGGAGTTCATCGGAGAGGCGAATCTCTTCCGCGAATCCGGAATCACGCTGGCGATCGGCTTCGCCGGAACGGTCATGGGCGTACCGCTCGCCCTGTTGCTCGGCGTCCTCGGAAGCGGACGGGTCATGCCGTTCCCGTTTAACTTCCTGTTCAGGACGATCATGGGCATCTCGCGGGCGATTCCGGCGCTGATCTGGTTCCTGATCTTCGTCCCGCTCGCGGGACTGTCTGCGGTAACGGCGACGATTGCCGTCGCGGTGAGCACGATCGGCAATCTCGGCCGACTCTTCACGGACGAACTCGAGGAGGTCAAAACGGGGCCGATCGAAGCGATGGAAACGACGGGAGCCTCCCAGTCGCAGACGGTCATCTTCGGGATGTTGAGTCAGGTCAAGACGTCGTTTATCGCGTGGACGCTGTACATCTTCGAGGTGAACGTCCGGCAGGCCGTTACGCTCGGACTGCTCGGCGGCGGCGGTATCGGATACATCATCCAGGCTCGACAGGGAATGCGGGCCTACGGAGACATGATGGCCGGTATCGTCGTCGTCCTCGTGTTGATCGTCCTCGTCGAGATGGCCAGCCAGCAACTCCGCTCGTACCTCCGCGACGACGAGGAAGCGGACGGACTGGTCGCGCTCGTTCTCGGCCTGCCACAGCGGATGGCTGAATCGGTGCTGAAGTAACGTACTCTCCCGTTTTCGATCGTTTCGCGTCTGATTTCGACCGGTACTCGAGACGTCGCACGAACTAGTCGCACTCGATATCGAGTTCGTTCGCCCGGTCTACGAATCGTTCCGTATCGCTCGAGGCCGCGCCCGTCCGCCACTCGCGTTCGAGCGCGTCCGCGTCGAACTCGAGAGCCGGTCGCTCGAACCCGCCGTCGGGGAAGTGGCGAGCCAGTTCGTCCCGGCCGACGGCCTTGTCGGCTGCGTGGACGAGTCGTCGCTCGGCCCTCGAGAGCTCTATTTCGAACGCGTCCCGGACCGCCGCCGCGAGTTCCGATTCGGCGTGGGTGTACCCCGGGAGGCTGCGCTTGACCGGCGCGGGGACGTCCGCGAGGTAGGCTTCGGTGGCGTCGTGGAGCAGTCCCCAGCGGATCGCATCTGGACTGCCGCCACGCGCTTCAACCTCGTGGCTGACGTGGACGGCGTGGCGCGCCACGCTGTAGTGGTCTCGGCCCTGTCCCGTAAACCGTGTCAGGTTGGCGAGCGCGTGGGCGATGTCGGCGAGCGCGACGTCGGCGGGAACCGGCTCGAGCGGCGTGATCGTTCCGCCGGTTCGTCTGTTGATCGGTTCGTGACCGCCGTTTGCCGCCGCGACGGCCGCCTGGAGTTCGCCGGCGGCGGCTTCGAATCGAGCGCGGAGATCGGTTGTCGCCGCGTCGACGTTCGTGTCGGCGTCGCCGTCGCTGTCCGCCGACCGGAGCCGTCGCTTCAGCGTCGCGACCTCGTCCTCGAGCGTCTCGAGGTGCCGAACGGGATCCGTCTTCGCCGACCCTCGGTCACTATGCTCGTGATCGAACGCGTCCATACGGTGTCGTTCAAGAAGACCGACTAAAAGACACTGTCGCGTCTCGGTCGCGACGGTCGCTCGAGCGCACTCGAGGCGGCGAACGACGCAAGGGAAACACACACCCGGAATCGCGCCGTCAGTCGAACTCGAGCGGGACAGATTCGCGTCTCGAGGACGATGATCGACATGGATCGACGATCGTTCGTTGCGGGTGTGACGCTGGCGCTGGTAGCTCTGGCCGGCTGTCTCGACGACGACGGCGACGGCGACAGTGAGGGCGACGACGACAGCGACACCAGTGAAGACGACACGCTCGAGGTTACGACCGTCGACGCTCCCGGAAGCGACGCGGGGACCGTGACGATCCCCGACGACGGACAGGTACAGCTCGTCAACTGCGTTCGGACCACGTGTCCGACGAGCCGCGGGATGCTCCCGCGCGTCGGGGAGGCCAGAGATCGCCTCGCGGAGACCTACGACGTGGGACTCGACGGCGACGTGCACGTGCTGACCGTCATCGACGAGAGTTCCGGAGGATCCCAATCGGCGGACGAACTGGCCGACTGGTGGGCCGAACAGGACGGCGACTGGACCGTCGGCGTCGACGATGAGGGGGCGGTGTTCGACCGCTACGACGTCGACGGCACGCCGACGACGTTCGCCGTCGACGGCGCGGGCGAGGTCCACTGGCGTGACGAACAGGGGACGACGCCGAACAACCTGATCAGCGGCGTCGAGACCGCCCTCGAGGCGAGCGACGGCTGAACCCGTCGCCGTAGTATCGAGACCGTCCGTCGCGGAGCGCGTGACCAGCCTCGAGTTTAAATACCATCCCGCGGCCAGACCGTCCATGATCGACGACGCGATTCGCGTGCTCGCGGGAGATTGTACCGTCATCGCGGAGAACGGCGACCGCGAGGAGTACCGCGGCCGAGTGACGACGATCGTTAAACCCGACAACACCGTTCTGGTCCACGACAGCGACGGCTACCAGCCCGTTGCGTGGTTGACCCGCGCCGACAGCGTCTCGAGCGACCGGGCTGGCGATTTCACGCTGCTGGCGAAAAAGGACACCCAGACGCTTCGGATCGCCGCCCACGAACAGGACGGCTTCGCCCACTATCCGGCGTCGGCCGCCGGGACGCCCGTCGGGACCTGTTCGGACTGCGGCGGCACGCTGGTGCGCTCGAGCGGCGTCCACTGCGTCGACTGCGGAACGCGCTACGGCATTCCGTCGGATGCGACGATCCGCGACGGACAGTGCGACTGCGGCCTGCCGCGAATGCGCGTCGAGCGCGGCCTCGCTTTCGACGTCTGTCTGGATCGATCCTGTGAGTCCCTCGACGTGGCCGTTCGCGAAGCGTTCGACCGCGAGTGGGACTGCCCCGAACCCGAGTGTGACGGCGACCTGCGGATCCTCCGTCGCGGCGGCCTCATCGCCGGCTGCGAGCATTACCCCGACTGCGACACCGGCTTCGCCGTTCCCGCCGGCGTCGTCGACGGCGAGTGCGGCTGTGGGCTCCCTACCTTCGAGACCCGCAGCGGCACGCGCTGTCTCGACGCGACGTGTGAACGGGGTCTGGCGCGGTCGCTCGAGGCCGAGCCCGCGGCCGACGACTGAGTCCCAGTCACGACGTGCCGCTCGGCGCGGGACCAACCACTGCGCTACAGCCGCCCGAACAGCCGCTGCGGTGGGTGGGACTGAAAGGGGCTGGCCCGGTCCGGGAAGCCGGACGACGCGAGGACCGCAACCGAACGAAGTGAGGTGAGGACCACGGCGAGTCCCGCGACTGGAGCGGGCCAGGGGCTTTCAAGATGGTCGAATCGGGTGTTCGTACTCGACTGCCGCTACCGCTACTGATGACGGACCACACGGCGACGACGGGAAGGCGATCCGCAGCCACTTAGGCGCGCCCGTCCAACACTCGCGTATGGCACTCGAGGGGCGATTCGACGAAGCGGCGGGCGTCGTCCGTGTCGGACGGGACGCGCGCCAGCGCTATCACGATTCGCGGGGCTACGGCTACCCGCTCGAGGGCAACGAGATCGCCCTCGCACCGGTCGAAGCGGCACACCTGTTGTATCGGGGCGACCTCGAGGCGGTCGTCGACGACGCGGGCGACCGGCTCGGATTTCGGGAGTTCGTCGCCCGCGAACCGGGCGAGAAGTTCGGCGTCCGATTTCTGGTCTACGCGGACCTGCGCTCGCGGGGGTTCTACCTCTCGCCCGCGGCGGAGCCGTGGATCTCGAGCCCGCCGACGGGCGCCGGCGCCGTCGACTTCGCGGTCTTTCCTCGCGGGAAGGGCCCCGGCGACGGCGAGATCGAGTACCCGCTGCGGGTGATCGGCGAGCGGACCGACGTCCCGGCGAGCGAACTCGAGGCGGGCGTCCTCGCGGTGGTCGACGAGGAGAGCGAGATCACCTACTTCGAGGTCGACGAACGCGACCCGACGGGGACCTCCGAGGCACCGCTCCCCGAGAACTGCGACGCCGACCTGCTTGCCGACCGCGTCGTCGTCTGGGACCCACCGCTAGAACTCTACGAGAAGGCGTTCTACGGCCAGCCCCTCGAGGGGCGGGAGTACGACGAGCCGACGCTGCAGTGTTCGCTGCTCGAGGCGGCCTACCTCGCCGAGCGCGGCGCGATCGCCCTCGAGCCCGAAACCCTCCGCGAGCGCGGCCGCGAGGTCGAAGGCGAGCGATTCGACCGGCGGTTGGCGGTCTACACGGCGCTGCGAGAACGAGATATCGTCCCGAAGACGGGCTACAAGTTCGGCGCCGACTTCCGGACCTACGCGGACGTGGCGTCCGTCGACGACCTGGGTCACTCCGAACTCCTGGTCAGGGTCCACCCCGACGGCGTCGTCTTCGAACCGCGCGACCTCGCGCTGGACGTTCGACTCGCCCACGGCGTTCGCAAGACGATGGTGTTCGCACTGGTCGACGACGACGGCGGGATCGAGTGGCGGTCGATCGAGCGGCTGACCCCCTGAGGGCGATTCTACCGCCCGAACGCTCCGTTCGAGTCCGCACTCGAGCGCAACCGTGATAGTCCCCCTCGAACGAGTATCCCGGCATGCAACTCGAGGTGATCGGCGTCGGCGGCGCGGGCTGTCGGATCGCCGACGCGATTCGAGCCGCGGAGCCGGCGACGCACGGATTTCTCACTGACGTCTTCGTCTTCGATACCGACGACTCCGCGCTCGAACGAACGGTCGTACCGGAATCGCACCGCCACCGCTACGGCCAGGGGACCGGCCTCGAGACGGGCGACGACGCCGACCTCGAGCGGCGATTCGATCTCGGCGAGACCCACGCCGACGAGTTACTCGAGGCGCTCGAACGCGGGTCGCCGGCCGCCGCCGATGCCGTTCTCGTGACCGTCGGCCTCGGCGGAGCGACCGGCGGCGGGGTCGCACCGGCGCTCGTCGCCGCGCTCCAGCGCGCCTACGACGCGCCCGTCTACGTCCTCGCGACGCTGCCGGCTACCCGGGAGTTCGATCCCGACGCTGACGACGGAACGGGGACGGCCTCGAGCCCCCACTCCGGCGGCGTGCGAGCCGACGCCGGCGGCCCGCCGCGTCCCGACGCAGCGGCGTACGCGGGTTCGACGCTCGAGCGACTCGACGGCCTCGCCAGCGCGATCATCGCGTTCGACAACGAGGAGTGGCTCCGTCCCGGCGAGACCCTCGCCGACGCTCGGGATCGGTGTAACCGCGAACTGGCGAGGCGCGTGACGGCCGTCTTCGCCGGCGGCGGCGCTGGCGACGGCGAGGGGCCGGTCGCACAGACCGTTCTCGACGCGAGCGATCTCGAGCGCGTTCTGGGCAACGGCTCGGCCGTCGTGGCGCTTGGCTACGGTGACCAGACGGTCGAGACGACCGACTCGAGGTTCGGGCTCGGTCTCCTCCCGACCGAACGCGAGGTCGAGACGGCAGAAGCCGTCAGCGCCGTCGAGACCGTCGTCCGGAAGGGGATTCACGGAAAGTCGAGCCTCGAGTGCGAATCCGCGACCGCGGATCGGGGTCTGCTGATCGTCGGCGGCCCGCCGAACTGGCTCAACCGGCAGGCGATCGCGGAGGGACGACGCGCCCTGGAGTCGACCGTCGGCGAGGGCGTCCTCGGCGGCGACGCGCCGCGACCCGACACCGAGACAGTCTTCGCCGCGGTGGTGTTGGCCGGAGTGGAGTCGGATCGACTCGAGGAGCTACGAGACATCGGCGCTCGAACGAACTGAGTCGAACGCTTCCGACCGAATCGAGTGTGTCGTCTGGGAGACAATTCCAGACTTCCAAGACCGACGAGATTAACTCTCGAAGACCGAATATCGGCGCGTGAGCCGATTCCAAAACACCCGACAACCGGACTGGGACTGGTGGGGAAAGCTGTGGCCGACGCCCGGCGAAACGCTTCGAGATTTCGGCCTCTCGAGCGGCGAGACGGTCGTCGAAATCGGGTGCGGGGACGGCTACTTCGCGCTCCCAGCCGCCCGGATCGTGGATCCTGGGACGGTCTATGCCCTCGATCTCGAGGCGTCGCTGCTATCGGAACTCGAGGCGATCGCCGAGCAACAGCAGATCGAGAACGTCGTTCCGCTCGAGGGTGACGCTCGGTCGCTCGCGGATCACCTCCCCGAGTCCGTCGACGTCGCCGTGATCGCGAACACGTTCCACGGCGTCGACGACCCGACACCCCTCGTCGAGGAGATAGCCGACGTACTCGTCGAAGACGGCAGCTTCATCGTCGTCAACTGGCGAGACCGACCGAAAGAGACCACGACGGTCGACGGCGAGGCCCGCGGCCCGCCGACCGAACTTCGACTCGCGCCCGACGCGACTCGCGCGGCGGTCGAGGCGGCGTCCGAGCTCACGCTGACCGAGGCGGTCGATATCCCGCCGTATCACTACGCGCTGTGTTTCGACCGGTGAACGCGCCGACGCGTCCCGTCTTTTGCGTCTCGATCGGTACCGCCACTCGGCGAGCGACG
>NZ_AOHZ01000057.1 GCF_000337215.1 Natronolimnohabitans innermongolicus JCM 12255 | reverse complement strand
CCAGCCCGCTCAGAGATGTGTATAAGAGACAGCCTCGAGGTCGGCGATCACGTCCTCCGGGAACTCCTCCATCTCGAGTTCGTTCGCGGGCACCCAGGGATGATCGGTCGGCGGGAAGGCGCTGCTTACGAACCGCGGGTGATCGACGGCGCTCTGGGCGTCGTGGCCGAACTCGTGGACGTGGAGGAACTGCTGGGTCTGGCCCTGCGGCTGGGTGTCGACGCCGGTGTTGCCGCCGAGAACGTAGGGCTGGCCGTCGCGAAGCGCCATGTACGGGTTCGACGTGTGGCGAACCTTGTACCCCGGCTCGATCCGGTTGGGATCGTCCTCCTCGACCGAGAGCATCCGCATGCGGTTGTTGAGGTGGATCCCGGTGTCGCCGACGACGAGAAACTGCGCGCCCAGGCTGGTCGTCACCGCGGCCGCGTTGCCGTCCTCGTCGACGACGTGGAACGTGGTCGTATGGTCGGCGTCGGCCGCGTTCGCCGTCGTCTCCGACTCGAGACCGGTGTCGACGGGCCACTCCATCGCCTCCTCGGGGTCGATCCGGTCGGCCTGCTCGGCGCCGTAGTCCTCGTCGAGCAGGTCCTCGACGGGGACGTCGACCCGGTCCGGGTCGCCCACGTGGTGGTAGCGGTCCGCAAAGGCGAGTTTGATCGCCTCGGCCTGTGCGTGGACGGCGTCGGCGTCGTCGGACTCGAGGTCGTCGAAGTCGACCGCTTTCAGGACATTCAGGGCCATGAGCTGCGTGATTCCCTGGCTGTTCGGCGGGTTCTGGTAGACCTCGACGCCGTCGCTTTCGTCGTAGGTGATCGAGATCGGATCGACGATTTCGGCCTCGAACGCCTCGAAATCCTCGAGCGTGAGGTAGCCGTCCTCCTCGTCGGAGCGGTCGACGATGGCCTCGGCGATCGGGCCGCGATAGAAGTAGTCCCGGGCGGCCTGAATCGCCGCCGAGCGGGCCTCGTCGTCGGTTCCGTTCCCGTCTTCGTCATCGGTTTCGCCGTCGGCTTCGTCCAACTCGTCCTCGTACGCCGCCGCGAGCGCCTCGAACGTCTCCGCCATCTCCTCCTGATAGACCGTGTCGCCCTCCTCGAGGGCGTCGCCGTCGGGGCGGTAGATCTCGGCGGCCGCGGGCCGGCGGTCGATCTGGTCGGACCGGGTGCCGAGCCAGTCGATCAGCTCCGGGCTCGCGGGATACCCCTCGCGGGCGGTCTCGATCGCCGGCGAGAGCACCTCGTCGAGATCGAGTTCCCCGTACGCCTCGAGCCAGAGCATCCAGCCGTCCCACGCGCCGGGGACGACGGCCTGGTGCACGCCGTCCTCGCCCGCTCGCTCCTCGAAATCCTCGGCCGTGGCCTCGCTCCCGACGGGGCCGACGCCGTCGACGCTGGTCACCTCGTCGGCCTCGGCGTCGTAGTACAGCGCCCACGTGCCGCCGCCCAGCGCCGAGGAGAACCAGGGCTCGACGACCGACAGCGAGCAGGCGACGGCCACGGCCGCGTCGGCGGCCGTTCCGCCCGCCTCGAGTACCTCGAGGCCGGCCACGGTCGCGAGTTCGTGCTGCGAGACGACGGCCGCGGAGTCGACGTCGAACTCGGCTCCGTCCTCGTCGCCCGGATTCGCGAAGTCGGTACAGCCGGCGACGCTCGCGAGTCCGACGCCGGCGCTTCCCGCCAGGATCTCGCGGCGACGAAGGGATCCGTTCATGTTCGGGAACCGGTGCTCGAGCGCAAAAGGGAGCCGGGACGGTTCGACGCGAAGTGTGAGGTTGTCCGTCGTCGCGCCGTAAACGACGTCGTCTCCGGCGAGGAAATCGACCGTTTCCACACGAGAAACTCGGTTGCACGTCGGCTACGCGAACTGCTCGAGGAACCGCTTCCCGAGCACGACTTCCGTTCCCGCGAGGCCGACCGAGCAGAACAGCGTGGTCTCGTCCGCGCTCGTCCGTCCGAGGGCGGGCTCCTCGAGCGCGTCGGCGAGTCCGACCATCCGCTCGTAGTCCTCGCCGTTCACGAGATACTCCCGGTCGTAGGCGTCGACCTGCGGGATCGAGTCGGTCGCGATAACGTCGGCGCGGTCGACCACCTCGAGCGGGAGTTCGTGCGCGTCGGTGAACCGCGGCCCGATGGTCGTCACGTGGGTGTCGGCCTCGAGCCAGTCGGGATCGAAGACGGGCTCCTCGCTGTTCGTCGCACAGACGAGCGCGTCGGCCTCGCGGACGACGGGTTCGGGGTCGTCGACCGCGCGGACTGGCGGCTCGACCTCGCCGCCGGCCGTCTCCGCGAACGACTCGCGGCTCTCCGCGGTCGGACTGTAGACCAGCACCTCGTCGAACGCGCGGACCGCACAGGCCGCGCCGACCTGCGCTCGCGCCTGCGGGCCGCTGCCGATCACCCCGAGCGTCTCGCAGTCGTCGCGCGCGAGCGCGTCGATCGCGACGCCGCCGATGGCGCCCGTCCGGAGCCTGCCGACGGCGTTGCCCGTCAGCAGTCCCTCGAACGCGCCCGTGGTCGCGTCGAAGACGGCGACCAGTTGCGTGTGGTCCTCGCCGGCGCCATGTGTGTCGTAGACTCGAAAGCCGGCGACGTTCGCCGGTCCCGCGGCCGCGCCAGCGGTGAAGACCAGGTCGCCGTCGCCCGCCTCGAGCGACCAGCGCGGCGGGGCCTCGAGGGTTCCGGCGGCGCGCTCGGCGAACGCCTCGCGCATCGCGTCGACGACCTGTGCGTACTCGAACTGCGAGTAAATGTCGGCATCAGTGAGGATGGGAAATCCGGGCATGATCGACCATCGCACGGCAGGAATATAAATTTCCGAGAGAGACCGAGCGGCGATCGGAGGCGGACCTGCGCTACGGGTCGCTCGAACCCAGAATCGCGGCCCCTTCGTGCTCGAGCAGCCGTCGTTTTAGATCCAGGCCGCCGCCGTAGCCGGTAAGCGAGTCAGCGCCGACGACCCGGTGACAGGGAACGATGACGGGAACCGGGTTGCGACCGCAGGCCTGGCCGACCGCGATCGGCGCCGTCTCGAGTTCCGACGCGAGCTCGCCGTAGGTCCGGGTTTCGCCGGACGGAATCGCCGCCATCGCTCGCATAACCGAGCCGGTGAAGTCGTCGGGATACGCGACCTCGAGGTCGAACGCCGACCGCTCGCCGGCCTCGTACTCGCGGACCTGCTCGCGGATCGTTTCGGGGGAGGCGTCGATCCTCGAGTCGTCGACGTCGACGTCGTGGCCGAACGGTCGAATGCGCATGGACTGGACTCGGCGCCCAGACGGTTGACACTACCGCTTTCCCCGTTACTGATCGTCGACGACCGGTTCGTTCGAGTCGGTCGTCTCGAGACAATCGAACGTCGTCGAGCGTTCGTAGCCCCAGTCGTAGTCTTCGACCGTTTTCGCGTCGAGATAGTCGTTGGCGTCGAGGCCGCGGCTAGCGAGCAGACGAAGCGCCTCCTGGAGCGATTGCTCGAGGGTCCGCGTTTCTGCAGACGGCTCGAAGTCGATCACCGTCGTCTGCAACTCGTCGGTTGTGACGTCGTCCAGTACCTCGTCTGCGACGGCATCCAGCGGCTGGTGGAACGAATACTCCTCGCCGAAGTAAAAACAGTACATCACACGAGTTCCGTCGAGTTTGTGCCGGACGATGCGCGTCCGCTCGGAGGCTGCCTTCGCGAGTCGATGAACCGCGACGGTTTTCGCTCCGTACAGCGCCTTCTTGCGAACGGACGCGCGCTCGAGCACCGTCCCCCAGTCGATACGCTCGGTCGGCTTCGTCATCGAACCGCTTTGCGTGTCGATTGATCGTGTGTACGGCCTCGAGGACGGCGTCCGTCTGTGCCAGTGGGTCGAGCGCGTCGTAGTCGATATCCGGGTGTCGAGGCGGCGGAGAGAGATCGATATCTACGGACGCGACCTCGGGCTCTGTCGGCCAGTCTTCGAGGTCGTCGAGGAGTTCGACGCCGCTGAGCCGTCCGACCTCGAGCCGGTCAAATCCGCGTGACCGCGGCGTCGCCGATTCGGCGTGAAGCACGTACAGCGTCAACTTCGGAGACGACAGTGGAACCGGCGGTCGGTCGGGGATGTCGGTATCGGACGGCTCCCACTCCTCGATCAGGGGAGAGTCCTCCGGAAGCGCCTCGAGGTGGTCGAACGACCACCGCTCGGGGTCGGTCTCGTAGAACGCGTCCTCTCGGCTGGCCCACACCTCGAGTCGTCGGTCGGTGTTCGAGAACGGCTCGCCGACGGCGGCGTCGTCCGCGTTCCAGTGTCGTCCCAATCCGGTTCGCTCCCACTCCGAGGCCGAAAGGTGGAGTCCGCCGAATCCGGCGACGTTGAGCCCGCCGTCGACGACGTCGGCACGTTCGATGACGGCGTCGAAGTGCGAAACGGATCGTTCGACGGTTGGCGGCGTTCCGCTTCGGTACGGCTCTGTCGGAACCGTGAGGGTGTCGTCCACCAGAGAGAATCTGGCGGGGGTGCCGGTGTTCGTGACCAGTTCGTGGGCGATGTGGTCCGGTTCGGTTTTGCGATGCGACATCAATCCCGTGACGGTCGTCGTTCGTAATACGACAAAAACCTGCGCAGAATGACAGCAGGTCGTTCCGTTCGAGAGTCCAGACCGGAGGACCGACGAAACACCGGCAGGCGGATGAGTTTCCGTGGAGAGAAACGAACGATATCGCTCGAGTCACGGGATTTCGTCGATACCGTCTCGAAGCTCGTCGACGTCAGCCCATTCGTAAGCGTTGTCACCAGTCAGGAGGAGTTCGACGTGCGAGGCGGCCATTCCGTTCGCGTACTGTTCGCGTTCGGTTTTCTCGTCGAGATAACGCCGTTTCAGCACCCACACCTTCTCTCGGTAGGATGGTGAGAACAGCAGTCCGAGCTCCCAGACGTAGCCGCCGTCGAAATCCTCGATAACGGCGACGATGTGTGTCGCCCGTCCGCAGAGAATATCGAAGACGCGGGTCCACAGACGAATTTCCTCGGGCGTGAGACCGAAGTCCTCGAGTTGCATCGCGGTCGCGGGCGGATCAGTCCGTGAATCGAGCCGATCGTAAACGATCTCGCGTCGAGTTACGGCTCCCGACTCGCCGCCCGCACCGGCGACCAGATACCGTCGGTCGTGGCCCGTGATGCGGTCCATTCGGTCGCCGTTCAGCAGATCCTTGATCCGCTGGTGTTCACTCGGTGAGAGGCGTACGTCTTCGATTTCGTCGAGCAATTCGTCTTTGGTGGGGTACCCGTCACCGTCGGTTGCGGCCGCGCCGAAGGGAGCGTCGTCGCCGTCCATCGTCTGCTGGTCGTCTTACCAGTCGTATTAATTGTGTGATCTCTGTTCGATTGACGTGGAACTAGTTGTGGTACTACACTCATTCAGATGCAAGTGTTTATGACGATCGATCACGAATAGGAACGTATGAGGCCCGATACAGCGGTCGCCACCACGCAGGAACCTCGACAGAACGCGGACAACGGGTTCGATACGTGGCGAGCGCTCCAGAAGGCGACCGACAAGAAGCGAGCAGACATCCTCGCGGATATCGTCGGGCACCCGAAGGGCATGCCGAGCGTCGAAGAATTAGAGTACATGAACCCCCCGCTCAGCGACGACGCGATCCGCCGGCACCTGAAGACCCTCGAGGGAGTCGACGTCGTTCGGGAGCGCGAGTTCGAACCCGGCGAACGGCTTCGAGACTATCCGTACAAGTTCTACGAGCTCACCGAGACGGCCCGCGACCTGTTCGACCGGAACGGACTGTTCCCGGAGGACGCGTGGCGACGTCAGTATCGGGCCGTCGAAAAAACGGCCCGAATTCGAGAGATTGAGGAGATGCCACGCCCCGAAACGTGATTAGCCGATCTCGAGGTCGAGCGGCGACCGCTCGCCGGCCTCGTACTCGCGGACCTGCTCGCGGATCGTTTCGGGGGAGGCGTCGATCCTCGAGTCGTCGACGCCGACGTCGTGACCGAATATCCGAATCTGCATAGACGGCCGTTCGTCGCGGCGCGTCTTCACTTTAGGCTGAAAGTCAACACGCGCCCGATCGCTGGACGGCGTCGCGATCGGTGGGGGTGTGGAAATCGTTTCAGTGGCGATAGCAATCCGGCCGCGACCCGGATCGATCGGCTCACTCGGTCGATTCATCCGCCGTCGCTCGCCGGCGGAGCCACTCGAGCGTGAGACCGCCGCCGAGCAGCCCGGCACCGGTGGTGAATCCGGGCGTGCCGTCGGACTCGTCGGATGCGTCGGAACCGGACCCGTCGGCGGTTCCGTTCGACTCGGTGTCGTCGGTTCCGCGCCCCGTGCCCGGTTCGGTGTCGTCGTCGCGGTCGGTCTCGCCGTCGGAGTCGTCCGCCGACAGCTCGTCGGTGTCTTCGTCTCCCGGTTCGTCGTCCGTCGGTGCGTCGCCGCCGTCATCGTCGGTTTCACCGTCGTCGGTCTCGTCCTCATCGTCCGCTCCGTCAGCATCGGACTCGTCGCCGTCGTCGTCCGCAGACGGTCGAATAGCGACGAGTTCGTCGGCCGCGACGTAGAGCGCGTTCCCGCTGACGACGTAGGGAAAGCCCTCGCTCGAGGGGTCGAATCCCTCGAGAGGCGCGGTGGGAATCGACCACCGTTCGGATCCGTCTTCCAGGTCGATCCCGAGGATCGCCGACTCCGTGCCGAACTCGGCCGTCTCCTCGAACCCGTCCAGTTCTTCCTCGGAACCGGTGGGGGCGTAACTGACGACGGCGGTGTCCCCGACGATCAGGGGCCACTGAAAGAGGCCGTGTTCGCCGAAGTCGTCGTACGTCCACCGAAACTCCTCGCGGTCGTGGTCCCACGCCGCGAGGTGGCGGCCGTCCTCGGAGACGACGAACCGCACTTCGCCCGACGTCGCGAAGGCAGTCGACTCGACGAAGCGGTCCGCGGACTCGTCGAGCCGCCCAGGTCCGACGGGCTCGGCTTCGCCCTCGTACTCCGTCCGATGGGCCTCGCCGGCCGTGTGACCTGCTTCGAACCCGGACACGTAGACGCCGTCTGCGGTCGGAACGACGAGGTCACCACCCGTCCGCAGGTCCGTCGTCCACAGCCGATCGCCCGAGTCGGCATCGAGGGCGACGAATCCCTCGGGCGAGGTGGACGCGTAGACGGTGCCGTCGGCGACGGCAACGGGGTTCGACGCGAACGAGCGCACCTCTTCCTCGCCGTCTTCACCGTGTTCGACGAACGCCTCGAGTTCGATGTCGTCGTGGTGCCAGTCGATCGAGCCGTCGCGAGCGTCGACCGCGTAGAGCGACTCGGCGGCGACGGCGTACACCGTCCCGTCGGCGATCACCGGGTCCGTCATCGATCCGCTCCCGTTGACCGACACCTCCCACAGCACGTCGCCGTCGCGTCCGTCGAGCGCGGTCAGCCGCTCCCCGGCGACGAAGATCGCCTCGTCGGCGACCGCGGGCGTTCCCGTCGCGCCGGCCACCGTCGTCTTCCACCGCCGATTTCCGTCGACCGCATCGAGGGCGTGAAGCTCGTCGTCGATCCGCACGTAGACCCTGTCGTCGACGGCGGCGACGGCGTCGGATTCCTCGTACGCGTACGTCCAGGCGACCGTCTCCGGCTCCGGGAACGTGTCGGTTTCGACATACGCGGTGTTGGCCGCCGTGCCCCGGTACGACGACCAGCCGTTCGATTCGACCAGTACAGATTCACAGCACTCTTCGTCGGCACCGCTCGTCCCGACTGAAGCGAGCACCCCACCAGTAAGTGCTGCTGCCCCAGCGACCAGTACCGTCCGTCTGTTACGTTCGGCCATACGTCTCCCGTCGGCGAGCGACCTCGTTCTTATACGCGCGTTATGTCGATTTCCGCGGGCGAAACGGTAAGCAGACTGAATCCTGCGGGCGAAGCCGTGAGCGGACCGAACGGTCGTGGCGCGCGCCAGCGCGGTTCGAGACGGATCCAGCGGCGAAGCCGAAGGCTTTTGCGAACTGGCGCGCCAAGACGAATCTAATGACCGGAGACGACCCACTCGAGGAGCCGGAATTAGAGGAACCGACGACCGGGGAACCGGCGACGGATGGTGGTGAGCGATCCTCGTCGACGCTTCGTTCCGACGGTGGCGCTGCAGGCGCCGACGACGTCGCGCTGGACCCCTGGGGCTCCTCGAGCGTCTCCGATTACCGCAAGCTCTTCGAGGAGTTCGGTATCGAGGAGTTCGACGACATCTTAGACGAGGTGCCAAACCCCCACTACCTGATGCGCCGCGGCGTTATCTTCGGCCACCGGGACTATCACCCGGTCGCCGAGGCCCTCCAGAACGACGAGCCCGCGGCCGTCCTCTCAGGTTTCATGCCCACGGGTGATCCTCACATCGGTCACAAGCTCGTCTTCGACGAAATCATCTGGCACCAGGAGCAGGGCGCCGACGCCTACGGCCTGATCGCCGACCTGGAAGCCAACGCGGCCCGCGGGATGAGCTGGGAAGAGATCGACGAACACGCCCGCGACTACCTCCTCTCGCTGCTCGCACTCGGCTTCGACCCCGAGGAAGGCACGCTTTACCGCCAGTCGGAAAACCGCGAGCTACAGGATCTGGCGTTCGAACTCGGCGCCGACGCCAACTTCTCGGAGTTCCAGGCGATCTACGGCTTCGACGGCGAGACCGACGTCTCGCATATGCAGTCGGTCGTCACCCAGATGGCCGACATCCTCTACCCGCAACTCGAGGAGCCGAAACCGACCGTGATTCCGGTCGGGCCCGACCAGGACCCCCACGTTCGGCTGGCTCGGGACTTAGCCGAGCGGATGCGGTTTTTCAAGGTGAGCGAAGCGTACGCCAGCTTCGAACTCGAGGACGACGAGCGCGCGGTCGTCGCCGACTTCTACGACCGCCTCGAGCCCGCGGACTTCGACGACGACACGCTGCGCTGCGTTCATGTCGCCGAGGCCATCGAAGAGACACCGCTTTCCGACCTTGCGGTCGGCGCCGACGTCCTCGATTCGGTGCTGACGAAGTTACGCGAGGCCGGCATGGAGCCGGTCCGGCCGCGCACCCGGTTCTTCGATCGGCGAGCGACCGAGGACGCCTTCGACGCGCTGATCGAGGCCGTCGACGGCGAGAAACGCGTCTACGAGAACCACGTCGACGCCTTCGACCTCGAGCGCGGCGAGGCCGAGGAACTCGCCCGCGAGGTCGAGGTCGACCACGGCGGCTACGGCTTCCGCCCGCCGTCGTCGATCTACCACCGCTTCATGACCGGCCTGACGGGCGGGAAGATGTCCTCCTCGATTCCGGCGAGCCATATCTCCTTGCTCGACGACCCCGAGAAGGGGTACGACAAGGTCAAAGCCGCCTCGACGGGGGGTCGCGAGACCGCCGAAGAACACCGCGAGAAGGGCGGCAAGGCCGACGAATGTCCCGTCTACGAACTCTACGCCTACCTGCTCGCGAGCGACGACGACGAGTTCGCCAAGCGCGTCTACGACGAGTGTACGAGCGGCGAGCGTCTCTGTGGCGACTGCAAGGAACAGGCCGCCCAGCTCATGCGCGAGTTCCTCGAGGACCACCAGGAGAAACGCGAGGAGGTCGAACAGCTGCTCGAGGACAGCGAGATCGAACTCGAGTCGCCGCGACGACGATAGGGCGAGCGCTGCGGGGCGATCGAACGGTCGGTTCGGACAGTGCCGAACTCGAGGATCGGCGTCCCGGCCTGCACTCGTCAATCGGTCAATCGTTTCGACGATAATCGATACTTACAGGATATCCATACGGTCGATGCGTCAGCCTGACGTCCGGTAAGACGACGGATAATTAAGTTCGAATAGATGGTCGCTCGCGTATGAAACTCGGATCGACCCGCGGCGAGACCGTCTACGCGACGCGCGGATTGACTGTCGGGCACGTGGCGCCGGACGGCGAGTTCGTCGCGCACGGAACGTTGCCGAACCCGGATATCGATTTCGAGGGCAAGCAACGCGTCAACTACGGGCCGCTGAACCGATGGTGGACGAAACGGCTACTCAATCGACTAACCGGCTGGTACACGACGACGAACGTCTGGCCGGTCGCCGACGACGTGCTCCTCGCGACCGTCGGCCACCACCTCTATCGCTCGACCGACGACGGCCACTCGTGGAGTCACGTCTACGAACTCCCCTTCGACTCCGGTCCCATGGGCGCGCTTCCGACCTCCGTCTGCGTCGCCGACGACCGCGTCTTCTTCGCCGAGTACACCTTCGAGGAGGAGCCCGCACGCATCCTCGTCAGCGACGACGACGGCGCCACCTGGGAGACCTACCTCGAGACGGACGACCGGCGTCACTTCCACGGCATCTACTACGACCGGTACTCGGGGACGATCTGGGCGACAACGGGAGATACGGACGCCGAAAGCGCCATCGGCCTCCTCGAGGACGGCGAGTTCCGTCCGATCGTCGAGGGGAGCCAGCAGTGGCGAGCGGTCGAATTGACGTTTACTCCCGAAGCGATCTTCTGGGGGATGGACTGTTCGTACGCCGAGGAGGTGCGACTGTACCGACTGTCGCGGTACGAGATCAACGGGTCGAATCCCGAGCCGGGACCCGAGCAGATCGGCGTGGCCGACGCCTCGGTCTACTACGCCGAGACGATCCCGGTCGACGGTGAACACTGGGTGGCGTTCGCGACGGCCGCGGAGGTCGGCATCGACGACACCTCGCCGGCCGGATCGGAGAACACCTGCTCGCGCTCCGCGCGCGTCCTCGCCGCCGGTCCAGAGTCGGACTACGAGAGCTGGTACGAACTCTGCTCGTTCGAACGCCAGCGGACGCTCAACGAACACATCTCCAGTCTCCCCCACGCCAGCGCGTACGTCTACCTCGAGTCGACCGACCGCGGTGAACTCCTCGTGAACCCGTTCAACACGACGAACCGCCACGGCGAGGTGCTCTCCATCTCGCCGGACGAGCTGGCCACGGTGACGGAGCAGACCGAATCGGACCGCCGCCTCGAGGAGCCGCCGCAAGCGATCTGACGACTCTCGCTTTTCGAGCCGGACTACCGACCCGTTTTGCCTCGGTATATTCGTTGACTGTCGACTGTCAACCGCCGCCGCTCCGTGACAGACTCTAATGATCAACGGTGATAAATAACGGCGATCAGTGACCGAAACGAGAGACTACCGGTCTGTACCGACGACTATCAGGTAACCAGATAGTACGGATCGTCGGCCATCTGCGTGCGGACGAACTGATCGACTTCCCGAATCGGCGTGACGTACAACGGCAGCCCGTTCAGGTCGTAGGTCTCGAGCACGCCCGCGTTCTCGAGGTCGCGCTGGAGTTTGAGTTTGTTGAAACTCCAGAAGATACTGTCGTAGTAGTTGGTGTCCTGTTCGATCTCGGTCGTCTCGCCGTCGTCGTGCATCACGCCCTCGAACGTCTGCTCGACGGAGTAGGGCGCGCCGTACTTGGCCTCCATGTGATGGAGGTACGAGCACTTCCAGTGTGGCGTTCCGATCGCGGCCAGCAACACGTCGTCCTCGTAGAGCTGTTCGAAACAGCCGTCTGCCGCGAAGGTATCGCGGTGCGTGCAGTCCTCGAACCGATACTCTCCCTCGACGAGGATCGACTTCACCGGGTCGCGCGTCCGGTAGTCGGCGTCCTCGAGGAAGCGTTTCGAGAACGTCCCGTGCATCGGCAGCGAGTGCTGTCTGTCGTAGACGCCCGACTCCCGAAAGTAGTCGGTGAAGCCGGGTGCGAGGACCGACTCGAACTGGTCGGTCAACTCCTCGCGAAGCACGTCGTAAGGGTTTCCGTCGAACGCCGCGTTGACGTCGCTCAGACCCGCGTGGACGAAGAGTTCGTCGTAGCTATCGTAAGACTCGAGGACGTCCGCGAGCCGCCGTCTGTCGCTGCGACTGACGCGGCGCGGACGCTTTTCCCACGCCTTGTTGACAGCGATCGTCGGCCATCGAGTGAGCTTCATCGAGAACCAGCAACAAGACCAGTAAAAATAAATAATCAGTTGGTATCGGGTGACTGTTTCGAGCGGCGGAACGTGGTAAATACGGACTACTCGAGGACACCCGCCGAGTGAAGCGTCTGCGCCGTCAGAAGTCGTCGGTAGGGCGCTGGCAGTGTAGCGGTCCCTCACTGATCGGATAAGAGGACCATACCGCGGCGCAGTCCGACGGTTCCGAGGGATTTCCGGCGGATCGCTCCGTCGATTTTTCGACGTGTAGGCGGGAGAAAGCATATCCGATGGCGCGGAGTAGGTCGGGGCGATGACTTCCGGCCGAGCAGGCGATCCGGACCGCGACGTCGTCGTCTGCGCCGACGTGCTCGGGTCCTTCGGCGTGACGCCTGACGACGTCCGCGCACAGCGCCGGGAGTACCGGACGACGATTCCGCCCGGACAGGAAGACCGCTCCCTCGAGTCGGTGCTCGCGGACGTCCTCGCCGACGCGCGCGACCGGACGGCCACGGTCCGCCGGCTGATCTGTCGGAGCGACCGCGGGCTCACCTGTTCGGCTCGCTACGCCCAGCGGGCGCTGGGTCGGGAACTCGAGGCCGTCTTCGCGTCGGTCGACTGGTCGCTCGAGTGGACGCGCACCGGACCGGCGGCGAACGGTCGCGACCGGCTGGAACTGGCCGCGACGGATCCGAAGGGGCGGCGACGGGAGACGACGGTTACCTACCCCGAAACGCCGCTGGCCGACGACAACCTGCCCGCCGTCCTCCGTGCGGTCGACGAGCGACTGCTCGCGGGAACCGACGCGACCCTCGTCTTGCTCTCGGCGGGAACCGACCGCTGGCGGGCCGCCCTCGTCGAGGCGGACGAACTCGAGACGCTCCGCGATCGGTACGGCGAGCGCCTCGCGGCGTTCGACCGACCGCTGTTGCCGGAGTACGGACTCGAGGCGTACGCTCCGGACGACGGAACGTCGGTTACTGGGAGGGATAGCGGAGCGTCGAGGTCGGACGGCGCGTCGACAGCGGTCAGAGCGGACGACGACGGACCGTGGCCGCAGTGGGCCGTCGAGCGCGCCGATCGCCGATCGAACGTCCTCGAGTACCGCGTTTCGACCGACGACGGCAGTGTCGATGGCGATGGCGATGCGGCCCCGAGCGACGACGGCGGCGACTCGGCCACGGTCGCGTCGCTCATCGACGAAGCCGAACCCGAGAGCGGGGGCGGGAACGAGAGCGAAGCCGGCGGGTTTCGTCTGCAGGGCGGGTCGCCGACGGTTTCGCGAGTGTCCGACGACGGGAGCGTCGACGCCTCGCCGCGGGACGCCGCGGCGTCGATACTCGAGGACGAACGCGAACGGGCGGCTTCTCGAGACGAACCGAACGACACCGACGCGGGGAGCGACGATGCGGACGACGACCCCGAGGACGACGGCTTCGGAACTCTCACGGGGACGACGAAGACGACCCGCGTGACCAACGATTCTTTCGGTACTGGCGAGGAGTTCGCGACCGAGAACGACCGGTATCGAGCGCTGGGGGCCGCTCTCGGAGCTGGCGGTGCGGTCTCCGTCGAGGGCCTCCTCGAGGACGACGAGTTCCTCCCCGAACTGCCAGCCTCGGGACCGAGCGAGACGCGAATCGAGTTCGAGGAGCCGTTCGATCCCGCCGAGACGACGACGGCGGCGAGCGCCGAACGGGACGGCTTCGAGTGGGTCGACGCCGGTGAACTCGAGACGACGCGACTCTCGGGCGGGGGCCGGAGCCGCCGCGATTGATCGCGGAACGGCGGTCAG
Organism: Natronolimnohabitans innermongolicus JCM 12255; assembly: GCF_000337215.1. Lineage (GTDB taxonomy): Archaea > Halobacteriota > Halobacteria > Halobacteriales > Natrialbaceae > Natronolimnohabitans > Natronolimnohabitans innermongolicus. The sequence continues at coordinate 6,660 of NZ_AOHZ01000057.1, read as the reverse complement.
AGAAGCGCCGCGGTCAGTCAGCAGCGGCCTACTATCAGTCGTCAGTCGATCGCGGCGGCGTCAGTACCGGCACCTCGACGATAACGGTCGTGCCGTGGCGGCCGTCGGTATCGAAGCTCACCGCTCCGCCGGCGATTTCGGTCCCCCACTTGGCCAGCCAGAGGCCGAGCCCGCTGCTGTGTTCCAGCGGCGTCTCGGCCCCGCGCTCGAGGATCGTTTGCTCGTAGCCGTCGATGCCGGGGCCGTCGTCCGTAACGTGTACGCGGACCCGATCGCCATCGTCCGCGGTCTCGACGGCGATTCGGACGGTCGCGTCCGCCTCGGGGCTCGGATCGTGTTCGATACCGTTTTCGACGAGATTCGTAAACACCGGCTCGAGAACGCCGTCGACGTGGACGTCGTCGACCGGGTCGCACTCGATGCGAGCGTCCGGGTACTCCTCCCGGACCGGCGCGAGCGCGTCCTCGAGCAACGACTCGAGCGGGACGGGGTCGGCCGGTTCGTGGGCTCGATCGAAGACGTCGGTGATCTCTCGAGCCCTCGTCGCCAGCAACTCGATTCGCGCCGCGCTGTCGGTGATTTTGGCGGCGGCCCCTCGATCGTCGTCGTCCGCGAGGAGCGTCGCGTAACTGCTGATGACGTTCGTTTCGGTGCGAATGTTGTGTCGAAAGACGCGGTTCAGAACCTCGTGGCGCTGTTGCTGTCGGACGTGCTCGCTGACGTCGTGAAACGTGATGACGCGGCCGATCGTACGGTCGCGGACGTCCGTAATCTGCGTGACGGTGACGTCGTACAGTCGATCGTCGTGGCGGCCCGTGACGCCGCGTTGCTCGGCCGTCGGATCGTCGGTTTGGACGAGTACGGACTCGGGTGCGACGACTCGGATCGGCTGGCCGAGCGCGGATCGTCGCGACGTTCCGAGGATCGCCGCACCGGATTCGTTGATGTCGACGATAACGTCGTGAGCGTCGATGACGATGGCCCCGTCGGGGAGTTGCTCGAAGAGGAGACGGCGGGCGCGGGGGGTCGGCGACGGACTCGCGCCGAACAGCTGAAACCGGGTTAGCGCGCCGAGATAGGCGACGCCGGAGATGGCGAATCCGACCGGCGTCGGATCGAGTCCCGGCACCGGAATCGCCCCGGCGAGAAAGAGGGCGTTAGCCGTCCACGGCGCCAGGATACCGACGAGAAGCGCGGCGCTTTGCCCGCGGAACGGACGCGAATCGTGCCAGATCAACTCGAGAAGCGGGAGCGCTCCGAGCAGTCCCAGCAGGTACGTGTAGGCGGCGATTACCCAGAACCACGGCCCGGGGTCGCGAGTGAGATACAGCGCGCCGTTCTCGCTGACGAGACTCGAGTCGGTGTAGAGCAACGAACTGTCCGCGAGCGCGAGCGCCACGGTGATCGCCGGAACGATCGAGAGGAGCGCGACGTAGCGCGGCTGAACGTAGCGGTCGCGGCCGGTGTACTCGAGCGAGAAGAACACCCAGGCGACGGGGATCGCGACGACGCCGATCCACCTGACGTTCGCCCAGAACAGTTTCGCGTCGAGCGTCGACGCCTGAAGATCGAAGACCAGAAACGCGGACCAGAGACATTGGCCGGCGAGCAGGGCGACGAGCGGGACGGCCCCCGGTTCGGGCCGTTCTCGCCACGCGAGAAGCGCTGCGGCCGTGCCGATCGCGACGGTCACGAGAAGCACACCGGAAAGAATCGTAGGGGAGAACACCGATATCGGTGGATAGCCCCGTTAGCTATTAAACGTACAGGGAAACGCACCCGCGAAAAATGTCATCGAGCGGTCGTTCCGAACCGAGCGGGAGTCGTCGTCGTGGTTATGATTCGAAAGCGAGGTCGCCTCGAATCACACCGCGACGGCGACCACGAGTGCGGCGAAAACGACGAGATACTCACACTCGGCGGCCCTGGCGAGCAATCGCTCGTTCTCGTACCGGCCGACGAACGCGGTGACGCCGAGCGAGTAGGTGAGTCCGGCGAGCAGCGGAACGGCCAGAATCGGCGTGAGATAGCCGGCGGAGACCGCGGCGATCACCAGCCCGGCCGTCGAAAGGTCGATTCCCGTGAGGATGTGTCGGGTTCGATCGACGCCAAACACCACCGGGAGCGTCGAGACGCCGATCGCTCGGTCGCCCTCGACGTCGCGGACGTTCGGAATCTCCGTGTTCGTGAACACGCGCAGGAAGAAGTACACGAAGACGAACAGCGTCGTTCCGGTTACGGCGGCGTCAGCGAACGCGAGCGGGAGGAAGGTGAGCGTCACGGCCCACGCGAGTGCGACGACGATCGTATTGACGAGGAAGACGTCCTTCAGCCGCCGAGCGTGTCCGCCGCCGCCGGGGATCCAGTCCGTCGCGTACCACACCCAGCACACGCCCGGGAGCAACGTGATCCCGAGCGCGAGCGGGCCGCCGAGCACCGAGAGTGCAACGGCCACGCCGTAGGCGATCGAAGCCAGCACGTACAACACTTCGCGGTGTCGCCTGACGAACGCCGCCTGACCGGGATTCGATAGCGCGTCGGTATCGGCGTCCGCGAGTCGATCGTTCGCGTAGATGGCGAACACGGTCAGGCCGACGACGAGCGCCGCCGGAGTCGGCGGCAGGTCGAGAATGACCGAGACGACGACCACCTCGGCCATCGCGATCAGCGCCAGATACGCCGAACTGTACATCAGTGCGTTTCGGAATCGGTTCGTGCTCGAGCGAAGCGAGACTGGCAGGGCGCCGTACAGCGCCGCTAGCGTCTTTCCGTCGTGCGATAGCAGTTGTTTTCGTTCCATATGTCTCTCAGTAGCGAGAGCGATCGGCGAACGAGTCGGAGAGTCGGCGTTCGACTCGCCACCATCCTCTCGTACTGAATACGTCGCCAAGCCGAGCTAATGTAAGTATGGTCACAGATATACAAACGTCGCCGGAGCGAGACCGTCGGTCATCACCGAAACACGGCCAGGCTCCCGTCGACGCAAGGTTTTTGCGCGTGCATTGAGAGAGCGAAGATATGGCATCCGAATCCCGCGTTCGGGCCGGTATCGGCCGACGACCGCCGCGTTGCAGTCGTGGATTCGGGTTCGTTTTCGGACGGTGAGTTCGGCTCGGTGGACCCGCGAGCACGCCACCCGTGTGCACGCGGTGAAACCGACCGTCCCGTACCTCCTGGCGGAAACTCGCCGGGAGGGGAGTATCGGAACCGCTAACTGATCGACACGCAGCCATACGAACAAGCGAATGCAACTTCCAGCACAACAGGTCGCGGTCCTCGAGGCCGCGAGCGCGGACGAGGCGACGTCCGTCGACGCCCTCGCCGAGGCGACCGATCTTCCGCCCGAGACCGTCACCGGGGCGGCGTTCGAACTCGAGTCGGACGGTCTGGTCGCCGTCGAGGAACGCGTCGACGAAACAGTGGCCCTCACGGACGAGGGAGCGGAGTACGCCGACGAGAGCCTTCCGGAGGTGCGACTCTACGAGGCCGCCCTCGAGGCCGACGCCGACGACGATTCCGCCCAGATGGGACCGGTGATCGGCGCCTCCGGGCTCGAAGGGCCCCAGGTCGACATCGCGCTCTCGAACTACGCCCGCAAGGGGTACGGCGCGATCGACAGCGGCGAGATCACGGCCGACCCGGACGCCGATCCCGGGGCGGACGCGGAGGCGAACGCCCTCGAAGCGCTCGCCGACGCGGGCGACGCGCCGGTCGAGAGCGTCGACGTCGACGACGACACGCTCGAGCAACTCGAGCGGCGGGGCTTGCTCGAGCGCACGGAGTCGACCGTTCGTGCGGTAACGCTGACCGAACGCGCCGTCACGGAGCTGATGGCCGGGATCGAAACCGCGGAGACGGTCGGGCAGGTCACGCCCGAACTGCTCACCAGTGGCGAGTGGGAGAGCGTCGAGTTCGCCGAGTACAACGTCGAGGCCGACGCCGAGGCGGTCGAAAGCGGAAAGGTTCACATCCTCCGCCAGATGTCCGAACGCGTCAAGGACGTCCTCGTCGGCATGGGCTTTCAGGAGATGGACGGTCCGCACGTCGACGCGGACTTCTGGATCAACGACTGTCTGTTCATGCCCCAGGACCACCCGGCGCGGACCCACTGGGACCGCTTCGCCATGGAGCAACCCACTCACATCGACGAGTTACCGGCGGACCTCGTCGAAGACGTCGAGCGCGTCCACCGCGAGGGGCTGGGCGAGGACAGCGAGGGCTATCACTCGCCGTGGGACGAGGACTTCGCCCGCGCGCTCGCGCTTCGGGGCCACACGACCTCGCTGTCGACGCGCCACCTCTCCGGCGAGCAGATCGGCGAGATCGAACCGCCAGCGCGTTTCTTCAGCATCGAGAAGGCCTACCGAAACGACACCCTGGACGCGACCCACCTCCTCGAGTTCTACCAGATCGAGGGCTGGGTGATGGCCGAGGATCTCTCGGTGCGAGACCTGATGGGCACCTTCGAAGAGTTCTACGCCCAGTTCGGCATCGAGAACATCCAGTTCAAACCCCACTACAACCCCTACACCGAACCGTCGTTCGAACTGTTCGGCACCCACCCCACGACGGGCGAACTGATCGAGATCGGTAACTCCGGCATCTTCCGCGAAGAGATGTTAGAGCCGCTGGGCGTCGACTGCGACGTGATGGCCTGGGGGCTCGCCCTGGAGCGATTAGCCATGCTAACGACCGGCGCGGAAGACATCCGCGACCTCCACGGCACGCTCGCCGACCTCGAGTTCCTGCGGAACGCGGAGGTGACCTACTGATGCCAACCGTCGACATCGACCCCGACGAACTGCGCGACCTGACCGGACGCGAGGAGAAAGGCGACGAGGAACTGAAAGACGACCTGTTCGGCCTCGGCCTCGAGTTCGAGGGCCTGACCGAGGACGGTGCGTTCGAACTCGAGTTCGCACCCGACCGCCTCGATCGGCTCTCGGTCGAAGGCGTCGCGCGCTCGCTGCGGTATCACTACGGCGACGCCCGCGGCCTCCACGTCCCCTCGACGAACGACGCCGACTGGACCATCGAGGTCGACGAGTCCGTGCCCGACGAGCGTCCGTACGTCACCGGCGCCATCGTCCGCGACATCGACCTGGACGAAGACAGTCTGGACTCGCTCATTCAGCTCCAGGAGAAGCTTCACGCGACGATGGGGCGCAAGCGGGCGAAGGGCGCGATCGGGATTCACGATCTGACCATGTTGAAGGGCAGTCCCGCCACGGAGGGGAATCCGACCATCGAGTACGTCGGCGTCGAACCGGACGGAGACCGCTTCGTCCCGCTCGATTCGGACCAGGAGCTGACGCCCGCCGAGGTGCTCGAGGAGCACCCGACCGGACGGACGTACGCCGATCTGGTCGCCGACTACGAGCGCTATCCCGCGATCTACGACGATCTCGGACTGTTCTCGTTCCCGCCGGTGATCAACGGCCGGCGAACCGAAGTGTCGGCCGACTCGCGGGACCTGCTCGTCGAGATGACCGGCACCGATCAGTGGACGATCGACAAGATGCTGAACATCGTCTGCTACGCGCTCGCGGGCCGCGGTGCCACCCTCGAGGCGGTCACCGTCGAGTATGCTGACGGTGAGATCGTCCGTCCCGACTTCTCGACGAAGACCAAGACGGTCGCCCACGATCGCATCGAGACGATCCTCGGCATCGGACTCGACCCCGACGAAGTGATCGATCTGGCCGAGCGCTCGGGCCTCGAGGCCGAGCGGGCGGAAGACGACGAGGGGGATCTCGTCTACGAGGTCACTATCCCGCCCTACCGCGTCGACGTCCTCCACCCGCTCGACGTCATCGACGATCTTGGCCGGGCCTACGGCTTCAACGACCTCGAGCCGACCTACCCCGACGTGGGGACCGTCGGCGGCCGCCACGAGCGCTCGCGACTCGAGCGCGCCGCGCGCACCCAGCTCGTGGGGCTGGGCTTCGAGGACATGCTAAACTTCCACATGATCAACGAGGCGGAGAACTACGAGCGGGTCGACCTAAAGCAGGGTACCGACGCCTACGGCGCCGGCGAGCCGACGACGATCAAGGAGGTCTACAGCGAGGATTACACGATGTTGCGGACGTGGACGCTCCCCTCGCTGCTGATGGTCTTAGAGCGCAATACCCACCGGTCGTATCCCCAGTACCTCTCCGAGATCGGTTTCACCGCGCGACTCGACGAATCGGAGAACACCGGCGTCGGCGAGAACCGCCACGTCGGCGCCGTCCTCGCGAGCCACGACGCCGGCTACGAGGACGCCAAGGCGCGCCTGCAAGCGCTCTGTCGACAGTTCGACGTCGACCTCGAGACGCCGCCGACCGACCACCCGACGTTCATCGACGGCCGCACGGCCGCGGTCGTCGTCGACGGCGAGGAGGTCGGCGTCATCGGCGAAGTCCACCCGAAGGTGCTCGTCGAACACGACCTCGAGGTGCCCGTGGCGGCCTTCGAATTCGATCTCGAGGCGCTACAGTAGGGCCGGTCCGCGAATCTCGTCCTCGAGCGCGTCAGACTCGACACGTGAGGTGATCGCGGACCGGGCGCTGGCACCGCTCGCAGATCGCCGCTAGCTGGCACATCGTCGCCAGAACCGGATACGACCGCGGACGATCGCCGTAGAGCGACTGTCTCTTATACACATCTCTGATGGCG
>NZ_AOHZ01000056.1 GCF_000337215.1 Natronolimnohabitans innermongolicus JCM 12255 | reverse complement strand
GAGATGTGTATAAGAGACAGGCCTTCACGTCGGGCGTGAATCGACGGTCGCTCTCCGGCGACAGGGCGAGCGCGAGGTCAGGACCGAGTTCGTCCCGGACGTGCTCCGCGAGCGTCGGCGGCCGAGCAGCGCTCGGCGTCGCCTCCCGAACCGTCTCGTCGAACGCGTCCCGAACCGCTCGACACCGATCCGGCGACCGCGACGGCGCCGCTCGAGCGTCGACTACCGAGGTCGAGACCGCCGTCGCGTTGCCCGTCGACGCCGCCGTCCGAGGCGGCGACGCCGGTTCGATCCCCTCGAGCGCGCGGGCGAAGCGCTCGAGGGCCGCGACCGTCTCGTCGGTTTGCGTCCGCTCGGCGTCGACTCGCTCTCGCGCCCGGTGGATGCGGGTCGTGACGGTCATCGCTCACCCCAGGAAACGCTGAGGAGGCCGCTCGGACCGTCGGCGGGCGCGGTCGTCACGTCGATCCGCCAGTTCGAATCCGGCGAGGACGCGGCGGCCACGGCGAGGTCTCGACTCGGAAACCGACGGAACAACTCGAGGACCATCGGAAGCGTCACCGCGCGGTCGGCCGATCGGCCGAGCACGTAGTCCTCGAGCGTGACGGCCCATGACCGCGTGCCGGTGTCGAGGTCGACCGTCGGTTCGATCGCGTACGACTCGAGCAACGCGACGGACTCGAGTCGCGACAGCGTCGCCTCGAGCGGGTCGTCGCCCGACGGTCGCGCGGGGAGTCGCTGTGCGGCCGCCAACAGGACGTCGCGCTGGGCGGCCGGTTCGAGGGAATCTTCGAGTTCCACAGCCGTGCTCTCGAGCAGACGAAGGCAGAGTTCGTCGGGGTCGTCGATCGTTTCGGCGGTCTCGAAGTAGGTGTCCATGATCGTGTCCTCGAGAGCCGCGTGCGACGAGTCGTCGATCGTCTCGAAGACGGCGCCCGCGACGGTGTGACAGAAGTCGACGACCGATCGATTCGGGTCGTGATCGGCCGGTGACCGCGTCTCGAGGTCGGCGGCCGTAGCCGACGACTCGCCATCGACCGCCGTGCCGTCCGCCGCGCGCGAACAGACGATCACGTCATAGTACGGCACGTGCGGATCGTACTGCCGGAGCGCTCCGCGGTACTGTTCGGTCGCTCGCGCGGCCGCTCGAGCCGTCGTCCGACTCTCGAAGGAGAGACCCGTGGCGGGAACCGGCCGCTCTCCCGTGCGAGCGCAAACGAGGTAGTACGATCCGGAGTCGCTGGCGAGCGACTCGATACACCGTCTGATGTCGTCGAGTGTTGCGCCGACCATTTTAGGCTAACCTAAAAAAGACAGTCACATATAATTTAGGTGCACCTAAAGAGGAGAGCGGATATCAGAACGCGCCGCTGGGAGAGCGAAAGCAATGGGGAACGCATAGCTCGAGGGGCCTGATCACTACGAGAAGTAGTACCGCGAGCGAGGCCGAAGGCCGGGCGAGCGGGCCGACGACTGACTCGGCGCGAACGAAGGAGCGGAGAAAAAGGAGGAGGCTTTAATCGAATTTTTGCCGAGGGCCGCTGAAGGCGGCCCGCAGCGCAAAACTTCGTTGTCAGAACTCGTGTTCGACGTCGTCCTCGTCGGCTTTCTGGATGATAATCTTCCCGTCCCGGACTCGGACGAAGACTTCGTCACCGATATCCATCCCCGCGACTGCGAGTTCGTCCTCGTGGAGATTGAGGTGAACGTTGTGATAGTTGCCGTCTTCGTCTTTCGCACCGCTTGGACTCAGCTTCTTTTTCCGTACCATCGCGGGATTCTATGACGAACTTCGCCGTAGGATATACTTAAGTGTTTTCGACGGCCGACAACTGATCGAATTCTGCCGGAACGACGGGGACAGGACACGGTCCTCGACCGGCGCAACGAAGGGATATTGCGAAAGACTGCCGTAGGCTATCCACTTAAAGATACCGCCGCAGTCGGTCGATTTCGGGGGATATCTTTATGTCGGATCGTGTGCTGGATTGACACGGAGGCGAAATCTATGGTACGCGAAGATGGGAAACGAAACTTTGCACTGCGCGAATCAGACGGCGAGGAGTCGAGCGTGTTCTCCGGCAATACGCCCCGCCAGGCCGCACTGAAAGCGGCCCGTCGACTCGAGCCTGGCTCGAGCGAAGAGGGCGCCGAACGCGTCGAACTCAGACTCCGAGAGAAAGGCACCGACAAGGTACACATCTACGACGGCTGGGCGTGGGAGGAGACGGCCCCCGACGACAAACCCGACTGGATGCCGAGCGAGATCACGGAGGCAAACGTCTCGAAGAAAGGGATCGAACACCTCGAGGAGTGAGATATCGTTGCGAGTTTTCTCGACCATCGACTAACTAGTGACGAGTGTGTGGTTTTCTGTCCGCGTCAGTCGAATGTACAACCGAGCCGCGGGTCCCGTCTGCAGCGTTCCAGTCCTAGAGGACATCTAGTGAGATAGTTACTGCACACCAGTGTTAGAACTAAGTAATAACTACGCTTATAGGCGTTCGCTCGTCCAAGTATAGATGAAATATGAGGTCGTTCGGCCACAAGAAAACGCAGTTACACTACAGTCGCGTTCAGAAACGGTCATGCCGTTCGGACCCGAAGTTGCCGGTCGAACCGCGGTCAAGAGGGAGTGACCGATGATTCAGGCGAAGTACAAGAACTTGCTGCTGGCGACGGCGATGTTCAACCTCGGCTTCGTCATCTGGTTTTCCTTCGCCCCGTTTACCGAGGGGATCGCCGACGAGTTCGGTCTCTCGGTTGCCCAGCTCGGAATCGTCTCGAGCGCGGCGGTCATCGCCGTGCCGCTGGGCAGAATCGTCATCGGACCGCTCACCGATCGGTTCGGCGCGCCGATCACGGCCGGCTTCACGCTGGTGCTCGTCGGCATCTTCTCGATCATCAGTGCGTTCGCGACGACCTACGAGGTGTTTACGGCCTCGCGGATCGTCGCCTCGCTGGCCGGCATCACGTTCGTCATCGGCATCCAGCACGTCGCCCAGTGGTTCGAAGAGGAGAACCTCGGACTCGCGGAGGGGATCTTCGCCGGAGTCGGTAACGCTGGGGCTGGTCTCGGTGCGTACTTCACGTTACCGCGAATCTTCGGCGAGGGGTACGCGGGTCCGCTGTTCGCGTCGAACTGGCGCGCCGCCTTCTTCTACACCGGCGTCCTCGCCATCGTCCTCGGCGTCGTCTACCTCCTGTTCGGCGACGCGGCCAAAACGGAGGAACGGCGGCAGGCCGCAAAGCAGGGCGTCACGCTCAAACAGTGGCTCTACGTCGCCACCCGCCACGGCGCGGTGGTCCTTTCGGCGGCCTACGTCATGACCTTCGGCCTCGAGTTGGCGATGAACGGCTGGCTGGGCACGTACTACCGCGAAGGGTTCGGTCAGGGTGATCTGGTGATCGCCGCGACGTTCGCGGCGACGTTCTCGATCGCCGCCGGCCTGCTCCGACCGCTCGGCGGCTGGATCAGCGACGTGTTCGCACGTCGGGAACTCGAGCCCTTGCCGTGGTTCGACGGTCGATTCCGCGAGCAGTGGACGTTCATCACGCTGGTGTTTGTCGTGCTCTCGATGTTCGGCATGACGGCCGCCGGGCTGACCGGGAACATCTACGCGGCCGTTCTCGCCGGCTTCTTCGTCGGGCTGGGCTGTGCGTTCTCCGAGGGCGCGATCTTCGCGCAGGTGCCCGCGATGTTCCCCGACAACTCGGGGTCCGTCGCCGGCGTCGTCGGCGGCATCGGCTCGGTCGGCGGCTCGATCTACCCGCTGGTCTTCGCCGCGCCATTCCTGCCCAACCTCCACGTCGGCTACGCCATCGTCGGGCTGACGATGATTCCGATCGTCGCCCTGGCGGCCTGGGTCTTCCAGCCCCACATCGCCGAGAACGCGACCGAAGACGGCTGGTTCATCGACGAGAACCCGACCGCCAACGGCCCGACCGGGAGCGTTCCGAGCGACGACTGAGACGGATTGCTGTTCCGATGTCCCGGCGCAACCGCGGCCCGGGCGGCGGTTCGCCGGAGCTGACGGACAGTAAACCGTATGAGACGGCCTGGACGGTCACGAGAGACAGAGAGTCACCGCTTCGGCCAACGGCTCATTTTGCCGCCCGGACCGTTGCTCCGGTATGCCGCTTCGACCGCCGACGGAAGACGATTTGCGCGAGCTGGCCGAGTCGCTGCATCTGGATCTCACTGCCGACGAACTCGAGTTCTTCGCCGAGATGATCGAGCAGCGCACCGAGGCCTACGAGACGGTCCGGTCGTACGATCCGACGCCGCGACTCGGCGGCGGCGAGCGACGCGAGCGAACGCACGGAACGCGCGTTCCCGACTCGGAGAACCCCCACAACGCCTGGGTGAGCGCGTGCTACGTCGCGGGTGACGACGGCGGCGACCTCGACGGGATGGACGTCGCGATCAAGGACAACGTCTGCGTCGCCGGCGTCGAGATGACCTGCGGCTCGCAGGTCGTCGAGGGGTACGTTCCCGATGTCGACGCGACCATCGTCACCCGGCTGCTCGAGGCCGGCGCCGATATCGTCGGCAAGTCGAACATGGACGACTTCGCCATGACGAGCACGGGCTACAGCGCGTTCGGCCCCATCACGAACCCCCACGACGACGAACGCCTCGCGGGCGGCTCGAGCGGCGGGAGCGCGGTCCTCGTGGCGACCGACGACGTCGACGCTGCGATCGGCACCGATCAGGGCGGCAGCGTCCGGACGCCGGCGGCCCTCTGTGGAATTGTCGGCCACAAACCGACCTACGGACTCGTCCCCTACACCGGCTGCGTCGGTCTCGCCCACGCGATCGATCATCCGGGGCCGATGGCCGGGGACGTCGAGACGACCGCACGCGTCCTCTCGGAAATCGCCGGCAGCAACGAACGGGATCTGCGGAAGCCGTCGTCGGTGCCCGTCGAACCGTACCACGAGCGACTCGACGGCGACGCCGAGGCGCTCTCGATCGGACTCTTACAGGAGGGGTTCGACCGACCCGATGCCGACGAGGGCGTCACGGAACGGATTCGCGGCAGCCTCTGTCTCTTATACACATCTCTGATGGCGCGAGGGA
>NZ_AOHZ01000055.1 GCF_000337215.1 Natronolimnohabitans innermongolicus JCM 12255 | reverse complement strand
GCCTACGCTAACGACGCCTACCACTCGCGGTACTACGCCGACGGGATGAACCTCTTCGTCGAGCTGACGGAGCGGTACGACGCCCTGCTCGCGGACCACGATCTGCTGGCGATGCCGACGGTCGTGGACACGGCGCCCGAACACGACCCCGAAATGGATCAGTACGACCGCCTCGGCGAGGACCTCGTCGTCACCAACACGGCGCCGTTCAACCGGACCGGCCACCCCGCGATCAGCGTTCCCGTCGGCGAGGTCGACGGGCTTCCCGTGGGACTCATGCTCGTCGGCTCGCGGTTCGACGACGCGACGGTTCTCGACGCCGCCGAGACGATCGAGTCGATGCTCGCCGATCGATCGTCGAGCGCGTAACGACGCTACGCCCGCGAGTTCGCGGCCCCGTCGGCGACGATCGACGCGAAGTTCTCGACGACTCGAGTCGCGTTCGTCTCGGTGAAGCCGTACTCGCCGTCGGTCCAGTCGAAATCGGCCTCGAGTCGCCCGCGGAGGGCAGCGGTGAACTCGGGGTGAAACTGGACGGTCCACAGCGGGGCCACTCGGTGGCGCGTCGCGAAGGCGCGGTAGTACGCCGCCGAGGCGATGAGCGTCATCCCGTCGCCGAGTTCCGTGACGGCGTCGCCGTGGGCGACCGGCACGACCGACGAGACGCCCTCGAACAGCGGGTCGTCCGCGAGCGTGGCCGCGACGGGCCGGCAGGTCGCGCCGACGCGCTCGACGGTGCCGCCGAGCGCCGCGTTGGCGAGCTGGTGGCCGAAGCAGACGCCGAGCGTCGGCACCTCGCGGTCGATCAACTCCCGCACGAGCCGCTGTTGATCGGCGATCCACGGGCGTTCGTCGACCTCGTAAACGCCCGCCGTCGAGCCCGTGAGAACGACGGCGTCGACGGCCTCGAGGTCGAGTCGTTCGCCCGATGGGTAGTCGACCGTCCGAATCTCGGCCGCAGCGTCCGAGACGACCCCCTCGAGTGCGTCGCAGTGGAACTCGCGGTCGGCGTCGACCTCGTTGCGAACCACGGCAATCGTCGGCGATCTCATTGTGGTAGTGTTGTCTCACCCTCGAGAAAACCGTACTGGACGTGGCGAATATCGAGCCGACGGTTCGAATTCAGTCACCAGAACAAGTGATTGGTTCGGGAATCAAAAGCAGCTCGGCCGCTCGAGTCGACGCGTCGAGAGGCGCGAGCGCGACCGCGAGGTACCGACGACGAGGACTAGGGTAGTCCGCAACTCGACCCCAAGAATCTCGCCGCCAGTCCAGTCTTTAAGAGAGGTGGTACCGTATGCCACGGTAGTCATGTACGATCCAGTGGCCGATTCCGAAGCGGCGGAGCGGAAATCCATCGCCCCGCGCCTCGAGCAGATCGAGGGAGCGCGCATCGGGCTGTTCGACAACGGAAAACCGGCTGCGGAGCCGCTGCTAGACGTCGTCGAGGAGCGCCTCGAGGAGGCGTATCCGAGCGTCACCGTCGACCGCTACGCCGTCGACCACCTCAACCGTATCAAAAACGACGCGGAGATGGACGCGATCGAGGCGTGGGCCGACGAGGAACTCGACGCCTGCATCGGCGCCATCGGCGACTGCGGTTCCTGTACGAAGTATCTGGTCTACGGCATCGAGTCGGCCGAACGCAGCGAAACGCCGGGAGTCGGCATCGTCGACGAGGGATTCGCGCTCGACTGGGACACCAACGCGCGTGATTTCGGCCGCGAGCTGCGCTACTACACCATGCCGGCGATCTCGGAGGTGATCGACCGCGACCGCTTCCGCGAGCAACTCACCGTCGACGTGCTCGACGAAATCCTCGATGAGTTGACGCGCCCACCGACGCCCGAGGAGCGGGCCGCCGAGGACGCCGAAAGCGAAAGCGAGACGACGGTCGTCGCCGGCGGGGATCGGTGACATGAGTCGGCAAGAACAGGATATCGAGGGCGTAACGGAGTCGTTCTACCGGAAGGGGAAAACCGACGGGTTGCCGGTCGTGCCGCCGAGCGAGGAACGCGTCGAGCGGATGCTCGAGGGGACGGACCTGCCGCGCGACGAGGTGATCGGTCGGCTCGGGACCCGCGAGGGGGCCCTCACGGTGGAAAAGCTGGCGGTAAACGGCGTGATGGCCGGCTGCCTGCCGATCCACATGCCGCTGCTGGTCGCCGGCGCGCGGGCGCTGGCCGACCCCAAGTCGAACGCCATCCAGGCCTCGGTCAGCACCGGCTCGTGGGCGTATCTCTTCGTCGTCAACGGCCCCATTCGGCGCGCGCTGGACGTCAACTCCGACACCGCAGCATTCGGCCCCGGCTTCCGCACCAATCGAACCGTCGGGCGGGCGCTCGGGTTGGCCTACAAGAACACCGCCCGCATCCACCCCGGCGAGAAGGAGATGGCGACCATCGGCAACCCGTTCAAGTTCAGCCTGTTCGCCGGCGAGAACGAAGAGCGCAGCCCCTGGGAGCCGCTGCACGTCGAGCGCGGCTACGACCGCGACGACAGCACGATCACGTTCGCGGCGCCCAACAACTTCCTCCAGTACAAGTTCGAGGCGGGACCGCGAGGCGACCAGGAGATGGTCGAGAGCCTGATCCGTAACACGCCGCCGCACATGGTCGGGCTCAAGACCGAGACGGCCAACGAGCGCTACGAAGGCGCCCAGCTCGAGGTGTTCTACGCGCTCTGTCCGTACAACGCCCAGGAGCTCGAGGCGTACACGAAAGCCGAAATCAAGGAGTACATCTCCGAGAACGCCCGGCGACGGGCCGACGAGCTGTCCGGTCTCGGCGGCGGGAACGCCGAGGACGACGGCTTGCAGTCGCTCTGGCGACGGCAGTTCGCCGATCCCGAGCGCATCAAGCTGTTCGTCACCGGCGGGAGCGGCCGGTTCAACGCGGCGATGGGGCCGACTCTCGGCGGTCCGACGACGAAGCGCGTCGAACTGCCCGACAACTGGGACGCGCTCCTCGAGCGGTACGGCGACGGACTGGACCGCGAGTGGGGACAGGCGGGCGGTGGGTAACTGGCATGGGCTCCGACGACGAGTACGATTACGACCTTCTCGTGGTCGGCTCGGGACCAGCCGGGCTAGCCGCTGGTATCGCCGCCGGTCGCCGCGGATTCGAAGCGGTACTCTTCGAACGGGAGTCCGTCGGCGGCGAGCTCGTCAACCGCCACACCATCGAGAATCTACCGGGCCATCCCGAGACCACGGGGCCGGAGCTCCGCTCGACGCTGGTCGACCAGCTCGGCGAGGTCGGCGGTCAGGTTCGACTGGCGGCCGTCGACGACGTTCGACGAGCGGACGAGGGGTCTCGAGGCTTCGCGGTCGACACGACCGAAGGGACCTACGACGCCCGCACCGTCGTCGTCGCCACCGGCAGTCGACCGATCAGGCTGGACGTCCCCGACGCCGAAGCCTACCGCGGCCGCGGCGTCTTCTACTGTGCGATGTGCGACGGACCGCTGTACGCCGGCGAGACCGTCGCCGTCTCCGGCAGCGACGAGTGGGCGCTGGCCGACGCGCGCTACCTGACCGAACACGCCGACCGCGTCGTGGTCGTCGAGGAGGGGTCGCAACTGGCCGCCGGCGAGGCGTTCCGCGAGCGGATCGCCGAACACCCGGACGTCGAGGTTCGGACCGACACCGAGATCCGCGGCGTCGACGGCGAAGACGTCCTCGAGCGCCTCGAGTTGTTCGACCGCACCGAGGACGCCGAGTACGTCGAGGCCGTCGACGGACTGTACGTTCAACACGGCGTCGAGCCCGCGGCGTCGTTCCTCCCGGAGTGGGTTCCGCGAACCGACTGCGGCGCCATCGCCGTCGACCAGTCGTTAGAGACGGCGGAACCCGGGCTGTTCGCCGCCGGCGACGTTCGCCAGTCCTCGCCGCGGACGATCGCCACGTCGCTCGCCGACGGCGTCACCGTCTGTCGGTCGGCGGCGCGGTATCTGGAGAAGTAACCGCTCGACGACGGTTTCGACGCGTCACTCGCGGCTCGAGTCGAACGCGAGCGAACGGTCGGCCTCTCCGGTCTCAGGCCGGACTCGAGTCCGACGAGCCGCCGCGAACGAGGTTGAGAACGCCCTGGGCGGCCATGCCGATGATCGCCCACTTCCAGGCGAGAGCGGCGACGCCGAGCAAGAGCGCGCCGCGGACCCTGTTGCCATGACTGAACGCCGTTTTCGCTTCCGAGAGCACCGATACCACCGTCAGCGATCGCGTCGCCGTCGAACCGAGGAGTCGCTTGAGTACCATATCCGTCCTTGGGAAGCCGACCGAATAACGAGCCACCCGGAGGGCGCAAGTTCGGACAGACGGCGTCTCGATCCGCTCGAGGCGCTCGCGGCGCTCGGCGAGCCTACGCCGGCCGTCCGATCGTGTAGAGAAACAGCGGCGTCTGCCCCGCAGCGCGAGGCGCGAAGAACTCGGTGACGAGGTCGTCGTAGAAGGTCAGTCCCGTCCCGCCCAGCGCTCGGTGGGCGTAGGTGGCCAGGTACAGCCGCCCGGCGGTCAGCGCGGCCTCGAGTTGCGCGACGCGGTAGCCGCGGTCGCCGAGGGCGTCGACGACCGCCTCGAGGTCGGTCAGGAAATACAGACAGGCCGCAGCGTCGCCGCCCAGCCGCTGGTCGAGCGCGAGGTGGGTGGCCTCCTGCCGATAGTCGCCCGACCGGAGGCGCTCGAGTTCGCCCGCCTCGGGATGATAGTGGTAGCTGCCCGATTCGAGACCCTCGACGCCGTTTGCCACGAGGTACGGATCGCAGAACGACAGCGGCCGGGCGCCGTTCCGGCTCGGGCGTCGCGGGGCGTCCGCACGCTCGTTCGAGGCCCCGCGTCGGTCGTCCGCTCGCCGGCAGTCCATCGCCACCCCGCGGACGGCGCGGTCGAGCACCGTCGAGAGCTTTCGGAAACTGATCGGGTCGGGGTCGTACTGCCGACAGGAACCCCGTCGCCGGATCGTCTCGTGCAGCGGGCGACTCGAAGCCGTCTCCGGACCGACCGGCTCGAGCGGGACGCGGGCGCGGTCGCCGGCGTCTCGGGTCCCGATCGAGTCGGCGGCGCTCGGACCGTCGGATCGCCACAGTGCGGCCGCCGCGCCGTCCTCGAGCGCGCCGGCGTCCCAGGCCTCGTAGAGCAGCGGGTACTCCCGCTCGGTCGGCGAGAGGGGTTCGGTATCGGGGTCGATGGGGTCGACGGCGGCCGCGTCCGACGCGGTATCCCCGGCCCCGCCGTCGCCGCCGTCACCGCCGTCGCCGACGCCGATCGGAACGATCTCGAGTGGCGCTTCCCGCTCGGGATCGACCCCGAGCAGGTCGGCGACCGGTCGGTCCGCGAAGCCCGCGACGACCTCGGCCCGGAGGTCCAGCGCGTGCGCAACCGCCAGCAGGTTCGCCAGCGTCGTCCCGGAGTCCCAGAAGGCGTGGCGAAAGGTCCGTTCCTCGTACTTCCAGGCGTTTCGCCACCACGTCGAGGTCGCGACGATCGACAGCGGCGCGTCGCCGACGGCGTCGTCCCCGCTCGCGGCCGCGAGGACACCCCGGAAGTCGCCCGCTCGGAGGACGTCCAGCGAGAACGTCCGCGGGTCGAAGTGGTAGACGCCGGCCTCGAGACGGGGGCGGTCGCCACAGACCGCGTACAGGTCGACGTGATAGAGCGCGCCGGTCGTCGACGCGGCGCGGAACAGCTTCGAGCGGTTCCGAAGCTCGATCCGCTTCGTGATACCCGCGGCGTAGTAACAGAGGGTGGCGACGGTTTCACGGTCGAGTCGGTCGACGCGAGATTCCTCGCCGTCGGCCGGCACCACCCCGTCGGGCGTCGGTTCGGCGACCGCGGACAGCGCCGGCTGCTGGGGCGGCCGAATCGAGTCCGCGAGCGGAACCGACGGCAGGTCCGCGTACACCTTGTACGGCCGCGGCTTGATGTCGAAGTCGAGCCCGGGTTGCCCCTCCCGGACGCTTTTGGGCGAGTGTTTCGTGCGACGGTGATACTCGAGCGCATCGACTGTCATGTGCCGGGGTACCACCCCGAGTACGAAAAGAGACGGGCGGGAGGTTTTTCTCGCTCCGGTTTGATACGACCCTCGAGAACGAATGGACCTCGAGACGATCCCGGGCGTGGGCGAAAAGACCGCGCGGGCGCTCGCCGCGCTCGACGAGCCCGAACGCGCGCTGCGACGCGGCGACGTGGCGACGATCTCGACCGCGCCGGGGATCAGCCAGGGCCGGGCCGCTCGCATCGCCCGCGGCGCGATCCGGCTCGAACACGACGATCCGGGCGGCTTCCTCGCGACCGATCGGGCTCGCGAGATCTACCGCGATGTGCTGGGGCTGCTGCAAGAACGGACGGTCACCGACTACGCCGCCCAGCGACTCGAGACGATCTACCCGAGTCCGCGCCGGTCGCGCATCGAGGAGGTGCAGACGTTCGCCGCCGAGGCCGTCGAGCGCGAGTACGACGCGGCCGTCCTCGAGGCCCTCGAGGGCGTCGAACCGCTGCGGAAGCCGGGCGACGTCCGCGTCCGCGAGCGCTGTCTGGCGACGACCGACGCCGAGCGCTACTCGGCGGCGCGGGAGGCGATTCCGGAGCTCTCCGTCGAAGTCGTCGAGGACGCCCAGGGACTGGCCGAGCTCGCCCGCGGCTACGCCACGGTGTACGCGCTGGACGAGTCCTTCGCCGGCGTCACCGTCGAGGGCGACGTTCAGGTCACTCCCGACGCTCTCGAGAACCCCGCCGAGGTCGTCCCCGAGCGTCCGCTCGCCTTTTTCGCGCGCAACCGGGACCGCCTGCAGGCCGCCGTCGAGGTGCATCGAACCGCGGCCCTCGAGCCGGCCTGCGACCTCGCGGCGCTCGAGGACGGCCTCGCGCGCCTCGACGAGGACGGCACCGTCGCGGGCGACGAGGAGCTCGATCGCCTGACGACGGCGGTCGACGATCTGGACGCGGCTGCGAGCGCGGCCGAAAGCGTCGCCAACGATCGCCTGCGGGAGGCGATCCGCGAACAGGACGTCACCATCGAGGGCTCGGACCTGCTCTCGCTGGTCGAACGCGGTGCCGGCGTCGATTCGCTGCTCTCCCGAGAGCTCGCGGACGAGTACGCCGTGGCGGTCGAGGCCGCCCGCGAACACCTGATCGACGCACTCGATCTGGACCAGGGCGAGGCCGAGGTGGCTCGCCGCGCGTTCAGCGACGAGCCGACGTTCCCCGTCGAACGCGACGAGGAGGTGATCTCGCGGCTGCGCGAGGAGCTGACCGCGGCCAAGGAACGCCGCGCCGGACGGCTCAAACGCGAACTCGCGGCCGACCTGGCCGACCAGCGCGAGGGCGCCCGACAGCTGGTCCGGGACGCCCTCGAGTTAGACGTCGAACTCGCCGTCGCACGGTTCGCCCGGGAGTACGAGTGTACGATGCCGGCGTTCGTCTCCGACGACGACGCTGACGCCGTCGGCTTCGCCATCGAGGGCGGCCGGTCGCCGCTGCTCGACGAACCGCTCGCCGAGATCGATCCCGTCGACTACGACGTCTCCGGCGTCGCCCTGCTGTCGGGGGTCAACAGCGGCGGGAAGACCTCGACGCTGGATCTGGTCGCGAGCGTCGTCGTGCTGGCACACATGGGGCTACCGGTACCCGCGGATCGCGTCCGGCTGCGGCGGTTCGACGACCTCCACTACCACGCCAAGACCCAGGGCACCCTCGACGCGGGCGCCTTCGAGTCCACCGTCCGGGAGTTCGCCGACCTCGCGCAGGGCGGGGAGGGATCGCTCGTGCTCGTCGACGAACTCGAGAGTATCACCGAACCCGGGGCGTCGGCGAAGATCATCGCCGGCATCCTCGAAGCGCTCTCCGAGAACGACGCGACGGCCGTCTTCGTCTCCCACCTGGCCGGCGAGATCCGTGAGATGGCAGACTACGACGTCACCGTCGACGGCATCGAGGCGGTCGGACTGGTCGACGGCGAACTCGAGGTGAACCGATCGCCGGTCAAAGACCACCTCGCGCGCTCGACGCCGGAGCTGATCGTCGAGAAACTGGCCGACGAGGCCCGCGACGAGCAGGTCGCGGCCAACGGGGGCGCGCCGGCGAGCGACGGGTCGGCCGACCGCGAACCGGAGCCCGTCTTCTACGACCGTCTGCTCGAGAAGTTCGACTGAGCGGCGGTCGACGGCGCCCGCGTCGGATTCCGATTCCCGTAGCTATTTGACGCATCTTCGGCATACGCTATTCGTGAACTGTTCGCAAGAAGTCGTGGTGGGCCGGTCGGTGGTCGATTCGGTAGGCGCCACGGTCGACGGTAGTCGACACCCGAGTGAACTCGAGCGCGATGGCGAGTAGCGTCGACACGGGGTCAGGCCTCGCCGACGATCCGAAACTCTACGCCGTCCTCGGGCTCGCCGGCGTCGGCGTCTTCGCGAGCACGCTCGTCTCACCGGCGCTGCCGGGGATGGCGTCGGCGTTCGATCTGACGGAAGCGCGCGTGGGGATGGTGATGACGGCGTTCTTCCTCACCGCCGTCGTCGCGATTCCGATCGTCGGCTCGCTGACCGACGCGCTCGGCCGGCGACGCGTGTTTCTCACCTCGCTGGTCGTCTACGGGCTGGCGGGCGTCGCCATCGCGTTCGTCGACTCCTTCGCCGTCATCATCCTTCTGCGAGCGATTCAGGGCTGTGCGTTCCCCGGCTTGCTCCCGATGTCGATCACGCTGATCGGCGACCTCTACGAGGGGCGCGCGGCGACGACGGCCCAGGGGTTCCTGACGAGCATCACGGGGCTGGTCGGCGTCGCCTCCCCCCTGCTCGCCGGCGCGCTCGTCGACGTTTCCTGGCGGCTGCCGTTCGCCCTCTACGGGCTCTCGTTCGTCGCGTTCGTCCTGTGTTACGTCTGGCTTCCCGAACCCGAGTCGGCGCCCGCGAACGGCTCGAGCGCCGCCGCCGCGTCGGGGGTACCATCCCTGTCGCGCGTCCTCGAGCTCGTCCGCGAGGTCGCCGCCGCGCTCACCCGCGAGATGCGGATCGTCATCGTCGGCGTCGGCGTCCTCTTTCTGGTCCGCTACGCGCTGTTTACGTTCGTGCCGCTGTATGCGGTGACCGTCCTCGGGACGAGCGAGTTCGTCGGCGGCCTCGCCGTCGCCGTGCTGGGACTGGGGCGACTGCTCGCCGCGCCCACGGCGGGCCGGCTCGTCGGTCGCGTCGGTCGCCGCGCCGTCCTCGTCGGAAGCCTCCTGCTGTTCGGTGCCGGCACCGCAGCGCTGTTGTTGACCCGCGATCCGGTGCTCGTGCTGATCATCCTCGGCATCGCGAGCATCGGCGACGGACTCTTCGATCCTGTCGCGAACGACGCCGTCACCGCCGCCGCGGCGCCCGACGTTCGCGGCCGCGTCGTCAGCGTCCTCGAGGTCGGCAAAACCGGCGCGATCTCCGTCTCGCCGGTCGCGTTCGGCGTCCTCCTCTCGGCGAGTTCCTACTCGGTGCTCTTTCTCACCGGCACCGTCGTTCTCGCGCTTACGGCGGTGGTCGTCGGACTGGTGCTGGACGGAGGTCCGTAGGGACCGAGATCGGTCGCGGTGGCCTCGAGGCCGTCGAACGGTCTCGAATCTGGCCCTCACACGCAAGTAAAACTACTACTTCCGCGCTCAGGGGACGCTGTGGTATGCCCTATCAATTCGCGTGTTCGGAGGGGAGCTGTCAGTTCGCGATTCGCTCGAGCAGTTCCGACGAGGTGGAGCGACTGGTGCGGGCACACGTGCGGATGACCCACAACGGGCGGATCGACCGGGCCGACATCGAGCGCGGGATGGAGCGGGTCGAACTGGCTTGACGAGTCGGCACTGCTCGAAGCGAACGGCGACCGTAAGCGAGGCGACGACAGCAGCGCCGACGACCGAACGATCACACTGATCGGCTCGAGCGCTGACCCGCAGCGAAGAACTAAGTGGCTCGGAGAGCGAGGTGAAAGTGTAATGGCGGACGACCCCGATGGGGGCATGTTGTCGTGGGACGAATCCGTGTTCAGAGACGAGCACGTCTTCGAGATCGACTACGTCCCCGAGACGTTCAAGCACCGCGAGAGCCAGACGGACAGTCTGACCTACGCGCTCCGGCCGGCGGTGCGCGGGTCGCGGCCGCTGAACGTCATGGTTCGCGGCCCGCCCGGCACCGGCAAGACGACGGCCATCCAGAAGCTCTTCGACGAGGTCGGCGCCCAGACCAGCGACGTCCGGACGATCCGCGTCAACTGCCAGGTCAACGCGACGCGCTACTCGGTGTTCTCGAGGCTGTTCGAGGGGACGTTCGACTACGAGCCGCCGTCGTCGGGCATCTCCTTCAAGAAACTGTTCGGCCAGATCGCCGAGAAACTCGTCGAGGAGGACAAGGTGCTGGTCGTCGCCTTAGACGACGTCAACTACCTCTTCTACGAGAACGAGGCGAGCGATACGCTGTACTCGCTGCTTCGCGCCCACGAGGAGTACCCCGGCGCGAAGATCGGCGTCATCGTCGTCTCCTCCGATCCCGCACTCGACGTCATCGACGAACTCGACTCGCGGGTCCAGAGCGTCTTCCGACCCGAAGACGTCTACTTCCCGGTCTACGACCAGCCCGAGATCGTCGACATCCTCGGCGAGCGCGTCACGCGCGGCTTCAACGACGGCGTCATCTCGCGGGACACCCTCGAGTACGTCGCCGATCTCACGGCCGACAGCGGCGACCTCCGGGTGGGGATCGACCTGCTTCGGCGAGCCGGACTCACCGCCGAGATGCGCGCCAGTCGCACCGTCGAACGCGAGGACGTCACCGAGGCCTACGAGAAGTCCAAATACATCAACCTCTCGCGGAGCCTCTCGGGGCTGACCGACACCGAGCGAACCTTACTCGAGGTCATCGCCGACAACGACGGCGAGCAGGCCGGCGACGTCTACGAAGCCTTCCACGAGGAGACCGACCTCGGCTACACGCGCTACTCCGAAATCGTCAACAAACTCGACCAACTGGGGCTGATCGACGCCGACTACGCGGAAGTCGACGGGCGCGGTCGCTCGCGGTCGCTCTCCTTATCGTACGAGAAAGAGGCCGTGCTGGATCGACTCGAGTAGTCGACGGTCGACGGCCGACTCGAGTTCGCGTCCGGATACGGACTCGGATCGTCCCGACGGTCGACGGTCGAGCGAATGCCGGCCGGTCCCTTACCTACGGAGAGCACTCCGTTTCGATATGGCCACGTCTACGCTGCTCATTTACGGTTCGTACGGCTACGTCGGTGACCTGATCGCTCGCGAAGCGATCGACCGCGGGCTCGATCCGATCCTCGCCGGCCGAAGCCGCGACGACCTCCGCGAACAGGTCGACGAACTGGGCCGGCCGGGTCGGCGGTTCTCGCTCGAGGACCCCGGCGCCGTCGACGAGGCCCTCGTGGACGTCGACTGCGTGGTGAACTGCGCCGGGCCGTTTTCGAACACCGCCGAACCGCTCGTCGAGGGCTGTATCCGCAGCGGCGCGGACTACGTCGACATCACCGGCGAGATTCCGGTTATCGAGTCGATTCAGGACCTCGACGGCAAGGCCCGCGAGGCCGGCGTCACGATGTTGCCGGCGGCCGCGCTGTCGACGATCCCGATGGACTGTCTGGCCGCCCATCTCGCCGACCGGCTGCCCGAGGCCGACCACCTCGCGCTCGGCGTCGACGCCGTCCGGATCCCGTCGATCGGAACGGTTCGGACGGTCCTCGAGGGAGCCGACACTGAGGGCGCCGTTCGCCGTGACGGCCGGGTCGAGCACGTCCCGACGGCGTGGCAGACCCGCGAGATCGACTTCGGTCGGGGCGAGCGTCCGGCCGTGACGATGCCGATGGGCGATATTTCGACGGCCCACTACACGACGGGCGTTCCGAACGTCGAGATGTACGCGATGCTCCCGCAGCCGGCGCGGCTCGCGCTCAAATCCCATCGATATCTCTCGCCGGTGTTCGAGTCGAAACCCGTCCGGTGGCTCCTGAAGCAACTGGCCGGCGTTCGCGACGGTCCCTCGGAGTGGGCCCGCGAGCGCGGCACGGCCTACGTCTGGGGCGAAGCCACCGTCGGCGACGACGGCGAGGGCGACCCCGACGAACGCGTCGTCTCTCGTCTGCGGACGCCGGATCCCTACGTCGTCACGGCCGACGGCGCCGTGACGGTTGCCGAGCGAGTCCTCGAGGGCGACGCGGACGCCGGCTTTCAGACGCCCGCCGGCGCCTTTGGACCCGAGTTCGTCTTCGAACTCGAGGGCGTCGAGGGCTTTTTCGACGAGGTGACGCCCGAGGCGTCGTCGCCGGTGAGTTCGCTGTTGCAGTAGTATCGAGTCCGTACCCTCGAGTGGCAGTCTACACTTGACAGCAGGGGTATCGCTCGAATTACGCGTCGTACCGAACCGTATCGGGTTCGAGAAATCCCGAAGCCGCAGTCACAGACGACCCTGTTCGGATCGCCGTCTACTCGCCGCAGCGCTCGAAGTCGTCGCCTTCGGCGAGCGCCACGTACCAATCGCCGTCGACGACGCCGATATCGACGTCAGCGAGCGCTCGCCTCGAGAGCGATAGACGCGACTCGGTTCTCGATCATCGTCGACGCGCGACGATAGGCGTTCCGCGAAAACGAACCGTCGATCGAAACGCGGCGATGGCGACTACCGCTGGGACTCCCGAAGGATCTGCGGTCCGATCGCGAGCGTCCGCTTTGCGACCGTCGCGACCCGAGTGATGTACGTCGTCAACAACAGGAACGGGACGAGCGTAAACGAAAACGAGAGCCCGATGAGCCAGAGTAGGTTGTCAATTCCGAGCGTGCTCCCGGGAATGGTCGACTGGTCGACGAACGTCAACATCATTCCCGAAACGAGCAGTGCCGGAATCCCCGCATAGAGGATCAGCCGCATGAGGTCGATCAGCTCCCACTGAAAGTACAGTGTTTTGACGTGTTCTCGAGCCGGACCGAACATTGCGAGCGAGGTCCGGAGATCGTCGAACGCGTCGAACTGCGGTTCCTCGAGAACGTCCTGATAGTCGTCTTCGAGGCGGTCGATCTGGAACAGCTTCCAGGAGTAGTTGTAATCGAGCGCGGCGTTGACCACGTTGAACGTCCCGAACTGTTCGCCCTCGAGTTTCTCGCGGACCGCCTCGCTGTTGCCGGTGATGCTGTCGGTGAACTCGTCGACTTCTTCCATGAGTTCGTCGTCGTCGACCTGCGCGATCGAATCCTGGAGATCGTGGGCGCGCTGTTCGCTCGTATCGACGATCTCGCGCAGCAACGCCGACGGATCCGCCGGGGCTGGTTTGCCCGTCACCTCTTTCATGTAATCTCTGAAGTCGAGCGCTTCGCTCATCCGGCGTCGCTGGTCCCCGAGCGGGCCGTTCTCCTGCGAGATGATCAGCTGGCTGATCGTCACGACGAGGGTGATACCGGTGATCAGCGCGCTGATCATCGTCGAGAACATCGACTCGATGACCGCCCGCTGTGTGAGCATATCCGAGAGCGTCGGCCTGACGAAGATGCCGGTCATAAACGCTGCGAAAAACGCGAACGCCAGCAGGCCGGTGAGCACGAGCCGGTTCGCTTTGAGCAGGAACCAGAACTTGAACCGGTTCTCGCCGATCCGTTTCCGCATCGTATTGGCCGTCCCCGGATCATCGGTGTCCTCACTCATCGCGGCCCTCGTCTACCGGCCGCCTGAAGACGAGGTATTTCGTCCCGCCGCCGCTGTAATCAATGGTGTCGATTAACTCCCATCCGTCGCTTCCGTACTCGTTGAGGAGATCCTCCGGATCCGACGCCTCTTCCATCGTCGGATCTCTCGGCGGACGAGCCGTCTCGTACTCCCACTGCGTGACAGTCGTGTCGGCCATCTGCGCGTGGCTACCACGAGGATCGTTGAAAAAAATCAGCTTGCAACCGCGATCGAACGCTCGCTCAGGCCTGATCGATCGTTTCGCGGTAGTCCTCGATCGTCTCGATCGCCGAGTCGACCTTCGCCTCCGTGTTGCCGTCGGCCTGTTTGCTGACCTGCCTGAGCGTGTTGAGCCGCTCGTCGAGCAGCGCGTGGTCGGGTTCGGTATCGCCCATCACGTAGTCGGCGAACGCGTCCGTCGTCTCGCGGATGTCGTCGCGGACGTCGTCGTCGGCCGCCTTCGCCGCTTCCTCTAAGTCGTCACGCGCCTGCTGGAGTTGCTCGGTCATACGCGAGAACAACACGAGACGATCCATAACGGTTGGGCGAGCAATGGCCACGTCACAGCGGCGGCCGGCGACGGCGAAATCGATCCGAACGCACAGCGGACCGCGAGTCACCGTCTTTAGGAGGTGCGGGTTCCAAGCGCGAGCAAGAATGGCGCGCACTGACTCGAACGCGGACGGAGACAACCCGTACCTCCGGAACCCGCCGACCGACTTCGAGCCGGTCGCGGAGCTCACCGAGGACGCGGCCCGCGAACAGGTCGAGTTGCTCCGGGCGGCGATCCGCGAACACGACCGCCGGTACTACGTCGAGAACGACCCCCTCATCGCCGACCGAACCTACGACGCCCTCTTCGCCCGGCTGCAGGAACTCGAGGACGCCTTTGATTGCTCCCACCCCGACAGTCCGACCAGAAGCGTCGGCGGCGAGCCGATCGAGGCCTTCGACACCGTCGAGCACGTCGCGCCGATGCTCTCGATCGACCAGAGCGGCGAGGACGCAGACGTCCGGGAGTTCGCGGACCGCGTCCGCCGGGAAGTCGGGGACGTCGACTACGTCTGCGAGCCCAAGTTCGACGGCGTCTCGATGGAGTTCGTCTACGAGAACGGCTCGCTCGAGCGAGCGGTCACCCGCGGCGACGGCCGCGAGGGCGACGACGTGACCCGGAACGCCCGAACCATCGGCTCCGTCCCCCAGACGCTCCACGGCGACCATCCCGACTTCCTCGCGGTCCGCGGCGAGGTCTACATGCCCAAAGACGCCTTCCAGGCGTACAACCGCGAGCGGATCGAACGCGGCGAGGAGCCCTTCGCGAACCCCCGGAACGCGACGGCCGGCACGATCCGCCAGCTCGATCCCGCGGTGGTCGCCGAGCGCCCCCTCGAAGTGTTCTACTTCGACGTGCTCGAGGCCAGCGACTTGGCGGACAGCCACCGCGAGGAACTCGAGCGCTTCCCCGAGTGGGGACTGCGAGTGACCGACCACGTCGACGTGGTCGACGATATCGAGGACGCGATCGATTACCGCGACCGCATGCTCGAGGCCCGCGACGACCTGAACTACGAGATCGACGGCACCGTGATCAAAGTCGACGACCGCGACGCCCGCGAGAAGTTAGGGCGAACGGCGCGCCACGACCGTTACGCCTTCGCCTACAAGTTCCCGGCCCGCGCCGAGGTGACGCCGATCGTCGACGTCGCCGTGCAGGTCGGGCGAACGGGGCGACTGACGCCCGTCGCCTTGCTCGAGCCGGTCGACGTCGGCGGCGTGACGGTCTCGAGAGCGAGCCTGCACAACCCCGAGGAGATCGCCGAGAAGAACGTCAATATCGGCGATACCGTCCGCGTCCAGCGGGCGGGCGACGTCATCCCCTACGTCGAGGAGGTCGTCGAGAAAGGCAACGAGGGCCACTACGAACTCCCCGATCACTGTCCCGTCTGTGACAGCGCCGTCGAGCGCGACGGCCCGATGGCCTTCTGTACCGGCGGGCTCGCCTGCGATGCCCAGCTTCGGCGCTCGATCGAGTACTACGCGAGCGACGACGGCCTCGACCTCGAGGGACTCGGCGAGAAGAGCGTTCGACAACTGGTCGACGCCGGCCTCCTCGATTTCGTTTCGGACCTCTACGAGCTCGAGTCCGAGGAACTTACGGAACTCGAGGGTTGGGGCGAGACGAGCGCCGAAAATCTGCTCTCGGAGATCGAATCCGCCCGCGAACCGCCGCTTTCGGACTTCCTCTCGGCGCTCGGTATCCCCCACGTCGGCCCCACGACGGCCCGCGAACTCGCCCGCGAGTTCGGGACGTTCGAGGCGTTCCGCGAAACCGCCGAAGACGACCCCGAACGACTCGAGGGCGTCGACGACGTCGGCGAAACCGTCGCCGCACAGCTCCACGAGTTCTTCGCGAGCGAGGCCAACGCCGACGCCGTCGACGACCTCCTCGAGCACGTCTCGCCCCAGGAGAGCGACCTCGAGTCGAGCGGCGACGCGCTCGAGGGCCTGACCGTCGTCTTCACGGGCTCGCTCGAGGGCGTCACCCGCGGCGAGGCTCAGGAAACCGTCGAGACCCACGGCGCGAACACGACGAGCAGCGTTTCGGGGAACACCGACTATCTCGTCGTCGGGGAGAATCCGGGACAGACGAAGCAGGATGATGCGGAGGCAAACGACGTGTCGATCGTCGACGAGGACGAGTTTCGGGAACTGCTGGCCGAGCAGGGAATCGAGCTCGAGTAATCGAGCGAATCACCGGACGGTTCCAAGAGCGTCGGGACGTTCCTGCTCGCCGGTCGTATTGTCCGCCGGATCGATTCCCAGTTCGCAGAGCGCTGCGTCGGTTGGTTCGCTTCCGATCTTCTCAGCGTAGAGTGCGACTGCTTCGTCGAGATTCTCCAGTGCGGCGCCTCGAGTCGGTCCCTGTGTCGTGACGCCCGTCTCGACGTTCTTCGCGATCCACCAGTCCGCCTCGCGCCACAGACGAATTTCGTCGTCGTGAACGTCTCCATCGCGCATCGAACCGGTCATCTCATCCGCAATTTATCTGACGGCTTTTACGAGCTTTCGGTCCCGGTTTCTGAGATGGCCGTCGATATGCCGGTCGGCGTTCGCTTTCCCCTCCGTTACCGGCGTTCGTCCCACTCTTCTCGCGTGATACTGTACCGAACGGAGTCGCGAGGCTCGCCGCCGATAACGAGACCGTTACGGACCACGCCCTCTTTGTGCCCGCCGAATCGGTCGACGTACCGCTCGATAGCGCGTCTGGAACGTTCGTTTTCGGGGTCGTGGGAGATCGCGACGACCTCGAGATCGAGCCGCTCGAACGCGAGTTCGAGCAGGCGACCGGCGCGCTCACCGGAGTATCCGCGCCCCCAGAACGGCTTTCGGAGCCAGATACCCAGAATCGCCAGCTTCCGGTCCCAACGGGTGTGCAGTCCAGCCAGTCCGGCCAGCTCCCCGGCTCGGTCACCGTCTTTCGGTCGAATCGCGTAGGTCGCTTCCTCGTCATCGTCGAACGCCTCGCCGCAGGTCGACACCCAGTCGAACGCCTCCTTCGGGCTCTCGTAGGGATCCCAGGTAACGTACTCGGTGATTTCGTCGATTGCAGGGGCTCCCGCTCGAGCGTGCTCGTACAGTTCGAGCGGGTCGAAGTCGTCGGGGTGGAGTCGCTCGTATCTGAGTCGTTCGCTCTCCATCTCGGCGGGGAACAACGGCATGCGCTCGCATACGTATCAAGAGTGTAAAATGTGTTTGCTTGAAAACAGTCGTCACAAAATCTCGATAGGCTGGCGGTCGTTCTCACAGCCACGTGCCAGTCAACGCTCCCCTACGGTGGCGCGTCGCGGAACAGCGAACGGTCGAAGACCGTGAGCCGGTAACCGAGCGAATTGGCTGGGGAGGATGTGGAACACCTCGTGTCTACGATGGTTCGACCGCGGGTTCATCGCCGTGGCTTCGTCGAGTGCATCTCTGCGGTCGCTGTCGTTCGCTCGTCGAATCCCGATACGATTCTTACCGGGGAGACTCCGCGAAACCCGCAGCGACGACTATTTCTCCAAAATACTTATTCCGGTGGAACGTTCCCCATACAATATGGAAAAGATACTTTCCATACTGTCGGCCACTGTTGACACTCTCTGGATAGCGCCAACTCAACGAATCGCAACAGGTCGGACGGGCTACTGAAACGATGAGCGAACTCCCCACGAACATCGAACGGCAGAAACGGAACGGGTACGTGATGATCGCCGGTGCTGCGATACTCCTTCTCGGCGGCGCCGTCGTTGTCGGGGTCTCTTCGCTTCCGCCGGTGAGCTTTTTCGGACTGCTCGTTCCGGCCAGTATACTCGTGTTCTTCGGGTACAGGGCGGTATCGGCTGGTCGCGACCGGAAAGCCCTGGGCGACGAACGAACCGCCAAGCTGCACGGGAAAGTCGGCGTTAATGCGTTCTGGATGCTGCTGTTCGTCATCCTCGCCGACGGAACGTTTGCGATCTTCCCACGCGAGGGCGCAAGCACGGCATACATCTTCAGCGGACTGTTCCTTTATGGCGCATACCTCGTGTACTACAGATACCTCGAGTGAGTATGAGAAACGAACTGACGGTCTATCGGGCGAAACACGATCTGACCCAGGAGGAGCTCGCGAAAGAAGTCGGGGTTACTCGACAGACGATCAACGCGATCGAAGCGGAACGATACGACCCGTCCCTCGAGCTCGCGTTCAAGCTCGCGAGCTATTTCGAGTGTTCGATAGAAGACATTTTTCGCTACGACGTGGAGTGAGCCGGACGGCGGGTACGCGACGTCACCGACTCACCGTCCGACTATCCGCTCGGAAATCGACCGTAGCGCCTCGAGTCCCTGCACCTCCCCTTCCCGCTCGGGCAGCGTCAGGACCTCGAGGTCGGGAAACGTTTCCCGAACCTCCGCAACTCGCTTTTCGTGCCGTTCCCGCCGCGACTGACAGCGCGAACAGCCCGCCTCGGGATCCTCGAGCACCTGATTCACCACGAGCGAGTCGACCCGAACGCCGGCCTCCCGAAGCGTCTCGATCAGCCGCTCGGACTCGGCGATCGCCATTCCTTCTGGAAGCACGACCACCCGAAATTCGGTGCGCTCGGGGTCGGTGAGGAGGTCGCGAGCGCGCTCGAGTCGGGCCTGAAACGCCTCGAGGCTCTCCTCGCCCTCGCTAGTCGAGCCGCCGAGCATCGACATCGGACCGAGCACGGCCGTCTTCGCGGCGTCGCCGATCCGACGAGCCTGCCCGCGAAGCGACTGAACCGTCTCGAGGACCGGTCCCATCACGTCGGGGGTGTCGAACAGTCGAAGCGTGTGGCCCGTCGGCGCGGTGTCGAAGACGACGATATCCCAGTCCCCGTCGTCGACGTACTCGACGAGCAGATCCAGCGCGGCGATTTCGTCGCTGCCGGCGGGAGCGCCGCCGGCGAAGATCCGTTTCACCTCCTCGTCCTCGAGTCGGATGCCGGCGCTGCGCAGATCGGCGGCCAGCGCCCGGGCGAGTTTCTCGTAGCGTTTCTGTTGGGCCTCGGCGTCGATCTCGACGGCCCACAGTTCGCCGGCCGGATCGAGTTCGAGGTCGCCCCCGTCATCGCCGTCACGCTCGAGGCCGGGACCGGGCTCGACGACCCGCTCGAGTTTCCGGGGCTCGGAGCCGAAGTCAGCCTCGAGGGAATCCGACAGCGAGTGGGCCGGATCGGTCGAGACGACGAGCGTCCGGTGGCCGGCGTCGGCGAGCCCGAGGGCGGTCGCCGCGGCGCAGCTCGTCTTGCCGACGCCGCCCTTGCCGCCGTAGAAGATGCAGTCGGTCACGGCTCCGCATACGTTCGGTACCCATCTAAACTGATTCCCCACGTATTCAGCCCCCCACGGTGGGGCGGAGAATCCGCCTTGATATCTAGTTTGTATACGGTGAGCGTAGAATACGCATCAGATAATATTCGAAAAATTAATATGTATTCTATAGATATATACCCGTGTATGACAGATCCAGATACTGTGGAATCAGATGATGGTTCTGTACCGGCGCGACGAGACCTGATGAAGGCGGCCGCTGGTGTCGGAGCGGGTGCCCTGATTATTCCCGGCGTTGCAACAGCGGATCCAACTGATGGTGGTGATCAGGTTGGTCCGACCATAACAACGGATCTACTGGAGTATCTCCCGGGAGATGTGAACTTCCCGGCAAGTATCGAAGCCAGAGTGTACGATAATTGTAGCATGGAAATAGAGATCGACGTCGCTGGGACAACGAGGAGGGACGCGTTTTCGTGTGATCCGGACGGCCGTGCATGTGAAACGGTCAGCGTGGATGCCGGGGTAGGAAGGGTCGAAGTCGAGAGTTGCTACGATCAGAATTCGGCTATTGTCGAGAACGAGATCACCTACTGTACGAGAAGTTGGGATCTCAGTTGGAACTGTTCCACCCAGGGAGTCGAAACTATAAATATATAGACCCTACTACGTAACGGGTACAGTCAGAGGCACAGCGTGTCTTTCAGAGGGAGTGGTTCCACTCTATTCGTCGCAAGTCCAACAGCCAGTACGGCGGTATCTTCTACCTCATCGAACGGAGGTCCGTTTTGAGGAAGTTGTGGATTCGAAAGGTGATAGCGTCGATCAGCCACTCGTTTGGTAATCGAGTTCTCGGTAGCACGAGCACGGGTGCACCGATGTTTTCACGGACGGCGTGGAAATCGGTCGAACGAGCGAAAGCACCGGCAGTGCTAGAGGTCGACGCGATCGAACCGGTAGAGTGCGACCGCAATCGGAACGACGATCCAGATGAGGAGGATGATGAAAGAGAACCAATTCTCCAGATAGAACGGCACGTCGTCGGCAAAATAGTACTCCGGATAGGCTGTTCCGAGTTCGTCTCCCCCGGTCGAACTAAGGACGGTAATCGTGTTCTGGAATGCATTGCCCGGATCGATCATGTCGACGAACAGCGCCCAGTCGGGCAGTCGCTCCTGGGTAATCTCCTCAGTCGTCCCGTCGGGTGCGGTCAATTCGGCCGTGTAGCTCACGCCGTCGATCGTCCCGCGGTTCATCAACTGTTGAAGGGCCTCCAGGATTCCGTTCCAGACGCCGTAAAACAGGAGGAATACGCTGAACATCGCAGCACCGGCGACGGTCGTCGACTTCGTCAGTGACGACAGTGAAACAGCGATACTCGTGTAGGCAACGCCATAGATCATCGCCATCAGGAGGAGGGCCGCGTAATCGACGACGTCGAAGCCACCGAGCAGCGCGGCAACGACGGCGGCTGCGGCCACGAATCCGACGATCAACGAGAGCGAGAGGACCGCAGACCGACCGAGCAGCTTTCCGAGCAATACGTCTTTGCGCGAGTGAGGCAGCGAAAGCAAAATTTTGATGCTTCCGCTCTCGCGCTCGCCTGCGATGGACTTCCAGCCGAGTACGAGCGCAATTAGCGGGATCACGAGCCGTGTGGTTTCACTCGCGAAGAACACGAGCATGGCCGTCGTCGCGCCCTCCGCCGCGATATCTTCACCGAAGTACGCAAGCGAGCCCGTGATACCCACGATCAACAGGAAGAAGAAGGCACTCAGCCCCCAGAACACCCACGATCGAACCGCGTCCTGAAAGTCCTTCTTCGCAACCGCGCGGACGCTCTCGAGATTGATCGAACTCGCGGTCGATTCGGACGCGTCGGATTTCGTTCCAGCACCGGTGTCGGTACTCATCGCGCTTCCACCCCCGTTTCGCCGGTGGTGTACGACTGGAAGACGTCCTCGAGGGAGGCCTCCCGCGTCGAGAAGTCCTGAATCTCGATGTCGCGGTCCTCGAGTTCGCCCAGCACCGCCGTCTTCGAGCCGTCGACCTGCGCCGTGATAACCGGCGGGTCACCGCCCTCGAGGCGAGCCTCGGTCACGTCGGCCAGCGATCGAACGGCCTGCATCGCCGCGTCGTCGATGCGGTCGACGGTCACCCGCAGCGTCGTTCCGCTGCCGGCGGACTCACGAAGTCCTTCGACGGTGTCGACGGCGACCATCTCGCCGTCCCGAAGGATGCCGACGCGGTCACAGACCGCCTCGACCTGCTCCATGATGTGACTCGAGAAGAATACCGTCGCGCCGCGTTCGTTCTCCTCGCGGACGATTTCACGCATCTCGCGAGCCCCGTTGGGATCCAGTCCCGTCGAGGGTTCGTCCAGGATGAGGAGATCGGGTTCGCCCACGAGGGCCATCGCGAGCATCAGCCGCTGAGCCATCCCCTTCGAGTAGCCGCCGGCTTTCTTGTCGATCGCATCGGCGAGGTCGACGCGCTCGAGCAGCGCCTCGGGGTCGTCGTCGGCCCCCTTCGAGTCGATGGCGAACTCGAGGTGTTGACGGGCGGTCAGGCGCTCGTAGGTCTCGACGCCCTCCGGGAGGACGCCGGTTCGCGAGCGGATATCGCGGCTGTGTGCCTGTGCGTCCAGCCCCAGCACCTCGATCCTGCCGCTCGTGGGACGAATGAAATCGAGGAGCAGGTTGATCGTCGTCGACTTCCCGGCGCCGTTCGGTCCCAAAAAGCCGAACACTTCGCCGTCCTCGACCTCGAAGGAAAGCTCCTCGAGGGCGAGTTCCTGACCGTAGGACTTGGTCAGCGAATCGACTGTGATAGCTGGCATGGCTGAGTGAATTCGCTGTTCGCCGATAAGCGTTGGTACTCGTTCGCACTCGTGTCGTGGCACTAACCAGTCGTGTCGCGGCGCTGACCGTATCGCGAGAGCGCGCCTCGAGGCGAGTTACCAATCAGATTGAGTCGTCGGGGTCGTACTGCTCGGCGGTCCGTTCTGCCTCCGCGGCGTAGCGTTCACGAGTGTCCTCGTCCGGAACCGCCTCGAGGTCGTTAGCGGCGATCTCGGCGCCCGCCGTGACCGCAGATCCCTGCTGGAGCAACGTCTGCGAGCGCTCGCGCTGGTGGTACCGCGAGCCGTCCGGCGTCGCGTAAACGATCGTCACGATGTTCCGACTGCCGTAGTCGCGTTCGACAAGCCAGCACTGCACCGTCTCCGAGTCGTCGCTCATACCCCACCTTGCGCGTCGACGACCGAGAATGTACCGCGTCGACGCCGTCGCGTTGGCTCGCTCGTTGATTCGCTGCGAGCCCCGTGAACGCCGACCGGAACCCCAACGCGGAGTTCGCGCCCTTTCGTTCTCCCCTTCCTCTCCCCGATTCGCAGCGCACGGAAGCCGGCGCGAGGTACTTGCCGCTGGACGACGGACTCTCTCGTACGCACCGATGCTCGGAACCTGGAGTGAACACGTCGACGAGCTTCTGTACGACGGCGAGCGCGTCCAGTGCCGCGTCGACCTCGAGGCGGCGACGGTCGTCGTGACGAACGACCGCGTCCTCGTGTTCACCGAAGACGGCGGCGGATCGAACTACCGGACCGTCGAGCGGCCGAACGTCGCCCGCGTCTCCGTCGAGACCGACGACGCGCCGCGACAGCTCGTCTGGGCGACGGTGGTGTTGTTCCTCGGCGTCGGCCTCCTGCTCGCGGCGGCGACCTACGACCTCGCGGATCTGGTCGCCGGCGTCGACGTCGAAGGGGCCACGGGGATCACGGGCGGCGCCCTCGAGACCGTCGAGACGCTGCTCACCGCACTCGACCTGACCGTCCTCGTCGCCGGCGCGCTCGTCGCCCTGTTCTCGACCGTCTTCTTCGTTCGGTACATCGCGTCCCGGACGCGCCGGCTCGTCCTTCGGATCAGCGGCGACGACGACATCGCGCTGCCGGTCTCCGACGCGGATCTCGAGGCCGACCGGACGATCGCGCTCGAGGAGGCGATCGGCCCCGGCGAGCCGAGCGAGTCGGTGACCGTCGAGACCGATTCGGACTCGTCGGCGAACGACGGCCCCGCTGACGCGGCCGGCGGACGGGCGAACGCAGACGGTCGACCGGCGGCCAACGGCCCCGACGACGCGCGGCCAGCGGATGGTGAGCGCTCGCCGGTGGACGAGCGGTCGACCGATAGAACCGGTGTCGACGATCCGCTCACCGATCCCGATGAGTCAGGCTGAAAGCCACTGACGCCGTAGGCCCGCCGATGAACGCCGAGGCGGTTCGCGAACGCGCACAGTCGTTGCCTCGAGAGCCCGGCGTCTACCAGTTCCGGGCCGACGACGCGACCCTCTACGTCGGGAAGGCGGTGGATCTGCGCAGCCGCGTGCGATCCTACGCCGACCCGCGCAGCGCCCGCATTCGTCGGATGGTCGACCGCGCCGCGGAGATCGAAATCGCCGTCACCGACACCGAGACGCAGGCCCTGTTGCTCGAGGCGAACCTGATCAAGCGCCACCAGCCCCGGTACAACGTCCGGCTCAAGGACGACAAATCCTATCCGATGGTGCAGTTGACGAACCACGACGCCCCGCGGATCGAGATCACCCGCGATCCGGACGGCGAGGCGCAGGGCGCCTCGAGTGCGAGCGGGCCGACGGTCTTCGGCCCCTACACCAACAAGGGCCAGGTCGAGGTCGTCGTGAAAGCGCTCAGGGAAACCTACGGCGTCCGGGGCTGTTCGGACCACAAGTACGCGGGCCGCGACAGACCGTGTCTGGACTACGAGATGGGGCTCTGTACCGCCCCCTGCACCCGCGAGATCGACCTCGAGAGCTACGCCGAGGACGTCACCGCCGTCGAGCGCTTCCTCGAGGGCGAGACGGGGATCCTCGCGGACCCGCTGCGCCGGGAGATGGAGGCCGCCGCCCAGGAGCAGAACTTCGAGCGGGCGGCGAACCTCCGAGACCGCCTCGAGAACGTCGAGGCCTTCCACGGCGAGGGCGGCGAGGCCGTCCAGTCGGTCGGCGACGAGCGCGCGGTCGACGTCCTCGGGGTCGCCATCGAGGGCGAGGACGCGACCGTCGCCCGCCTGCGCGCCGAGAACGGGAAACTGGTCGACCGGAATCGACACACGCTCGAGGCGCCCGGCGCCGATGCTGGTCCCGGTCCCGGCACCGGTTCCAGTGCTGGCACCGCGCTCGAGGGAACCGGCGCGACCGCGGCGGCCGACCGCGACGAGGGCGGCGTTCCCACCGTCCTCGCCGCCTTCATCGTCCAGTACTACGCCGAACGGGACCTGCCCGACGCCCTGCTCCTGCCCGAGCGCCACGGCGACGACGAAGTCGCGGCCTGGCTCGAGGCCGAGGGCGTCTCCGTCCGCGTGCCGGGCGCCGGTCGCGAGGCCAAACTGGTCGAACTCGCGCTGAAGAACGCCCGCCGGAACGTCGGCGGCCGCGACGAGTGTGCGATGCTGGCCGACGCCCTCGAGATCGAATCCGCCCAGCGAGTCGAGGGCTTCGACGTGAGCCACGCCCAGGGGAAGTCGGCCGTCGGGAGCAACGTCACCTTCGTCGACGGCAGCGCCGAAAAGGCCGACTACCGCCGGAAGAAACTCGCCGACCAGAACGACGACTACGACAACATGCGGGCGTTACTCGAGTGGCGCGCCCGCCGCGCCGTCGAGGGCCGGGACGGTCGGCCCGACCCCGACCTGCTGGTGATCGACGGCGGACAGGGGCAACTCGAGGCCGCTCGAGACGCGCTGGCTGCGGTCGGCTGGGACGTCCCAGCTATCGCGCTGGCGAAGGCCGAGGAGCGCGTGATCACGCCGGATCGCGAGTTCTCGTGGCCGAGCGACGCGCCCCACCTGCACCTGCTCCAGCGGGTTCGCGACGAGGCCCACCGTTTTGCCGTGCAGTACCACCAGACGATCCGCGACGAGGTGAAGACCGTTCTCGACGACGTACCGGGCGTCGGCCCCGAGACCAGAAAGCGGCTGCTGGGACGCTTCGGCAGCGTGGAGAACGTGCGGGAGGCGAGCGTCGACGACTTGGAGAGCGTCGAGGGGATCGGCGCGAAGACGGCCGAGACGATCAAGTCGCGGCTCTGACCCGAACGCAGCCGGCGGTTCGTTCGGATCGACGAGACAACGCGTCTTCGGTCCGCCATTGGACGCTATCCCAACAGCCGAAGCTCATGATTCAGGTACGATCATGGGAGCCTCGGTCAGCACCTTAGCAATCGGATTGGAGGCTACATCTCCTGTGCGTACCGCGATTTTCACATCTGTTTCCAGAGAAACTATCCGCTGACGGCTACGGTGGCGGTTCAGTGACGATACCACGCGTTCGATCAGCAGCAGGCGCCGAACCGGCGGCCTCGCGCCAGTGAACCGGCTCCGTCGCTCCGCTGAGCCAACGGCCGAGCGCGGACGGCTCGAGGCCGTCGAGCGGCGCCGGAAGCGACGCCGAAGCACGATCGAGGGCCATCAGGTAGCTCTGGACGAACGGCCACGGGTCGTCGCGCTGGAAGGTGTCGCTCGTCGGGTGTCTGTACCAGGAGGCGGCCATTTCGCGGAGCGTCTCGGGCAGCGACGGCCTGTCGACGAGATCGGAATCCTTGCGGAAGAGACTCGAGAGGTACAGCAACTCGCCTTTGACGTAGTGGCTGCCGGCGCCGACGTCGTAGCTGTCGTCGATTTCGTCGGCGCGGTCCGTCGCCAGTTGCCAGTAATAGGCCGGAAAGTCGGCCCCCATCCGGACGTTCGCCGCGAGCGAGGTCCACATTCGGGGGTTGATCTCGCAGAGGTAGAACTCGCCGGTCTCGGGGTGGCGCATGTACTCGATGCAGGCGAGGCCGTGCCACTCGAGTTCGTCGAGCAGCGCGACGGCGGCGTCCTCGAGTTCCGGGATCGCCGTCGCCTC
This sequence comes from Natronolimnohabitans innermongolicus JCM 12255, assembly GCF_000337215.1. Classification (GTDB taxonomy): domain Archaea; phylum Halobacteriota; class Halobacteria; order Halobacteriales; family Natrialbaceae; genus Natronolimnohabitans; species Natronolimnohabitans innermongolicus. The sequence goes on along the minus strand of NZ_AOHZ01000055.1, from coordinate 18,232 downwards.
GCGGTAGACGCCCCCGCCGCCGGTGTACGATGAGCCCCGAAGCTGGCGGTGCTGGAAGGTCGCGACGGCCTCGCCGTGGTCGTAGAGCGCGCCGATCATGTACTCCTCGTCGATCGGGACGAACTCCTGAGCGATGGGGTCGTGACCGAACGACTCGCGAAGCGCGTCGACGTCGGGGTCCGATCCGGCGGAGACGTGTTCGACCGTCTTGTTCCGCTCGACCCGGTTCGACGGGACGCCGTCGACGTACTCGTCGACGAGGAGGTTGTACCGCGTCTTGACGATCGAGTCCGAGTCCCAGTCGTCGACGGTCGAGAGCGGGCGCGTCTCCGGGACCGGGACGCCGGCCCGTTCTGCGGCCTCGGCGAGTCGAACCCGGTCGTGGACGGACCGAAGCGACTCCGGATCCGGCCACGGCGTCGCGACGTGCTCGGCGAACTCCTCGCGATACCGCGAGAGGACGAAGGCGTCCTCCTCGCGGACTGGGACGATCGTCCGGACGTCCTCGCGGCGAGCGAGCGCGAGCAACGCCTCGGCGTACCCCTCGAGCGCCGTCTCCGGGTCCGGAACGAGGACGGCCTCGTCGCAGTATGCCGAAGCGAACGACGGCGCGGTCCGATCGTCGGAAACGACGATCGTGCGGACGCCCGCCGCGGAGAGCGACCGCAGACAGCTCTCGGTGCTCGGGACCGGGACGGCCGGAACGACGACCGAGTCCGTCGATGACGACTGAGCCGAATCCTCGTCGCGTCGAAGAGACATGATTCGTCACTACCAGAGTATCGATCATATCAGACCCCGTTGCCATGGCAGGGACAGGGCTATGTCCCGTAACGTGCTAGGGTCATCTATGTCAGGCGATGACGAACTCGAGGACCTCCTCGAGGAACTCGACAGTCAGGGCGACCTCGAGACGTCACAGCAGGTGTTGTCGATCCGCACCGAGAGCCGACGCTACGACAAACCCGTCACGATTATCGACGGGTTCGACCTCGAGCAGTCCGAGGTGAAGTCGATCGCGTCGGATCTGAAAAGTTCGATGGGGACGGGAGGAACGGTCGACGAGGGACGAATCGAACTGCAAGGCGACCACCGGGATCGAGTTCCGGAACTGCTTCGCGACCGCGGCTTCGACGTTCGGGAGTGAGCGCTTTCGGGCGGACCGCTGCGGTTCAGGACGGTGCCGACCCAGCACGCCACTTTAGTACATTTCACTCCATTTAGAACCCTTGAGTACCCTCAAAGTGCGAACGCGCAATATTTGTCAGCAGATACCGTGGTCGAAGTCACTTTATGCCACCCCTTTCAAGTAGGGGTATGAACATTCGACCAGCCGACGACGACGATTTCGACGCGATCAAAGCCGTCGCCCGGGTGACCTGGCACGACACCTACGACGAACTCGACGAGGAACTGATCGATCGGACCGTCGACGACTGGTACACCGACGACTCGATGCCCCTCGAGGCGCCGGGGACGGTCGTGCTCGTCGTCGAAGACGAACGCGGCGAGATTGTCGGCTTCACCCACGCCGTCGCGCAGGGAGACACCGCCGATATTCTTCGGATGTACGTCGAACCCGACGCGCAGGGCGAGGGCGTCGGCACCGACCTCCACGAGCGACTGGTCGAGCAACTCGAGGCCTACGACGTCGACCGGATCCGATCGTTCGACTTCGCGTTCAACGACGCCAGCCGACGCTTCTACGAGGGGCTGGGCTTCGAACAGACCGACACCGGCGAAGTCACCATCGAGGGCTCGACCTACGACGAGGCGGTTTACACGCTCGAACTCTGAGGCGTCCGTTTCGTTGCGTTTCGTCGCGTCCACCGTGACGGCTCGAGGAAGTCGACGGTCGCGGTCGGTACCGACCCGTAGTCGGGCGTGGCCGGTTTACTACGTTCGCGTCTGTCTCACGGCGATTCGGACGACCGCCGATTCCGAGAACGGACCGTCCGTCTCGATCGGCCGACACCTCCACAGTCGGGTGATACCACTTTAGCACTCGAAAGTGTAGCGCGCGCTATGGACACGGAGATCGAACTGCGACCGGCCGCACTCGAGGATCGCGAGGAGATCCGCACCGTCGCCCGCGAGACCTGGCACGACACCTACGACGAACTCGACGCCGAGACGATCGACGAGACCGTCGACGACTGGTACGGCGACGAGCGACTCGAACGGGCGCTCTCGGAGCCGGGAACGGCGTTCCTGATCGCCGAGCGGGGCGACGAAATCGTCGGCTTCACCCACGGCGTCGTCAGCGAGGCCGAGGGTGACGTGTTGCGGATGTCCGTCCACCCCGACCATCAGGGCGAGGGGATCGGCACGGCGCTGCACGAGCGGCTCTGTGAGGACTTACAGGACTTCAACATGAGGCAGATGCGAGCGATCGACCTCGCCTCCAACGAGGGCGGACAGGAGTTCTACGAGAAACAGGGATTCGAGCGGACCGGCGAGGGATCGGTCGAGATGGGCGGCGAGGAGCGCAGAGAGGTCGTCTACACGCTCGAGTTAGCGTAGTCGAAACAGCCGCTCAGAACTCCTCGGTCGGCGGCGCGATCCCGTCGTCTTCGGTTTCGAAGTCGAACTCCTCGCGGACCTCCCGGATGCGGTCGCGGATGTCGGCCGCCAGTTCGAACTCGAGGTTGCTCGCCGCCTCGTCCATCCGATCCTCGAGCTCGTCGATGTAGCGGGCGGCTTCGTCCTCGTCCTCGAGTTCGCGCCCGGAGACCTGCGTCGTGTCGGTCTTGCTGCCGGGGAGGTTGGTCTCGCCGACCTCCTTTTCGATCGTCGTCGGTTCGTAGCCGTGCTCCTCGTTGAACTCCTGTTGGATGCGCCGGCGGCGCTGCGTTTCTTCGATGGCCGACTCCATCGCGTTCGAGGGGTCGTCGGCGTAGAGGACGACCTCGCCGTTGACGTTCCGGGCCGCACGGCCCATCGTCTGGACGAGCGTCGTCTCGGAGCGGAGAAAGCCCTCCTGGTCGGCGTCGAGAATGGCGACCAGCGAGACCTCGGGGATGTCGAGCCCCTCCCGCAGGAGGTTGATGCCGACCAGCACGTCGATCTCTCCTAACCGAAGGGAACGGATGATCTCGTGGCGCTCGAGCGTGTCCGTCTCGTCGTGCATGTAGGCGACGTCGACGCCGGACTCCTCTAAGTACTCGGTGAGGTCCTCGGCCATCCGCTTGGTGAGGGTGGTGACGAGCGTTCGTTCGTCGCGTTCGATGCGGTCGTCGATGCGATCCAGCAGGTCGTCGATCTGGCCGCTGGCCGGCGAAACCTCGATCTCGGGGTCGACGAGGTGGGTCGGGCGAACGATCTGTTCGACGATCTGGTCGCTCTCCTCGCGCTCGTAATCGCCCGGCGTCGCCGAGACGTACAGCAACTGGTTCGTCTTCTCCTCGAACTCCTCGAACGTGAGCGGGCGGTTGTCGTACGCGGTCGGGAGGCGGAAGCCGTTCTCGACCAGCGAGTCCTTCCGGGACTTGTCGCCGGCGTACTGGCCGCGGATCTGCGGGAGGGTCACGTGGGACTCGTCGACCACTGTCAGGAAGTCGTCGGGGAAGTAATCGAGCAAGGTGTAGGGGGCTTCGCCCGACTCCCGATCCGAGAGGTAGACGGAGTAGTTCTCGATGCCCGAACAGTAGCCGGTCTCCTGCATCATCTCGAGGTCGAACGACGTTCGCTCCTCGATGCGCTGGGCGGCGATCATGTCGCCCTTGCGCTCGAAGTACGAAATTCGGGAGTCCAGATCGTCCCGAATCTCGTCCATCGCGTTCTCGAGTTTCGTCTCCGGGATGGAGTAGTGCTCCGCCGGGTGGACGAGGACGGCCCGCTGCTCGCCCTGGGTCGTGCCCTCGAGGGGATCGACCTTGATCATGCGGTCGATCTCGTCGCCCCAGAGTTCGACGCGGACGGCGTAGCGGCCGTACATCGGGTAGATTTCGACCGTGTCGCCCCGGACGCGGAAGGTGCCCTGCGTGAAGTCGACGTCGTTGCGCTCGTAGTTCAGATCGACCAGTCGCTTGAGGAGTTCGTCGCGGCCGATCTCCTCGCCGACCTCGAGTCGCAGCGACATGTCGACGTAGTTGCGCGGGTCACCCAGCCCGTAGATGGCCGAGACGGAGGCGACGACGATGACGTCCTCGCGGGTCAGCAGCGAGCGGGTCGCGGAGTGGCGAAGCCGGTCGATCTCGTCGTTAATCGAGGCGTCCTTGTCGATGTAGGTGTCGCTTTGTTCGACGTAGGCCTCGGGCTGGTAGTAGTCGTAGTAGGAGACGAAGTACTCGACGGCGTTGTCGGGAAAGAGATTCCGAAACTCCTCGTAGAGCTGCGCGGCGAGCGTCTTGTTGTGGGCGATGACCAGCGTCGGCTTCTGGACCTCCTCGATCATCCAGGAGACGGTGTTGGTCTTGCCCGATCCCGTCACGCCCAGCAGCGTCTGCTCGTCCAGACCCCGCTGGAACCCGTCGGCCAACTGCTCGATCGCCTCGGGCTGGTCGCCCGCGGGATCGAAGGGTGCGTCGACGTCGAACGGCCGGTCGACGTCCGGACGGTCCGGCTGCAGGGGGCCTCGAGAATCGGTGTCGCTCATTATCGAGGTCAGGAACTCGAGGCACTTGACGCGCTCGCCTCGCGTCGGCGGTCGCTCGGTGTCGTCTCGCCTCGCGCCACTACACCCCCACCTCCCTTCTCTTTCCTTCCCTCCCCCTCGAGACCCAGTACTTTACCCGTCGGGCCGAGTAGAGAGTAGTAGATGGGAGAGGGAAAATACGGACTCGTCGACCTCGAGGAAGCGGAAACGCCCGGCGACGAGTGGGAAGAGATCGACGTCACCGACACCGAAGCCGATCGGATCGCCCGCAAGCGCGACCGGAAGTTCGAACAGTTCGAGGAGCGCATCAAGGACGCCGACCAGTTCAAGGTCGAGCAGTCGGTGTTCGACGACGCGACCTTGGCGGCGCTGTACAAGCTCGTCCAGGACGGCTACGTCGAAGCCTTCGGCGGCCCGCTCTCGACTGGCAAGGAAGCCAACGTCTACCACGCACAGGGCGACGGTCGCGAGGTCGCCGTGAAGGTCTACCGGATCAACGCCTCGAACTTCCGGCAGATGCGCGACTACCTCGAGGGCGATCCGCGCTTCGAGGGACTGGGCGGCAAGAAGAAAGACGTCGTCCTCGCCTGGACGAAAAAGGAACTCGCGAACCTGGCGCGGGCGAAAGCTGCGGGCGTCCGGGTCCCCGAACCGATCGCCGCCGAGCGAAACGTCCTCGTGATGGAGTACATCGGCAACGAGGAGGGGCGCGCCCGGCGACTCGGCGAGGTCCACATCGAGAACCCCGAGACCGCCTACGAGGTCATGCGCGAGTACATGCGCCGGCTCTACTCGGCGGGGATTATCCACGGCGACCTGAGCGAGTACAACGTCGTCTTCGACGAGGGACAGCTGGTGATCATCGACGTCGGCCAGGCCGTCACCGTCCACCACCCCAACAGCCGCGACTTCCTCGAGCGAGACTGCGAGAACGTCGCGAATTTCTTCTCCCGACAGGGGCTAGAAACGGACGCCGACGAGTTACTCGAGTTCGTGACGAGTCCGGAACCGGATCCGTCTCGAGACTGACCGGGCGAACCCGAATCGGTACGCCCGATATGGGTATGGGGTTCGTATATGCGGCCCGCCATCGAACGTGTCGCCTATTCTCCGACGGATCGTGACGTCGTGCGTATGTCCGGGTGTGAGAGCAGCCGCCCCTGTCGTCGGCGAGCGAGCTACCGGATCAGCGTCAAACACAGCGCGGGCGATCGCGTGGTGTACTGGCACTACTGCACCCAGCACTTCCGTTCGGAGACGCAACGATTGGGCGCGAACGAGTACTTCCGCGTCGTCGACGTGACCGCGTTGTCGTGATCGAACGGGTCGCATCCCGAACGAATTAGTGGATTCCAGTCGCGTGTAAGCGTATGAACATCGGTATCATCTCAGACACCCACGACAACCTCGAGGCGATCGAACGCGCAACCGAAATCTTCGCCGACGAGGGCATCGAGATCGTCGTCCACTGCGGCGATTTCGTCGCGCCGCTGATGGTCGATTACTTCGGCGAGTTCGAACTCCACGGCGTCCTCGGAAACAACGACGGCGACGTCGCCACCCTCCAGTCGAGGTTCGACGCGCTGGGCGGCGAGAGCGAACTCCACGGCCGCTTCGCCAGCCTCGAGTTCGACGGCCTCTCCTTCGCCGCCCTCCACGGCGAGAGCCTCGAGGAGGTCGAAGCGATCGCCGCCGGCGAGACGTTCGATTTCGTCTGCTACGGCCACCACCACGAGCGCGAACTGTCGGAAGAGGGACGGACGACGGTGCTCAACCCCGGCGCGCACGTGCTCCCGCGGTCGGCAGCCGATCGGTCGGTCGCGGTCGTCGATACCGAAACGGAAACGGTTCGATTCCGCGAACTCGAGTAGCCCGGGAGCGTCGCCTGGTTTCAGCCGGGCCGCACCGAGGGTCGGTGAAGCGGTATCGCCCGCGACGGTCGGACGTCGGCGCCTCGAATCCTGTCCGTGGCGTCGGCTATCGGTCGCCGACGGTGCGGCAAAAAAGTGAACGGGATCGCCACTCGTTCGTCAGCCGAACACGGCGGACACGAGGTTCCCGACGGCAGAGCCGATGCTCGAGGTGAGGCCGGATCGCTCCGTGCGGTCGGAGTCGTCGGCGTCGTCATCGCTCGAGTTCGAATCGTCGTGGCCGCAGTTGGAGTCGTAGGACTCTTCGAAGGTGCTCTCGTCGCTCGAGTGCTCGATGCTGTCGCGCTCGGAGTCGGTTTCGGAGTCGCTGCGGCTGCTGTCGCGCTGGTCGACGTCACTCTCGCTGTCGCGCTGGTCGAGGCTGTGTTCGCTCTGGCTATCGTCGCTGCGCTCGCTGCGCTCGCTCTCACTCAGGTCGGATTCGGTGTCCTGATCGCTGCTGGACTCGCGTTCGACGTCGGTGTGTTCGACGGTGTCGGTGCCAGCGTCGCTCTCGCTATCGGTGTCGAGTTCGGACTCGCTGCGCTCGCTGCGGTCGCTCTCGCTCGCGTCACTCTCGTCGGTGTGCGTACTCTGGTCGTTCTCGCTGTAGGTGCGGTCGGTCGAGGTCTCGCTCTCGTCGGATGCGCTGCTACGCTCCTCGCTGTCGTTGTCGGAGCGGTCTAGGCTACTGTCTTGTTGGTCGCTCTGCGTTTCGCTGCTGTCGCTTTCGTTCTGGTTCTGTTCGGTCTCGCTGTGGGTTCGGTCGCTGTCGGTGCTACTCGCGTCGCGGTCGCTCTCGTCGAGCGTGTGCTCGGAGCCGTGACGGTCGCTCTGGCTCGCGTCGCGCTCGGAGTCGTCGCTCTTGCTTCGGTCGCTCTCGCTGTCGGAACTGGTCCGATCGCTCTGAGCGAAGTCGCTCTCGCTTTCGTCGCGCTCGGATTCGTCGAACGCGCTCTCGCTTACGCTCCGGTCGCTCTCGCTTTCCTCGCTGTCGCTCTGTTCGTACTCGCTTTCCTCGCTGTCGCTGTCGCTGTCGATTCTGTCGAAGGTGTCGCGGTCGTTCTCGCCGCGGTCACTGGAGTCGCGTTCGTCGTGTTCGGACTCGCTATCGCTCTGTTCGTGCTCGCTCTCGTCGCTTTCGCTACTGTCGCGGTCGCTCTCGTTCTCGTCGCGGTCGTGCTCGCTGACGTCGCGCTCGCTCTGATCGGCGGTGCGCTCGTCCGCGTCGCTCTCGTCGGACTCGTGTTGGCTGTCGCTCTCGTCGAGCGCGCTCGAGTCGCGTTCGCTCACGTCGACGTCAGAGTCGTCGTGGTCGACGTCGCTCTCGCTGCGGTCGTGCTCGCTCTCGTCGGTGCTGCTGTCGCGTTCGTCGGTGTCGACCGACCTGTCGCTGGCACTCCGTTCGCTCTCGTCCGCGCCGCTGTCGCTGGCGCTCGAGTCGCTCTCGCTGAGCGTGCTGTCTCGGTCACTCGCGGTGTCCTCGCGCTCGCTGACGTCGCGGTCGAGGTCGCTTTCGTCCTCGTCGGTCTGGACGTCGGCGTCGTCGATTTCACTGTGACTCTCGTTGCGGTCGCTCTCGTCGACCGTGCTGACGTCGCGCTCGCTGCTCGAGTCGCGCTGTTCGTCGCGGTCGTTCTCTTCGAAGGAACTGCCGTCGCGATCCGTTTCGCTCTCGCTCGAACTGTCGCGGTCACTCCGGTCGACCGACCGTTCCTCTGTGTCGTCCGAACTATCGCTCGAACTGTCGCTCTCGGTCAGTTCGGAATCGCTCGAACTCTCTCGAGTGTCGCTACTGGACCGGTCCCGCTCGCTGCTGCTGTCTCGTTCGCTCTCTTCCTCGTCGGTCGACGAGGACGTGCTGTCGTCGGCCGTCTCGCCTTCGTCACACCGATCGTCTACGTGCATGCTGACGCCGGAACTCGCGCCCGCCAACCCGCTTGCGCCGACGGCTCCGGACAGCATCACCAGACCGATCACTGTGAGGATTAGTAATTTCTGACTCATACTCTCTCGAACCTATCCCGTAGGTCACTGCACCCTTGGCTCGGCGGCGTTAAGAACTCGAGACGAAGGGACGGGGAGAGCCGGTACGGATCGGGTCCGACGGGGTCGATCGGCCCACGAACGGGGCGGGAGCCGGACGGTGCCACGTCGGCCCGAGTCACAAAACGGACACCGTCAAAAAACTGGCAGTCGCGGGGGTTCGGCCCGCGGTCCGACCGGCCGACGGCTCACTCGAGTTTGCTGACGTCGACGTCGAAGGAGCCGTCGTCGTTCTCGGTGATGACTCCCTTTCGCTCGAGTTCTGCGGGGCTGTCGCCGGTGACGATCAGCCGTTCCGAGATCGTTTCACAGTCCGAATCGGTCGTCTGCTCGCGTTCGGACTGGTCCCGTTCGGTCTCCGTCCGCTCGCTCTCGCTGTCGGTGTCGGACTCGCTGCGGTCGCTGTCGCGCGTCTCGAGGGACCGGTCGCGTTCGCTTTCGTCGCGCTGGCTGTCGCGTTCGCGCTCGTCGTCGCGTTCGCTGCGATCGCGTTCGCTTTCGTCGCGCTCGCTGGACCGGTCGCTGCTGCGCTCGCGCTCGGTATCGGTGTCCGTCCGTTCGTCCGTCCCGGTATCGCGCTCGCTCTGGGTGTCGCGTTCGGACGCGGTCGACTCGCTGCGGTCGCGATCGTGCTCGTCGCGCTCGTCGAAGTACTGACTCCCGTCGCGCTCGCTTGAGGTGCGATCGGTGTCGCTGCCGCGATCGGTTCGGTCGCGCTCGCTGGACTCGCTGTCGGCATCGGTCGTCTCGAGGACGCCGTCTCGCTGCTCGCTATCAGCTTCGCTGCGCTCGGTCTCGAAGGCCTCGCCGTCGAAGTCGCTGCGGGAACTTTCGCGTTCGGTGCTGCTCGCGTCACGGTCGCGGTCCTCGACGTCGCGTTCGCTTCCCTGGCGGGTCTGTTCGCGCTCCTCGAGGGTCGAGTCGGCGGTCTCTCCACGGAACGTCTCGGCGTCGACGTCGCTGCGATCACTCTCGGATCGGTCGCGCTCGCTGCGGTCGCGCTCGCTCTCGTCCCGATCCGATTCGTTCGTCTCGCTCGTCTGCTCGCCGTCGGTGCGCTCGCTCGCGTCCGCCGTCTCGCTTTCGGCGTCGCGCTCGTCATCAGCGCGTTCGCTCTCGTCGACGTCAGCGGTGCCCTCGTCGCCGCGGTCGAAGCGGTCCGCGTCGATCCGCTCGGACTCCGTGGCCGAGTCGGCGGCCTCGCTCTCGGCGCTCTCGCTGGCCTCGCGCTCGGCGTCGCGCTCGTCGACGTCGCGCTCGCTGCGATCGCGCTCGCTCGCGTCCACGGTCGCTTCCTCGAGGTCGCGTTCGTCCGACGCGGTCTCGTTCTCGCTCGTCTCGGCACTGCTCGTCTCGTTCTCGCTCGCGTCCCGCGCCGCGTCGTCGGCGTCGACGTCGCGCTCGCTGCGGTCGCTCGCACGCTCGTCGTCGGTACGTTCGGTCTCGTCGGCGTCGCTCGCGTGTTCGCTCGTACCCGACTCGCGTTCGTCGACCGTGCCATCGATGACCGCCGAGTCGCGTTCGCTGTGCGTGCTGTCGGCGTCCGATTCGGTGACGTCCGACTCGCTAACGTCGCGTTCGCTGTCGCGTTCGCGCTCGTCGACCTCGACGTCCGTGTCATCGAGTTCGCGCTCGTCGACGTCGCTCGCGTCGCGCTCGCTGCTCGAGTCGCGCTGTTCGTCGCGGTCGGTTACTTCGGACTCGCTGCCGTCGCGCTCGTACTCGCTGTCGTGTTCGCTGTCGTGTTCGCTGGCATCACGGTCGCGTTCGTCGACCGCGCTCGAGCGGTCGCGCTCGCTGTCGCGCTCGCTGACGTCGCGGTCGTGTTCGGTTTCGCGGTGGTCGTTATTCGCTCGGTCACGTTCGCGCTCGCTCTGACTCTCGCTCTCGTCGATCTCGTTCGTGAGATCGACCGTTTCGTCGAGGTGTTCGCTCACGTCACATCGCTCGTCGTCCAGGGTGTAGAGGACGGTCTGGTCGGTCCCGTCGCTGACGGACCCGGTCGCCGCAACGACGCCGCCTAACACCAGAATCGCGACCAACGCGAAAACACCAACTTGGTTTGTCATGTGTGCTCGCCCATTGTGTATTTCAGCCGTCCGTTCACCACGGATAGCGCGCTATAGCAGCCACTGAAACGGTTCACACACCGATCCCAACCCGTGACCCGATGTGCGGTAGCGGTCAGCGGCGACTATAGATACCGAGACGTTCGGCCGTCGCACTCAAAAGGAGACGACGAAGGGTGGGGAAGAACCGCCGCGAATGCGCGCAGTCGGATTCGCGAATTCCGTCCGTGAGGAGCCGCGATAGCAGCCACCGAAAACCGACGCACACCTGACCGCCAGACAGCGCTGTGATCAGTGTGTAACTGTTTCATGCGGATTACCGTAAGTCGTTTCCGGCCCGACCGCGAGCCGACCTGCGGTCGGGCCGGTAACTCGTTACAGCAAACCGTATCAGTGGCTACGATACCCGTCCGCCCCGTGTCGTTCTCCGGGCCCCGGACGGCAGTTGACACAGTAGTAGCCGTGGTACGCGTTTTCTCGTTCGTAGTCGGTCCCACAGTTGATACACAGCGAGTACTCTCGATTCGTCATTATACTGGACTACACGTCGGGAAGGGTCGTATAGCATCGGTGAAAGACCGTGCCGAATAGCTGCCAACCGACCCCGTGAGCGCACCGTGGACAGACGGATCGACGTTCGTATCAGCCTCCCGATTCGACGACGACCTCGATGTCGTCGCCCGATCCGCCGCGTGCGTCTGCGACCGATTCGACGCCCTCGAGAACGTAGGTCTGTGGATCGACGGCGTCGCCGTCGACGGTCACGCTGATTTCGTCGCCGTCCGCCTCGGCGTACGCCGCGTCGTCGATCACGAACCGTTCGGCGGTGAGTTCCATGCCGAGAGTTTCCAGCGCGTACTCGATCGTCACATCCTCGCAGTGAGCGTGCCACACCGCGGCGTCGTCGGCCGCGTGAAAGTGGAAACAGTCGTCGGCCTCGATGAACTGCGGATCGTTGAACTCGACCGCCGCCCCGTCGTACTGGACGGAGATCGTTCCGTGCTCGTGGATCTGGCTCGTCGGATCCGGCTGGACGGCCGCCGAACTGGTGGCGGTGTCGTCGCCGAAGAAGAGGACGCCGTATCCGAGTGCGAAGACCACGACAATGACGCCGATACCGACGACGATCACCGGACGCCGGCGCGTCGGTTCGTCGGCCAGCGTTCCTACTCGTCGGGCGTCGATTCGCGTGAGTTCGTCCGTGTGCGTCCGCCGGAGGTGATCCTCGTAGCTCTCGTCGGGGACTCGATCCCCGCAGTAGGGGCAGTGTGTCGTCATCTCGCTCGTGGAGAGCAAGTCGGCCGAGAGTATGAACGGTGGTCGAAGAATCGGGTCACCGCCGGCGAAAAACCGGCCAGAGGCGCGAGAACCGGATTCGACTTCTCTATCCGGAGCCGTTTTTCACCCACTGTACTTGCCGTGAGGCGACGGATATCGACTATGGATCGCATCGATCGCCGGACGTATCTCACGCTGATCGCGGGCGCGACGGTCGTCGCCGGCTGTCTCGGCGACGGAGATACCGAGTCCTCGAACGACGGTGCCGAAGCGTCGGCTGGGAGAGCCGAGTCGAGGGAGTCGAACGGCGCGGACGGATCGACGCCTCCGTTCGAGATCGGGGACCGCATCGATCTAGCGGACCTGCAGTTCGTCGTCGCCGACTCGACTCTTGTCGAGAACGTAGATGCGGGACCGGAACCCGAGGACGACCTCGAGGCGGACGAGGGTGACGCGTTCGCCGTCACCGACCTCGCGGTGCGCCACGCCGACGACGAGGGGATCGTCGACGTCGCGGAGGCGGTGACGGTTCGCCTTCGCGCGGACGACGGCGACGGCGATCCGATCGAGCGTGTCACGGAACCCGAAATCGTGGCGCTCGATCCCACCGAGCGCCGCCTCGCACCGGGCGAACTCGTTCGCGGCGACCTGGTCGCCGAAGTCGAGGAATCCGCCGACGGCCTCGTCCTCGAACTCGAGTCGCTGACCGACGAGACGACGGCCGTCGTCGATCTCGAGTCGAACGGTGAGACGGGTGCGAGCGCGCGACTCGAGTCGACCGTTGACGACGTGTTGCGGTTCGCTCAGGGGGTCGAACACGGCGGGATCGAAGTCACGGTTTCGACGCTCGAGCACGGGAACAACCTCGGCGGGTTCATGCAGTCCGACGAGGGACACGAAATCGTCGCCGTCGGGGTGACCGTCGAGAACGGGAGCGGACGCGACCGGACGCTTTCGACCGAGCAGATCGAACTCAAAGACGAGTTCGGCCGTCTCCACGCGGAAGCACCCGGCGTCTTGCGAGCGCTCGAGGTGATAGACGGCGTGACGGTCGCGGACGGTGAGGAACACGACGGGAAAATCGCCTACCAGCTCGAGGAGGGACGCGAGGAGCTGTACTGGGTGTTCGATTTCGCCGCGTGGGGGGAGGATCGACGCGAGAGCTGGCAGTTGCGGTGAGTCGGGTGGGAAGCGGTTCGTGCGACGAGCGGCAATCGCCCTCGCTCCGAACCGCACCTTCTCGCGCGATCGGGCGGACGCTGGTGATCAGTGGCTACGAGTGTGCAGTTGCGCCGGTTGCTGGAGCGTCTCCAGACAGTACAGACAGCCATTTACTCCGTCGTCGTTGTCGCCGAAGACGCGCACGTACGACCGAGAGAGAACGCTCCCACAACGATCACACGAGCGCATTGTCGACCCGCAGAGCGTTGGTTTCGTCGGTCTCGTAAGCGGCCATGATGAGTCCGACGACCTCCGGGTTCGACGGCTCGTAGCCGAGTTGCTGTTCCATACTGGTTTTGATCTCCTCGAACCGATCGCTTTTCGATCCGTAGAGTTTGATGTGTGACGTCATTGGTAGTCTCGTTTTCGCCGCGGTTCGACTCCCCCGAACGATTCTCGCGGGGAGTCGGCCAGTGTCGCTCACGCGGGACCGTTCGCAGCACGTCGTTCGCTCGAGAGGATTCGCAGCGAAGACACGTCGCGATAGCCACGGTCGCGGTAGCGACGGTCGACACGCTACGGAGCGGGCGACCGCGCCGTTCGAACCCCGAACGCGGCCACTCGCTCCGATATATCGACTTTCGCCGCGCTCTGTCGAGAGTTGTCTGCCTATGTGGTTGGATCCCGGCAACCCTATGTCCTTGTCCAGCGGCGTTCGGCCCTCACTCGAGTCCAATCTCCGTTCTCATCAGATCCAGATCAGGAAGAGCGCTCCGGCGAGTCGGTGAATACTATCGCCAACAGTTTCCGCTGTGCGACGCGGAGGTGGTTGTTGAACGTCGGCTGCGTGATTCCGAGTCCCTCGGCGATCGTTTCGCCGGTCGTTTCCCGAGGAATCTCGAAGTACCCACTCACGAACGCCGTCTCGAGGGCCTCGAGCTGTTTCGCCGTCAGCGAGTTCTCGAGTTCCGAGCGCAACCCGTAGCCGGGTCGCTCGACGAACTCGCGGTCCTGTCGGCGGACGAGCGTCGAGTCCGGATACAGCCGAGTGAAGAAGTCGACGAACTCCCTGACGGTCGTCTCGTCGGAAAGGACGACGACGAGTCGGCCCGCGGCTTCCGACGCCGAGATCGACTTCGGGACGACGCCGTACTCGAGCAGGCGGCCGACGACGCTGTCCTCGCTGAGCGTACACTCGAACAGGTGCTTGCCCTCGCGTTTCGTGAGGAGTCGCGTCTCGGTCACCGAGGGCGATCGCCCGGCGAGTTCGAGAATCGTTTCGGCCGTCGTCCCCTCGATCGTGAAAAAACCGCGGATCGATCCATCAGGCCGCGAGACGACCGTCTCGAACTCGAACGAACATCCCGTTTCCCGCGCCCACTCGAGGAACTGAATCCCTCGGTCGAGAACGCGAAACTCGAGTTCGACGCCGCCGTGGCCGACGAGCGACGACCGCGCTTCGATCGCGTGGATCGCGTGTGCGATCCAGTGGCCGAACTCCGCGAACAGCCGGCGTTCCGCGTCGTCGAACGCACTCGCCCGTTCGCTGTAGACCGCCAGCCCGCCGTACGACCGTTCGCGGAAAATCAGCGGGACGGCGACGACGGAGCGGTAGCCGTGAGAAATGGCGTTCTGGCGCCACGGTTCGTCGATCGGCTCCGTCAGCAAGCGTCGGCGAGAGCACGGTTCGAGGGTCCGGATCGCACACGCCATCGGTTCGTCGCGTTCGACGAGCGAGCGAACGTCCGAGTCGAGACGTTCGAGGTATCCTCGTTCGGTTCCCGCCCACGCTCGGTCGCAGACGTCGTCACCGGTCTCGTCCAACGCGGCGATCCGGGCGAACGCGTAGCGATCGGCCGAGGCGATCCGTTCACAGATTCGGTGTTCGAGTTCGTCTCGCGTCCACGTCCGTCCGATTACCCGTGCGATCGAGCGAACGAGTTCGAGGCGTTCCTCGAGTCGGGTCGCCGAACCGGTCGCGGTCTCGAGTCGACGCTCGCAGTCGATTCGTCGCCGCCGGAGCTCGACGCGGTCCAACGCCGTTCCGAGAACGACACCGACGAGGCGGACGAACGCGTGGTCGAACGACGTCGGTCGCGCCCCCTCGGGCGCGCCGGCGACGAGAACGCCGTGAGCGCCGGTCGGGACGACGAGACCGCGGGCCGCAGTCGGCTCTCGGACGGGATCGGACGGCCGAGGCAAGAGCGCGGCGACGGGTATCGGCTCACGATCGACGAACGCGTTCCAGGCGGGTGTCGACTCGTCGAGCGGCAGCGTCGTAGCGATTCCGTCGAAGCGTGACGTCGCCGCTCGTCGGCGGAGTGTTTCGGTCGATTCGTCGTACTGGTAGCACGCGCCGGCCATCGATTCGGTTCCTGATTCGATCGCCTCCAGTGCGAGCGTATAGCGGTCCGCTATCGAGTCCGACTCGTCCGTCGACGAAATCGAAGCCGCCGCCTCGAGGCGTGCGATCTCGCGCTCCGGGCCAACGGCGCCGGGGTCGCGACTGGCGGACGCGCCGTCGACGCGCTCGCCGCGGTCGAAGACGGTGCAGACGTACCGGTCGTCCGTCCCCGCAGTGAGCGAGACGAGCGCGGAAAACGAACTTCCGCCGCGGCGACGCGCCGGGAGTTCGTCGGCCGCACTTCCACGAGATCTGGCGCGCTGCTCGAGCGCCGAGAGCGAGTCCGCTGCATCGCTCAGGAACGCGATCTCCCACGACGCTCCCGTTAACTCCGCCGGATCGTATCCGTGTAGTTCGGCGTAACTCGAGCTAACGGCGACGAGCGTTAGGGAGTCATCCAGAAGGCTACTGCCGGCGTGGACGTCGACCGCAGGCGTCGGTCGCTCGGCTCCCCTGGTACGATCGGCGGCCGCGGTCGGTTCGTGGCGCTCGACCGAGGTTACGATCCGCGACGCGAGCAGCCAGTAGCCGGCGTCGTCCGAGTCCGCCCGCAGAAAATCCGTCGCCCCGGCCGACAGCGCCGCGTCGACGAGATCGAAGTCACGGACCGCTGAGAACGCAATACAGGGGAGTTCGGGGACCTGTTTACGGACCGCTCTCACGACGTCTACATACTCGAGTCCCGACGGCCGAATCTCGCCGACGACGCAGTCGACCGACTCGAGCGAGCGAGAGACGTCGGAGCCGGACGCGACCGTGAGGTCGATACCGAACTCGCCCTCGAACACGGGTCGTACCGCTCGAGCAGTCCCCTCCTTCGCGTCGACGAAGAGGACCCGGATCGGCTCGTCTGTCGATGGAGAATCGCGTGACGGCGTCGTACTGTTCATAGGAGCTACCACTGTTCAGTGGGCGGATTCGCCGGTCGATCCTCGAGTTCGATTGACGAGTCGACGGGCGAAACGGCACACACGCCCGTAGAGAGGGGGTAGAAATGGAAAACGGCGAAGCCAACGTCCAGTACCACCCTCGGCCGATGTACGTTAGACGGACGCGCTCGCCGCCCTGGTGCCGGAATTAGTCAATTTCAGCGTTCGGAGACCGTCGACGCCCCGTCTCCGTGTGCAGGGCCCCTCGTCCGGGTCGTCGACACCCCGCCGTGGGCGATCGGTCGCCGCATATAATTCGAGTCGCTATTCGAATAGACACGGCTCTCCCGGCCGGCTATCCACGTAGCACCAGTCGTTTTCTCGGTCGCCGGCTGACCCCTCGTCCGGAGAACGATATGACCGAACAGGGACGATCCCACCCGATCGACGAAGATTCTTCACCGGACCGCTCGAAGCGCTGCGGAACTGCGCGAACGGCGGATTGTATCGACCGGCACACTGCGTGGACCCGCTCGCGGACGAGCGCAACCGAACTCGCGGGGGTGAGGTGGCTTCGAACGACGCTGGGTTCGATGCTCTCCCTTTCACTCCTTTTTTCGACGCTCCTCCTCGAGCGCGGGTTCACGCGGCGATCCGCGCTGGGGTCGGTCGGCGCCGGGCTCGTCGGTGCGCTCGGCATCACCACGGCAGCCGCGTCCGATCCCGAGCCCGACGACGAACCGGGCGGTGACCGGTACGTGGTCGGACTCGAGCCGGGAACGTCGACCGCCAGCGTCTCTCGGACCGCGTCGCGGCTGTACCGATCGCTGGACCGGTCCCCGGCCGGGAGCGCCATCGTCGGTGACTTCGACGACGACGCTCGTCGAGCGCTCAAGGAGCGCTCGGACGTTCGGTACGTCGAGCGAGATTACGTCCGCCGGCAGTCCGTCGCTACCGTCGACGCCTCCGAGAGCGTGGATCTGGTCGACGAGCAGCGGACGCCCTGGGGCGTCGAACGGATCGGTGCGACGGACTTCCACGGAAGTGACAGCGCGGGATCCGGCGCGACGGTCGCGATCCTCGACTCCGGAATCGACCCCGAACACGAGAGTCTCGAGGTGGCCGACGGCGAGGCGTTCATCGAGTGCGACGAGGACGTCTGTGCGACGGCGTGGGACGACGAAACTGGCCACGGGACCCACTGTGCGGGGACCGTCGCCGCGTTGGACAACGGCAGAGGCGTCGTCGGGGCCGCTCCAGCGGTCGGTCTCTGCGCCCTCAAGGTCCTCGCGGGCGACGGCTCCGGCTACGACTCGGACATCGCCGCCGCCATCGAGTGGTGCGCGGACAACGAGATCGACGTGATCAACCTGAGCCTCGGCGGCAGCGACGAGGCGCAGGTGCTCGAGGACGCCCTGCGATACGCCTACGACAACGGGGTGCTCATCGTTGCTGCGGCCGGCAACGACGGGTCCGTTGGCGGTATCGACTACCCTGCCGGCTACGACGAGTGCATCGCCGTCGGATCGACGGACGAACGCGACGCGGTTCCGAGCTGGTCGGCACGGGGTGAGGGAATCGAACTCGTGGCCCCAGGCGAAGACGTGCTGTCGACGATGCCAGACGACGAGTACGTCTATCTCGAGGGAACGTCCATGTCGACGCCACACGTTGCGGCGATCGGCGCGAAGCTGATGAGCCAGGGGCTTCCCAACGCCGAAGACACGGACGACGTCGACGATCCCGGCGGCGCCCGGGCCGTGCTCCGCGAGACCGCCGAGGATATCGGATTCGACGACGACGAGCAAGGATACGGTCTCCTCGACGCGTTCACCGCCTTCGAGGAACTCGAGCCCGTCACGACCGAGGACGTCACGGACGTTCGGACGCACAGCGCG
>NZ_AOHZ01000054.1 GCF_000337215.1 Natronolimnohabitans innermongolicus JCM 12255 | reverse complement strand
GATCATCGATGAGGCACTGGACGCCCACCAAGAAGGACGAGTTCAGCGCCGCGCTCGAGGACCTGACTCCCGAAACCGAGTACGACGTCCGCGCCGTTCTCGACGACGGCGACGAGACGGCGACCGCGAACGTCGTGACGTTCGCGACGGGCCTCGAGGACCTCGCCGTCGAAACCGGCGACGTCGAAGCCGTCGATCACCGCACGCTCCAAGCGAGCGGGCGACTCGACGGACTGAGCGACGCCGACGAGGTCGCGGTGTCGTTTCGCGTCCGTCAGGCCGGCGACGACGAGTGGGACGCCACGGACTCACAGTCCCTGCAGTCCATCGGCGCCTACGAGGACGACCTTGCGGGACTCGAGCCCGAAACCGAGTACGAGATCGAAGCGGTTGCCGACGGGGACGACGAACGCGCGACCGGAGAGACGGTGCGAGTCGAAACCGATCCGGAGCCCGGGCTGCCGACGGTCGAACGCTTCGAACTCACCGACGACAGCAACGGCCAGTTCGTCCGCTGTGCCGTCCACTGGGACGTCTCGGACCGCGATGGCGAACTCGAACTCGTCGAATCCGAACTCCGGTACGCGGACGACGACGAGGCGCTCCACCGCGTGGCCTCCGAGGTCGAGGGCGGCGAGGAGAGCGGCGTTCACACGGTCAGAAACAGCGACCGACTCGAGGGAGCGGGCGAGGAGTACGACGTTACGCTGACGGTCACCGACGCCGAGGGCAACACCGCCGAGGAGAGCGACACGGTTTCGCTCGACGAACGCTCTCCCGCACCCGAGATCGATCGGTTCGAGGTGGCGATCGACGACTTCCTCGGAACGCCCGAGGCCGTCGTCGAGTGGTCCGTCTCGGACGAGGGCGCGGAACTCGACGGCGTCGAACTCGAGTTAGTCCGCGCCGACGACGAGACGGTCGTCGCCGACACGAGTTCGATGGCGCGGGGTGAGGAGGCATCGGGGAGCGAGTCGCTCCGGGACGATGCCCTCGACGGCGACGAAGCGCCGTACGACGTCACGATCCGTGCGACCGATTACTTCGGACAGACGACCGAAGAGACCACGCGGGTCACGCTCGGCGAGTAGCCGTCGAGGGGTCCGAATCGGGCGTTTCGGGGTCACCTCCGGAGCACGGATTCGGTCGGTGCGGTCCGGTCAGTGATCGTCCGCCCCGTCGGAACGTCCGTCGGGCTCGAAACCGGCCATCAGGAGTCCGAGCGCCTCGGGGTTGCTCAGTTCGTACCCCATCCGTTCGCTCAGTTCGAGTTTGATCGCCTCGAACCGTTGGGCCTTCGATCCGTGTAGTTTGATGTGTGTCGTCATGCTGTGTGCCGGTGACTGGTCGCGAGTCGGCCGTACGTCCGCGGTTTCTCGAGCGGAGAACCCCCGACCGACGTCGGGCGAGACGGACCCAGTCCAGCGTCCGCCTCGAGTACGGTCGCGGGACCGGGTCGGCCGATCACGTCGATTCGTGCTCGCCGTCGCGCTCGCGACTCGCTTTCAGTTCCCTGGCGATCACGTGTGCGTATCCTGGGAGGATACACCCCGTCCGCCGGAAGTGTTCCCAGGCCGCTCGCTCGTCCTCGCACAGCGGTGTATCGGCTCGCGGGGAGCGTTCTCGGTTCATATTGTACGTCGCTGGACACGGTGCCGACCGTCACGGCCGGCGAGTGTGAGTGCAGTCGTGTCGTCGACGGAGACGCCGGCAACGAACCTAAATTGCAGTCGAAGCAGCGGCGTCGATCGGGAAGAGACGAGCGTCTTCGACGGAGAGGCCGTCCGGTTGTCTGACGGTCGTCCGACTCAGACCATCCGCTCGAGCGCGACCGCGTTCGTCGAACTGATCCAGGCCGTCTGCGTTCGCTCGTCGTATATCATGACGCGGCCGGTGCTATCGACGTCCGCGACGATGGCCGTCGGAATCGCGGGACGTTCGGGGTCGGTGCGTGAGCCGTTGGACGTATCGTTTGCTGCCATGAGTACGGGACGTTCGATGCGCGGTGGTATCGTCGACGCGAGATGGTCTCGTCGCGTGTCCTATCCGAACGTAGGGGACCGGAGAGTACCCATCCTGCGCCGACTTACGTCGGCACAGACGACCGAAGCACGTTAGCGCCGCCGCCATCGCATGCCTCACTCCGAGCGGTCGTCGAGAAACGCCCGGAGAAGACGGTGGACACCCTCCCGTAGATGCTGGTGCAGCGTCGACGACGAGACCTCCATCGACTCCGGACCGTCCGCCGAAACTCCGTCGCCGTTTCGATCGACCGGTCGCGGTCTCGTTTTACCACCAGTTCCGCCTCCGAGAACTGCTCGCCAAGTGTTAGTTGGTAGACCGGTGAGTCGGCCGATCGGTCAGAAATTATCGTTCGACCGCGCGCTCGAGTGCGTCGGTCATCGCAGCTGAACGATCACTCGGTATCAGTGTCAGCATCGTCGATTTGCTCCGTCTCGTTCCCATCGCTCTCCTCACTCTCGTCGCTCTCGCCGCCCTCGTCGTCTCCTCCCTCGGTTTCGTCGTCGGAACCGTCCTCGACAACAGCGTCATCTTCCGAGGACGTCTCCGTCACGAACGTCTCCGCGATCCGCATCAGCAACTCGTTCCACTCGATCGAGTCCGAGAGGTACGCGTCGATCCACTCTATTTCGATCGAGAACCGATCGAGCGTCTCGTCGGTGGCCGGCTCGATGGCGGTCGCCTCGAGCCGTGTCGACGACAGCCCCTGTTCGGTCGCGGTCGTATACCCGTCCGCGATCAGCGTGATTTCGGCAGCGACGTCGTCCTCGGTCACCCCGGTCGCGTGGTATTCGATCTCGACGCGGTCGTCGACGGACTCGACCGCGACGTTCTCGAGACCGCCGTCTTCGAGCGCCGATTCGAACGCATCGAGAAGCGACACCTCGCTCGGCTCCTCGTCGGCCGGTTCGCCGTCATCTTCTGCGTCGCTATCGGCCGATACGCCTGCGTCCGTCCCCGTTCCACCGTCCGGAGACTCGGTAACACACCCTGCGACTACCGCCCCGGCAACCGCCGTCAACAGCAGTCGACGTTTCATACGGATGGTAGCCTCGAGACCGTGTTGAAGACCAGTCGAAAGACGCCCCCGAATAGCGAACGAACGAGGAGACCGCACGACGCGTCTCCTCGAACCGAACTCGAGTGAGACGGTCTGCCGTACCGACGTCTCGGTGAACCGCAACCGGTTGCGAGTGCGTCGGGACCGACGAGCGGTGTTCGTATCGGAATCTGGAGGGAGCGGACCAAGGTCTTAACCTCGCCCAGCCAGTATCGCTGTGTATGCAACACGTGAAGATTCCGCAGGACCGCATCGGCGTTCTCATCGGCGAGGGCGGCGAGACGATGCGCGAAATCGAGGCGAAAGCCGAGGTGCGACTCGACATCGACTCGGAGAACGGCTCCGTCGCCGTCGAGACCGTCGGCGACCCCGTCAGCGGGCTCAAAGCCCCCGATATCGTCCGCGCGATCGGTCGCGGCTTCGCTCCCGACGCGGCGCTGCGACTGCTCGAGGACGAGATGATGCTGTTCGACGTCGTCGACATCGACGCCGCCGCGCGCAACACGAACGACATGAAACGCAAGAAGGGTCGCCTCATCGGCGAGGACGGCCGAACGCGAGAGCTCATGGAGGAGTTGACCGGCGCCGACGTCGTCATCTACGGCTCGACGCTGGGCGTGATCGGCGCACCGCAGGAGGTCGACGCCGTCCGCACCGCCGCCGAGATGCTCCTAGACGGCGCGCCACACGGCGCGGTCTACTCCTTCCTGGAGGAGAAACACAACGAGATGAAACATCAGGGCATGGAGTACCACCGGTTCCCCGGCGGACAGTCCTGACCGCGTCGAACGACTCTCTCCGCTCTTTGCTACCGCCGACTCGAGTCACACCGACGGACTGGTTTTCACTGTCGGCCGACTCGAGAAGGATATAAATAGGAGTACCCATCTCGCCGGGAATCAACCGTACAGCGTCTCCGTACGGGGATTAGACTCAGGCTGTCTCGAAAGACTTTTATAGAATCACAAACAATCCATCGACTGACTAT
This sequence comes from Natronolimnohabitans innermongolicus JCM 12255, assembly GCF_000337215.1. Classification (GTDB taxonomy): domain Archaea; phylum Halobacteriota; class Halobacteria; order Halobacteriales; family Natrialbaceae; genus Natronolimnohabitans; species Natronolimnohabitans innermongolicus. Next base: position 39,245 of record NZ_AOHZ01000054.1, on the reverse strand, counting down.
GGCACAACAGCAGATGGGCAACCAGCCCCTTATCGTTCTCTCGGAGGACAGCCAGCGGACCTCCGGCAAAGACGCACAGTCGATGAACGTACAGGCCGGCAAGGCCGTCGCCGAGTCCGTCCGAACGACGCTCGGACCGAAGGGGATGGACAAGATGCTCGTCGACTCCTCGGGCAACGTCATCGTCACGAACGACGGCGTGACGCTGCTCTCGGAGATGGAGATCGACCACCCAGCCGCGGACATGATCGTCGAAGTCGCCGAGACCCAGGAGGACGAGGTCGGCGACGGCACCACGAGCGCCGTCGTCATCTCCGGTGAACTCCTCAGCCAGGCCGAGGACCTCCTCGACCAGGACATCCACGCGACCACCCTCGCCCAGGGATACCGCCAGGCCGCCGAGGAAGCCACGGAGGCCCTCGAGGACGTCGCCATCGACGTCGAGGAGGACGACGACGAGATCCTCCACCAGATCGCCGCCACGGCGATGACCGGCAAGGGCGCCGAAAGCGCTCGCGACCTCCTCTCCGAACTCGTCGTCGAGGCCGTCCAGGCCGTCGCCGACGACGACGGCGTCGACACGGACAACATCAAAGTCGAGAAGGTCGTCGGCGGCTCCATCGAGAACTCGGAGCTCGTCGAGGGCGTCATCGTCGACAAGGAACGCGTCTCCGACAACATGCCGTACTTCGCCGAGGACGCCTCCGTCGCGATCGTCGACGGTGACCTAGAGATCAAGGAAACCGAGATCGACGCCGAGGTCAACGTCACCGACCCCGACCAGTTAGAGCAGTTCTTAGAGCAGGAAGAGGCCCAGCTCCGCGAGATGGCCGAGCAGGTCGCCGACGCCGGCGCCGACGTCGTCTTCGTCGACGGCGGCATCGACGACATGGCCCAGCACTACCTCGCTCAGGAGGGCATCATCGCCGTCCGCCGCGTCAAGTCCAGCGACCAGTCCCAGCTGGCCCGCGCGACCGGCGCCACGCCCGTCTCCTCCGTCGACGACCTGACCGAGGACGACCTCGGCTTCGCCGGCTCCGTCGCCCAGAAGGAGATCGCCGGCGACCAGCGCATCTTCGTTGAGGATGTCGACGACGCCAAGGCCGTCACCCTCATCCTCCGGGGCGGCACCGAGCACGTCATCGACGAGGTCGACCGCGCCATCGAGGACTCCCTCGGCGTGGTCCGCACGACCCTCGAGGACGGCAAGGTCGTCGCCGGCGGCGGCGCCCCCGAGATCGAGCTCTCGCTCGCCCTGCGCGACTACGCCGACTCCGTCGGCGGCCGCGAACAGCTCGCCGTCGAAGCGTTCGCCGACGCTCTCGAGGTCATCCCGCGCACGCTGGCCGAGAACGCCGGGCTGGACCCCATCGACTCGCTCGTCGAGCTTCGCGCCGACCACGACGGCGGCAACACCGCCTCCGGGCTGGACGCCTACACCGGCGACACGATCGACATGGCCGAGGAAGGCGTCTACGAGCCGCTGCGCGTGAAGACCCAGGCCATCGAATCCGCTACCGAAGCCGCAGTCATGCTGCTGCGCATCGACGACGTCATCGCCGCGGGCGACCTCGCAGTCTCCCACGACGACGATGACGAGGAGATGCCACCGGGCGGCGGTGGCATGGGCGGCGGCATGGGCGGTATGGGCGGCGGCATGGGCGGCATGATGTAGGCGAGGTTCGGAACGAGCGAAGCGAGTGAGAACCTCGAAACGGCGAGTAGCGCGGGATCTTCGATCCCGCGGACCATGCGAACGGGCGCTTCGCGCCCGTGAGCAGACGGGGAGCGAACGCGACCCGCGAGCCTGAAACTGAATTTTGCTCTGTCGTTCGAGAGAGCGAAGCTCTCTCGTGATGACGAAAGGCGCGAAGCGCCTTTCGAACCACGGGCCACCGAAGGCGGCCCTCGGCAAAATTTAGTACAAAGCGCTCGGTGAACGGCGTCGTTCGGGTTCTCCGAACCGCTCACTCACCAACGATTCGATTGGGGATGGACGGTCCATCTAACCGCTCGAGCCATCGTTCACCGATTTCACTTGAGTCGGTCCACCCAATCCGCACTCGCACCTGCTTCTGCGGATTCGTCGTCGCACCCGTCCAGTCACAGCGTCGCCCTCGAGCGCGTTGGCTCAGGGGAACACTTGCTCCTGTCGTGTTCGTCTCCTACCGGCTTCTGTCGACGGAGCCGTTCAGGCCGTCGATTCAGGACCAATTAAGTGCGTTCCCGCGATATTCGCCGTCATGAACACGCTTCTCCTGGACAGCGACGACGTCGACACCCACGCCGCCTTCGGCGACGTCATCGACGCCGTCGAAGCCGCCTTCGCGGCCTTCGAACGCGGCGACACCCAGATGCCCGCGAAGTCCTACATCGACCTGCCACGGTACAACGGCGACTTCCGGTCGATGCCTGCGTATCTCGAGACCGAGCCGTGGGACGCCGCCGGCGTGAAGTGGGTCAACGTCCACCCCGACAATCCGACGGATCACGACCTGCCGACCGTGCTCGGGACGATGATCTACTCCGACCCGGAGACGGCGGTTCCCCTCGCCGTGATGGACGGGACGACGCTCACGATGAAACGCACCGGCGCCGCCGCGGCCGTCGCGACCGACCACCTGGCCGTTGCGGACGCCTCGAGTCTCGGCATCGTCGGCGCCGGCGTCCAGTCGTACACGCAACTGCAGGCGATCAGCGAGGTGCGACCGATCGAAGAGGTCGTCGTGACCGACCAGGACGACGACCGCGTCGCGCGGTTCGTCGAAACCGTCGGGGACGAGTTCGACGTCCGCAGCGGGTCCGTCGCCGAGGCCGGCCACTGTGACGTCCTGTCGACGGTGACGCCCGTCTCGGACCCGATCGTCGACCTCGAGGACGTCGGCGACCACACCCATATCAACGCCATCGGCGCCGACGCCGAGGGGAAACACGAACTGACCGACGACCTCCTGCAGTCCGCGACGATCGTCATCGACGACCACGAACAGTGCACCCACTCGGGCGAGATCAACGTTCCCTACCACGCGGGCGTGCTGTCCGACGACGATATCCACGCGGAAATCGGCGAGGTCGTCGTCGGCTCGAAGCCCGCTCGAGCGGACGAAACCGGGGTGACGGTCTTCGATTCGACCGGCCTCGCGATCCAGGACGTCGCCGCGGCCCACGTCGTCTACGAGAACGCCCGCGAGAGCGGGTCCGGGCTCGATTTCGGACTGATCGATACCGAACAGTAGCTCCGGCGGTTCCGCCGGTCTCGAAAAGCGACGGAGAGCGTCAGGCCGCTCACGTCGTTCGGAGCCACCGCGGCACCGAACCGGTGATCGGCAGTTCGCCACAGAAGTGAACGATCGGCTCGCCCGTCGGCTCCGGGAGTCCGTTCGCGGCGAACATCGTGTTCTCGGTGATCGTCACCTCGGCGGGCCGTAACGGCCACCGCTCGTGTGCGATTTTGCCGGCCAGAACGCCCCTGCGTTCGGGAGCGTAGAACCGTCGCCGCTCGACGAGCCAGTAGGCGAGGCTGTCGGGAGCCGGTCTGAACACCTCGCCGTTCGGGCGGTAGGTCGCGTCGAATCGAGCCGGCGGATCGTCGCCGTCGAACTCGGGTCGAACGCCCCGTCCGGTCTGGCCCCGCGTACTCCTGAACGCGACCTCCTCGCCACTCGAACTGACGCGCATGTGTGCGTGGTAGACCGGCAACCGCGTCGTCCGCCCTACGGACGCCGCGACAAGCGGACTGCTGACGTCGACACTGAAAAAGTACAATCCCGGGTCCCCGCGGTAGCGAACGTACGTTCGAACGTTGAGTTCGGCGATCGCGGTCCGCGTGATTGGCGGCGCGCCGCGGAGCCCGATATCCGCGAGGACGAAGGGGAGAACGCTGAGCCAGGCGTCTCCGTCGTACGTCTCGAGCGTCAGTTCGTCGGGCACGTGCGGATCCAACGCGTCGGGGTCGACGGGCCAGTGACAGAACAGGCCGTCGCGCCACGTCATCGAGGCGACGTGGGGGGCAGTCGGTGACGATCCATCGAGAAATCGCCAGGTGAACGGATCGGTTCGCGAGCGTGACCGACGTCGTCGCTGTCGTTCGTTTCGTTGTGTCATTCGAGTAGTGAGTGATCGGCAGCCTCGAGTCCGCTTGCAACGGACCGTACCGGCAGCTACGTCCGACAGGCGCATAAAACAGCCAGTCAGCGGTCAAGTCAGATGGTAGTCACAGGTACAGAACACAATCGGAAACGGAACGATTCGACCGAAATCGGATCGAAACCGCGCGATCAGTCGGCGGGGTCCGGATCGATCGATCCGTCGCCGACGTCAGCGTCGGTATCGGTAAACGTCACTTCGTCGCCGGAGTCACCGTCACCGCCAGCACCGGCGTCGGTCTCTGCGATAGTGTTCCGCCCATATATCATCTGCCATATACCTTGACATCTCTCTCCTGTACTGGATACTCCCGACAACAGTAGAAAGCAACCGCGCCGTTCGCTCTCGAGAGGAAGAAAAGAAGCCACAGAACGCTACCGACGGAGCGTGGCGTCTCAGCGGATCAGACGGGGTCGACCGTCGTCCTTCCGAGAGCGAACGGGAGTGCTTATAACGAATTCGATACGTTCGTCACGTGATAGCTGGACGATCGAACTCGCGGCAAAACGTGTCGGGTGCGAGCGGTCTCACTGGACGGAGGACATACGCCGTGTCGAGGGGCGCGAGGCAAGTATCCCTCGACCGGAACGGTCGTCGTCAGTCCTCAATCTCGATCGCGGGTCGTCCGGGTTCGGCGTTTTTCAACGCGCTCTCGTCGGCGTCCGCGGCGCGGACGACGGTCACCGGCGCCTCGAACTCGCGTTCGATCAGCCAGGCGGCGGCCTCGAGGGCGTCGTACTCCTCGTCCGGGCCGAGCGTCATCGACAGCGCCTCGCGCTCCGCCTGGAGGTCCTGGCCGTAGTCGGCGGCGGCGTCGCCTTGCTCCCGAATGTGTGACTCTTGCATGAGTTCGCCGATCAGATTGGGCGCGTCGCTCTCGATGGCGATCTCCAGGGCGTCGTATTTCCAGTCGGGGGCGACGACGACGTCGATCGCCTGCGGATCCTCGATGCCGGCGACGTCGACGATGTCGCGGATGTCCTCGCGCGTGTTCTCGACGAGTCGGCGCCGTTTCGTGACGTGGTCGGCGTCGATGTCGGCCGTCGGCCACGGCGCGTCGACGACGAGGTCGTCGTTGCCGAGTTCGTCCCACAGCTCCTCGGCGAGGTGTGGAGTGACGGGTGCGAGCAGGCGGACGACGGCCGACAGCCCGCGCTCGTACGTTTCAGCGTGGGGGGCGGTGTAGTCGGCGTACTGACGCAGCGTCCGGGTCAGGTCCTGGGCTTCGCGCAGCGCGCGGTTGAACGTCAGGTCGTCGTACTCCTCGCTTGCCAGCGCGATCGTCGCGTCGATCTCCGCGGCGACGTAGCTCGCGACGGCGTCGTCGTCGCCGTCGGGCTCCTCGGCGACGTACTCCTCGACCATCTCCTTCAATCGTGTGAGGTAGGCGTTCGTCGAGCGAACTCCCTCCTCGCTCCAGTCGAAATCACGCTCGGGCTGGGCGGCCTGCATCATGAACAGCCGCGCCGTGTCGGCGCCGTACTCCTCGACGATCCGCTGTGGCGAGACGACGTTGCCCTTCGACTTCGACATCTTCTCGCCCTCGAGTTGCACCATCCCCTGGGCCAGCAGGTTCGTAAAGGGCTCGCGGTGCTCTAGCTCCTCGTGGTCGGCAAGCACCTTCGTGAAAAAGCGCGAATAGAGGAGGTGCATCACGGCGTGTTCGATGCCGCCGACGTACTGGTCGACGGGCATCCAGTCGTTGGTCCGCTCGCGGTCGAACGGCGCGTCCTCGAGGTCGGGCGAGACGTACCGCAGGAAGTACCACGAGGAGTCGACGAAGGTGTCCATCGTGTCGGTTTCGCGCGTCGCGTCGCCGCCACACTCCGGACAGGTCGTCTCCTGCCACTCCTCGGCGGCGTCTAAGGGGTTCCCGGTGGTGTTGATGAACTCCGGCAGTTCGACCGGGAGCTCCTCCTCGGGGACCGAGACGGCGCCGCAACCGTCGTGACAGTGGACGATCGGAATCGGCGTCCCCCAGTAGCGCTGGCGGGAGATCCCCCAGTCGCGCAGCTGGTACTGCGTGGCCTCCTCGGCGGTGTCGATATCCTCCGTAAGACGCTCTCGAGCCGTCTCACTGTCGAGTCCGGAGTAGTCGCCGGAGTTGATGAGGACACCGTCGTCGGTGAAGGCTTCCTCGCTGACGTCGGGCGCCTCGGGCTCGTCGCCCTCGTCGGGTTCGGGGGCGATAACGGGGACGATCTCGAGGTCCTTCTTCTGTGCGAAGGCGTGGTCGCGGTCGTCGTGGCCGGGGACGGCCATCAGCGCGCCGGTGCCGACGTCCGAGAGGACGAAGTCCGCGACGTAGACGGGAATCTCGTCGCCGGTGACGGGGTTGGTCGCCGTGAGGCCGGTCGCGACGCCGTTTGGCTCGTCGCCGTCGGGGTCGGCCTCGTGGTCGATAAAGCGGCGGACGTCCTCGTCTTCCTCGGCGACCGCCTCGCTGATCGGGTGGTCCGGCGCGAGCGCGAAGAAGGTCGCGCCGTGGATGGTGTCGACGCGGGTGGTAAAGGCCTCGACGGAGCCGTGGCCGTCGATATCGAACTCGAGTTCGGTCCCGTACTGGCGGCCGATCCAGTTGCGTTGCATCTGGCGGACCGAGTTGGGCCACCCCTCGAGGTCGTCGATCGCCTCGAGCAGTTCGTCGGCGTACTCGGTAATCTGAAGGAACCACTGCTCGAGTTCGCGCTGTTCGACGGGGGTATCACAGCGCCAGCAGAGTTCGGCCTCGCCCTCGACCTGCTCGTCGGCCAGCACCGTTTCACAGTGGGGACACCAGTTAACCTCGGCGTCCCGGCGCTCGACCAGTCCTTCCTCCCGGAACCGCGAGAAGAGCCACTGGTTCCACTGATAGTACTCCGGCGTACAGGTGGCGATTTCGCGGTCCCAGTCGTAGCCAAAGCCCATCGCGTCCATCTGGTCGCGCATCGTGTCGATGCAGTCGAACGTCCAGTCGCGCGGATTGGTGTCGCGTTCCTTGGCGGCGTTCTCCGCCGGAAGGCCGAACGCGTCCCACCCCATCGGGTGGAGCACCTCGTCGCCCGTCATCCGTCGGTATCGGGCGTAGGCGTCCGTGATCGTGTAGTTGCGGACGTGGCCCATGTGGAGTTTGCCCGACGGATAGGGATACATGCCGAGGACGTACGTCGGTTCCTCGACGTCGTCGGACGTCCGATAGGCGTCCGCCTCGTCCCACGCCTCCTGCCACCGTCGTTCGACCGTCGCGTGGTCGTAACCCGCGTCGCTCATTCTTGTATGCGTGTCCGGGCGTCGCCGCCGTATAACTTTCCATACACCAACGGCAGGGGACCGAGATTGCCGCCGGACGACGTCCCGTCGCCCGCTACGACGCGACGAGCGGCGAGCTGTTCGGTCGGACGTTCCGGTTCGGCGAGAAGCGACTCGGAAAGCTGTATCCGACGCACGACGACTACACGACCGCGATGGCCGCCGCGGCCGACGAGGCGGTCGAAAACGGCGTGTTGCTCCCGGCGGACGCCGCCGACCGACTGCGGCGGACCACAGACTCGACGATCGGCAGACACTGCAGGTGCCGGCTCGAGCCGTCACCCACGGTCGCGGCGGCCGAACCGCGACCTCGAGACGGCGTCGGCCGCTACTCGATGTCGATCTGTTTCGACTCGTCGATTCCCGAGACTTTCGGGAGCCGCACGGTCAACACGCCGTCCTCGTAGCCCGCGGACACGTTCTCTTCTTCGACCGGATCCGGAAGCCGAATCCGACGGTTCACCGACGTGCGCGTCCGTTCGCGACGAAGGTATCGCCCTTCAGCGTACTCGTCTTCGTCCTCGCGGGCGGCCTCGAGGCGCAGCGTCCCCTCCGAGAGCGTCAGTTCGATGTCCTCGGTCTCGTAGCCGGGCAGATCGGCCGTAACGAGGTACTCCTCGCCGGTGTCGACGACGTCGACGGCCACCGAGCCGGGAACCTGCAGCCCCCCGCTCGTCATTCCCTCTTCGACCTGTCGGCTGACGCGGTCGAGCATCTCCTCGATATCGTCGAACGGGTTTCGTCGCATACACGATCATAGAACCTCGAGCGAGATAAATTCTGCCCGCGACTCGAGGTCAAAAGCGAGGGGGACAGCGCCGCGTCGAGTCGACGGGGACGACTTACTCGGGGAGCGTCACCAGCCCGTCCTCGAGCGCGTCCATCAGTACGTCCCGTGCGTGGCCGTCGGGGTCGACGCTCTCGTAGACCGCCTGGACCTCCCCGTCGGCGAGCATGAACGTCGTCCGTGCCGTGACGCCGCTGTCCAGCAGGTCGACGTCGAACGCGTCGGCGACGTCACCGTCGGGATCGGCCAGCAGATCGAACTCGAGGCCCTCCTGCTCGCAGAAGTCCTCGTGGGAGTCGACGTCGTCGACCGAGACGCCGTAGACGTCGACGCCCGCCTCGCGGTAGGTCTCGCGCTCGCGCTGGAACTGGTTGGCCTCGATCGTACAGCCGGGCGTGTCGTCTTTCGGGTAGAAGTAGACGACCGTCGGCTCGTCGAACGCGAGCGTGCGTTCGTCGCCGTCCTGGTTTCGCGCGGTCACGGTCGGCGCGTCGTCGCCTTCCTCGAGTGGCATATTCCTACTCCCGTGGGACGCGGAAAAACCGTTTGCGGTACGTCCTGATCCGTCGGACGGTCGACGGGCGCGTTCGAAAGCGAGAACTACGTCTCGCTCGGGCTCGATCGGCCCACGTGCGGTGGCGGGCTCGAAGCGCCCGGGAAGAGAAGTCGGTTGGGAACGGCGAGCGCGAACTGCGCGGACCGGCGGTCCTGCGAACTGGTCACGCGATGAAACTGTGCGACGCGGAGTGGTCGCCTCGAGGGGGCGAACGGAACGCGAGATGGCCCACGAGCGACGTGGGGATTCTCTGGCGTGACGATCCAGAACGCTCCGTTTCGAGGCCACGATCCCGTCTCTGCTCCTCGAGAGCGACCGACTCGAGAGGCGAGCAACCGACGAAAACGAACTGATCCGAGAACGGTCGTCTAGTCGCCGTTCTCGATCGCCGTCTCGAAGCCGTCGTCGGTCCGGGCGACGCCGGCCGCACAGACCGCATGTTCGAACTCGAGGTCGTAGGCCTCGCTCGCGGCGTCCGCAGCGCTCTCGGCCGTGAACTCGTCTGCGAACGATTCGGGCGCGTTCTTCTCGTAGGTGGCCACGAGCGTCGGCTCGTCGACCGTCTCGACGAGCAGGGCGTCCTTCCTGACCGTGCCGATCAGCGCCTCGCCGTCGTCACCGCCGCCGATCGTCGCCGCGATGCGGGGCGTGTCGTAGTCGTCTTTCTCGTAGTCCAGCGCCAGCAAACTCTCCGCGAGGGCGTCTCGAGCTGGGTAGCCGAGCTCGAGTTTCTCCGCGATCGGATCGACGTGCGAGCCGTTGCCGAAGGCGACCGTCTCGCCCGTCGGCGTGTCGACCACGCGCAGGCAGTTGTAGGAGACGTAGGGGTTGTCCGTCTCGGGGGCGTCCGCGGTGGGCCCGACGGTGAGAGCCTCGTCTCGAGCGGTGATCTCGCGGTTCGGGAACGAGCGTGAGGAGACGCGGTAGGCGCCGACCTCGGGGCCGACGACGACGAATCGTCCGACGTACATACGCGACTGTGCACAGCGACGAGGAAAATGCGTATCGATTTGTGCATCATCGTCGATTGGTCGTCCCGATTTCGGCCGCGGGTTTATCAGTGATGGGGCGGCCAACGGGGGTGTGATGAGCGAGGAAGCGTGTCTCGAGGCGCTGCGGGAAGCCGCACAGCGACTCGGCGAGTCGCCGACGAAAGCGCAGTACGAGGAACTGGGGTTGACGCCGGCCTCGGCGACGATCATTCGAACGTGTGGTGGGTGGAACGACGCGAAAGAAGCCGCCGGACTCGAGACGAGTCCGTCGACAGGAACCCGTGTAAAGCCGAAACCGGATGACGTCGATCTGCCCCCGGATCTCGTCTGGGAGGAGCTCTCGGTCGACCAGCGGTGGCACTATCGAAACGTCGAGTGGAATACGGAGCGATCGTTACGCCGTCGTTCTCGGCATCGGTCGTGGCTGAACGAGATAAAACGGAACCGAGGGTGTTCGCGGTGTGGAATCGATACTCCCGGATGTCTCGATTTCCACCACGTCGATACGGAGACGAAGGAGATGGCGGTCGGGAAGATGGTGACCTACGGCTATGGGAAAGAACGACTCCGTGAAGAAATCGAAAAATGCGAGGTTCTCTGTGCAAATTGTCATCGAAAACACCACTACACGATACCGATCGGAGAACGCCGTCGATGGGTCCACGACCGAAAACGCGATACGGGTTGCGACCGGTGTCGAGAGTCTAACCCCGGTTGTCTGGATTACCATCACGACGACGCGACGAAAGAGGCGAGCGTCACACGGTTGGTCGCGGACAATCGGACGAGAGAACGGATACAAGTCGAGATCGAACAGTGTACCGTTCTCTGTGCCAACTGTCATCGACGAGAACACTACGAACCGCCAAGAGAGAGTCCCCTATGAGTGGTGGTACCAATACGAACGCCGTTCGACACATAGACCCATTCTCGGATCAGTTCGTAACACTCTAATATACACCCCCACTACTATCTGGTACGTCGTCGGCAATCGGAGACCGACGAAACATGTCAGTCCATTAGGGTAGTGGCCAATCCTGAAGCCTTCTGGGGGCTTCGACCCTGGTTCGAATCCAGGATGGACTACTTCCGTTCTTTCGACTCGAGTACGCTCCCCAGTCCCGACGCCGACTCTCCACCCGAAACGAAGGGGTCTTCGACACCGTTATTGAACCGAAAGAGCTATCTGAATAAAACGGATCGAATAAATCCATGAATCGACGGCGGTTTCTCGTGGCCGGAACGGTGACGACGGTCGGAGCCCTCGCTGGCTGTCTGGGAGACGACGACGCCGACGACGGGACGGGGGCGACCGACGGCTACGGTTCCGAACCCGAGACGGAGCCCGCCGAACGGACGATCGATACCGACGCCTACGAGACGCTCGAGCACGACGGCGTCGACGTGCCGCTGGCGCCCCTCGAGGACGTCTACTACTGGTACCTGCGACGGGAGGCACGGGCCGTCGACACCCGCGGCGCGAGTTCGTTCGAAGACGCGCGGATCACGGGCGCTGCGTTGAGCCCCGCACCCGACGGACGGGACGCGGACGACCCCGTCGCCGAGTGGCCGACGGACGATCGGATCGTCACCTACTGCGTCTGTCCGCACGCGATGGCCGTCCAGCGCGCCGCGGCGCTGATCGACGACGGACACGAGAACGTCTACGCGCTGGACGACGGGTTCAACGAGTGGGTCGACGCCGGCTACCCGGTCGAGGGCGACGAGGTCGACGACACCGACCTCGACCTCCCGGCCTATCACGTGCAGGGTGAGTCGGATCCGGCGTACGAAGGCGAGTACGTCGACGTCAGGACGGTCGACGGCGACCAGCGCGAACGAAGCGTCGTCGACGCCGACGGAACCTACGAACTGACGCTGCACTTTACCGGCCTCGAGGAAGAGTCGGTGCTCGAAGTAGACGCGCCCGACTACACGACGGAAGTGACCCTCGAGGAGCTCACGAGCGAGACCGTCACGCCGCCGTAGCTCGACTCACCGCTCGTAGGCGCCCTCGCGCTCGAGGTCGCCGCGCCGCCGTAACACCGACGGCGTGCGACAGATTCCAGGTGCGCCCGTCGCCTGGGGCACCGTACAGTTGTTACAGTTCTCACAGAGTACGCGCGGGTTCCGCGACGAACGCCCGTCCTTGCCGTTCGACTCGAGCAGCCGCGCACCCACTCTCGGTTCGGCGTAGAATGGCCGGGCCATACCAACCATATCGCAGGCCGCGCCGTCGTCCGCGGTCGCGTCGCTCGAGGCGCCAAGCAACCGATCCATCTGCGCTCGCTCGCGAATCCCGCCCTCCGCGAGCACCGGGATCGAGACTTCTTCGCGGACGCGCCTGCAAAACGCCTCGTTCCACGCGGGTTCGAAGCCGTACGGCAGCGACTCGAGTCGGTTCCCGAGCGCGACGAGTCGGCGCCGCAGCGGGCCGCCGAACGCGGCGTCGTACGCCGCCTGAAGCTGTTCGTTCGACCACGCCCGCTCGGGATACTCGCCGCGGACGATGCTCATATCCCAGACGACCGACGTTTCGACGGGCACGATCGCGTCGTAGCCGATCCGCTCGAGTCGACGGGCGATCTCGATCCCGTCCTCGAGCGAGAGCTTTTGTCGGACGATCGGCGACGGCGGCGCGGGCGTCTCGGCGGGGACCTTCGTCAGCAGCGGGACGTCGCCGGCCCGCTCGCGAATCTCGTCGTGGACGAGCGCGAGAAACTCGAGTCTGGCCTCGGGCGAACCGCCGAACTCGTCGTCGCGGCGGTTGTAGAACGGCGAGAGAAACTGCTGTATGATGCCCATATTGGCCCCCGAAAGGTGGATCCCGTCGTAGCCGGCGTCGACGCAGTAGGCCGCCGAACGGCCGAAATCAGCCGCTAGCTCGTAGACCTCGTCGGTGGAGAGGACGTGTGGATCGTACTCGAGGAAGCCGAGACGGTCCGCGAGGCGCAACTGCCACGGCGGTTCGGAGACCGCGAGTTGCTCGAGATTCGGGTGCTCGCGTCGGTACTCCGCGTGCCAGGTTTCCATGCTTCGTAACCCACCGTGCTCGAGCTGAATGAAAATCTTGCCCCCGTGGTCGTGGATCCGGTCGGTCAGTCGGGAGAGTGTGGAGACGAAACTCGGATCGTGGACCCGGGTCATCCCCGGTGCGGCACAGCCGCCGTCGCCGCGGACGATCGTCGCCCCCTGGCAGACGAGACCGACGCCCGACGCAGCCGCGGGTTCGAGGTCGTCGATGAGGGTATCGACGGCGTCGGGACCGTTGCCCGCACACTCGAGCAGCGGCGCGCGATAGAGTCGGTTCGGGATCTCGCAGCCGCCGATTCGAATCGGATCCTCGAGGGAGGCCATATACGTCACGTGGTATCAGGGACTCCTACAAGAGACTGCCGCTGGGGTCAGGTCCACTCGAGGGATCGTTCGGAGCAGGAGACGACCACCGTCGCCCGTAGTTCTTTCACTCGCTCTGTCGTTTACCCCGTCATGGCACCGATACGGCGACTCGTTCTTGACGTACTGAAACCGCACGACCCCGGCGTCGTCACCTTCGCGACGCAACTGAGTGACCTCGAGGGGATCGACGCGGCGACGGCGACGGTAGTCGAGGTCGACGAAACCGTCAAAACCCTTCGCGTGACGATCGAAGGTGACGATCTCGACCTCGAGAGGGTCCGAGCCGAGATTGAGGATCTGAGCGCGTCGATTCACTCGATCGATCAGGTCGCCTGCGGTTCGCGAACGGCCGACGATCCCTGGATCGACGGCTGACGATGGGCGCCCGATTCGATCGCCTCCGGCGCGTCCTCGGAAAGGAAGACGTTCGGTCGATCTCCCGGCGATACTTCATCGCCAACGGGTTCGACGGGACGCTGACGAGCATCGGCGTCGTCGTCGGCGCCTACCTCTCCGGCGTCGGCGACGGGCTCACCGCCGTCACGATCGGCCTCGGCGCGGCCGTCGGGCTCGGTACCTCGGGCGTCTGGAGCGTCTGGGAGATCGAGCGGGCGGAGGCGCTGGCCGAACAAGAACGCCTCGAGCGGGCGATGCTCACCGAACTCGAGGACACCCGCGTCCAGCGCGAACATCGGGCGGCACAGATCGTCCACGCCACGGCGAGCGCGACGGGACCGATTCTGGCCGTCCTGTTGACACTCACACCGCTCGCCTTCGAGGGCGTCGTCTTCACGATGTTTCAGGCCGTAATCGCGTCGATCCTCGTCGGAATCGGGATTCTGGCGACGTTCGGGATCTACCTGGCCTCGATCTCGAGACAGCGGTGGTACGTCGCGGCGGTCCGCATGGGATTGGCGGGCATCGTCGTTGCTGCGATCAACGTCGTCCTGCCCGGCTGAACCGATTCGGGTGGACGTATCAGCCGCCGACAAAAAGCATCACGTCGCTTGCCGCCGAGCTGTCGACTGTATGACCAGATCGGCTACGAATCGACCAACCGTCGACGCCCTCTCGAGATACCTCCCCTGGTTTCGCGTAGTGTTCGGAACGATCGGACTCCTCTTTCCGCGCACGCTCGGTCGGTGGTACGGCCTCTCGACGAACGGCGACTCTGCCGACGTCGCGCTTCGGTACGCGTGCATTCGCGCGCTCGGACTGGGGGTCGGCCAGCTGACGGCGTCCGGAACGACCCGTCGCGAGTGGGACCGCATCGCCCTCCTGATCGACGTACTCGATACGCTCATGCTCCTCGAGGCTGCCCTCCGAGGGCGAATACCGAAGCGAAGCGCGCTCGTAATGCTGAGCGGAACGGTTTCGGGTGCCACAGTTGGTCTCCTCGCACGGCAGGACGACGCTCCCGTGCGAACGACCGACTGACGGTGGCTCCCGCCCGTCAGTAGGAGGAAGGCACGATCGCTCGTCGCGGGAACTATGCTACGGCGGCGTCAGGACCGCCCGCCCCTCGATCTCGTTGTGCTCGAGTCGCTCGGCGACGGTATTGATATCCGCAAGGTCGTGACGTTCGGTCCGCAGTTCGACGTCGCCGCGGTCGACGAGTGCAACGAGTTCCTGCAGTTCGGCGTACTTGCCGACCAGCGTCCCGCGGAACGCGAACTCGCCGTCGACCAGCGCCTGGCTGGGCTCGTGAACGTGGCCGCCGTAGCCGACGACGTGGTGGTCGCCGCCGGCCGCGACGATGTTGGGAGCCAGGGCGGTCGTCTCGTCTCGCCCGACGAAGTCGATCACCTGCTGGACGCCCTCGTCGTCGGTGAGGTCGGCGATCACGCTCGCGACGTCCTCGTCGGCGGAGTTGACGGTGTGGCGGGCGCCCAGATCGGCGGCCAACTCGAGGGCGTCGGCTTTGATATCGGCGGCGACGATGTCCGCGGCGCTCATCGCGTCGAGACACTGGATGCCGATGTGACCGAGGCCGCCGACGCCGATGACGACGCAGGTGTCTCCGGGATTCAGTTCGGCGACCGCCTTCTTGACGGCGTGATACGCGGTGATTCCGGCGTCGGCGTGGGGTGCGATTTCGGTCGGATCGACGCCGTCGGGAAGCGGGATCACCGCGCGCTCGTTGGTCTGCAGGTACTCGGCGAAGCCGCCGTCGGTCGTCAGCCCGTTGAAGGCGCTGTTCTCGCAGTACATGTCCTCGCCGAGTCGACAGGGACGACAGATACCGCAGGTCTGGACGGGATGGCAGATCACGGGGTCGCCTTCCTCGACCAGCGTTACTTCCTCGCCGACCTCGGCGACGATGCCGGCGTTCTCGTGACCGAGCGTCATCGGGAGGTCCTGTGGCGCGTAGTCGGTCCACATCCCCTCGACGATGTGATTATCGGTCTGGCACCATCCCGCGCCCTCGACCTCGATCAGCACTTGATCGGAGCGCTCGAGGTCGGGGCGGTCGATCTCGTCGATCTGCAGTGCCTCGCTCATGTCGTCGGTGTACTCGTGGAGTCTGGCGGCTTGCATGGGTCGTTGCCACACACCACTGGCGGCGAGAAAAATCCCGCGTCCGTCGGCGGTGTTATTTCTCGACCTCGAGCAGCGCCACTCGCTCGCGGACGAGGTCGCCGAGGTCCGCGTCGGTCGCTTCGCGCTCGGCCTCGGTGATCTCGAAGAACGCACAGAGGGTCACCTCGTCTCGAGACTCGAGGGTCGGCTCGCAGTCCCCGACGGCCTCGAGGGCGGTGAGGGCCTCGAGGGCGGCCCGTTCGCCCTGGCGTTCTCGGTCGTTGTCAGCGGTCGAATCGGACCCATTGCCCTCGTGAACCCCTTCGTTTCCGGTGGAACCGTCGACCAACACGACGGCTCGAGTCTCCCCCTCGTCGACGCCCATCTCGAGCGCGCGGTCGATCTGGCGGCGGCCGGCGGCGTACAGCAGGATCTCGACGGCGCGATCCCTGGCGACGTTCTCGCCGCGGTCGATGGCGCGGTCGGCGAGGTCGCGTGCGCGCTCGAGGTGGGCGCGGTCGGCGATGTAGTCGGCGTCGAAGGCCTGGATCGTCACGCCGTGACGGTCGCCGATCGCGCCGATGTCGGCGACGAACGCGTCGAGGTCGTCGATCGCGAGGGTGCACTCGAACAGTTCCATCAGAAATCACCCAGGCTGGACTGGCCGTCGTCGGATTCCGCCCGTTCTGCCGGCGTCGCTTTGTCGTCGTCGCTCGAGCCGGTCGTCACCGTGCCGGCGTCCGCGTTCGCCGGCTCGACCCCTTCCATCGAGGGGTCCTCGCGGCCGGCGTTCTCGAGGATGGTCTCGGCGGTCTTCTCGCCTTTGAGCGCGCTCAGGACGACTCCCTTGTCGGCGCTTCGGAGGTCGGCGGGCTCCTCGATCCCGCGGTCGTAGAGGTGTCGGGCGCGCTTGCGGCCCACGCCGCCGACCGAGACCAGTTCGAGTAGCTCCTCGCCGACGCCGTGTTCGACGCGAGCGCGGGCTTCGCGGACGGCGACGGTCCACTCGCTGTCGATCTCCGCGGCCAGCGACTCGGCGGCGCCGAGCAGCCACTCGGCCGTATCGACCTTGCCGCGGAGGTCGCCGGGGCCGATCTTGTACCGGTCGGTGATCCGTTCCTCGTCCGTCTCGTCGGCCCAGTCCTCGAGCAGTTTGCCCGTCTTCAGGGCGGCCAGCCAGTCCTCGAAGCGCTCTTCCTCGAACTCGCTTGGCGCGTCGCCGAGCAGTTCGCGCTCTCGCTCGTAGAACAGTTCGCCGAACTCCTCGTCCTCGCCCGAGCGCAGGTAGAGCTCGTACATATCGGGCGTCCTCGAGATCAGCTGGTAGAGTCCCAGCGCCGTCGGGCGCTCGTCTGCGTCCTCGAGGCCGTGGACGATTTCGGCGGCGCTCATCGGATCGAGGTAGAGTCGCGAGACGGTGTGGCCGAGGCTGGTCGCCTCGAGGCGCTCCTCGTTTTTCGCGGTCTGCTGCTCCGCGAGGTCTGCGGCGGAGGTGAACGCGCCATCGTCTACGTCCGCCCCGGCGTCGGCGTCGCGTTCGATGAAGTCGTTTCGCGCCAGGTAGTCGAGCACGTCGTCGGTCACCCGCTCGAGTCGGCCCGCTTCGGTCGACTGACTGGCGTAGAGTGTCGCCTCGAGGAACTCGAGGAGCCCGCCGCGGGTGCGGGCGAAGCCCGACGCGATGGTGGCGAGGACGTGCGTTCGGAGGGCGGGTTCGGCCGCCAGCTTCGAGCGGACGGCCTCGGGCTCGGCCCAGATGTAGCGATCGAACAGCTCCTCGCTCTCGTCGTGGCTCTTGGCGAGCAGGACGGCTTCGCCGTAGGGGTCGAGCCCCGGCCGGCCGGCGCGTCCCATCATCTGGTGGACCTCGAGGACGTCGAGCGGGGCCATTCCGCCCGCGCTGGGGTCGAAGCGGCGCCAGTCGCGGACGATGACGCGGCGTGCGGGGGTGTTGACGCCGGCTGCGAGCGTCGGCGTGGCGGAGATGACCTTCAGCAGACGGTCACGGAAGGCGTCCTCGACGAGCGACCGCTGGGTGGCGGAGAGCCCGGCGTGGTGAAACGCCGCCCCCTGCTCGACGCAGTCGGCGAGGTCCCTGCTCGTCTCGGTGTCGCTGTCGTCGCGGATCTCGGCGGCGAGGTCGGCGAGTTCGGCGCGTTCCTCGTCGGAGAGTTCGCGACTCGAGACCTGTCCGAGTCGGCTCGCGGCGGCCTCGGCGTTTCGGCGGGAGCTGACGAAGACCAGCGACGAGCCGCCCTCCTGGAGGATGTCGCGCACCAGGGCGGCTTCCTGCTTCTCGCTCCCTTCGACGGGCACCTCGCGGGTCGAGCCGTCGTCGAAGTTCAGGGCGTTGCCGTAGTGGACGCCCATCTGCAGGTCGATCGGCCGCCAGTCGGTGTCGACGAGGGCGGCGTCGAGCCAGTCGGCAATCTCGTCGGCGTTGCCGACCGTCGCCGAGAGGGCGACGACCTGCATCCCCGGATTCAGTTGCCGGAGCTTCGCGAGGGTGACCTCGAGCGTCGGCCCGCGGTTTCGGTCGTCGATCAGGTGAACCTCGTCGCTGACGACGCAGGTGAGTTCGGAGAGCCAGTCGGCCCCGTTTCGCACGAGCGAGTCGACCTTTTCGCTCGTCGCGACGATGATGTCTTTCGTCGCGAGCCAGTCGTCCGTGCTCTCGTAGTTGCCCGTCGTGACGCCGACGGTGACGCCGAACTCCTCGTAGGCGGCGAACTCGTCTCGCTTCTCGCTGGCGAGCGCCCGCAGGGGGACGATGTACAGCGCCTTCCCCCCGCGCTGTACCGCCGACAGCATCGAGAGCGCGGCGATCATCGTCTTGCCGCTGGCGGTGGGGACGGCGGCGACGAGGCTGTCGCCATCGGTCGCGCCGGCCTCGACGGCCTCGGCCTGCGGCGGGTAGAGCTCCTCGATGCCCTCCTGCCGGAAGTGCTCCGTGGCGCCGGGCGGGAGCCCCGACAGCTCCTCGATATTCATTGGCCGTGCTTGGCGCGTGTTGCGGTTTAAAGTATCGTCTCGAGATCTCGGATAGGTGGAGCCACACGCCGGCAACAGATCGATGACCGTGGCGGATGTAGGCGTCTCATGGCCACCCTCGAACCCGACCGCATCCTCGTTCCTACGCTCGGACGGCCGCGGGAAGACGAGGCATTGACGTACACTCTCGAGACGTTCCCCGACGCCGATGTCATCCTCCTCGCGGTCGTCACTCCACTCGATGCGCCGATGAGCGAGGGCGGCGTCCTGGAGCGACACGACGAACGGACCGAAGCGGCGCGCGCGAGTGCCGTTCGCATGCTAGAGGGGGTCGACGAGCCACCGACGGAAGAGCGCGTCCGGATCGATACCGCCGAGGGACGCCCCGGAAATGTCGTACCGCAGTACGTGACCGACAACGACGTCGACCACGTCGTACTGTACGGCCACGACAGCCGATCGAGCGGGCTCGTCGGCCGACTCCTCGGTCAGAGCGTGGCAGCGACGGTCGTCGACCGGACGCCGCGACCGGTGACGATTCTCGAGTGACGGTCTCGTCGCGTTCGACGACCAGTGGTGAATCACGGTTCGACGCTCCCCACTCCGGCAGCGGTACGCCCGACTCGAGTTCCGTGCTGGGCGATTCAACCACCCATGACCGCGGCCAGCAGTTGGTAGAGCCCGTAGCCGACGGCAACCGAACTCACGAGGGTTAGCAACCAGAACGTGATCGTGAACCCGATCTTCTGTTTCGAAACGCCGCCCGAACCCGCCGCCAGTCCGCTTCCGATGACGCCCGAGAGGATGATGTTGTTCAGCGAGATCGGGATGCCGAGGGCGATCGCCAGCTGCGCGATGATAAACCCGGGGACGAGCGCGGCGATCGAGCGCCGAACGCCGAGCTGGGCGTACTCCCGCGACGTCGCCTGCAACAGCCGCGGAGCGGCCATCCAGGCGCCAGCGAGAATGCCGCTCGCACCGAGCGCGAGCAGGACGATCCCCGGCAGTCCGAGTTCGACGCGAAAGAGGTTCTCGAGTGGCCCGGTCGCGAGGCCGACCTGCGAGCCTCCGGAGGAGAAGGCGACGATGCCGCCAAGCACGAGCAGGAACGAACGGATTCCGTCGTCGACGGAGACGAGGACACGCTTTCGGATCCAGTAAAACGCGAGCGCGCCGACCGCGACCGTCACGAGCACCGTCCCGAGGTCGACGCCCGCGGCGAGCGTCGGCCCGCCGCCGAACTGTCGGGAGACGAACCGGGCGAGCGTCCCCTGATCGGCCGCCGGATCCGGAATCGCGCCGAGGCGGATATTTGCGACGATTGCACCGACGAGGGCCCCGAGTAGCGGGACGCCGACGGATTCGGGGATATCGTCGCGGCGCAGCGTGACCCCGGTCGCGTACGCCAGCCCGCCGGACATGAACGGGACCATCACCCAGAACGTCCCGAGACGCTGGTAGGTAGCCAGGGCCGGATCGCCGCCGAGCGAGAGGCCGACGCCGACCATCGCGCCGGTCGTCGCGAACGCCGCCGGGATCGGATACCGCGTGTAGATCCCGATCGCCATGAACCCCGCCGCCGTTAGCAGCCCCGCGGTGGCAGCGAGCGGCGTGATTGCCACGCCGTCGATGAGGTCCGCACCGACCGTCTCGGAGATGCTTCCACCCTGCATGAGCGCCCCCGCGGCCGCGAGCAGCCCGATGACGAACGCGGCCTGCATCGTCGAGATCGCGTTCGCACCGATCGCTGGGGCGAACGGCGGCGAGTTACTGTTGGCTCCGAGGACCCACGCCATGAACAGACAGGTGAGAACGGCGATCCCGACGAGGAGGGCGAACGACAGTGCGACCATTCCGTCCGTCACTGTTCGACGACCCGTTGGAAAAGCGTTCCCTCGGCAATCGGGTGCACGAACGGCTGGATGGAAAATGTCGCCAGGTAACGATCATCGACGGGAGGGCGCGACCGGCGAGGCGTCGCATCTCTTCTCGAGGATCGCCCTGTAGTGTGCCGTGCCGTCGGCCCTGAGCACGTCGGTCATCCGCCACGGCGTTCCGTCCGTCGCGTCTCGCAGCCGAGCGGGCGAACACAGCAGGAACTGCAGCGTCCGTCCGACCACGCGCGCTCGCGTCCCGTCGGGTCGCCCGCGCTCGAACTCGAGGTGGAAACACCGGTGGGCGATTCCCGTCCGCGGATCGGGACGGAAGCCGAAGCAGTCGCCGTCCAGCTGGGTCGGATCGTACTCGTCGACGACCGCCGTCCCGCCGTCGTCGGTCACGCGAGCGAATTCGTTCAACAGCGCGCGAATCCCCGCCAGCGAACGTCCGAGCCCGACCTGCGTCCCGACGGCGTGGACGGCGCCGAACGCGTCGCTCGAGACGGGAAGATCAAACATATCCCCGACGAAGACGTCCTCGAGACCCCGCTTCGCGGCTTCGCCGCTCCGGCTCGAGATCCTGCGGGCCTCGCACCGCTCGCTGGCCGTCAGCACCGCGTTCGGGCTGACGTCGACGCCGACGGTTTCGACGCCGCGGTCGGCCCACCACAGGAGGTGTTTGCCCGCACCACAGCCGACGTCGAGGATCGGGCCGCGGTCGGCGAGGCGCTCGAGGCAGTCGATCGTCTCGCGCTCCCACGAGTCGGGATCCGAGAAGTAGAACGCCTCGACGTTGCATTCTTGGACAGCCCCACCGTCGCGATAGGTGAGCCGTCCCGGCTCCCCGCGGTGGTGGGCGAGCATCGCGCGGCCGAGCGCGTCGGATCGGTCTCGCCGTCGATCCGGCCGGTTCGAAGATCCGGAACGGTTCCGACTCACGCTCGAGTCGACGAGACGGACGATAATAAAATACGATTGATAGTTGTCCCCTGTTACCGTGAACATCTCTTCCGATCGCTATCGATTTACGGCGATCGATCCAACCGCTACGCATGAAGGTCGAATTCGACGAGGAGACCTGCATCGGGATGTACCAGTGTGTCGCCGAGTGGAGCGAGTTCGAGGAGGACAAATCGAAGGGGAAAGCGATCCTGAAAGACAGCGAGGAGGTCGAAGACGGCGTCTTCGTCCGCGAAGTGCCGGAAGACGCCGAACTCGACGCGAAGTTCGCCGCCCGCACGTGTCCCGTCGACGCGATCACGATCTACGACGACGACGGCGAGCAGTTGATTCCCTGACGCGGCGTTTCGCCCCCACCGATAGCCGACTGAATCCCGCGAGAAACCGCTCGAGTCGCTGGTGCGGTCGCTGGCGTAAATGCCGTCGCGAAAGAAGTCGGGATGACCGGAAGCGACTCGCGCGTGACTACGCGATTTCGTCGTACTGCTCGGAAAGCTTTTCGGCGGCCTCGCCGAGTTGGTTGCGCTCGAACTCGGTGAGGTCCCACTCGACGACCTCCTCGATCCCGTTCGAGCCGAGCTTACACGGAACGCCGAAGGCGGTGTCCTCGTGGCCGTACTCGCCCTCGAGGACGACGCTGCAGGGCAGCACCTCGCCCGTATCGCGGAGGATGGCCTCGACGGTGTGGCCGACGCCCGTCGCGGGGCCCCACTGCGTGGCGCCTTTCTTCTCGATGACGTTCATCGCGGAGGTCTGGAGTTCCTCGAGGAGTTCCTCCTTCTCGTCGTCGTCGAACTCGAGATCCTGGCCGTTGACGCGAACCTTGGAGAACACGGGGACCTGCGCGTCGCCGTGCTCGCCGAGGATCGTCGCCTCGACGTTCTGGACGGGCGCGTCGAAGCGTTCGGCGATGACGTAGCGGAAGCGAGCGGAGTCGAGTCGGCCGCCGAAGCCGACCACCTTCTCGCGGGCGCGGTCGCCCGACTCGTAGAGGTGGCGGTTCAGCAGGTCGACGGGGTTCGACGTGGTGACGGTGACGAAGTCGTCGTTGTACTCGGCGATGGAGGAGCCGATATCCTCCATGATCGGTGCGTTGTCGCCCGCCAGGTCGATCCGCGTCTGGCCCGGCTGGCGCGGAATGCCGGCGGTGATGACGACGACGTCCGAGCCCTCGGTGTCCTCGTAGTCACCCTTGCGGATCGTCGTGTTCGAGTCGTAGGCCGCGCCGTGGTTGGTGTCGGCGGCCTGTCCGATCGTCGTGTCTTCCTGGTCCGGAATGTCCACGAAGACGAGTTCGTCGGCGATGTCCCGAAGCGCGATGTTGTAGCCTGCGGCGGCCCCGACCGTCCCGGCCGCGCCGACCACGCTAACTTTCGTCATACCACGTAAACCTCAACCTCCCCAGGCGTTAAATCCGTCGAAACCCGCTCTCTCGCACGGTTCGACGACCCCACACTCGACAGCTGTCGAACGTCACGAACAATATCGTATTATCGGCCGGAAAACGATGCAGATCGGCGTGATCGCCGCCCGTACACGGCCGAAATTCGACGGCTGTCTGCCACAATATCGGACGCGACCGGTCCGAGCGAGCGGTCGTGCCGACTCGAGGTGGATCGAACGGATGATATGTCGCGCTATCCGTCCTCCGCGTATGCGCGTCAGCGTCATTGGTGGTGGGGCGATTACCGACGAACAGGCCGCTCGAGCGGAGGCCGTCGGCCGCGAACTCGGCGCCCGAGGGCACACGGTCGTCTGTGGCGGCCGCGGCGGGACCATGGAAGCCGTCTGCCGCGGCGCCAAGCGGGCGGGCGGAACGACGATCGGCATCCTCCCGAGCGACCGCCGCGAACAGGCCAACAACCACGTCGACGTCCCGATCGCGACGGGCATGGGCCACGCCCGCAACGCGCTCGTGGCCCTCAACGGCGACGCAGTGATCGCGCTCGAGGGCGGCGTCGGCACCCTCACGGAGATCGGTTTCGCCGGCATCTACGGCCGCCCCGTCGTCGGCCTCGAGACCCACGACGTCTCCGCGGTCGGGGTCGGGATCGACCTCGAGACCGTCGAGACGCCCGAGGCGGCCGTCGACGCCGCGGAGGCCGCCCTCGAGTCCGATACGGCGACCAGCGACGGTACCGACGCTGCTGCTGAGGACGAGTCGACGATACCCGCCGACGATCCCTACGCGATCCGCGAGGAAGTCCCCGACCCCGAAACGTTCGCTGCGCTCCGCGAGGCGGCGAACCTGCCGCCGCGTTCCCCCGAGGGAATCGAACGCGGCCTGCCGAACTCGCTGCACGGCGCGGTCGCGGTCCACGAACCCACCGGCGACGTCGTCGGAATGGGGCGAGTCGTCGGCGACGGCGGGACCGTCTACCAGATCACGGATATGGCGGTGCATCCGGATCACCAGCGACGCGGTCTCGGAACGCGGCTCATGGAGCGACTCGAGGCATACATCGCGGAGACGGCTCCGCCGCGGGCGTACGTGAATCTCATCGCCGATATCGACGGCTTCTACGAGCAGTTCGGTTTCGAGGGGGTCCAGCCGGCTTCGAAGGGGATGTTCCGCCGGACGGAGTAGGCCCGCACTCCGTTGACCCGGTTCCGTCGCCCCTTCGCAGCTTTTTCGACGTTCCACCGTCTTGAGATGAGTATGAGCGACTTCGACAAGGAGGCCGAGCGCGAGAAGCTTCGCGAGAAGTACGAACGCGACAAACAGGAGCGCCAGGCCACCCAGCGGATGAGCGATCTGCTGCTCAAGGGCGCGACGATGACCAACGCCCACTGTGGCACCTGCGGCGACCCGCTGTTCCAGCTCGACGGCACCACGTTCTGCCCGAGCTGTCACGGTAACCCGGACGCCGTCGAGGGGACGGAACTCGAGGCCGATGCGACCGGAGACCCCGGACAGGGAACGGACGCCGAGCAGAGAGGAGACGCCGAACCGGAGGACGGCGACCAGCAGCCGCCCGAGACGGCGGCCGACTCGCAGTCGCCTGCGGACGCGGCTGACGTCGCCGACGCCGCGGGCACGAGCGGAAAGGCGAATTCGAACGCGGCGAGTTCGAGCACCACCGACGACCCCGTAACGCTCGGCTCCTCGAGCCAGTCGACCGACGAGCGCGACGCGAGCCCGACGTCGACGCCGCGGTCGGCAGCGAGCGGGGCCGATTCGACGCCGTCTCGAGACGCGCCGAACGGCGACCGTCGGTCGGCCGGCCGATCCGCCGGCGGCGACCTCGGGACGGCACGCGACTCGCTCGTCGCGGCCGTAGAGAAGTTCGCGGCGGAAGCCGCGGAGACGGACGACCCGCGGTACGCACGCGAGTGTCTCGAGGCGGCCCGCGAGGCGAGCGAGGCGCTCGAGACGCTTCGATAAGGTGGGACGGCCGGCCGAGCCGGAGCTAGATCAGGCCGGATCAAGCCAGATGCAGCATCGAGATCGGGACCGAAATCGAGCCAGGTACGGCATCGAACTCGAGACCGGGATCAGGCCTCGAAGTCCGGCCGCTCGATGACTTCCCGTTCGTTGTCGCCGCAGCCGTGGCGGTACATGAGTCCCCAGGAGCGCTCTCGCTCGTCGTAGTCGTCGATCGTCTCCATCGTGATATCCTCGTAGACGACGTACATGCTGAGGTGGGTCAGTTCGACGTCGTTCTCCTCGGCCCACGTCGTACAGTAGTACTCGGCGAGGTGAACCGGGACGTCGTTGTCGTCGAATCCGCCGCGGCGGACGCTGTTCATGTAGAACCGCTCCCGATAGGTGTCGTACTGGGTCTGGAGTTCGTCGGACGGCCTGTCGAACGTCATGTCGCGCTCGTTGTAGACGTCAATTCGTTCGCCGTCTACCGTTTCGGCCGGGAAGACGTAGTAGCGATCGGTGGTCCGCGGCGTCGGCGCGAAGACGCTCCATTCGGGTTGTGAAACGCCGAAACTCGAGGCCACGTCGTCGACCGGTTCGGGCGGCCCCGACCCCGCCTCGCCGACCCCGGCGAGAGGAAGGTACGTCACCGTCGAGAAGAGCACGAGCGAGACGAAAACGACGGCGAGCGTGGCGCTGTGGAGGGTCGACTTCGCCCGGTCGATCGAGGGACGTTGCAATCGTGGGTACGGGACGGCGCCGGCCCGCGTCTCGAGGCGCGATCGGAAGCCGCTCACTCGCGACGTATCGACCTCGAGCCAGTCGACCACGGCCCGGAGGTCCCGCCAGAACTGCGCCTGAAGAAACAGGGTAAGCCCCGCGAGCGCGACGTAGGGGAAGGCTCCGATGCGAACCGTCACGATGAACGAGGCGTGCCCGCCCATGAACAGCGCGACCAGCGCCATTCGCTTGCGCCCGACGAGAAGGATCAACAGCCACGAGCCCATGAGCATGTAGTACCAGAGATAGGTTCCCAGCTCGAGCAGTGCCGGGAACTGACGGAGCGTTCCGGCGAGCAGGTAGGTCATATCGTCGAGACCCATGATCAGCGGCGTTGCGTCCCCACCGGTCCACAGCTCGTCCTGGGACTTGTGGTACCAGTTGAGGAAGTACATGAAGACCATCTGGCCGAGGATCAGCGCCGAGGCGATGCCGGCGACGCTCTCGCGAGGTTCGCGGCCGGCGTGGACGGCGTCGATCGACCAGCGCTCGCCGAGCGGGAGGAAGATCGCCCAGAACAACAGCAGTCGAAAGAGCGTGTCCGCGTAGCTCAGGACCAGCGGGTTGTGGTGGTCGAGCGAGACGACGAGCAGGAACGAGAGGATCGTCGCGATGCGGGTCTTGTAGCCCACGATCAGCTGGATCGCGATCAGTCCCTGGAGCACGAACAGCCCCGCGATCAGCGTCGGATCGGTCGTGAGATGGTAAATCGAGAACGCGCCGTCGGCGCTGAGCTCCGTCGCCAGCGACTGCGGCACGACGCCGTCGTCGGTGTAGTAAAACGAGAAGTTCCGCGACCGAAGCAGGAGGTCGGCGACGATCAGCAGGCCGACGAAGATTCGAAAGACCGCGAGCGAGCGAGTGTCGATGCGGATGCAGTCCTCGAGGTTCCGTCGAAACCGTCCCGCGAGTCGTTCGAATCGTTGTCGCACGTGAAATCACCAAGGGTGTCGCCGCCCGCGCTCCGACGTTCGACCTCCGCGTCATCGACCGACGCCGTCACTCGAGTCGAACGGACGACGCGAGAGCGTAGACGGGTGTTAGTAGTACTCGAGAATCGGCGGATATATGTTTTCTGTTCGGAATGTCCGTCGGCGTCGAGACTCGGGAACGCCGAAGACGCGCGCCGCGGTGGAAAACAACGACCTTGCGCCGGTGTGGATCAGCCTCAACCCGTGTACTCGCTCCCGATAACCTCCCGAATGCGCTCGGCCGTCACTTTCCCGACGCCGTCGGCCGCCTGTAGCTCCTCCTCGCTGGCGATCATCACCGCCTCGACGGTGCCGAACTCCTCGAGGAGTGCGCGGGCCGTCACGGGACCGATCTCGGCGATCGAGGAGACGACGTACTCCTGTTGTTCGGCCAGCGTCTTCGACTGCTTCTCGCCGTGGACCGACACCTCGCGGCTGCTCGTCTCCTGTTCGCGGCCCGCGAGCACGGCGAGCAGTTCCGTCGTCTCGTCCTCGCCCTCGGTGTGCAAGATGCTCGCGCCGAAGTCGACGGCCAGACTCGAGAGCGCGCCGCGAATCGCGTTCGGGTGGATGTCCCGCTGCTCGTAGAGGCCGTCGCCCTCGACGATCACGATGGGCCGGGAGTAGTGACGCGCCATCGCGCCGACCTGCTCGAACACGGATCGGTCGCCGCCGACCAGCGAGTCGACGAAGTCGGCGACGGATTTTCGCTCGACGACGACGCGATCCGAACAGACGTAGTCGCCCACGTCGAGCGTCTCGAGGCGGATCTCGATCTCCTCGCGTCTCGAGAGGTCCCGGGCGATGTTGGCGTCCATCTCGCGCTGGTCGGCAACGATCTCGATAGCATCGCCTTCGGCGTGGGGTTCGTGGGTTTCGACGTCGTCGGTATCGTCTCCGCGTTCGCTCTCACCACCGTCGCCGTCGTCCGACTCCGTCTTCTCACCCGAAAAGTCCTGCAGGCCGGGCTGCGATTCGACCCCCTCGGTTCCGGTGGACGAATCGCTGACGGCGTCGGGGTGGCCGCCGTTTGCGTTCACTTTCGCTCCGGTCTCCGCGTCGCCGTCGTCGAAGTCGGTCAGCGCCTGCTGGGAGTCGTCGAGTTCCGCCTCGAGGTCGTCGGACACGCTCTTCAGGTCGCGGAGTTCGGACTCCATCTCCTTCTCGCGTCGGCGGGAGATCCAGAAGTAGGCCTCGTCGCGGGTGTCCTCGGCCATGAGGACGACGACCCGACCCTCGGACTGGCGGCCCGTTCGGCCCTTGCGCTGGATCGATCGAATCGCCGTCGGGACGGGTTCGTAAAAGAGCACGAGGTCGACCTCCGGGACGTCCAGACCCTCCTCGGCGACGGAGGTCGAGACCAGTACCTCGAACTCGCCGGCCCGGAAGTCGTTCAACACCTCCTGTTGCTGTTTCTGGGTCATCCCGTCGGATCCCTCGCGGTCGCCCTGCCCGACGAACCGCTTGGCGTCGAAACTGTCCGAGAGGAAGTCGGTGAGCGCTTCCGCCGTATCGCGGGACTCCGTGAAGACGATCACTCGTTCGCCGCCCTCGAGGCCGAGCGTCTCGGCCAGCAACATCCGCGTCTTGCGATATTTTGGGTGTAACTGGTCGAAGCGCTCGGCTTTGCGCATCGCTTCGCGGACGCGGGGGTCCGAAACCAGCCGCTGGCTGGCCTTCGAGGCGCCTGACGAACGGGCCTGGTTGCGCTGGCGGTCGAAGTACCGCCGCACGGCCTCGACGCTCTGGGTTTCGACGAGCGTGACGGCCTGCCGAAGCTTCATCACCTCGGCGTGGACGGACATTCCCTTGAACCCCTCCGACTGGTCGTTGTTGATCAGCTTCTGGAGTTCCGCGCGCATCCGGTTCAGGTCCTTCTGGGACTGATCGGGCTGGGTCGAGGAGGCGACCCCGAGCTCCTTCAGTTTCTCGAGTCGGTCTTTAATGACGTCGTTCAGCGCATCGCGGATCTCGATGACTTCCTCGGGGAGGTCGATGCGCTCCCACTCGACGTCGGTGTCGTGGGTGAACTGATCGACGTCGGCGTCCTCCTCGGTCATCACCTCGACCTCGCGGAGGCCGAGGTTCTCACAGACCTCGAGGATCGCTTCCTCGTCGCCGCCGGGAGAGGCCGACATGCCGGTCACGAGCGGATCGCGAGCGTCGGGGTGGTAGCGTTCGGCGATGTAGTTGTAGGCGTAGTCGCCGGTGGCGCGGTGGCACTCGTCGAAGGTGAGGTGAGTGACGTCGGAAAGCGAGATCCGAGAGCCGACGAGGTCGTTCTCGATCACCTGCGGCGTGGCCATCACCACCGTCGCGTCCTCCCACATCGCGGCGCGGTCGTCCGGGCTGACGTCGCCCGTGAAGACGACGATCTCCTCGTCGGGGATCTGGAGGGCTTCGCGGTAGAAATCGGCGTGTTGCTGGACGAGTGGTTTCGTCGGCGCGAGCATCAGCGACGTGCCGCCGACCTCCTCGAGTCGGCGAGCCGTGACGAGCAGGCTCACCGTCGTCTTCCCCAGGCCCGTGGGGAGACAGACGAGCGTGTGGTCGTTCGCCGCCGTACCGGCGAGTTTCAACTGATAGAGTCGGCGCTCGAGGAAGTTCGGCTCGAGCAAGGGATGCTCGATGGACGGCGGTTCCTCGTCCTGTGTCGCCATTGCCGGCGGTTCGCGGTGCCCGCGGTTAAACGTTGAGAAAGCGCGGTGGAAGTGAAACGCGCTGTGGGCATCGGCCGTGCCGGTGCGTCGCTGCTGGCTATTTCGAGACGAGAAGGGAGAGGCACAACTCGAGGCCGATCCGCTCGAGCGACGGATCGAACCCGACCCGAAGCGCGAACTCGAGCGCCTACAACTCCGCGCGTCTGAACCGCCAGTAGCCGAGCGCGAGCGGAAGCCCGATCCAGACCCCGAGGACGACGAACGCGAACCAGTGTTGCAGGTAGAAGGGAACGTCGCCGCCGTTGCTGACGGCCACGGAGGCGCTGTCGATATCGCTGTCCCAGATGGACGCAACTGCGTTGACGATGTCTTCGGAGACGGCGGTGAGTCCGAACCGGTGGATGAACGTCTCCGCGTTGCCGTCGACGAGCCCGAGCCACCAGTTGAGAAGAGAGAACACCGACTGCCAGCTGTAGACGAGGAAAAAGAGGGCAAAGCCGGCGACGCTCGCGACCGTCTCGGAGGTCGTCAGCGCCGAGGCGGCGTAGCCGACGACGACGAAGATCAGCCCGAAAAAGAGGATCACGACGAGCATGCCGACGAACGGACCGACGGCGAAGTCGCTGATGCCGAAAAAGAGGATCAGAAACGCGGGGACGTAGCCGACGAGGACCGCGGTCGCAAAGACCGCCAGTCTGCCGAGGAACTTCCCAACGTACACTTCTCCGCGCGTGTACGGGAAGGCCAGCAGAAACTTGATCGTCCCGAGTCGGCGCTCCCGGACGATCGACTTGATACTGACGAGCAACGCGGTGACGGGAGCGAGCACCGTCATCACGAACACCATCGAGAACAGCGTCCCGATCGGAAGCCCGTCGTCGACGCTGGTACCGGACGTAACGTCGTACAACGCTACGACGGGAAGAAAGAGGACGAACAGCGCCATCAGTACCCACAGTTCGCGCGACCGAATCGCGTCGTGGTAGTCTTTCTTCGCGACGGTGAGGGTGCTCACGGCACCACCTCGAGTTGGAGGGACATTTCAACAGTACGAACTGTACTCGAGCCCCTGTAGTAAATGTTTTTCATAGTTGGTGTCCGCCAAGACACGAACCCCGAACCGGAGCGCGTCACCACTCCGGCGACGGGAACTCGGCGACGTCGTCGCCGCTACAGCTGTGGCGGGAGAACCGGTCGGCCTCGCGGTCGCGGTTCTCGGGGTCGTCGACCGTGTCGTGGGTGATCTCCTCCTCGACGACGTACATCTCGAGCGAGCGCAGTTCCTCCCCGTGGTCCTCGGGCCACCGCTCGCAGAGGTGGTCGGCTAGCAGGTCCGGGACGTCGTTGCTGTAGCCGCCGCGGCGGACGCTGTTCATGTAGAACCGCTCCCGATACGTGCCGTGTTGTTGCTGTAACTGATCGTCGTGGGGGCGGTCGAACGTCAGCGGCCGCTCGTTGTAGGCGTCGACGAACTCCCCGCTCTCGGTCTCGGCGGGGAAGACGTAGTAGCGATCCGTCGTCCGCGGATCCGGGCCGGCGAAGACGCCCCAGCCGATCGGCTGGTCGATCCGCAGACTCGAGGCGACCGTATCGACCTGTCTGACGCCCGTCGTCTCCGCGAGCGTCTCGGCGATGGACGCGTCGACGCGTTCGACGAGCGACTCGTCGCTCCCGTCGTCGAGGGCGGCCCCGCCGGCGTTGAACGCGACCGCGACGGCGACGAACAGGATCGTCGCGACGACGACGCCGAGAGTGACCGTGTACGTCCGCTCTCGAGCGACGGCGAGGCGGTCGTCGTCGCCGAACGGTCGGGGCTGGGGGTTCGGAACGCGCCGGGCGACCGCCTCGAGTCGGGACGTCGCGCGCTCGATCGGCCTCGCGCTCGAGGGTTCGATCCCGATGCGGCGGGCGACGGTCGCCAAATCGTTCCAGAACTGCGCCTGCAGGAAGAGGAGTACGCCGGCGAGGGCGACGTAAGGGAACGCGCCGATGCGAACGGTCACCGCGAACGCGAGGTGGCCGCCGACGAAGAGGCCGACGAACGCCATCCGCCAGCGCCCTTGCAGGACGAACAACAGCGGCGAACAGACGAGCATGCAGAACCAGAGCAGGCCGCCGAGACGGAGTAGCGTCGGAAACTGGGCGAGGGTGTCGCCGAGCAGAAACGTCATCTCGTGGATGCCCATCACCAGCGGGGCGGCGTCGCCGCCGGTCCAGACGTCGGACTGGGATTTGATCAGTCCGTTCGTGAAGTACATGTAGACCATCTGGCCGAGGATCAGCGCCGAGGCGACGCTCGCGACGTACCGCCGGGGATCGCGGTCGGCGTGGACGGCGTCGACCGACCAGCGCTCGCCCAGCGGGAGGAAGATCGCCCAGAACAACAGCAGTCGAAAGAGCGTGTCCGCGTAGCTCAGGACGAACGGGTTGTGATTGTCGAGCGAGATGACGAACAGGAACGTCAGAACCGTCGCGATCCGGGTCCTGTAACCCACGATGAGCTGGACCGCGATCAGGCCCTGAATTATCATCAGCGCCGCGATCAGTTGCGGGTCCGTCGTCACGTGGTAGATCGAGAACGGATGCGTGGAGATCGTCTCGAGGACGAGCGACCGGGGAACGACGCCGTCGTCGGTGTAGAAAAAGCCGAAGTTTCGCGCACGAAGGAATAAATCGGCGACGACGAGGAGACCGACGAAGACGCGGAAGACGGCGAGCGTGCGCGCGTCGATCCGAACGCCGCGCCGTAGCCGGCGACCGAGTCGGCGTCCCGACTCGCGGAGGGAGGGGAGTGTCGCGGGAGCCATGTAGGGGGAAGATCCAACGGAACACCTATAGGTGTTATCATCCAGACACTCCTCGCGTCGGACCCGTCAACCGCCGCGAGGATGGGGAACGATGCCGGCAGCAGGACTTTGCGAACGCGGGTAGTCGACCGACCATGGCCTCCGTCTTCGCTCGCGCCGCACAGCGTGTGCCCGATCGTAGACCGCTCTTGCAGGCCGTCGGGTTCGTCGTCCTCGTCAACCTGATCGGCAGCCTTCCCGGCGTGCTCTCCTCGCCCGGCAGCGCCTGGTTTCAGGCGCTCGAGAAGCCCTGGTTCTATCCGCCGGGTATCGCGTTCTCGGTGGTCTGGACGGCGCTCTTTACCCTGCTCGGCGTCGCGCTCTGGCTGGTCTGGCGAAGCGACGCCGCGGGTCGACGGCTCGCGCTCGGGCTGTTCGCCGTCCAGTTGGCGGTCAACGTCACCTGGACCCCGACGTTCTTCTCGCTCGAGGCGCCCCTCGCCGCGCTCGGGATCATCCTCCTGCTGTGGGTGCTCGTCGCGGCGACGATCGCGGCGTT
This sequence comes from Natronolimnohabitans innermongolicus JCM 12255, assembly GCF_000337215.1. Classification (GTDB taxonomy): domain Archaea; phylum Halobacteriota; class Halobacteria; order Halobacteriales; family Natrialbaceae; genus Natronolimnohabitans; species Natronolimnohabitans innermongolicus. The sequence continues at coordinate 6,606 of NZ_AOHZ01000054.1, read as the reverse complement.
TCGCCGCGTCGACCGCCGAGCCGCGGCGTTGCTCGTGCCGTATCTCGCCTGGGTGACGTTCGCGGCGGTGCTCAATTTCGAAATCTGGCGGTTGAACGCCTGACAGTAGCCACAGATCGCCACTCGAGGGAGTCACGCGACGGCGCCTCAGAAACTGACGAAGGGCACCGAAGTTTTACAAATACCTGACGTTCAGTTTCGCATGAACGATGGGAGAACGACCAGGCGTCGGTTCGTCGCCGGCGTCGGCGCGAGCGTCGCCGCGGTAACCGCCGCAGGCTGTCTCGGCAGCGACGACGATGACGACGACCCCGACGGGATCGGACCGAAAGATATCGAGTCCAGACGCGAGCGAATGCCCGACCCAGACGTCGATCTCGAGTGGGACGACGCCCGCGAGTTCCGCGCGTGGCTGTTCGACGACGGCAACGAGACCACCGGCCAGTACAACTACACCGAAGACCTCCCGCCCGTCGACGACGTCGAGTCGCCGATCCTCGAGGTCATCGACGGCTACCCGGACCGGGTCGACGGCCTGCTGAGACAACCGGGTTCGGAGGTCGTTTTCGGCGAGTTCGATCGCGACGACCTCGAGTCGACGCTCGAGGGCTCCGACGCGTACGCCGTCACCGACGAGTACGAGGGGTACGTCGTCGCGGAACCCGACGACGAGAACGGAGACGGCGGGCCGGTCGCCGGCGGGGACGACGCCATCGTCGTCGGCTCGCGCTACGAACGGCCGATCGACGCCGGACGCGGCGAGCGGGACCGCCTCGAGGAGATCGATCCCTGGATGACCCACGTCTTCGAGACGCTCCCGACGGGCGAACTCGCGAGTGGTGCCTACCTGGCGCCGCTCGAGGGACTCGAGCACGGCGAGATCTACTGCTGGGGCGTCTCGACGCCGGATCGCGAGGCCGACGCCTCGGAGTGGGCGCTCGTCTTCGACGACCCCGACGACGCGGTCGACGCCGAGAACGACGTCCGATCGGAGGTCGAACTGGTCGGCGGCGAGGTGACCGCCCTCGAGGTCGACGAGCGGACGATGACGATGACCGTGGCGGGGCGCCAGCTCGACGAGGAATACTAGCAGCGCAGTGTCGGAGAGTCGTCAGCGCGATTGCGCTTCCGCCTCGGGTGGCAGCCAGTAGACGAGGATCATCGCGCCGAGGGCGAACGCGGCCAGCACGAAGTAGCCCTCGTCGAAGTAGTTCCGCTCGGCGAGCGCGCCGAACAGGACCGGACTCGCCGCGCCGATAGTCATGTACGTCGTCCGGAGGAAGCCGAGCCCCGTCCCCTTCATATCCGGCGGGAACGCCGCGGTCATGTACGGCAGCGTCATCGTGCCGTAGCCGAGGATGCTCGAGAGCAACACGGTGCCGACGACGATCGGCCAGAACCCCTCGAGAAAGGGCAACGCGACGAGCGAGACGATGATGACCGACAGAATCGCCGGCAGCGAGCGGCGGATCCCCCACAGGTCGTAGAGCCGACCGGTCAGCGGCTGGACGACGATTCCGAGCGCGAAAAACGTACTGAACATCGCCGTCGCCAGCGCCTCGGAGAAGCCCTTGACCTCGATCAGGTAGGTCGGGTAGAAGCCCGTAAACGCCTGCCAGACGCAGTAGGTAAGGATCTGGATCGTCGTCACGACGACGATGGCGGGCTGCCAGAGCTTGTCGGCGACGTAGCGGCCCGTCTCGAGCGAGAGGCTGTCGACGGCGCTGGTCGTCCCGGACGTGTGTGACGGGACGAAGAGCCAGACCAGTACGGCGACGAGGCCGAAGATGGGAACCGAGAGGCCGAAGCCGAGTTGCCAGGCGAGCGTCGCCGCGATGCCGCCCGCGAGCAGCGGGAGGACGGCGTTGCCGACCTCGCCGGCGGCCATCGTGACGCCGATGGCGGTGCCGTCGTTATTTGGAAAGACGTCGGAGAGAATCGTAAAGCGGGCGACGCCGTACAGCGCCGTTCCGAAGCCGAAACAGGCCGTCGCGAGGTAGACCACGGGCGCCGAGCCGGCGAGGGCGACGACGGCCAGAGTCGCCGCCGAGATGAGGCTGCTCAGGACGAGGATGTTGCCCTCGCCGAGCCGATCGGCGAGGATCCCGCCGGGAAGCTGGCCGAGCGCGTAGGCCAGCCAGAGCACGGTCAACAGCAAGCCCGCGGTCGTCAGCCCGAGCCCGTACGCCTCCCGAAGGTAGGGCAACAACACCGGATACGCCATCCGGACGCCGATCGAGAAACACCACCCGGTCGCGACGGCGAAGAGGATCTTTCCGCGACCGTCCGCGAGTACCGACCGCGCGCCCGCGAACCGTTCGAGTCCCAACTGTCGAACCACGAGTGCGACCGTTCGCGCCAGAGGGTGTTGAGGGCGTCCTTCCGGTACGGTATTGCCGATATCGGAACCCGATCGGTTCGGACCGTCCAGCCGACGCTACCGTCGACGCGGCTTCCGACGCCGACTCGAGCGGAGTCGGGATCGAACCGATCAGAAAGCTAATAGCACCCGCGCGAGACGGCCGAGGTATGGCCGCGATCGAACTCCGCGGCGTGACCAAGCGCTACGAGCGCGCCGGCCTCTTTCGGGGCCGGTCGGTCACCGCCCTCCACGACCTCGATCTCACCGTCGAATCGGGCGAGATCTTCGGCTTTCTCGGGCCGAACGGCGCCGGCAAGTCGACGACGATCGACCTGCTGCTCGGCTACGCCGCGCCGACCGCCGGCAGCGTCACCGTCCTCGGCGAGGACGTCGCCACCGAACGCACCGCGGTCCGCGAACGGATCGGCGTCCTCCCCGACGGCTACGGCGCCGTCGGCGAGCGAACCGGCCGCGAACACGTCGAGTTCGCCATCGAGGCGAAAGGCGCCGACGACGACCCGGACGAACTCATCGAGCGCGTCGGCATGCGCGGCCCCGACGAGTACCCCGTCACGCAGTACTCGAAGGGGATGGCCCAGCGGCTCATGCTCGCGGTCGCGCTCGCCGGCGACCCCGACCTCCTCGTCCTGGACGAACCCTCGACCGGCCTCGATCCGAACGGGGCTCGAACCATGCGACGGATCGTCCGCGAGGAAAACGAGCGCGGCGCGACCGTCTTCTTCTCGAGTCACATCATGGAGCAGGTCGAGGCCGTCTGCGACCGCGTCGCTATTCTCGATGGCGGCGAACTCGTCGCCGTCGACACCATCGACGCGCTTCGGGACTCCGCGGGCGGCACGTCGACCGTCACCCTCGAACTCTCCTCGGTCCCCGAGGAGACGGTCCGGTACGTCCGGGCGCTCGAGGGCGTCGCCGGCCTCAAGACGGACGGCTCGTCGGTCGTAATCGGCTGCGAGGACGGCGCGAAGGCCGCCGTCATCGCGGCCTTCCACGACTCGCCGGCGACCGTTAGAGACGTAGAAACGAGCGAGACGTCCCTCGAGGACCTCTTCGAGCGCTACACGCGAGGTGTCGCCCAGTGAGTCGCTTCGATTCGCTCGCGCTGTTCGTCCGCGAGGACGTTCGCGATACGATCCGCGAACGACAGCTGTACGCGCTGGTCGGGATCTACGCGCTGCTGGGGCTGTTTCTGGTCTACGCCGAGGCGCAGTCGATCGGGACCGAACCCGAACTGACCCCGGTGCTGTTCTCGTTTTTCACGATGCTGACGCCGCTGCTCGCGCTCGGCTTCTTCGCGTCGTCGATCGTCGAGAAACGGACGAACGGCGCGTTCAAGATCGTCTTCGGGTTACCGGTCGGCCGCGGCGCCGTCGTCGTCGGCACGTTCCTCGCGCGAACGCTCGTCGTCTGTGCGGCCGTCGTCGTCGGCATGATCGTCACCGTCCCGGTGGGGGCGGTGCTCGGCGTCGCCATCGATCCCGCACAGTTCGTCGGCGTCGCGGCGTTGCTCTCGCTGCTCGGCGCGGCGTTTACCGCTTTCGCGGTCGGCATCTCGGCGGTCGTTCGCACGTCGACGCGGGCGACGGTTGCCGCGTTCGGCGTCTTCGTCCTCTTTTTCTTCCAGCTCTGGGCCCAGCTCCCGCGAGCCGTCCTCTACGTCGTCAACGGCTTCTCCTATCCCGAAACGACGCCCGAGTGGGTGGACCTCGTCGCCGCGTTGAATCCGATGTCCGCGTACGCGAATCTGGCCGCCGGCCTCTCCGCCGACCTCGGGGGTGGAACGTTCGCCTCGCCGCCGACCGATCCCGTGTTCTACGAGGAGCCGGCGTTCGGGCTCGCCGTCTTGCTCGGCTGGGTCGTCCTCGCGATCGGCGGCGGCTACTGGCGGTTCCAGGCGACCGATCTCTAGGGTCGGCGGGAACCGCGATCCGGGAATTACTCGGCGCCGAGTCTCGAGCGGACGGTCCGTCCTCCGTCCAGAAGAGCGTGGCCGCACTCGAGTCGGTGGCTACCGCCCGGTCGGCCGCGACCGGGAGTCGTCGAATCGCTCGGTGGCCCAGTCGCCGACGATAGCGCCGACGGCACCGATCACGCCGAACACGGCGATATACAGCGCTACGGCCACGACAGTAAGCCCCGCTGCGAGAACCGAGATGGCCGCCGTCGACGAGTAGTCGGGGATGGTTGCAACGAAGCGAGCACCGCCCCACAGCAGAGCGATTCCCCCGATCAATCCCGTTCGCCAGCCGACGCGACGACTCGAGACCGGGCGGCCACTACCGAGGGAGCCGACGATCAATCCCGCGACGAATACCGGGACGATGACGGCAGAGTCGATGCTCGACCACTGGACGAACAGCGTTCCCGGAACAGATGCGAGGCCGACGAGGACCGGATACGTCCACTCACGGTCGATGGCGGGCCCGGATCGTCCCATAGTTGTATGTCTCCCCCAACCTACATTAATATTATCCAATTCTGAAACGGCTGGCCACAGCGTTATCGCTCGCGTATCGAAACCGGTCGATCACAGCGGAACGAACTCGAGGACCACCCACGCGAGCACGCTCGCGTAGATTGGAATCGTCAGGTTGTCGTCGACGATGAAATCGCCGAGACGGACCTTGACGCCGTCGGCGATAGTCGCCCCCAGCGCGGCCGCGAGGACGGCAAGCGGCGTCTCGTAGAGAAACGGCGCGGCGAGCAGCGCCGAGACGACGAACATCGTGACGAGCACCGTCGGCCCCTTGACGAATTTGAGGCTGTCGTCGGAGACCGCGCCGCTGATCGGATCGCCGATCGCGAGCATCAACATCGCCGGGAGCGCGATCTGGGGCTCGAACAGCAGTACGGCGACCGTCATGCTGACCATGTAGTAGCCGTAGCCGGCGAACTGGTCCTGTTCGTATTCGCGGGTCAGCTTCTCGTATAGCTGCCAGTCCAGACCGACCCGCAGGCGGAGGAACTCGAGGCCGATCGTTCCGACGGCGAGGGCGACCATCAGCATCCGAAACCGCTCCCAGGTGAGACCGAGGTCGTAGGCCTCGGAGAGGAGATAGAGGACGACGAGTCCCGCCCCGCTCGAGTGGACGAGCCGCCGTTTCAGTTCGTCAGCCATCACCTCACCCCTCGAAGGAAACCATCTTCAGTCCGTCGGTTACAGTTCGGAACGCAATCCCATCGGGGCGACTCGGATCCGTCGCGTCGCCGACTCGAGCGAGCGCCTCGAGACCGTCGTGAAAGGACTTCAACTGTTAAGTAGTTACTCGCACCACGTACAGCTACGACGCCACCACGAATCGGCACTCGCGCCCGGTGTCGAGTGGCGGGGACCCAATGCACGGAATCGTCCACAAGACGCTCAAGGAGTACGTCGTCAGCCGAACCGACGAGGACACCTGGGAGACCGTCCTCGAGCGTGCGGGCATCGAGCCGCGGCTCTACCTTCCCGTGACGACGTACGCAGACGACGAGATCGACGCGATCCTCGCCACGCTGTCGTCGATGGCGACCCAGAACAGAGCCCAGATCGAACGCGACTTCGGCCGGACGCTCGCGCCCGAACTCCGGACGACGTTTACCGCACACATCCGCGACGACGACTGTTTCGCCGCCCTCGAGAACCTGGCGGTGATCGTCGAGAGCGTCGACGCGTCGAGCGACGAAACCGCGCTGCCGACCGTTACCGGGCGTCGCGAGGGAGCCGACCGCGTCCGCGTTACCTACCGCACGCACCGAGAGCCGACCTACTGCGGACTGGCGCGGGGACTCCTCGAGGGCTTCGTCGCGACCTTCGACGACGCCGGAGCCGAAGCGACGACTGTAACGAAGGTGGCCTGCGTCGAGGACGGCGGTGACGCCTGCGTATTTTTCGTCGAGCGCGAGCGGGACGGGTGACGGCCGCCGCGTGACGACCGTCTCAGCGCCGCCGGCCTCGGCCAGCCACACTGATTGCGAACGCCACCGCGAGCGCGAGCGCCAGCCCGACGGCCGCCCCAGCGGCGCCGAAGCCGGGCATCGACTCGAGCCGTGAGCGGAGGCCGCCGACGGTCACCGTTGTCGATGCCTCACCGACCCTGAGTTCGTGCTCGCCGGCCTCTTCGAACGCGACCTCGCGCTCGAGCGCCCCGGTCTCGCCGGGCGCGAGAGCGATCGGATCGGCTGTCGTCGTCTCCGCCGCGGTTCGAACCTCGAGCGAGCCGGCCGCGGGGAGGTCGTCGGCG
>NZ_AOHZ01000053.1 GCF_000337215.1 Natronolimnohabitans innermongolicus JCM 12255 | reverse complement strand
TCGTCGGCGGTCGCCACCGTCGCGGTCGCCGTCACCGATTCGCCGAGATCGACGCGTTCGGGCGCAGCTTGCAGGTCGGTAACGGTCAGGCTCGGCGACGAGCGGACGTAGACCGTCAGCCGATCCGATCCGACCCGAACGTCGTAGATCCCGGGATCGGTCGGCTTCCAGGCGAGTGTCGTTGGTACCCGCTCGTCGGCCTCGAGAACGCGTCGATCGACGTCGACGAGTTCGCCGTCGACCTGCAGCGTCGCGTCGACGGTTCCGGCGTGGTCGCCGACGTTCGCGACCGCAGTCGGAATCTCGACGCGTTCGCCGGACGGCACGGCCAGCACGTCGCCCGTGCCGATCTCCGCTGCGGGACCGGACAGTTCGGACCGGTCCCAGCCGTCCCACTCCTGGCCCGCGACCGTGACGGTGTCGTCATCAAGGCCAACCGCCGCGGTCGCCCCGTCCGTCCCGAACGCGTCCTCGTGCTCGAGTCGCGACCACGTCTCGGGCGTCGCGCCCGTCTGCGTGTACCGTTCGGCGCGCTCTCGTAGCTCCGCCCCGCCCGCGTCTTCGAGGGCCTCGAGGAACGTGGCCGCGGTAACGGTTCCATCGTGGGCGTTCAGCTGCCGAAAGATATCGTCGAGCGTCCGATCCCCGTCGGTCGCGAGCCGCAGTTGTCGGTCGAGATCGCCGTACACCAGCGGCCCCTTCACGTAGTCGGTGTCCGCGTCGCGCCAGGTCGCGGGGTCCGCGAGCGCGCCGTCGGCGTGTGGCGAACGCTCGCCGCGCTCGAGGAACTCCCGAAACTCGCCGAAGGAGAGCAGCCCCTGTTCGAAGGCGAGCAGGCCGGCGTAGTACTCGGCCTGGGCTTCGACGAGCCACCGGGCGTCGGCGGCCACGTCGCCGTCGGTGAAGCGCTGGCGAGTGTGGGCGTACTCGTGGAGCCAGACGTTCGAGGCCTCCTCGAGGGAGGCGTCGTCGACGATCCAGGCGTCGGCGTCGCCGTACTGAATGCCCCGCGGCCCCCAGTCGACTCCGCTCGGCGCGGCGACCAGGAACGTCTCGGTGGCCCGCTCGCCGACCGCGAGTCGTTCGCTGGCGTCCGCGAGCGTCTCGAGGACGTCGTCGGGCTCTTCCCGGAGGTCGGCCGCCTCGGGGACGACGAGTCTGATCGTGTCACCGTCGACGGTCCGCTCGTGTTCGGTTACGGGTCCGAAAACGGCGATGTGGCCGCCAGTGGCGCCGGGACCGTCGACCGTGACCGTCTCGTCGACCCCGATATCGACCGATTCGGGTTTCTGGTAGGTGACGCCGACGGTCGGGACCTGAACGATCCCCCAGTCGCCGGCGTCGTGGAACGTGTAGCCGTCCCAGCCGTCGTGGCCGTGGTCGTCGTGGCCCGTCCTGTCGGCGGAAATCGCCACGCGGAGCGTCGGGTCGTCGGTCTCGCCGTCCCAGTCGTAGCGGCCGTCGCCGGTCGATTCGAAGCCGTCAGCCTCGCGAACGTCCGCGTCGGTCTCGAGATCGAGCGCTAAACTGCCCAGCGGCTCGGGGACGGCGACCGACACCTCGGCCTCGAACTCGCCGGGCCGATCGGGCAGCTGGCGCAGTTCAACGGTCCGATGGAGGATGTCGTCCGCGTCGTCCAGCGCGGCCGCCTCGTCGGTTTCGTCAGTCGTCGCGGTCGCCTCGAGACCACCGGCCGCAGGGTCGGACTCGGTATCGAAATCGGTCAGCGGCGTATTCGTCGCGTCGCTCGCACTGGCGACACCGGCCGGCAGCGTCCCTACCAACAGCAAAACGACAGCGAGAACGGCGACTCGAGAGTGCACTGGCTATCGCTGATCGAGCAGCGACCATTACTTTTGTGGCATCGTGACTGTCCCGCCGCAAGATAGATAGCTCGAATCCGCCGTCAGTCAGACGCCTCAGCGGCCGCCAGCGGCTCGAGTGCGATCTCCATCGTCACGCCCTCGACTTCCCACTCCTTGCGGGCGCCGTCGTCGACCTCGAGCGATCCGATCTCGTCGGCGCGAACCTCCTCGCGGAGCAGGTCCTCGCGCTCGGCGACGAGCGTCGCCACGCGGTCGTCGTCGATCTCGAGATCCAGCGCGATCCGTTCCTCGACGTCTAAGTCGAGGTCCTTGCGCATCTCCTGGACGCGGCGGATGACCTCGCGGGCGTAGCCCTCGCTCTCGATGTCGTCGGTCAGCGAGGCGTCGACATAAGCGACGCCGCGGTCGTCGCCGTTCAGGCCGAACGCGGTGCCGGCGACGCCCTCGGGCGTCTCGGTGACGAAGCTCACCATCTCCTCGGTGATCTCCTCGTCGGACTCGAGGACGTCCGAAACTGCGTCCTCGATCGCCTCGAGAGCGGGCTCGTCGATGCGGGCCTCGTTGAGCGCGTTCATGACCTGTCCGGCGCGATCGCCGAACGCGGGCCCGAGTTTGCTCATGTCGGCCTCGGCGCTGTAGTTCAGCTCGCCCCAGCGATCCTCGGGCGAGACGAGTTCGATCTCGCGGGCGTTGAGGCGGTCCTCGAGCAGCGGGGTGTGCCGCTCGATGGCCTCGACGACGCGCTGATCGTCGGCGGCGACGACGACCCGCGGAACGGGCCAGCGCAGTTTGCGACCGGCCTGCTGGCGGGCGTTCGCGCCGGCCTCCTCGATCGCGCGGAGGATGGCGACGTCTTCCTCGAGTTCCTCGTCGTCCCAGTACGCCTCGACGTCGGGCCAGTCGCACATGTGGACGGTCGGGTGTTCGGCGTCGCCCGTCAGCGTGCCGTAGATCTCCTCGGAGATGAACGGCGCGTAGGGCGCGAGCAGCGCGACGGTCTCGCGGAGCACGCGGTAGATCGTCGCGTACGCCGCTTCCTTGGAGGCGCTGTCCTCCTCCTCCCACATACGCTCGCGGACGGCCTGGACGTAGAACCGGGAGACGTCCTCGACGACGAAATCGAGCAGCGCCTCGAGGGCGCGGTCCTGGCGGAATTCCTCGAAGTGCTCGGTCATCTCGGCTTTCGTCGACTGCAGGCGGGCCAACACCCACTCGTCGACGAGTTCGAGATCCTCGTCGACGTCGTCCAGGGAGGTCTCCTGCGGATCGAAGTCGTCGAGACGCATGTACGGCAGCGGGAACCGGAACACGTTCCAGAGCGTCCGGAGGTGGTTTTCCATCGTCCCCATCTCGTCCCACGAAAAGCGCATGTCGTCGCCCTGCGGATTCGCCGAGAGCAAGAACATCCGCATCGCGTCGGAGCCGTGGCGCTCGATGGCCTCGTCGGGTTCGACGACGTTGCCGACGGACTTGGACATCTTGCGGCCGTCCTCGTCTAGCGCGTGTCCGTGCATCAGGACCTTGTCGTAGGGAATCTCGCCCATCGCGGCGGTGCCCATCCCCAGCTGGGACCAGAACCAGCCCCGCGTCTGGTCGTGGGCCTCGAGGATGAAGTCCGCGGGCCAGAGCTCGTCGAAGCGACTGTCGTCGTCGGGGTAGTTCAGGGTGCCCCACGACGCCACGGAGGAGTCGAGCCAGACGTCGAAGACGTCCGGAACGCGCGTGTAGGTGGTCCCGTCCTCGGTGATCGTTAAGTCGTCTACCGTGTCCTTGTGGAGGTCGACCTCGTCGGGGTCGACGTCCTGGTCGACGCGCTCGGCGAGTTCCTCGCGGGTGCCGACGACGATCATGTCTTCGTCGTCATCTCTGTTTTCGGGCGTCCAGACCGGCAGCGGGATGCCCCAGTAGCGCTGGCGGGAGACGTTCCAGTCGGGGGCCTCCTCGACGAAGTCCCGGAAGCGGTTGTCCCGCGCCCAGCTGGGGTACCACTCGCTGTCCTCGATGTTCTCGAGCAACTCGTCTTTGACATCCGTGATCGTGATGAACCACTGGTCGGTGACGATCTGGAGGATGCCCGTGTCACACCGCCAGCAGTGACCGTAGTTGTGGTGGACGGTCCCCGAGGCGAGCAGGGCGCCGTTGTCCTCGAGGTCTGCCGTGATCTCCTCGTCGGCGTCCTTGACGAACTGCCCCTCGTACTTGCCCGCCTCCGCGGTGTAGACGCCGTCGCCGCCGACGGGACAGAAGATCGGGAAGCCGAGTTCGGTCCCGCGCTCGAAGTCCTCCTCACCGTGGCCCGGCGCGGAGTGGACGAGCCCGGTGCCGTCGCCGTGCGTGTCGACGTAGTCCGCGGCGTAGACCTCGAGGGTCCCCTCGGCGTCGACGTGGTCCGGAACTTCGTCGGCCAGCGGGTGCTCGTAGGACCAGCCGATCAGCTCCTCGCCGGCGAGTTCCTCGACGACCTCGTACTCCTCGTACCGTCCTTCCTTCAGGACCTCCTCGTGTTTGGCCTCGGCGACGTACAGGAGCTCTTCCTCGCCGTCCTTCTCGGCGCGCACGCCGACGTAGTCGCCGTCCTCGTCGACCGCGACGAACGTGTTCGCGGGGATGGTCCACGGCGTGGTCGTCCAGATGACGATCTTGCCGTCGCTTCTCGCGGGTCCTTCGTCCCCGCTCGCACCGTTCGGGGACTCCCCCTGGTCGTCCCCGCAGTCCTCGAGGTCGAATTTGACGTAGACCGAGGGGTCCTCGACGTCCTCGTATTCGACCTCGTTGTTCGCGATCGCGGTCTCACAGCGCGGACACTGCGAGATCGACCGGTGGCCCTTCTCGACGAGCCCGCGGTCGGCGGCCTTCGAAAAGCCCCACCAGGCGGCCTCCATGTACTCGGGGCTGACGGTGCGGTAGGGGTCGTCCCAGTCCATCCAGACGCCGAAGGACTTGAAGTCCTCCTGGAGACCCTCGAGCTGTTCGTCGGCGTAGTCCTTACACTCCTGGATGAAGTTCTCCTCGCCGAACTCCTCGATGTCCTTCTTGTTCTCGAAGCCGAGGCGCTCCTCGACTTTCGTCTCGATCGGCAGGCCGTGCATGTCGTAGCCCGGCCGGTCGGTGACGTCGTACCCCTGCATCCGCAGGAAACGCAGGTAGACGTCCTTGAGGGACTTGTTCCAGGTCGTCCCCATGTGCGCCGAGCCCGACGTGTACGGTGGCCCGTCGACGAAGAAGTAGGATTCACCGTCTTTGCGGTGTTCGACCGTCTTCTCGTAGGCGTCGACGTCGTCCCAGTACTCGAAGACCCGCTGCTCGAGTTCGTGCGGGTCGTACTGGTCGTCGACTGCACCGAATCTGCTCATGTGGAGGCAATCTCACTCCGAGAGTAAAGGGGAATCGGTATTGCAGGCTGCACGCGGACGGAGACACCTCGCACCCGGTGACGGGCGTAACCCTCCAGTCGCGGGCGTCATCTCCGAGAAAATCGAAAAAAGCCGAATCGCGAGTCGATCGAAAGGCGTCCTACCGGTGGGCAATATCGAGCGCCCGCACGGCGACCTTCTTGTATCCGAGGCCGTAGACGCCGGCGTAGAGCATGACGCCGCCGAGGACGGCGAGCCACAGCGCGACGACGACGTCGCCCGAGCCCAGGTACTGGAGACTCGTGTACTCGGCCATGAGACCGGCGGCCGTCAGGACGGCCGCGGCGATCGTATAGAGGAGCAACGGTAGCAGTTCGACGAGCAGTTCGGGGGTTCCCGATCCCATTACTCGAGCGGAGGTGCTGGGAGAAGGTAAACTTGTCTGCCCCACTCTCGATCCGAGTTGCCTAACTCGACTGAATCCCTCGTGCGATACGTGTCCCCCTCCAACTCCGACCCGCCCGCGGATCCCGCCTATCCGACGACGCGAAACGTCATCGAGCCCGACTGCGAGCGCTGTCCCGCACTGGCCGACCACCGGGAGTGCATCTCCTGGGGGACCGGCCCGCTGGACGCGAGCGTTCTGGTCGTCGGCGAAGCCCCCGGCGCCGGAACTCCTGAAGCGGAGCGCTGGAAGGGCGGTAACTGGACCGGCATGGCCTACACCTCCCGACACTCGGGTCGCCGAATTCGACGACTGCTCGAGCGGGTCGGCTACGGCGAGGACGCCTACTACACGAACGCGGTGAAGTGTTTTCCCGCCGACCCCGCGGAGCCGACGACCAACCGCGAACCCACGCCCGACGAGCGGACGAACTGTCGCGGCCACCTGCTGGCCGAAATCGAAACCGTCGATCCGGACGTCGTGCTCGCGACGGGGAAACACGCGACGACGAGCGTTCTCGAAGCCGAAGACCGCACGCTCGAGGGCTTTGTCGATACCGTCCTCGAACCGATCGCCTGCGACCGCCTCGAGACGACGTTGCTCCCGATCCTTCATCCCTCGTATCAGGACGTCTGGGTCGGGCGCCTCGGCTACGAGCCGGCGGCGTACCTATCTGCGATCGGCGAGTCGCTCGACGAACTGTGTCGAAAATCGGTTGACGACCCGCAGTAACGACGGCCCCACAGTCACGGAGGGACGTCGGCTGCCGGTCGTCGACCGCGAGAAAACCCAAACCGGTGGTCAGGGTGCGTGACGGTGGTCCGGTACAGGTGGGTAGGTGGTGCGTGACGCGGTTGTCGTTGTACTGGTGCGATTCGACAGGCCCACGCTGGGCACTCGAGTCGAGGGAGGGATGACTCTTGAATCGAGGCGACCGTCCATCACGATTTCCGACACGTAAGGTGAATTATCCCGACTTTATCCCAGTTCACACTGTGCGTTCAGGCTGAGCGTCACCCGCAGTGGCGGGTCCGGAACGCCGGGAGGCGAGTAAGTTACTTACAGCGGGCCAACACACTCACCCGTATGAGTACGATCTTCAGCCAGATCGTCGAGGGGGAGATTCCCGCTCGAGTCGTGTACGAAGACGAGACGACGATCGCCTTCCTGGACGCCAATCCGCTGGCACCGGGTCACACGCTAGTGATTCCAAAAGACGAGTACGAACGGCTGAACGACGTTCCCGACGATGTCGCGCCCGACCTCTACGCGGCGATCCACCAGCTGGTCCCCGCGGTCGAAGACGCAGTCGACGCCGACGCCTCGACGGTCGCGTTCAACAACGGCGCGGAAGCCGGTCAGGAGGTCCCCCACGTCCACTGCCACATCGTCCCGCGGTTCGACGACGACCGCGCCGGCCCGATTCACGGCATGTTCGCCGAAACCGGCTCGATCGACTCCGAGTCGCTCGAGGACATCGCGACCGATCTTTCGGAAACCGAACTCGACGACATCGCCGACGGAATCGAGTCTCGAGTCTAACTCGAGGGTGCCGACGGCGCCGTCGATCCGGGACGGTGCCGTGAGGCTTTTTACACTCCCGCGTGAGCCTCGCGTATGCTCGCCGATATCGCCGCCCAGTTTCGGGCCCACCCGGTCGCCACGCTCCTCGAACTCGCCAGCGTGGTCGTCTGCATCGGTCTGTTTCTCGGGACGCTCCTCTTGCTCTCGAGTGGCGCCCCGACGGGACGCGGCGGTCCGTGGCTCGCCCTGATCGGTGTCGGTGCCGTCTTCGTGGTGTTCTGGACAGCGCTCGTCCCGATTTACGAGCGACTCGTCTACGCGTGACCAGAGGGAGTCGGTTTATTATCTTGTCTCCCTTTGTCGGATATAATGCGAAGCTTCCTGCCGACCGACCTCGAGCCGGCGCTGTTCGCTGTCGTCGGCCTCGTGCTCCTTTCGGACGTCGCTTTCGGCGTCTCTGACCGGCTTCCGGACGGCTGGTTCCACTTGCTACTGGGGATCGGACTCGTGATCGCTGCGATCGTCCTCACCCTCGAGCGACGGCGAACCGACGGTCCGTGAGTCGCGTCTCCGTTCGGGCGGGTGGCCGTTCGTCCGTCCGCGAGAGCACGCCAAACATCGAATCAAATCGAACCGAGTACCTAGACGATCGTCCCGACCAGCAGATCGCCGTACAGCAGCGCGACGAGAAGCCCGAGAAAGACCGGAACGAGAAACGGCGTTCCCGGCGAGATCCAGACGGTCTCCTTCGACGCGAGCACGTCGAGTCCCTCCCGGAGCTCTCCGGCTCGAGTTCCGTAGGCCGTGCCGTCGATGTCCTCGAGGAAGGCGTCTGCGCCCCAGGGGTCGTCGTACTCGCGGCCGTCGGCGTCGCGACTCGAGTCGTCGGTGGCGGCGATGTCGGCGTTCCGGGCGTCGGCCGCCGCCGTCGCCCCGCCGTCGCTTCGGAC
>NZ_AOHZ01000052.1 GCF_000337215.1 Natronolimnohabitans innermongolicus JCM 12255 | reverse complement strand
AGATGTGTATAAGAGACAGATACTGCGCCGGGTTCTCGCGGACGTCCGCGAGCGTCAGTCCGCGCCAGCGCAGGTACATCCGCAGGGCGTCGAGGTCGAGTCCGCCACGGGAGGGTCCGTCGGGCGTCTCGAGCAGGCGACCGTGCGTTTCGGGGACGCTATCGGTCGAAACGGGCCAGCCGATGGCCATGACGGCGGTGATCCGTCCCGAGGCGGCGTTGCGCACCGCGAGGGCGATCGGGATCGCGAGGCCGATGACCACGGCGTTCGTGAGGATCGTAAACGAGAACGTCTCGATCGGCGTCGTCGTCGCGGGCAGCGTCCACGAGCCGACGGCGTACTGCGGAAAGACCGGGAAGAACAACGCCAGAACGAGCAGCGCCTTCGCGTCGGCGCCGCCGAAGCCGCCGAACCACCAGAAGAGGTAGGCGATGGGGACGACGAAGCCGAGACTCACCGCCGTCGGGATGAGAAACTCGTGGCTCCAGGCCGTCCCGCCGGCGTCCCAGGCGAGCGCGCCGTCCCAGACGAGCAGGATCGCGCCGAGCACGGCGAGGGGGATCCAGACGGTACTCGAGACGCGTCGGGTCTTGATGTCGCGGATCGCGACCCAGGCGAAGACGGGAACGGCAACGAGCCGCAGGAGATCGGGCGTCGTCGCAACGTCGGCGAGTGTCACAGGCGACACTCTCGAAGCGGGGACGTGTTATCCTTTCGGCTAGTCGCCGGCGACCGTAACGACTCGAGGGGCGACGGCTCGCGAGGGACGGATGTATCGGTCGACGACGGCCACGGCGACAGTGACGGTAACGGCGACAGTGCCTGTGGCGACGATACCGTCTCCCGAACTCGCAAAAAACGAATGGTGACTGTTGGATCGGACGTCTAGATGACGCGGTTCTGCAGGTAGTCGAGGTGCTTTGCGTTGTACACGATCTTGACCTCGTCGGTCTCAGCGGAACCGATGCAGGTCAGGCGGACGTTCTTGTCCTCGACTTCCTCGTCCGAGAGGATCTGCTGCATGTCCATGTCGATCTCGCCCTCTTTGACGATGGCGGCACAGTTCGCACAGGCGCCTGCACGGCAGGAGAAGGGCCAGTCGTAGCCCTGAGCCTCAGCTGCCTCGAGGATGTACTCACCCTCGGCGACGTCGAGCGTACCGTAGTCCTCCTCGCCGAGGCCGGCGTCAGCCGCCTGTTCGAAGAGGTCGTCGTCGTCCATATCCCAGCCCTGGTCGTCGAGCACTTCGTAGTTGAGGTATTCTACCGTGGGCATCACCCGACGCTTCACGGCCCGCACTGGTATAGCTTGCTGTTCGGTCCTAAATTGTCTTTGACGCGGAATTGGGACATTCGAAGGAAAGAATGTCAATGTGCGTCAACTACTGCGCGGGAAAACGGGCAGCAAAAAAGAAATCTTTCACCGGAACGCCCCAGCCGGCATCTCGGTTGCCGCTTTCTGAGAGCTGTCGGCGGCGGGCGGAATCGACCGGCGGCGATCGGTCGGCGTTGGCGGACGGCGGCGATCGGTCGGCAACCAGCGGCAGTCGGGTCGGGTCGGATTCGCGACGACCGCTCAGAATCCGAAGATCGGGACGAACCGAAACGTCAGGAACGCGCCGACCGTCGAGATGATCGGCACAACGTTTTGCATGAGGATGACTCGAGCGGTCGTCGAGGGATCGAAGAGATCCGACGCCTTCGGGATGTCTTCTGGCTGTTCCTCGCCGATCTCCGGGGCCTGCTCGCCCTCCTCTTCGGCCGTGAGCGCGCCCACGGAGACGCGAGTTTCCTCGCCCTGACGAACGTCCGAGATCGTCGTCGTTCGGGTCGCTCGACCCCAACCGAGGCCGATGATCGACATCGTCGCGATGACGACGAAGCTCGCGGGGATGCCGATCCACGAGAGGGCGACGACGATCGTCGAACTGATGACGGCGACGACGATTGCGGCCGTCAGCGGGAGGTTCGTGATGTCGTTGCCGAGTGTCTCCATGGTGCGGCGTGCGATGGTGAAACAGCCGATGGTAACGGCCGCGGAGCCGATGAGAATCAGCGTGAGCATGTCGACGTCGCCGGTGCCGTAGATCGGGGCGATCGCGTTAGCGATGTTGCTCGTTCCCGACGAAAAGGCCATCATACAACCGATACCGACGACGACCAACGCGCCGGTAATCTCTCGACGGTCGGCGTTCTCCCCGAACTGCAATCGCGGGACAGTACTCGAGCGATCGACCGAGACCATCGGACTCCCGCCGCGGCTCCCCTCGATCGCGACCCACGCGTTGATCTGTGGGTAGAAGTACCGACCGACGAGACCGCCGACCCAGAAACCGATTATCGGCGCCACGATCCACCAGACGGCGATCTCGCCGAGGACGTCCCAGGCCAGTTCGTCCGTTGCAAGCCCAAGCGCGGCGATCGCACCGACGGCCGTCATCGACGTCGACGCGGGGACGCCCGCGTAGTTGCCGACGAACAGCGCGCCGCCGATGAAAAAGAGGACGGCGACGTTCGAGCGCATCGTGAAGATTTCGGTGGTGTGAACGAGGTCCTCACCGAGCGTCGTAACGACGTTCGGTCCGATCGTCACCGCGCCGAGGAAGAAGAAAATCGACATCAACGCGGCGGCCATCAACTTGGTGATCACGTTCGCGCCGACGGCCGGGCCGAACGCGGGACCAGTCGTCGCACCGCCGATATTGTAACCGACGAACATCGCGACGAGAATCCCCACGATAAGCAGTACTTCTGTCACAGTTAGCACTCACTCGGTGAGATCGTAAAAGTAGCCGTGTTTGCCCGCTGTCAGGCGGCTGCGTCTTCACTCGGCCTCACTGGAACGGCGGCACAGTCCGAGATTCCAGGTGATACGACGAGATCGAACGTATCCTACTGAAGAACGCGCTGATCAATTCGGATTCGAGTTCGAACGTCCATCTCGAGGCGTTCACACCGTGGAACTGCTAGCTGGCAGACAGCCGATCTCGACGGGGTGCTCGCACCGTCTTGCCAAAGAATTTCAACTATACGCACCGTACATCTGGATATCATGCATCACGAAAGGGAACCGACTCGACGGCGTGACAGTTGGTGCAGTTCGGATACTCGTTCGGTCCGTAATCGCTATCGTATTCGACAGTCGGAGCGTTGCCGTCCGGACCAGCCGGGTGAGACGCTGCGATGTTGAACCCGGTTCGCGTCGACGCAGCGATCGATCTCGCCTACGGAGCGTTGATCGCCCTCTCGATCGTCTTGATCGCAACGCTCGACACGAACGTGGGAATTGCGTTTGGTGTCGGCGTATTCGCGTCGTACGTCGTCCACGTCGTCTGGAAGATGGCCCGATTCGATCCGGACTGGATGACCCAGGCGGTCGAGGAGACCGTCGAGAAACAGGTCGGAGAGGTCCAGACCCAGGTCAAAGAAACAGTCGAAAAGCAAGTTGAAGAAGTACAGACGCAGGTCGAGGAGACCGTCGAGAAGCAAGTCGAAGGGGTACAGACGCAGGTCGAAGAATCGGTCGAAGAAGTGGTCGAAGAATCCGTCGGAGAAGTGGTCGAAGAATCCGTCGGAGAAACCGTCGAGAAACAGGTCGAAGGGGTACAGACACAGGTCGAAGCAGTCAATGAACGCGTCGACCGCCGGCCTCGAGAAGACCAGGTCGAGGAACTCGTCGAAGAATCGATCGAGGACGGAGCAGACGAGTAGCGATCAAATGGGGAATCGTTCTATCGAACGATCGTGACCGGTACCGCCGCTCGCTTTGACACTGTCTCGGCAACGTTCCCGACCAGAAATCGGCGCGTCGCGCGACCTCGGTCCGAGCCGTGGCTACCGAGAATGACCGTATCGTAGTCGTCAGCACGGTCGATGACGTTCCGAGCGGGGTGACCGACACCGACGATCGTTTCGATCTCCCGATCCAGTTCGTCCGCAATGTCGTGTGCGCGTTCGAACACCGGTTCGGCGCGCTCAGCGGCAGCCTCGCTGAGATCGTCCTCGAGCGTGAGCGCCACTGCGTCGCCCATCATCATCGACGGAACGCCAACGACGTGGAGGACGGTCACGTCGGCGTCGGGATGGTTCTCGAGCGCGTACTCGAGGGCGCGGCCAGCGGGCTCGGAGTCGTCCATCGGAACGAGAACGTTCGAGAGCATAGGGGAAGCTTCGATAGCCAGTAACGTAAGTCCCCTGTCAGGCGACACCAGGGGCGATCGTGAAGAACCCGTAGGCAAGGAGCGTCGACATCGACGGACCGATGATCCACATCGAGACGTACTTGATGACTGCCCGAGGATTGAAGAGATCGCTTCCGTGAAGCACTTTTTCGGCTTCTTCTTCTCCGATCGGCGGAGTCGGTTCGTCTTCTTCCTCTTCGGCGACGATCGCACCAAGCTCGATCTCGCGCTCCGCCACCTCGGGCTCGCGGGTGACAGCCTCGCGGAACGTAATCGGCCGGGTCGCCCGGCCCCAGCCGATTCCGACGATGGTCATTACGGTCGCCATTACGAGACTGATCGGGATGCCGATCCAGGAGAGTATAGTCGTAATCGTTGACGCTGTCACCATGACGAAAAGCGCCGCGAGCAGCGGGATATCGCTCAGTTCTCCGCCGACCGAATCCATCGTTCGGCGGGCGATGGTAAATCCGCCGAGACCGATCGCGAGCGTCGCGATGATGACCGCGGTGTTCACCTCGAGTCCGGCTTCGCCGACCAGTGGCGCAGCGGCGTTCGGAACGTTGCTCGCCCCGGCGCTGAACGCCATATAACAGCCGGTCACGAGGACGACCGCCGTGGTGCCGAGTTCACTCCAGGTCGTGTTCGGACCGAACGCGGGCGTCGGAACCGTCCCCTGTCTATCGAAGGTTAGCAACGGCCCATCGGATTTCTCGATCGTTACCCGTCGATTGACTTCCGGATAGATGTACCGACCGATGATGCCGCCGATCCAGAAGCCGATGATCGGCGTGACGACCCACCACGAAATGATCTCCACAATCGTCGCGTAGTTCAAGGTCCCGGTCGCCAGTCCGAGCCCAGCGATCGCGCCGACTGTCGTCATCGACGTCGGGACGGGAACGCCGAAGATGTTGGCGACGAGGATTCCCAATCCGATAAAGAAGAGAACGGCAACCCCCGCCGACAGCGTGAGGTCGATCGTGATGATGCCCTCGCTGAGCGTCTCCATCACATTTTGTCCAACAGTGATTCCGCCGAGAAAGACGAAAACGGTCATGACCGCTGCCGCGGTCGTCTTCTTTACGATCCCGGCACCGACAGACGGCCCCCAAGTAATCCCCGTCGACGATCCGCCGATATTAAATCCGACGAAAATCGAGGCGATGACCCCGATCAACAGCAAGGTTTCGACCATCGACAGACGATACGACTGTCTCGAGGAAATAAGTATTGGACACTCGCTGTACTGTGTTCACAGGCTACTACTCCACTCTTCGTAGTGATTCACGCAGTGAAGTGTTGGTCTCAAAAATATAGCATTATACAGTCATGACAGTTTTCATACATCCTTAGATAGCCGCGATTCGATTACGGTCACGACCGAGGAGAGCAGTTACAACAGCACATCCACTCGGCCGTAGTCGACACCGAGAGCGGGGTGACAGGGCTCCACTCGATCGAGTACAGGCTCGGTCCGAAAGTCGAAGTCGGTGGCTTTACGCGCCCGTCGCGCCTGCGCACAGCCATGAGCGAGTCTCAGATTCCCGAGTTCGAAGTGATCCCCGCCGTCGACGTCCAGGACGGCGAGGTCGTCCAGCTCGTCCAGGGCGAGCGCGGCACCGAGAAGACCTACGGCGAACCCGTCGAGGCCGCCCGGCGGTGGATCGACGCCGGCGCCGAGTCGCTGCACCTGGTCGATCTCGACGGCGCCTTCGAGGGCGAGCGAGCCAACGGCGACGCCATCGACGCCGTCCTCGAGACCGTCGACGTCCCCACGCAACTGGGCGGTGGGATCCGGACCGCCGCGGACGCGATCGATCTCCTCGAGCGCGGCGTCGACCGCGTCATCCTCGGCACTGCGGCCGTCGAGAACCCCGAGATCGTCGCCGAGATCAGCGAGTCCCACCCCGACAGCGTGGTCGTCAGCCTCGACGCGAAAGACGGCGAGGTCGTCGTCGAGGGCTGGACCGAGGGCGCCGGCATCTCGCCCGTCGAGGCCGCCGAGCGCTACGAGGAGCTTGGAGCCGCTGGAATCCTGTTTACGAACGTCGACGTCGAGGGGAAACTCGAGGGCGTGGCGACCGAGCCCGTACGGGAACTGGTCGAGGCGACCGACGTTCCCGTCGTCGCGAGCGGCGGCGTGGCGACCCTCGAGGACGTGCGCGCGCTCGACGAAGCCGGTGCGGCGGCCGTCGTGGTCGGCAGTGCGCTGTACGAAGGGGCGTTCTCGCTCGAGGCGGCCCAATCCGTCGTCAGCGAGTGAGAAGAGTAGTATCACCGTGCTGTGTGCTCGAGTTCGAGGACGACTCGAGCGTGCTGTCGACGCTCGATCTCGATCGAGACCGCGCGTCGAATCGACTGCTGGCAGTAGTTCGCCTGCAGACGACCCGAACGTGTCCTGCCACAGACGACTAGGGATTCCACATCCTCCCCAGCCGATTCACTCGGTCACTTCGTTCCCTCGTTCATCCCTCGCACGCGTTCGCTCCGCGGCTCACTGGCGTTCACCGCGTCTCAGCGCGCGCCACGTGGATTTATCGGCCGGGAGCACGGCTCGAGCAACGCGAGAGCCGTGCGATCCGGGGGAGGGCAGGTGATCACACGATGACCACCGCGAGCGAAGCCAGCGGCTGAGCGAGCGGGCCGCCGACCGACCCATCGGGGAGGGAGAAGTGCTTTTAATCGAATTTTTGCCGAGGGTGCGCCTGCGGCGCACCCGCAGAGCAAAACTTCGTTTCTTAGGATCTCCAGAACGCCGGCGTCAGCAACACGAGCACGGGGATGATCTCGATGCGACCGACCCACATCATGGCGATCATGACGGCGCGGGTGGTGACGGGGAAGCCGGCGTAGTTGTCCATCGGGCCGGCGTTCTCGAAGGCGGGACCGATGTTGAGGAAGATCGACGCGGAGGCGCCGAGGGCTTCGAACTCGCTGACGGGCGTGCTGGCTCGAGCGGCGTCGACGACGACGAAGACGGTCAGCAGGAAAAAGAGGAGGATCGCCAGCAGGACGTAGGCGTAGATGTCGCGGATGGTGTCCTCGTCGACGACGGTGTCGCCGAGGCGGATCGGCCGGACGGCCTCGGGGTGGACCGAGGTAAAGAGAGTCCGGCGGAACGCCTTGAGCGTCACGAGCCAGCGCAGGGATTTGATCGAACAGGTCGTCGAGCCGGCCATGCCGCCGATGAACATACAGAGAAACAGCATGTGCGTCGCGCCGGTCGACCACTCTGCGAAGTCAGCCGAGGCGTAGCCCGTCGTCGTCACCAGCGAGATCACGTTGAACAGGCCGTGTCGGATCGTCTCCTCGAGTCCCATCGTGATCTCGGGATCGATCCAGATCACGGTCGCGACGATGGCGCTGATGCCGGCCATGACGCCGATGTAAAATCGGAACTCCTCGGAGCGAAGCGGCTGTCGAACGTCGCCTTGCGTGACGTAGTACAGGAGAACGAAGTTGGTCGCCCCGAGGATCATAAAGGGCATCACGGCCCACTGGACGACGGGCTCGAACGCCCCGATACTGTCGGGTTCGGGCGAGAACCCGGCCGTCGCGACGCTCGTCAACGCGTGGGCGACGGCGTTAAAGAGGTCCATGTTGGGCGCCAGGCCGGCCAGGTGCAACGCGAAGAACGTCGCCGCGGCGATGGCGGTGAGACCGACGTAGAGCCCCCAGATGAGACGCGCGGTTTCGTCGAGATGTGGGCGGAGTTTCCGGACGTTTCGGGACTGGGATTCGGTCTCCATCAGCTGGGCGCCACCGACCATGAGATTCGAGAGGAGCCCGATGGCGACGATCAGGATACCCAGCCCGCCGAGCCACTGGATCAGCTGTCGCCAGAGCAAGATCGCCCGCGACTGATTCTCGAAGTCCCAGCCGCTCATCACGGTCGCGCCCGTGGTCGTCAGGCCGCTCATGCTCTCGAACTGCGCGTTAACCAGTCCGCCGACGGGTGCCGAAAACGCCGACTCGGGATCCCCGCCGACGCCGGTGAGATAGAACGGAATCGCGCCGATCATCGCGACGCCGAGCCACGTCAGTGCGACCATCAGGAACGCCTCCCGCTGGCCGAGACTGCGCTCTTCGCTCAATCGCTCGAGTGCGACGCCGACGGCGGCCGTGGCGACGATCGCGACCAGAAACGCCAGCGGATCGTCGCCGTCGAAAATCGCCAGAACGAGCGGCACGGCCAGCGGCACGGCGAGCCACTTCAGGACCGTTCCGGTCAGGCTACAACTCGAGCGCCAGTCGACGCGAATCTGCATTGACTGTCTACAGGTCCGCGAAGGAGGGCATTAATGGGTTCGGAACGAACCGACGGCGGGAGCGACGAGATGGGGCCGAGATGACGACGAAGTGCGCTGCGATGACGACAGAGAGTGCCGAACTGACGATGAGACGGAACCATCGGCGTGAGGACGAGCTGGCGATATCACGACTGCTTGTATCCGTGGCCGACGTAGAGAGCGAAGACGTTCACTACCAGCAACGCGAGAAACGCAAGCGTGTTCTGGGGATTGCCGAGCCCTTGCGCGAGCAACGGCAGGTGGACGAACGGGAGTCCGACCGCGACCCAGAACGAGAGAAACTGCGTCGACCCTTTGAGCGATTGCAAGAGCGTGTGTGAGGACTGATCGCGCTGTCGATCCGGTTCGGGGCCTGACCGACCGATCGATTCGTTCGAGAGCGGGGAGGAGTTTGACATCGAGTCGATTCACCTCATCATACACACGACATTCACCAAGACCATCATATAAGCGGTAGAACATTGGGATCATTTCGGTTCGTTTCACCGGCAGAACGGTTCCGATACGTCGTTTCGAAACCGTCTTAGAGATAGTTAGATATTTCAATAACTGTTCTGAAGGCGTTATTCCGTTCGTCGAAACTATCGCTCCTCGAGTCGAACGGTTCCGTCACTGGACGGCTGTGGCGCCGATCGGCAACCGATTCCCGTCGGCGGTCGGTCGCGCGCGACGGATCACTCGCGGCGAGCGCAATCGCCTTGTACCGGCGGGCCTATCGGAGCGATATGAGCGAGCGAACAGCGACGCGTTCCCGCGAGACGGCCGAGACGACGATCGACCTCACCCTCGAGATCGACGGCGACGGCGAGGCCGACGTCGACACCGGCATCGGCTTTTACGACCACATGCTGACGTCGTTCGCCAAACACGGGCTGTTCGATCTGCAGGTCGATTGCGACGGCGACCTCGAGATCGACGACCACCACACCGTCGAGGACGTCGCGATCGTCCTCGGCGAGGCCTTCGACGAGGCGCTCGGCGATCGGTCGGGCATCGTCCGCTACGCGGATCGAAAGGTGCCCCTGGACGAGGCCGTCGCCAGCGCCGTCGTCGACGTCAGCGGCCGACCGCGATGCTACTTCGACGGAACGTTCTCGCAGGCCCGGATCGGCGACTTCACGAGCGATATGGCCCGTCACTTCGGCGAATCGCTGGCGATGAACGCCGGTCTGACAGTCCACCTCGAGGTCGTCAGAGGCGAAAACGCCCACCACGAGGTCGAGGCGCTGTTCAAGGCGCTCGCGCGGACGCTCGACGATGCGACCAGATTCGACGAGCGCCGTGAGGGAACGCCGAGTACGAAGGGAACGCTCTGACGCGCTGAGCGCGAAGCCGGGACAGCGGGTATCTACGGCCGTTTCAGCTTACCGCGGTTTTCGACGAACTCGCCGTCCTCGATCGCGTAGTCGATGATCTCGTCGACCTCCGGGTCCTCGAGGTCGTAGGCGCCGGCGGCGAGCGACGCGACGTCGCTGCGTTTCATCGGGAACTCCCGGTTCCGAAGGAGTCTGATGACCTTCCCGTAGGCCCGTGACGGCGGCGTTGCGGGCGGTTTATCGGCCGATTCGTCGGACGGTCCGTCGTCTTCGTCGCCGCCACGTTCGACCGTCTCGTCCGTCCCGTCGGTCTCGTCGTGTTCGGTTTCGTCCGAGTCGGCGGCGGACGGATCGGCGTCGTCAGCCGGCGACTCGTCCGCGTGTTCGAACGTGATTCCGCCCTCGAGTTCGACGGCGGGTGAAGGCGCATTCGAGGACGTCGGTTCGTCGCTGGGTTCGGTTCCGGCAGCCGTGTCGGCGTCCGGGTCGGCTCGTTCGGCGGGCGGCTGGCTCGAGTGGTCCGAGTGGTCCGAGCGGCTCGAGTGGACATCGTCCGAACGCGCTCGGGCGTCGGCCGAACGCTTGTTGGCCGATTCGTCGTCGGTCGACGCGTCGCCGTCGACGCCGGCGCGATCGAGCAGCGGTTCGAGAAGGTCACGCAGCGTCCCCTTGCAGTCGGGACAGAGAACGACGCGTCGCTGTTCGGCTTCGGTCGGCTCGAGTTCGGGCGGGACGATTTCGAAGGTGCCGACGGCGTCGGCCCCGCAAAAATCGCAGGTTCGGAGTTCGCGCATGCGATGGCGTACAGACTGGACCGGCAAAAATCGTCCGTCAGACGCGATCCGCGAGTCGGCCGGGACGCGAGTAACTGCACCGAACGGAATCAATCACCGAATGTTATAGGCAGGCTTGCGTACACTCCGTAACGAATGTTCGACGAAATCATGGAGAAGTTCGAGGGATCGCCGAGCCAGCAGGCGGTCATTCGACTCCTGCTCGAGCGCGGGTTCTCGGTCAACGACGACGGCCGAGTCGTCTCCGGCGGGATCGAGATCCCGAACACGGGAATCGCCCGCGAGATCGGCGTCGACCGTCGTGTCGTCGACTCGACGACCGACGTCATCCTCGAAGATCAGGAACTGCGCCGGATCTTCCAGAACATCTCGCAGGTGCCGAGCCTGATGGATCTGGCGCCGGTACTCGATCTGACGGTGCTGACGGTGACGCCGAACGACGCCGATCAGAAGGGGATCGTCGCCGGCGTGACGGGGACGCTCGCGGCCAACGACATCTCGATCCGCCAGACGATCAGCGAGGACCCCGAGTTCACCAACGAGCCACAGCTGTACCTGATCACCGACCAGGACCTCCCTGGCGAGGTGATCACCGAGATTCGCAACCTCGAGTTCGTCCGGAAGATCGAGTTACAGTAGCCCGAGTCGGCGGTCGTCGCTCGAGACGCTGGTGTTGCGGGTGGCGGTAGCTATTGACCAGGAGTACCGATAGCCAGTAGCAACAGGAATGGCCGCATCCGACCGATGTCAGCCGTCGACGGTCGCGTCGGATCAGGTGTCGTCGGTCGGAACCCCGTCCGCGTACTCGTCAAGAACGGTCGCAGTCGCCGTTGTGAGCTCCTTGAAGCGGTCCATCGACATGCCGTCGGTGGTCACCCAGACGCCGTGGGGGCCGCGAATAACCCGCGAGAGGTAGCCGTTCTCGAACATTCGAACCGTCGCCCGGTACTCGCCGAGCTGGGTGTTTCGGTAGGCGGACTGGGAGTGAAAGCCGAGACGCTCGTGGTCGGCGAATCCAACGAGGTCGGCCGTCTGGTCGAGGTCCGAACGGAGATAGATCTGTTCGACCTCGTCGTCGGTGAAGTACGTAATGCTTCGCAGTTCGTCGCCGACGGCGGTCCGGCTGACGCTAAGTAACTCCTCGGCGAGCGAGCGGTCGATAGTTTCTGTCTGCGGATCGTTCTCATCGCCCATACCACACTGCACCACATCGGGGCTCAAGAACGTATTGGATATCCGGAAATCGATACGTCGGTAGCGGCGGGACCGACGCGCTCTTTTTTCCACCGCGCGTACACCCGTGGACACGTGAGAGGAGAGTCCCCGTGAACGACACGTACCTGACCATTGCCGGGCCGGCCACCGCGGAGTTCGTCGTGCAGGGCTCGGAGTTCGTCGGCCGAATCCGGCCGGTCGAATCCGTCGACGAGGCCGAGGCGTTCGTCGACGCCGTCCAAACGGAGTACGCCGACGCCACCCACAACGTGCCGGCGTATCGGGTTCGCGTCGGAAGCGGCGGCGCCGCGGACGATGGAGCGTGCGGCGACGGTCCGGGAGCCAGCGCCGGCGGTCGATTCCTCCGCGAGTACTCGAGCGACGAGGGCGAACCCTCCGGTTCGGCCGGAAAGCCGGCGCTGAACGTCCTCACACAGCAGGATCTCGAGAACTGCGCGGTCGTCGTCACGCGGTACTACGGCGGGACCAACCTCGGCGTTGGTGGCCTCGTCCGGGCCTACTCCCGGGCGGTCAACGAAGCCGTCGAAAAAGCCGGCGTCGTCGAAGAACGACCCCACGAAACGGTCTCGATCACCGTCGAGTACGACGACTCCGGCACCGTCCGGGGCATCCTCGAGAGCGCGGGCCACGAGTTCGACGCCGCCTACGAGGCCGAAGTCTCCTTCGACGTCCGGGTCCCCCTCGAGGAGGCCGACGCGTTACGAGACCGACTGCGCAGCGCGACGAGCGGGCGGGTCGACCTCGAGTGATCGAGCGGCCGGCGGCGACGATAGGCACCGTCAGCGCAACGCGGCGCCCGCGATCCGTTCGTCGATCGCCTCGAGTACGCCGTCGGCGTCTTCGAGGGCGTCGCGCTCGAGGCGGACGTCCCGGAAGCCGCGGTCGAGGACGAGTTCGCCGTCGCGGAGCCGAACGTGGTTGATTTCGTCCCACGAGACGAACGTCTGCAGGAAGGGGCGTCGCTTGACGAGTCCGGAGTCGTAGACCTGTATTTCACAGCGATCACGCCCGGCGCCGAGCGACCACCGCCCTTCCGCGAGGCCGCTCGCGAGCCACATCACACCGAGCGTCAGCCACAGAAGCGCCGACTGCCAGTTACCGGTGGCCGCGTTGGCGGCGGCGAGAACGCCCCACAGCGCGCCGACGAGCAGATCCAGACGGAGCGAACCGGGCGGCTCCCACCGCCACGTCGCCGACGGTTCCCCGGCGGTGACCGAATCGACGTACCGGTTGCTGGCCACCTGAGACAGCAGTTGTCCCGTCGCGAACACGAGAAGCGTCGATACCAGTGCGACCGCTTCGGCGGCCGGATCGGACGAGACGAGCCAGATTCCGAAGAAGGGAAGCGACGGGGCGGCGGTCCCGAGCCGGTGACCACCCGTCCGTCCGAGTCGGGCAGGGAGCCGCGCGTCGACTCGCGCCAGGACGAATCCGCCGACGAACCCGGCGATGAAACCAGCCGCGTAGCTCCCGCTCAGACCCAGCGGCCCGCCGTCGAGCGGAATCGCGACCGCCGACGTGAGACCAGCCAGCAACACGCCGCCGTAGACGGCAGCAACGAGCGGGAAGGCCCAATCTTGGTTCGCGGACGCCGAATCGTCGCCCTCGAGCGACGCTGCGTCCGCCGCGTTTCGGCGTGACACGGGCGGAAATACCCGCGCTACTGATAAAATCCTAACGGGTTCTCGACAGGCAGCTGTACTGTCCGTCGGCGAATCGTTCGTCGTCGGGACGAGCGTCGCGGCTTCCGCGTCGCTGACTTATATAGCGTCGGGGCTCCGACTCGAGGTATGAACCGAATCGAAGCGGCCGACTACCGCGACCTCGTCGTCGCCGGCGCGCCGCGACTCTCGCCGGACGGCGAGCGCGTGGCGTTCGTCAGGAAGACGGCCGAGGACGACGAGTCCTACGGCGCGACGATCCACGTCGTCCCAGTCGGCGGCGACGAAGCGACGCAGTTCACCGCGAGCGCAGGTGTCGACGGCCAGCCCCGCTGGAGCCCCGACGGCGACTGGCTCGCGTTCGCCAGCACCCGCGGGGAAGGCGACCGCGAACAGCTCTGGGCCCTTCCGACCGACGGCGGCGAGGCGCGCCGACTCACGGCCGTCGTCGGCGGGATCGACGACCTCGAGTGGAGCCCTGACGGCTCGCGGCTGTGTTTCTCACAGCGGGTGACGGCCGCGGACCGCGAGAACGAGCGTGACCTGTCCGTCGACCCCGACTACGAGCGCGAGGAGCCCGATCCGCGCGTGATCGATCGCACGGTCTACCGCGCCGAGACGGAGTACTTCGACGGCCAGCGGCGCCACGTCTACGTCCTCGAGTTCGAGGCGGCGCTGTCGGATTCAGCGGAGTCAAACGGTGATACCGACGCGCTCGCTCGCGTCACCGACGGCGACGCCGATTACGTGAGCCCGACGTGGGGTGACGGCGAGACGCTTTACTACGCGACGAAGACCGGCGCGGATCCGGACGACTCGCTGCGCTACGAGGTGCTCGAGCACGACCTCGAGTCGGATCGCGCCGCGCCCGTCGCGGAA
This sequence comes from Natronolimnohabitans innermongolicus JCM 12255, assembly GCF_000337215.1. GTDB lineage: Archaea > Halobacteriota > Halobacteria > Halobacteriales > Natrialbaceae > Natronolimnohabitans > Natronolimnohabitans innermongolicus. The sequence continues at coordinate 60,990 of NZ_AOHZ01000052.1, read as the reverse complement.
ACGTCGGGCTGGCTCGGCTCGGGATCGATCGACGCCACCGCCGACAACCGCGTCGCCTTCGAGTACACGCCCGAGGAGCGGGCGTCGCTTCGCCAGACCGAGATCCGCGTTCTCGAGCCCGAAACGGGCGAGGTTCGGACCCCGACCGAACCGCTCGATCGGACGATCGGTGGCCGCTGTCAGTTCCGGTGGGCGCCAGACGGCGAGACGATCTACTTTACGACCCCCGACGAGGGCTCGCGCGTCTGCTGGACGGTTCCCGCCGACGCAAGCGCCGAACCAACGCGGATCTACGGAGAGGGCGGAACGATCGCCGAGTTCGACGTCGGCGAAAACGCCGTCGCGTACGTCGAAAGCGAGTGGGACCACCCCGGCGACGTGGTCGTGACCACCCGCGGCGGGAACGAACCCCACCGACTGACGCGCGTCAACGGCGATTACCTCGCGGATCGCCCCGTTCGCCGGCCCGAGGAGGTGTGGTTCGAGGTCGACGCCGGGGCGGGTGGCGCCGGAGCCGGCGACGACGGCGAACGCGGAGCCGACGAGGAGACCACCGAGATCCAGGGCTGGCTCCTGACGCCGCCGGAGTTCGACGCCGACGCCTCGCCCGGCGAGACGTACCCCCTGATCGTCGAGATCCACGGCGGCCCGCACGCCCACTGGACGACCGCGGGGACGATGTGGCACGAGTTCCAGACGCTCGCCGCGGCCGGCTACGTCGTCTTCTGGTGCAATCCGCGGGGATCGACGGGTTACGGCGAAGAGCACGCGACCGCCATCGAAGGCGACTGGGGCGCGGTCACGCTGACCGACGTTCTCGCCGGCCTCGAGACCGTCTGCGAGCGCGAGTACGTCGACGACGAGTCGGCGTTCGTCACCGGCGGCAGCTTCGGCGGCTTCATGACCGCCTGGGCGGTCACGCAGACCGATCGGTTCGAGGCGGCCGTCGCCCAGCGCGGCCTCTACGACTTCACCAGCTTCTACGGCTCGAGCGACGCCTTTCAGCTACTCGAGGGCGACTACGGAACGACGCCGTGGGACGATCCCGAAGCCCTCTGGGAGCAGTCCCCCGCCGCCCACGTCGAGAGCGTCGACACCCCGACGCTGCTCGTCCACGCCGACCGGGACTACCGAACGCCCGCGAACACGGTCGAATTGTTCTACCGCGGCCTGCGGAAACACCGCGTCGACACCCGGCTGGTACGGTATCCACGGGAGGGCCACGAACTCTCGCGCTCCGGCGAACCCGCCCACGTCGTCGACCGCCTCGAGCGAATCGTGCGCTGGTTCGACGGCTATTCTGAGTATCGGGACGTGGCACCCGCACTCGAGCGCGACCGCGGGGCGGGGCTCTCGAGTGCGGGCGAGCGGGGACGCGACGGTGGCGACGCAGACGGCGACGAGTAACCGCGCTCGAGTGGAAGCGAAGGGGTCAGTCAGCGCCGAGAGGGATGGGGTGACTCGAGTTCGACCGGAAACGAAGGGGTTCGGGCCGGACGGAGCGACCGAACGTGATCGGTGCAGGGAAACCGATACGTGGCTCCCGACCGTTCGCGACGGCATGGACAGGAACGTCGGCGGAATCGATCGCATCTGGCGGATCGTCGCCGGAGTGGCGCTGCTCGTCTACGGCTACCGGAACCGGGATCGAACGGTCGGCACGCTCGCGTTCGTCGCCGGCAGCGACGTCTTCGCGACCGCGGTCATCCAGCGCTGTCCGCTAAACGCGCTGTTCGGGATCAACACCTGTGGCGTCGAGGGCGAGGATTAGCGCGCCCTCGTCACCCGCGCGCCCGGTTACATTCTCGTTCGACGAGTAGAGTCGTTCGACGAGCGTACCCGCCTGGAGTTGTAGCGCTCGAAGACTGTGCTCCGCGCTACGCGACGGGCAAAGAGTGGACGAGCGCACCGCCGAATATCCTGAGGGGCAGCGCGCCGAGGAGCAGACTCAGGAGGAGTCCGAGAACGGTTCGTTGGACGCGGGCTTCGTACTCGTCGAGTTCGTCCCCATCCGTGAACGCGATCTGGAGCGCGCGGACCGGCCGCTCGAGCAGGGGTGGTTCGTCGTCGGCCGCTCGGTGGCGTTTCAGCCGCCGCTGTTGGCCGACGGACCAGAGCGCGTATCCGAACATCGACAGCGATGCGGCGGCGAGCGAGCACAGCAGCGCCCAGACGCTGATCGCGTTCGCCGTCGGCTGAACGACGGCAATTTCGACGATTGCAGCGACGATGGAGAGCGTAGCGGCGAGAACGGACAGGAGCGTCGCTCTGGTGAAGAGTCCGGCCACGTCGGTTGGATTCAGGAAGTACTCCCGCCACGTGTCGTGGTCGGTCCGCGATTGGTGTTCGGGTGTCTCCTCGGCGACCCACAGCCGAAGGCCCATAGCGATCTGACACGTTCTCGAGAAAAATATGTGTTCCGACTACTGCTCGAGTCGCCAACGCTGTGGCGACTACTCGTCCGGGTCGTACGCCACGGCATCGTCTTCGGCTGGCGGCGCGCCGACGGCGATGACCTCGAGCGTCTCGTCGGCGTCGTCGGGGTTGTACGCCCGGTGTGCCGACTCGGGCTGGGCCGCGAACAGTTCGCCCTCGCCGACCTCGAATTCGCCGTCAGGCGTCTCCACGTGGAGGGTTCCGGCGGTGACGACGAACGCCTCCTCCTGTTGCTCGTGGTAGTGATACGCCAGCGGCAACTGCTCGCCCGGCTCCGCGCGGAACCGGTTGATCGCAACGTGTTCCAATCCGGCGGCGTCGCTCAGCCGGCGGAGATCACAGGGTCGGTTCTCGACCGCCTCGAGTTCGTCGGGATCGACGACGCTGTAGTCCATACCGTCGCGTCTGCGCGGATCGGCAAAAAGTCGACGGGAACGAATCGGGGACCGGTTCAGGTCGTCCGGAACGCCCGGTCGCCGGCGTCGCCCAGCCCGGGGACGATGAAGCCGTCGTCGTCGAGGCGGTCGTCGATCGAGACCGTCAGCAGGTCGGCCTCGGGGCACTCGTCGTCGACGCGGAGCAGCCCTTCGGGCGCGGAGACCGCCGAGAGGACGATCAGGTTCTCCGGCTCGGGCGAGTTCTCGATGACGTGATCGAGGACGGTACACATCGTACTCCCCGTCGCGAGCATCGGATCGGCGACGATCACGGTGTCTTCCTCGTGGATCTCGGGGAGTTTGACGTAGTCGACGGTGATCGGGAACGAGCCGTCGTCGTCGCGGCCGGCCTCCTCGTCGCGGCTGGCGCTGATGACGCCCTGTCGAGCGCGGGGGAACGCCTTCAGCAGTCCCTCGACGAACGGCGTCGCCGCACGAAGCACGTTGATGATGACGACGTCGTCGAGCCCGCGGACGCGCTCGCCCATCGTGGGCTCGAGGGGCGTCTCGATCTCGACGTACTCGGTCTCCATCCGGCCGTCGATGATCTCGTAGCCGCAGATGCGGCCGAGTTTCACCAGCCCTTTCCGGAAGCTGACCTGCTCGGTTTCGACGTCCCGCAGCCGCGAGAGCGTGTCCTTTGCCAGCGCGTGGGTGACGAGATAGGCTTCGTCCCGGTTTTCGATCGGCATACTCCTACTGGCCGTCGCCGGATAGTTCACAGTATCGATCAGCCGCGAGTGCGGGGCGGACAACCGAGCCACCCAGTCACACTCGACGACGCCGAGACTCGAGGACGACGAGGACGGTCGAACCCGACCGGAAGCGGTCGAATCCGGTCGATCCGCCCCCTCGAAACGGCCTGCGGTGGATGGCGGAGAAGTTTATAGCAATCGCCCTCCTACCATCCGGCCAGCCGAATGGAAGAGAGCATTTCGGGATTCAAGGTCCGCGGCGACTGGGGCGACATCGTCGAACACGGCGAGCGCATCACGCGCGCCCTCCGAGACGCCGGCGTCCACGACCCCGAATCGTCGGCCGACGCCCGATTCACCCGCGCCTTCGAGGAGTGGGAAGAGTGGCGGCCGAAGGCCCACGAGACCCTCGAGACGGACGTCAGCGAAAAGACTGCCGACCAGGCGAGCGTCGAGGAAGGCAAAGGCGAGAAAGCCGGCAAAAACCCCGACGAGGACATCAAAACCGCCGGCGAAAAGCTCTCCGAGTCCTACGAACGACTCGAGGAGGACGACGCCGGCGCGGCGATGGACAACTGGAAGGAGTCGATCGACTACGTCGCGCGCGCGGCCGACTCAGCGGGTCGAAAGGCGCTGCGACGGGTCGAGGACACGGTCTACCAGAACGTGATGACGCAGCTGGCGCCGTACTACTTCGACAACGAACTCATCAGCGCCAACGTCCAGCAGGCCGCGCGCAACGGCGACAACGGCGAGCAGTTCGTCTTCGAGGTCAACGTCAACGACGACGTCCTGAAAGACGACGTCTCGGAGTTGCTCTCGGAGTACGAAGACGAGATCGACCGCTGGCACGTCGGCGTCGAGAAGGACACCGACGCGGCCGAAGCGATCGAGGGCGCCGAACCGCCGCCGGAGCCCGAGGACAATTCGAAGTCGACGACGAACTGACGAGCGTCGATTCGACGAGCCGTCGACCGCTGTCGGCGCTCGAGTCGAGCGTCGAAGGCGGCACACACTTGTAGGGCTAGCTGGTAAGCCGGGATAGAGACAGAGAGATGGTGGAGATTGCGACGATTGCGACGTTTCTGGTTGCCGCAGTCGCCAGTCTGTTTATGGCCTGGGCGATCGGCGCCGGCTCGAGCGGATCGACGCCGTTCGCTCCCGCGGTCGGCGCGAACGCCATTTCGGTGATGCGAGCGGGCTTTCTGGTCGGCATTCTCGGCTTCGCCGGCGCGGTCTTACAGGGGGCGAACGTCTCCGAGGCGGTCGGGGCGGACCTGATCGGCGGCGTGACCCTGTCGCCGATGGCGGCGACGATCGCGCTGGTGATCGCAGCCGGGCTGGTCGCGATCGGCGTCTTCGCAGGGTATCCGATAGCGACGGCGTTTACGGTCACGGGGGCGGTCGTCGGCGTCGGGCTGGCGATGGGCGGCGATCCGGCGTGGCCGAAGTACGTCGAAATCGCGACGCTGTGGATTCTGACGCCGTTCGTCGGCGGCGGCCTCGCCTACGCCATCGCACGACTGCTCAGGGCGGAACCGGTCGCCGAAGAGTATCTGATCATCGCGCTTGCGGCGTTCGTCGGCGTGCTGGTCGCCAACATCGAGTTCGCGATCCTCGGCGGCGAGGACGCCGGCGGCGACTCGATCGCCGGCGCGACGAGCGGCTGGATTCCCGGTCCCGAACTCGTCGGAATCGTCGTGATGACGGCGCTGATCGCCGCGCTCTGGGCGATCGTCGTCGGCGCCGATCTACGGATCGGTATCGAGCGCGGCGAGCGACACTTCCTGCTCATCCTGGGCGGCCTGGTCGCCTTCTCGGCGGGCGGCAGCCAGGTCGGGCTGGCCGTCGGACCGCTGATTCCCCTCTCGGGTGACGTCGGCCTGCCGCTGCTCGCCTTGCTCGTCGGCGGCGGCTTCGGCCTGCTGCTCGGCTCGTGGACCGGCGCACCGCGGATGATCAAAGCGATCTCGCAGGACTACTCCTCGCTCGGGCCGCGGCGCTCGATCGCCGCGCTCATCCCGTCGTTCATGATCGCCCAGACGGCCGTCCTCTACGGCATTCCGGTCTCGTTCAACGAGATCATCGTCAGTTCGATCATCGGCAGCGGCTACGCCGCGGCGGGCGCCGGCGGCGGCGTCAGCGCCCGCAAGATGGGCTTTACCGTCCTCGCGTGGGTGCTCTCGCTCGCCGGCTCGATCGTCATCGCTTTCTCGGGCTTCTGGCTTTTCGATACGCTGCTCTTCTGAGCGAGCCAGGAGCCGAACACCTGCGAGTCGTCCGACGGACGAACACCGAACAGGCTTTACACGATCGGTGGCCAGATTCAGTATGGACGAGGACGCGCCCGCGGACACACCTGGTTCGGAGACGATTCAGTGGCGCCGCGACGCCTCGACGTCTCGGACCGTTCGGCTCCTGTGGTCGCTCGGCGTCGGCACCTTCTTCGCCGCGATCACGATCATCGTCTTCTGGCGGCTGTACGATTTCGCCGCACAGGGTGATCTCGGCATCGTCGTCGTGGCCTTCTTCGCCGCGGCTATCGCGACCATCTTCGCGGTGGCGATAACCGGCACCACCGAGGCTCAGCTAACGGCGCTCGCCCAGCGCCTGCCCATCAGCGAACCGTCCGACAACGTCGCAGAGCGCGTGACGGACGCCGCGCTCGGGACGATCGCGATGATGGCGGTCATGGGCTCCCTGATGGCCGTCGGCCGATACGTCTCGCAGCGAGAACTCCTCGAGGTCGGCGCCGGGCCGTTTACCGGCCTGGCCGCGCTGTTGATCCCGCTCGCGCTCGTCGCGCTCGTGCTCTCGTCGTTCCTGCGATCGGTCGGCGCGCTCGACCGCGAGGAGGGTGCGATCTACCTCTACGATCCCGATCAGGCGATCGACCTGCGCGTCGTGCGAGACGTTTCGGCGCGCCGGCTCGGCGACGCGACGATCCTGAAACTCGAGTACGCCCAGCCCGACGGCCAGTACGTCGCCGGCCCGCGGCGGATCGTCGTCCCGCCGGAGGTCGCAAGCGAGTTGCAGTCGATGGTCGAGCGGAGACCGACGGCCTAAAACCGCCATTCCGAACGGTCGTACGCGGTTTTGCGACCGACGCACTGCTTTTCATACTGTCGGACAGCAGTCAGTGCGACGTCGGTCGCGAACGTCCAGCCGTCTCAGAAGGCGACGGCCGAATTCGAGCGACCGATCGTCGAATAGTGCTGTCTGGCAGTATCAACGCCGACAGAAGCCAGCGCAGTCCTCGGAGCCGACGACCGCAGTCCCGAGTACGACGGAGAGACCGATGACTCGAGCGAAACAGTCGGCCACGGTAAGACGGCCTCGAGTCATACGGAGTGCGGTACCGATGTCCCGGCGCAACCGCGACCCGGCGGCGGTTGCGCCGGAAACGACGGACAGGAAACCGTATCAGTCGCCGAGCGAGCCGTTGGTGAATCGCGTTCAATGATGGGACTCGAGGAACGCCTCGAGTTCCGACTCGACGCCCGACGGCGTCTGGTACTCGAGGACGTCGACGGCGGCGTTGCCCCGGATCATCGCGGAGAGGTCGTGGGCCGAGTCGGGCCGGTAGAGACAGCAGACGGGTTTCTCCCAGGCGACCGCGCGGCCGACCTCGTAGCCGACGCCCAGGCTGGGCGTGGTCACCTCGGCGACCACGACGTCGGCCCGGCGAAGCCACTCGAGGTCCTGATCGTGGATCTCGCGGTCGCTGAGGTCGACCGCTTCCTCCCGCTCTTCGACGTCTGCGGTGCCGACGTGTTCGGTGAGAACCGTTCCGTGGCGCTCGAGGGCGTCGATCAGGTCGGCGTACAGCGCGGCGTCGTCGCGGCCACCCCGAATCGAGCCGGCGAAGTAGATGTCCATGCCGGATTCCTGTAGCAGCGGTACAATGAGCGTTTCTGTCCGGGGTGCACTCGAGCGCACCGTCCGTCGATCGGGGGTCGGCGTCTGACGAGCGCGCCTCGAGCCTACTCGAGGACGCCGTCGCCGACTGCCGTCCCGGACTGTCGTCGCTCGAGGACCAGCACGTACCGCGTCAACGAGCGGTGCACTCGACGTTCGAACGCGGCCGCGAGTTCCCAGCCGGCGGCCCTGGCCTCGGCGGCCCACGATCGATCGGCGATCACGACCGCTCGCGGGGCGACGCGGCGGGCCTCCGCTAACGCTCCGGACACCAGATCCTCGAGGCGGTGGGTCTCGATCTTCGACTGGCGGCCGTAGGGCGCGTCGAAGACGACGCCGTCGACGGCGTCGTCGGGGAGGGGCAACCGCGTTCCGTCGCCGCGGGCGACGTGCCAGTCCCCGCGGGCGACGCCGGTAGGCGACGGCTCGTCGGGGTCGAGAAAGTGCGCGAGGTTCTCGCGTGCGCCCGCGACCATCTTCCGCTGGGCGTCCGTCCCGATCACGTCCGCGCCGACGAGACCGGCCTCGACGAGGCCGCCGCCGGTGCCACACATCGGATCCAGAATCGTCGCGCCGGGGCGGGCACCAGCGACGTTCGCGGCCGCGCGGGCGAGCAGCGGATCCATGCTGCCGGGCTGGAAGAACGGTTTGTCCGTCGGCGCGCGGTCGCCGAAATCCCGGACGCTCTCTGCCTCGAGCCAGCCGAGCGCACAGACCGAAACCCGTTCCTCGAGTCCCTCGTCGCCTTCGTCGCCCGCCGGGGCGGCGAAGAGGTCGCCCGTCGCCGCGTCGGCCTCGAGGGCGCCGCCGGTTTCGAGCGCTCCCTCGGAAAACACCGCGCGCAGCACGTGGTCGGGGTCGTCGAGGTCGACCGAAAAGCCCTGATCTACCAGGATCTGACCCAGTTCACGCTCGGCCGTCCCGGTGCTGACGCCGCTCGATCCGTGGACGTCGGTCGCGCGCACGGCCACGGTTCCGTCGGGGTCGCGCTCGAGGGCGGCGGCCGCGAGGAGCGCTCGCGCGCTCGCGACGTCGGCGTCGGTACGTCCGAGGAGTTCGCTCGCGCGGTGGGTGTAGGCGAGTCCGCGGACGCGCTCGGGGGCGATGGCGTCCGCCACGGCGACGCCGGGGGCGATCCGTTCGACGCCGGTCGCGGCGCTCGCCGCCTCGCGAGCCGCGAACGCGTCGTCCTCGCCGCCTAGCTCGAGCAGGTACACGCTCGTAGCTCATCGCCGGAGCGGCTATGAGCCTACCGCTTCGGCGTCGCGATCGCCGTCCGTTCGCTTATCGTCAGGCGATCCCCGATTCGTTTAAAACCAGCAGTCAGCCTGTAACCCCCGACGAACCAACCGATACCAATCTTCCGGAGCCATCGTATATACCGGATATATCAGGTGGCGGTACTAACCTTTATAAACCTTAAATACGTCTTTTTAAGCGACTTATGACGGATCCCAAGGACACCATCAACATCGAAAACGTGGTGGCGTCGACCGGCATCGGGCAGGAACTCGATCTTCAGAGCGTCGCGATGGACCTCGAGGGCGCGGACTACGATCCGGAGCAGTTCCCCGGTCTCGTCTACCGCACCCAGAACCCCAAGTCGGCCGCACTGATCTTCCGTTCGGGGAAGATCGTCTGCACCGGCGCAAAGAGCACCGACGACGTCCACGAGAGCCTGCGCATCGTCTTCGACAAACTCCGCGAACTGCAGATCCAGGTCAACGAAGACCCGGAGATCGTCGTCCAGAACATCGTCACCTCCGCCGACCTCGGTCGCAACCTCAACCTCAACGCGATCGCGATCGGACTTGGCCTAGAGAACATCGAGTACGAGCCAGAACAGTTCCCCGGCCTCGTCTACCGTCTCGACGAACCCGAGGTCGTCGCGCTGCTGTTCGGCTCCGGGAAACTCGTTATTACCGGCGGCAAGAAGCCCGAGGACGCCGAACACGCCGTCGACAAGATCGTCTCTCGGCTCGAGGATCTCGGCCTGCTCGAGTAGCGCCACCCGTTTCGACCGCGCCGCGGTACCGGCTTCGGGGCCGTGACTCGGTCTCGCGTTCGTCGCCGCCGTCGAGTGGACGGTCACCCCGACGCTGACGGTTTCGTGCGGTAGCAAGAGCAACAGTTCTCCGCTTCTCTGCGCGTCCGATCTGAGCGTCTCGCGTGTGCAGCGACGGCGACGCTCCGTCGACGACGGCGAGGTCGCGGCCGCTCGCCGAGAACGGTCCCGAATCGTTCACGCCCGTCGAGCGTCGCTTGCACCGGATTCTGAATCGTTTATCGCCGGGTGAACGATCTTGAGTGGGCTAAATTGTACTCGAGCGTTCGGAACGACTGCCCCGGTTTATTCGATAGCTTCACTGAGAGTCAGGTATCCATGACGATCCACACCGATCGGCTGACGAACGCGTCCGACCGTCGGGGTCGCCGCGGAACCGACCTGCCTGCGACGTTCGTCGACGATTCCATTCCGACGGCGGCCGTCCGCCGGCTGCTTTCGAACGAGCGCCGTCGGGCGGTCGTGGACGCCCTGCTCGAGACCGACGAACCGCTCGCGATCCATCAGCTGGTCGCGAGACTCGCCGACGCGGAACACGACGCGACCGCAGTGACGTCGCTGCACGAACTCCGCCAGCGCATCCACGTGTCGCTGTGTCGGACTCACCTGCCGCTGCTCGAAAATCACCGCGTCGTCGACTACGATCCCGAAAACGGCCGCGTCACACCGGGTGCGCGGCTCTCGGCGGTCGGCTCGCTGCTCGAGGTCGATCTCGACGGACTCGAGTGACGGAACGCGTCCGAGCGGGAAATCGAATGTTACTCGACGAGTCGTTCGATCTCGGTCACGAGAATATCGCTCGCGCCGGCGCGTTTGACCTCGGTGATCGTCTCGAAAACGTCGCGTTCGTCGACGACGGCGTGGACGGCTACCATGCCGTCTTCGTCGGTGTCCTCGCTCTCACCTTCACCCTCGCCCTCGCCCCCACCAGCGATGTCCATCACCGTCGGCCCGCCCATTCCAGGGATGACGTCGCGAACGTCGTCGAGTTTCGACTGGGGCACGTTCATCATCAGGTAGCGTTTCCCCTCGGCCTGCTTGACCGAAGCCAGTGCGGTCCGGACCTCGTCGACCTTCGGATCGTCGAGGACGTCCTCGCGACCGAACAGGCGGACGGAACTCGACAGAACGTCGTCGACGACCGCGAGGCGGTTCATTTTCAGCGTCGTCCCCGTACTCGTGATGTCGACGATCGCGTCGGCCATCTCGACGTGCGGGGTGAGTTCCGTCGCACCCGACACCTCGACGATGTCCGGCGACACGCCGGTGTCGGCGAAGAAGTTCCGCGTAATGTTCGGAAACTCCGTGGCGATCGTTCCGCCCTCGAGGTCGTCGATCCCCTCGATGTCGCCGTCCTCGGGCGCCGCGAGCACGAGGCGACAGCGCCCGAACTCGAGGTCGAGCAGTTCTTCGACGGCGTCGACGCCGGCCTCGCAGACCTGATCGTAGCCCGTGATGCCCAGATCCGCGGCGCCGTCGGCGACGTACTCGGGAATGTCCGCCGCGCGGGCGAACAGGACGGAGACGTCCGGATCGACGGTGTCGGCGTAGAGTTTCCGGTCGGCACCGTTCTCGAGATGGAGCCCCGCCCGCTCTAAGAGGTCGATCGTCGGCTCGTGCAGGCGGCCCTTATTGGGAACGGCGATTCGCATGGTTTCAGTTGAGCATCGGTGGGGAATTGTCTTTTCATCTCTCGCAACTCGTCAGGGTGTGTCACGTGGACACAAAAGGCACAATCTTCAGGTAACCCCTCGTCGTACGGTCGAACCGATGGACGAGGAACCGTCGAATCCAGAGTCGCCGGACGACGCGGCCGAGTCGCGACGCTCGCTGTCGGCGTTCCAACGGGACGCGACGGTCACCGACGGCGGACTCCGGGAGCAATTCGACCGCGAGTGGCCCGACTGCTGGGCCGACGCGGCCGCCCTGCTCGAGTGGGCGGAGCCCTACGACGAGATCCTCGAGGACGACGACGCGCCGTTTTACCGCTGGTTCGTCGGCGGCCGGCTCAACGCCGCCGAGAACTGCGTCGATCGTCACCTCGAAGCCGGCCGGAAGAACCAGGTCGCGCTCCGCTGGGAGGGCAAACGCGGTGAACGGCGGACGTACACCTACCACGACCTCCACCGCGAGGTGTCGGCCGTCGCCGCCGCGCTCCGCGACCTGGGCGTCGAGGAAGACGACGTCGTCACCTGCTATCTGCCGAAACTGCCCGAACTGCCGATCACGATGCTGGCCTGCACTCGAATCGGCGCGCTGCACAACGTCGTCTTCGCGGGCTTTGCCCCCGACGCGCTCGTCGAACGGATGGCCGGCACCGACTCGAGCGCGCTCGTCACCTGCGACGGCGCGTTCCGGGAGGGAACCGCGGTCAACCAGAAGCGTAAGGCCGACGCGGCGCTGGCCGAACTCGAGGCGACGGTGCCGACGATCGTCGTCGACCGGCTCGGGCCCGAAAACGAGACGCGACTCGGGCCGGAGCAGTACGACTACGGGACGCTGGTCGAGCGCTTCGACGGCGCGGACGTCCCGCCGGTTCCGCGGGCGGCGACCGATCCGCTCTTTCACATCCACACGTCGGGGACGACCGGCGAGCCCCAGCGGATGACCCACGCGACCGGCGGCTACCTCGCCGGCACCGCGTGGACGAGTCGGACCGTCTTCGACCTCTCGCCGGGAGACACGTACTGGTGTACGGCCGATCTGGGCTGGATCACCGGCCACTCCTACGTCGTGTACGGGCCGCTTTCGCGGGGCGCGACGGTCGTCCTCGCGGAGGGGAGCTTGCGCTACCCCGACCGCCACCGACCCTGGGAGATCATCGAGCGAAACGGCGTCGAGGTGTTCTATACGACTCCCGGCGTGATCCGGACGTTCATGAAGTGGGGCGAGTCGTTTCCCGCCGAACACGACCGCTCGTCGCTGCGACTGCTCGGCACCGTCGGCGAGCCGATCGGCCCCGACACCTGGGAGTGGTATCACACCCACGTCGGCGACGGACGCTGTCCGATCGTCGACACCTGGTGGCAGACCGAAACTGGCGCCATCTTGCTGTCGACGATCCCCGGCGTCGACGAGACGAAACCCGGCGCCGCGGGGCCGCCGCTTCCCGGAGTCGAGGCGGCGGTCGTCGACGCCGACGGCCGGGAACTGCCGCCGGGCGAACCCGGCTACCTGACGCTTACGAAGCCGTGGCCGTCGATGCTCTCGCCGCTCGAGGGCGACCGCTACTGGGTCCTCGCGGAGTACTGGCAGCAGTTCTCCGACCGGCGGGCCGACACCTGGCGCTACTTTACCGGCGACCGCGCCGTCGTCGACGAGGACGGCTACGTGACGATCATCGGCCGCGCCGACGACGTCGTCACGGTCGGCAACCGACGGCTCGGAACCGCCGAACTCGAGGCCGCGATCACCGCGGTCGACGGCGTCACCGAGGCCGCCGCCGTCGCCGGGAGCGCCGGCGGAGATACCGACCTCTACGTCTTCGCGACGGCCGCACAGGAGCGTACGGACCGCGACCGACTCCGCGGCGCGATCCGGGACGCCGTCGTCGAGCGCGTCGGGCGGTTCGTCGAACCGGCGGCCGTCGTCTTCACGCCGGAACTGCCCGAAACCCACTCCGGGAAGACCATGTATCGCGTCCTCGAGTCGATCGTCGACGACGCGCGGCTCGAGGACACGGAGCCGCTTCGGAATCCGGCGATCGTCGGCGAACTCGAGACGCTGTGGGAATCGGGGTGAGCCGCGGTCGTGGTCGTGGTCGTGGTCGCGGGTGCTCGGGGCGGGCGGACCGTTCAGACCGATAGCTCAGCGCGCCGGAGTAGCTGGGCGTTGACCGCCACGATCACCGTGCTCGCGGACATGAGCACTGCTCCGACCGCGGGCGAAAGCAAGAGTCCGACCGGCGCGAGGATCCCCGCTGCGAGCGGGAGGGCGAAGACGTTGTACCCCGCGGCCCAGACGATGTTCTCCTGCATCTTGCGGTAGCTCTTCTTGCTGAGTCGGACGAGGCTCGCGACGTCCCGCGGATCGTTCTCGACCAGCACCACGTCGGCCGACTCGACGGCGACGTCGGTCCCCGAGCCGATGGCGATGCCGACGTCCGAACGCGTCAGCGCGGGGGCGTCGTTGACCCCGTCGCCGACCATCCCGACGAGGTGACCACGATCCTGCAGTTCCACGATCTTCTCGTCTTTGTCCTCAGGTAGTACCTCCGCGAAGACGGTGTCGATACCGAGTTCGTCGGCGACGCTGTGAGCCACGTCGGCGTCGTCGCCGGTCAGCATCGCTACCTCGACGCCCATCCCGTGGAGCGCGTCGATGGCCTCGACGCTCTCGTCGCGGATCACGTCCGCCAGCGCGACCGCGCCGACGACCGACTCGTCACAGAGCACGTAGACGACGCCGTCGCCGCGCTCGCCGGCCGCGTCGGCGAAACGCTCGAGGTCGGCGCCGGGGTCGATCTCGAGGTGGCGCAACAGATTCGGGCCGCCGACGGAGGCGGTGTGGCCGTCGCGGTCGCTCGGGTCGGCGCCGTCCGATCCGCCGGCGTCGGTGCCGATCACGGCCGGCGTCGCGTCGCGTTCGATCGTCGCCCGGACCCCCCGTCCCTCGAGCGCCTCGAACTCGCGGACGTCGGGGACCGAGAGCCCGCGTTCGGCGGCCTCCTCGCGGATGGCCTGGGCGATCATGTGTTCGGAGTCGCCCTCGACGGCGGCCGCGAGCGTCAGGACGTCGCCCTCGTCCCAGTCGTCGGTGGCCGCGATTTCGACGACGCCCTGCTCGCCCTCGGTGAGCGTCCCGGTCTTGTCGAAGACGACGGTGTCGAGATTGCGGGCCTGTTCCATGGCGATTCGGTCGCGAACGAGCATGCCGTTGCGAGCGGCCATCGACGTGTTGATCGCGACCACGAGCGGGACGGCGAGTCCCAGCGCGTGCGGGCAGGCGATGACGAGTACGGTGACGACGCGCTCGACGACGGGAAGGCCGAAACCCACGGCGACGGTCCAGGCGACGGCGGTCACGGCCGCGACGCCGAGCGCGGCGTAGAAGAGCCAGCCCGCGGCCCGATCGGCCAGCACCTGCGTCCGCGAGCGGCTCTCCTGGGCCTCCTCGACCAGCCGCATGATCCCCGAGAGCGTCGTCTCCTCGCCGGTTGCTGCGACGCGGACGCGCAGGCTCCCGTCGCGGTTGGTCGTCCCGCCGATCACCTCGTCGCCGGGCGCTTTTTTGACCGGCGCGGACTCGCCCGTGATCATCGCCTCGGTGACGTTCGACTCGCCCTCCTCGACGACGCCGTCGGCCGGAACGTTCGAACCGGGTCGGACGAGGACGAGGTCGTCCGCCTCGAGGTCGTCGATCGGAACGGCCTCGGTATCACCGGCCTCCGTGATCCGCTCGGCCGTTTCGGGCAGCAACTCGGCGAGTTCGTCGAGCGCGCCCGACGCGCGCCTGACGCTGCGCATCTCGATCCAGTGACCCAGCAGGAAGATGACGATCAGCGTGACGAGTTCCCAGAAGAACGGCTCGCCGACGTCGAAGGCGGCCGCCGCGACGCTGTAGACGAACGCGACGGTGATTGCGAGCGAGATCAACAACATCATCCCGGGCTCGCGGTTTCTGGCTTCGACCGCACCCATCCGGAGGAACGGGATCCCCCCGTAGGCGAAGACGACGACGCCGAGGACGGGTCCGACGAACTCGCTTCCCGGGAACGTCACGGCGGTGAAGCCGAACCAGTCCTGCAGCATCGGACTGTAGTACAACACCGGTACCGAGAGCACGAGACAGACGAAAAACCGTCGTCTGAACATGTCCTCGTGGTCGGAGTGATCGACGTGATCGCCGTGGTCGTGCGCCGCTTCGTGCTCGGCGCGGTTGGACTCCTCGCGCCGTTCGTCCGGCTTCTCGTCTGGCTCCGGCGCGTCTCGATAGCAGTCGCACACCCGACAACACGAGCAGTAGCCGTCCGTCGGCTTCGCGCCGTCGTCGCGTGATTCCGCGCCGTCGTCGCCGTGGCGGTGTTCAGACTCGCTCATCGATCCCGCTCACCTCGTCCGAATCGCCGTCGTCGTTTCTCGACCGCTTCGCTCGAGCGGTAAACGAGACGCGTCGCGCCTCGAGCGGGGGATCCGCCCGCCGTCCCGTGGGCCTGCAAAGCGCCCGATACACGAGCGTCGCCGCTGCGAGCGGATTCGTTCGCTGGATCGAGTCGACGGTTGTCATCGCGTGTCAATTGTTTCCGTACCGTCATAGTACTCACCCACAGTTCCAGCGCGCCGGTGGTTCGACCCGCTCGAGTCGGATCCAGAGAGCCCATACCGGCCACCACGACGGTGACCACGGTCACGCCGTCCGCCACCGGAGAGCACTACACCGGTGACCGCGACGACACCGACCACGGTGTCGGCGATCGCGGCTGCTAACGACGATCCGGTTTCGACCGGCGACCGGTCCCTCCGGAGCGCCTGCCGCGAGAGCCGAATCGCACCGCTGTAGTGAGAGCGATAATTTATATGAAATTCCTGGGAAGCGGGACGGTGTTCCGCCGCGATTCGAGCCTCGGTTCGGATACGTCGCAAGAATCTCTCCACCCACTTTGGTTTCAAAGGTCTCTCCCTGAGACGTTCCACCTTTCAAAGCCACAACCCGCTTGAACGTGTATCCCGTATCTACACACATGACTACGAGACGAGCGCACCTCGAGATCACCGGCATGTCGTGTTCGACGTGTTCGGGGACCGTCGAGGACGCGGCGGCGGATCTCGAGGGCGTCGAGTCGGCGAGCGCGAACTACGCGACCGACGAGGGGACGGTCGAGTACGACCCCGAAACCGTCTCGCTGGCGGCGATTTACGACGCCATCGACGACGCCGGCTACGAGGCCGCCTCGGTGACCGAGACGCTGACGATCATGGGAATGTCGTGTTCGACGTGCTCGGGGACCGTCGAGGACGCGGTCACCGACCTCCCGGGTGTGATCCGCGCGGACGTCAACTTCGCGTCCGACGAGGCCCGCGTCGAGTACAACCCGAACGACGTCTCGCTGGCCGAGATCCACGCGGCCGTCGAGGAGGCCGGCTACGATCCCGTCCGCGACGAGGGCGAGGAAACGCAAGGCGCGAGCCAGCGCGAACGCGCCGTCGAGACGGAACTGCGGCGTCAGTGGCGACTGGTCCTCGGCGGCGGACTGCTCACGCTGCCGTTCGTCCCGATGATGGTCGAGATGCTGTTCGACCTCGCGGGCGTCGCCTCGCCGATTCCCGCGGCGATCGCCCACCCGCCGGGCTGGCTCGAGTTCGTCCTCGCGACGGTCCTGATGGCGACGCTCGGCAGGGAGTTCATCGTCGGCGCCTGGCGGGCGTTCTCGCGCAACCGCACCGCGAACATGGACACGCTCGTGGCCGTCGGTACGTCCGCGGGCTACGTCTACAGTACGGCGGTGCTCGCAGACGCCGTCACCGGCGGGCTCTACTTCGAGGCCGTCGCGTTCATCCTGTGGTTCATCACGCTCGGCAACTGGCTCGAGGTCCGCTCGAAGGCCCGGGCCGGCAACGCCCTGCGCGAACTCCTCCAGATGGAGGCCGACGAGGCCACGATCATCGAAGACGGAGACGAGAAACAGGTGCCGCTCGAGGACGTCGCCGTCGGCGACGTGATGAAGGTCCGGCCGGGCGAGCGGATCCCGACCGACGGCGTCGTCCTCAAGGGCCAGAGCGCGGTCGACGAGTCGATGCTGACCGGCGAGTCCGTCCCCGTCGAGAAAGGGGAAGGCGACGAGGTCGTCGGCTCGACGATCAACGAGAACGGCGTCCTCCTCGTCGAGGCGACGAAGGTCGGCTCCGAGACGGCGATCCAGCAGATCGTCGACCGAGTTAAGGAGGCCCAGTCGCGCCAGCCCGAGATCCAGCGGCTGGTCGACACGGTCAGCGCCTACTTCGTCCCCGCGGTGATCATCAACGCCGCCCTCTGGTCGCTCCTCTGGTTTCTCTTCCCCGAGACACTCTACGGCGCGTCCGCCGCGCTCGGAAGCTGGATCCCGATCCTCGAGCCCGTCGGCGGCGGCCCCGTCGTCGGCGGCGTACCCGTCCTCGAGTTCGCCGTCGTCGTCCTCGCCTCCGCACTGTTGATCGCCTGTCCCTGCGCGCTGGGGCTGGCGACGCCCGCGGCGACGATGGTCGGCTCGACGCTCTCCGCGACCAACGGCGTCCTGTTCAAGGGCGGCGACGTGCTCGAGCAGGTCCGCGGCGTCGACACCGTCGTCTTCGACAAGACGGGAACGCTGACCCACGGCGAGATGACGCTGACGGACGTCGAACTCGTCGGGGAGCGGACGGCGACGGACGGCGGCGATACCGCAGCGGACGGCGGTCTCCTGACCGACCGCGAGGAGGACCTCGCGTCGCACGTCCTGGGCGCCGCCGCAACCGCCGAATCCGGCTCCGAACATCCCATCGCGCGGGCGATCGTCGACGGCGCCGAGGACCGCGGCGTCGAGGTCGGTGACGTCAGCGAGTTCGAGAACGTCCCCGGCCACGGCATCCGCGCCGAAACCGACCGCGGGAGCGTCCTGGTCGGCCGCCGAAAGCTCCTCGAGGACGCGGGGATCGATACCGAACCCGCCGAGGAGACGCTCTCGCGACTCGAGCGCGAGGGGAAGACGGCGGTTCTGGTCGCGGTGGACGGCGGTGAGCGATCCTCGACGAACGGCGAGTTCGACGTCCCGTTGCTTGGCGTGCTCGCGGTGGCCGACGAGGTCCGCGAGAGCGCGAAAGAGACGGTCGCCGCCCTCCACGAGCGCGGAACGGAGGTCGTGATGCTCACCGGCGACAACGGCCGGACCGCGAGGGCGGTCGCCGAGCAGGTCGGGATCGACCCCGAGAACGTCCGCGCCGAGGTGCTACCAGAGGACAAGGCCGACCACGTCGAGGACCTGCAGAAAGACGGCGCTCGAGTCATGATGGTCGGCGACGGCGTCAACGACGCCCCCGCGCTCACCACCGCGCAGGTCGGCGTCGCCATCGGCTCGGGGACCGACGTCGCCATCGAGTCGGCCGACGTCACCCTGATGCGCGACGATCCCGCGGACGTCCTCAAGGCCGTCCGCATCTCCGAGGCGACCATCTCGAAGGTCCGACAGAACCTGTTCTGGGCCTTCATCTACAACGCGACGCTGATCCCCATCGCCTCGCTCGGCCTGCTCAACCCCGCGCTGGCCGGGTTGGCGATGGCCGCCTCGAGCGTGAGCGTGATGACGAACAGCCTCTCGTTCGCCACGTACGACCCCCACGAGGACTACCGGCCGATCGCGTTGCGGCCGCTCGAGTGGGTGCGGTAGAACGCGGTTCGACGGGTGACGACCGCCGAAACCGACGAAACGGTCGGTGAGATCAGCCGGTCGAAAACGACCACCAAAAGACCGCGACGGCGCGCTACTCGTCGTTCTCGAGGGCCAGCGCCGCCAGCAGCGCCTCGAGCTGGAGGCGCTCGTTCGCCCCTTCCGTGATCCGGTAGTCGACTTCGCCGAGTCGCTCGAGCAGCCGAACCGTCGCTTGTTCCGGAATGTCGAACTCCCAGGCGGAGCGGTGGAGCTGGTCGATGACGTCGCCGCCGGCGAGGCCGCGCTCCATCAGGAGGTCCTCGAGGGCGGCGCGGGCGGCCGTGAAGTCGCCGGCGATGGCGTGGTCGACCATGGCCTCGACCTCCTCGGGACGGGCGGTGGAGGTGATCGCGAAGACGGTCTCCTCATCGACCGTCTCGCCCATCACGGCGGCGGCCTGGAGCCCGTTGATCGCCTTTCGCATGTCGCCGTCGGCCGCGTAGACCAGGGCGTCGACGCCGTCGTCGGTCACGGCGATCCCCTCGGTGTCGGCGATCTCGCGGACCTGGGCCTCGATCGCGTCGTCGGTGAGTTCGGTAAAGCGGAAGACGGCGCACCGAGACTGGATCGGGTCGATGATCTGACTCGAGTAGTTACACGAGAGGATGAATCGCGTGTTGTTCGAGAACTGCTCCATCGTCCGGCGCAGCGCCGACTGGGCGTCGGACGTGAGGGCGTCGGCCTCGTCCAAGAAGATGATGCGGTAGTTGTAGCCGCCGAACGAGGAGCGCGCAAAGTCCTTGATCCGGTCGCGGACGACGTCGATGCCCCGCTGATCGGAGGCGTTTAGCTCGAGGAAGTTCTCGCGCCAGTCGTCGCCGTAGATTTCGCGGGCGATGGCCTGTGAGCTGGCAGTTTTCCCGACGCCGGCCGGCCCTGCGAACATGATGTGGGGCAGGTCGTCCTGCTCGACGTAGTTCTTGAGCCGTGGGATGATATTTTCGTGACCTTTGATCTCGTCGAGCCGTTCCGGCCGGTACTTCTCGATCCAGACCTCGGTCTTGCCCGGTGTCGGCTCCGCCGCCTCGGCGTCGGCCTCGCTCATACCGCTCGCAAGGGGCGGCCGGAAGATAAAACGACCGAAGGCTGCGTCGGCCGCGCATCGCTCGCGCTCGCCCTCGAGTCGGCGCGCATCGCTACATCGAGTCCGTTCGAACCCCCTCGAGTCCGACCGATTGCGGCCGAGTTCGAACCGCGAGTTGCGAGTCTCGAGGTTCGAGCCTCGTTCCCGACTCGCTACTCCCGGCGAAGCACCGTCACCGGGCGGTCGGACTCGAGCAGGACGCTCTGGATGACGCTGCCGAACAGCACCTTCCCCGTCGGGGAGCGATCCTGCCCGGCCATGGCGATCGTGTCGGCGTCTACCTCCTCGGCGACGCGGAGGATCTCGGCGACGGGGTCGCCGTGCTCGCGACGGACCGTGACGTCGATGCCGCGGTCCTCGAGCGCGCGGGCGACGTCGGTGACCTCCGAGGGGAGGTCGACCTCGTCGTAGAGGTCCGCCGACCGGACGACGCCCGCTTCGTCCGCCGCCTCGAATTCTTCGAAGACGCTCAAGACGACGACCTCGACCGTCTCCGTGCTGTTCGGGAGCGCGGCGACGTAGTCGGCCGCCTCGAGACTCCGTTCGCTCTTGACCGGCATCAGGATCGTATACATATGTGAGACATTGGCGCGAAGCCGTATATCGATTCGGGCAGCGGCCGGTTGGACGACGACCGCTGCGAGTCGCACGAGTCTGAATCGGCGGGTGCTCGCGACAAAACTTCGACTGTGAACGATCACGGGACCGTGAGTCTATCCATTCCTGACAACAACATAACACGTTTTTCACCGCCGGTGGCGAAGTTACCACTATGAGAAGTAGCAATACTCGTCGAACGGCGTTGCTCGTCGCGCTCGTCGTGCTCGTCGTGCTCGTCGTCGGGGCGCTGCCGGCGACGGTCGCCGCCCAGTCGGTCGCCGACTCCGGAGGAACGGTCGTCGTCGAGGAGGGCGAGACGGTCGACGAACTCGAGGCGTTCGCGGGAACGGTCGTCGTCGAGGGAACCGTAACGGGCGACCTCTCGGCGGTCGCCGGTGACGTCCGAATCGAAGGCGAGGTCGGCGGCGACGCCGAGATCGCCGCCGGGAGCGTGACGATCGAGGGGACCGTCGAGGGCGACCTCGAGGCCGCCGGCGGAAGCGTGACGATCGCCGACGGCGGGGACGTCGGCGGCGACCTACTGGTCGGCGCCGCCAGCGTCGCGATCGACGGCACCGTCGCGGGCGACGCCGGCATCGGCGCCGAGACGATCCAGCTCGGCGACGACGCCGAGATCGCCGGCGATCTGCGCTACGACGGGACGCTCGAGGGGAACACCGACGCGGTTGCGGGCGAAATCACGGAGGACTCGTCGATCGGCGTCGATATCGCGCCGACGGTCCCGTCGGTCGCGTCGGCCCTGTTCGCCCTCTACACGCTCGTGTTGAACCTGTTGCTCGGCGCCGCGTTGCTCTGGTTGTTCCCGCGGTTCTCGGGGCGCGTCGCGAGTCGGGTGGCGACCGATCCCGTCCGGACGGGGCTGGCGGGTCTCGGACTGCTCGTCGGCGTCCCGATCCTCCTGGTCGCGACGGCGATCACGGTGATCGGCATTCCGTTCGCGGTGATCGGCGGCTTCGCGTTCGCGTTCGTCGTCTGGGTGGGGATCGTCTACGGGCGGTTCGCCGTCGCGGCGTGGCTGCTCTCGCTCGTCGACGTCACCAACCGCTGGCTCGCCCTGGTGGTGGGGATGATCGCCGGAGCGGCCCTCACGCAGATCCCCTACCTCGGCGGCCTCCTCAATTTCGTCGTCTTCCTGCTCGGACTCGGGGCTCTCGGGATCGCGCTGTACGCCCACCGAAAGGCCGCCCGCGAGCGCGACCGCGAGGCCCGCGGCGAGGTCGGCGCCGGCGGGCCGGCGAGCTAACGGGAGAGCGACGCGCTCAAGTCCGCGCTCGCCCAACCCCGACCATGCGCGTGACCGTCGACGTCAAGGGCGAGGACACCCACGAGATCGATCTCGAGTCGGTACCGACCGACGGCGACGCCGAGCCGACCTACCAGGATCTGCTGTGCGAGATCGAACTCAGTCCCCACGAAGTGAGCGTGCTCGTCGACGGTCGACCCGTGCCGGAGGACCAGCCCGTCGACAGCGCGGAGTTGACGGTGTTGCGACTGATCAAGGGCGGGTCGCCTAGCGCCGGTGGTTAGCGATCCGAACTCGCCTCGAGCGTGTCGTCGACGAACGTCTCGAGCGCGTCGCCGAGTTCGGTCGCGTCGTAGCGGGTGGCGAGTCGGTGGATCGCAACGTACCCGAGCGCCGTCGCGATCACCGCAAGAATCAGATTGCCGACGACCAGCCGAGTAACGATCGCCGGGCCGGCCTGCAGCGACGCGTCGGCCACGGTGGCGCCCTCGACGGGACCGAGCAGAAAGACGCCGAGTGCGAAACTCGAGGCGTAGACGCCCCACTTGACGACCGGATTGAACACGAGCAGCGACGCGAACAGCGCGATCTTGCTGATCGAATCGAAGACGGACACGAGGACGAGAAAGGCGACCAGGCCGACGCCGAACGTCGGCAACATCGTGATAAACGTCCCCACTGCAAAGCTTCGAGCGGTTTCTCGAGGCGTGTGCTCTTCGTCGAACGCGCGTTGCAGTTCCGCGCGGATCCGTGTCTCGTAGTCACCGATCCGGGAACTGGCCATACCCCGCCGTTCTACGTCCTCGAGTATCAATACGTCGACCGGGTCGATACGCCGACCGGGACGATCGTCGGCGGCATTTCGGCTCGGAGAACACGTCACTGAAAGCCCGACCGTTTTGCGTGCCTCCGTCGTACCTCGAGTCATGTCTGGCGAGACCCGCGCGAGCGAGGTGACGCTCCCGAACGTCGGTCCGGGGCCGGATCCGCTCACGCTCGGTGAACTGATCGACCCGGTCGCGCCGGCCGATCCCACGACCACCGAGGACGCCGAGCCGGCCCACGACGCCGTCCTCCTGTTGCTCCACCGCGACCACCACGCGGGACAGTGTCGCCGTCAGGTTCGAGCCGTCGCCGATCGCTACGACGAGTTCCGCGAGCGGGGCTGTCAGGTCGTCTCCGTCGTGCCGGAACCCCGCGAGCGCGTCGGCGAGTGGCAGGATCGCTACGACCTCCCGTTTCCGCTCTGTGCCGATCCCGACGCGACCGCGGGCGAGGCGTTCGAGCAGCCGGTTCGACTCGGGCCGATCGGGCGCCACTTCGACCTCATCGGACGCATGCCGACGGCGATCGTCCTGGCCGTCGACGAGGACGGCGACCTCTCGGTCGTCGACGCCCATCGCGGCCGATCGAACATGGACCGACCCGAAATCGACGACCTGTTGACCGCGGTCGACCGACACACCTGACGACGACCGATGTCGACGCCGATAGACGGCCACGTCCGGACCGCCACCGCCGCCGACCACCTCGAGGTCCGCCGAATTCTCGACGCCGCCATGCTCGAGCCGGGCGACGTCGAGATCCGGATCGAGGAGGGAAACGTGCTCGTCGCCGGCGACGACCGCGGCGGACGCGGCGGCGCCGACGCCGACGCCGAACGGATCCTCGGCACCATCGTCCTCGAGTCCGGCACGGCGAACGACTACGGAGGCGCCCACGTCGCGGCGATCGGCGTCCGTCGACGCCACCGCGGGCGCGGCATCGGCCGAGCGCTGATCCAGCACGCCCTCGAGCGGGAGGGCCGACTGACGGCCCGGTTCGACGAGGGCGTCCGTCCGTTCTACGAGTCGCTCGAGTTCTCGATCGAGCCGGTCGACGACCGGCGGTACCGGGGCGTCGTCTCCGAGACCGGGGCCGACTGACGGCTCGTCCACCCGGTGGAGCGTCGTTCGCCCTCGAGTCGCCGACGGCGACCGCCCGTGCCGGCGTGTTCCGGCGGAGGTTTAACACGTTTACCGTGGTACGTGGCGTCGCATGCCACTTAGAGGGTTACTCAGCGGCGACCCGTCACGAAACTCGAAGATCTACCTCGCGATCGGCGCCGTCTCGCTCGTCAAGGCGATCGCGCTCCGCAAGGACCAGACCCGGTTCCGTCGCGAACTCGTCGACGCCGGCCTGTTCATCGGCGTCGGGCTCGCGCTGCGCCAGTACAGCCAGCTCAAAGAGGAGAAACGCGCCGAGATCGAGGAGACCGTCCCCGACTGGGCGATCCGCGCGGCGACCTCGCCGCCGGCCCAGCAGGGCGTCCGCAGCTTCGCCAAGCGACAGCTCGGCGGCGAGCCCGAGCCGGAACAGGAGTCGGGACTGCGCGGCAAGGCGAAAAACGTCGTCTCGAGGTGAGCGCCGGCCGACGCCGTTTTGCGAGCGTTTTCTCCGGTCCGCTCAGTCGGACAGCGGCGCGAGCGCCGCCGTGAAGTGACGCAGTTCGGGATTCGCGGGTTCGGAGACGACCTCGAGTCCCGAGACCGACTCCCGCTTCTCGAGGACCGCCGCGGCGGTGTCGGCGACGTGTTCGAAGTGTTCGCCGTGGTAGGTTCGCCGCGGTACGGCCAGCCGGACGAGTTCCGGTCGGTCAGTGTCCGGGAACGCGAAGCTCCCGAGTTCGACGCCGCGGACGCCGCCCTCGCGGTAGAGTTCACAGACCAGCGCCTGGCCCGGGAAGTCGGCGGCGTCGAGGTGGGGCAGCGCGGCCCCAGCGTCGAGGTAGACCGCGTGGCCGCCGGGCGGCGTGTAGACCGGCACGCCGGCGTCTTCGAGCAGGTCGGCGAAGGCCTGAATCTCCTCGAGGCGATCGGTAACGTACCCCTCCTCGACGGCCTCGCGGAGGCCGACGGCCATCGCGGCGACGTCGCGGCCGGACATCCCGCCGTAGGTGGGAAAGCCCTCGTAGAGGATCGCTCGCTGCTTGCACCGCTCGAAGAGGTCCGCGTCGTCGGTCGCGACGAAGCCGCCCGCGTTGGCCAGCCCGTCTTTCTTGCCGCTCATGACGACGGCGTCGGCGTGGCGCAACTGTTCGCGGGCGATTTCGTCGATGGCGTAATCAGCGAACTCGTCCTCGCGGCGGCGGACGAACGCCGCGTTCTCGGCGAACCGACAGGCGTCGATGACGAACGTCGCGTCGATCCGATCGGCAAACTCACGCACCTGCCGCGTGTTCTCGACCGAAACCGGCTGCCCCGCCGCCGAATTGTTCGTGATCGTCTGGATCACCAGCGGGACGCGTTCGGCGCCGACGTCGTCGACGACCTCGCGGGCGCGCTCGAGCGAGAAGTTGCCCTTGAACTCACCGTCGGCCGTCGGGTCGCGCGCCCCGGCGACCGGACAATCGACCGGATCCGCGCCTTGATTCGCGACGTGGGCACGGGTGGTGTCGAAGTGGGTGTTGTTCGGGACGACGTCACCGTCCGAAAGGAGGGCGCCGTACAGGACGTTCTCCGCGCCCCGACCCTGGTGAGTTGGAACGACCCGGGAAAAGCCCATCACCTCCGCGACTGCCGACTCGAGTTCGTCGAAGCTACGCGAGCCGGCGTAGGACTCGTCGCCGCGCATGAGAGCGGCCCACTGGGCGTCACTCATCGCGCCGGTTCCGCTGTCGGTCAGCAGATCGATATAGACGTCCTCGGAGGGGAGTTCGAAGACGTTGTAGCCGGCCTCCTCGAGCGCGCGTTCCCGGCGCTCTCTGGCGGGTAACTCGATCCGTTCGACGACCTTCGACCTGTAGGCGACCATACCGGCATAACGTCACCGCGCGTGATTATCCTAGCTGACGGCTCGTGTCGACTGTCGGTGCCGAACGTTCGCCGGCGACTCGAGGCGTCCGCTGACGGACGGATCGGTGCGTCAGTGGACGGGGTCGGGTGCTCGATCGACTCGCCGGACAGCAGGTCGTCTCAGCGAGGTGCCAGCACTTAGTGCGGCGTCACCGCGCCGAACGCGTCGTCGGAGATCCGCGTCCGCGTCGGTTCGCCGACGAGTTCTAATCCCGCACTCGAGTCGGGTACCGTGAGCGAGGTGTCCGGTCCGCCCGATGGGGGGTTCGTCGGCGCGGCGTTCGTCGGTTCGACGTTCGTCGTCGTAGCGTCCCCGGTCGCGTCGCTCCCAGTCTCGGGTGCAGCGTCGAGTTCGCTCTCGGCCGTGCGCTCGCGTTCGCGCCTTCGTTCGCTTCCGTTCTCGCTCGAGTCGCCGCCGTCGGTCGACTCGTTACGGTCGGCGGATGCTGTCTCGAGTGATCCCAACGACGTCGCGGCTTCGACGGCCGACAGCTCCGCGGCCGACGAGTCGATCGCGTCGCCGTCGCGGGAGAGGGTCGTCGTCGGCGAGCCGACGAAGACGCCCTCGAGCGTCTCGAAGAACGCGTCCGGCGAGTCGGAAAACGGCACGGCATCGGTCGGCTCGTCGGTTACTTCCGAGTTGGTGCTGGCAGTCGCCGTTGCGTCGTCGGCGTCGTCGTCGGTATCGCCAGCGACCGCAGCGTCGGTGTCGTCGACGGCGTCCTCGAGGCCGGCGAACAGTTCGGTAGCCGTCTCGTCGTCGGCGTCGATCCGGTCGTCCGGAATCGCGTCGTGGGCGCCCGCAGTTTCGCCGTCGACGAGGTCGGCCGGCGATTCCACGCCGAACTCGGCCAGTACGGCGTCGGGGTCGGGGTCGACGTCGGCGAACACTTCTCTCCCGGTCGAATCGGTGCTCATACCCCGTCCTTTTCTCCGTTTACCCTTCGTTACGAGCCTGTTACCCGGTTTTCAGCGTCGTCATACTCGGACCGAAAAGAGTCATGTATTTGCGACTATCATAACGGGCAGAACGGCGGGTAAGAATCCGAACGAACGATCGGAAAGCGGCGCCTAGAGCGGACTCAGAAGAGGTCCTGGGTCAGCTCGAGGGTCTTCTCGCGGTCGTCCCAGTCGACGAACAGGGCGACGCTGGTCGCGCTCGTGATGATGTCGTTCAGGTGGATGCGCTCCTCGGCCAGCGGGTTGACGATCTCGCTGACGATGCCCGGCTGGTTGGGGAGTTCGCCGCCGGTGACGCGAACGACGGCAACCGGGGAGTCGACGGTGACACTCGAGAGTTCGTCGCGGGCGATGACCTCGCGGTGGAGGATGTTCTCGGCGCGTTCGGCCTCTTCCTCGTCGATGTAGAACGTGACGGTGTCCATCCCGCTGGCGACGGCGTCGATGTTGACGTCGCTCTCGGAGAGGGCCTCGGAGAGGTGGTTGAAGATCCCCGGCTGGTTGCGAATCGCGCGGCCGGCGACGGTGAGACAGGCCAGCGGTCGCTCGCGCAGGTCGACGAGGTTCTTGAACTCGCCTTCGATGCTGGTCCCGCCCGAGAGCAGGTCGCCGTGCTGGTAGTGGACGACGCGGACGTCCAGCGTGCCGTCCTTGTAGGACAGCGCCGACGGCGCGACGACCTCGGCCCCGCGGAACGAGAGGTTCCGCAGTTCGTCGACCGAAATTTCGCCGACGTTTCGCGCGCCCTCGACGACGTGGGGGTCGCCGGTCATGACGCCTTCGACGTCGGTGACGATGACGACCTCGTCGGCGTCCATGTACTTGCCCAGCATGACGGCCGTCGTGTCGCTGCCGCCGCGACCGAGCGTCGTGACCGAGCCGTCGGGACCCTCCGCGAGGAAGCCGGTGATGACCGGGACGGTTTCGTCCATCTCGTCGGCGACCTCGAGGGCCCGGCTTTTCGTCTCCTCGACGTCGACCTCGCCGTACTCGTCGGTGATGACCGGCCAGTTCTCGCTGCCGGGCTCGAGGAAACAGGCGCCGATCCCGCGCGAGGAGAGGGCGGCTTTGAGCATTCGAACCGACGTTCGCTCGCCCATACTGACGATCTGGGCGCGGTCTTCTTCGGCGGTCTCGAAGGTGATGTCGTCGAGGAGGTCGTCCGTGGTCGACCCCATCGCGCTAGCGACGACAGCGATCTCGTGTCCGTCCTCGACGGCGGCCGCGATCGAGTCGGCCGCGCGGTTGATCCGATCCCCGCTGCCGAGACTCGTCCCGCCGAATTTGGCTACTACGCGCATACTGCCACCTCGTCCGCGACTCGAGTGACGATCGCTTCGCTCATATGCCAGACCGTTACCAGAGCGGGCAGATAACTGTGTCCCATCGGCCGCGTTTTTGTCTATCGTTGCACATCGCTGTCACGTCTCGCGGTCGATCGGCGACGACCTCTTCGGTCGCGGCGGGATTTATGTTCGTGCGTAACATTACCACACGGCAATGAACGTACGTGACGCTCTCGAGGCCGACGCGGACGCGCTGGCGTCGATCGCCGATTCGCCGACCGACGTGATGCGAAATCTCGTCCACGACCGTACCGTCCGCGTGGCCGAAGACGGCAGTCACGACCCGAACGCGGACGTCTCGGGTTCGCAGTACGGCGCCTCCGACCCCGAAGATCTGCTCGGCTTCATCAGCTTCGACGCCCAGGGGGAGACGGTTCACGTCACCCAACTCGACGGCACCGGCGAAGCCTGCAAGCAGTTACTCGCCGAACCGGTCCGGTTCGCCGAGCGCGAATCGATGGCCGTCGAGGTGCTCGCACCCCCCAACACGGAGACCATCGAGGACGCCGCCGAGGAACTCGGCTTCGAACGGCGCGGTCAGGGCCCCCGGTTCGACGGCTCGCCGACGGTTCGGTTTCGACTCGAGCCCTGACCCGCTTGCGCTTCGGACAGCGGTAGCGTCTCCGCTCCGGACGCGTGTCGATCAGCGGCGCGATCGTCGCGAACGGGAAGTCATCCGCCTCGAGCCGGCTGTCTCCGACCGATTCCGGGTTACGGAGGCGAATCGTCTCGTCCGCATCGAGTACGGCCGGTGACAAAAGATATTACGGTCCCTGATATGGGTTACTCACGCAGACAAACCGTGAACATGTACCGTGCGATCGACGGTACCGAGAGCCGATCCACCACTGGTCGCCGTACTCGAGAGCATGTCAGATGAATACATCACTTCCGAAGCGCAACTTCCGGACGCCGAGGGGACGGAAACGGACCTCCAGGTGCGCGACGCCGAGACGAAAGAGATCTTCCACTCGCGGGCGCGCATCGCGAGGGATCCGGCACGACTCGAGCGACCGAAACCGCTCTCAGTCGTCAAGGGCCCCCACGAGACCACGAGCGAGCAGTGGTACATCGAGTTCGTCGGCGAGACGAAGACGATCGAGGAACAACTCGAGCGACTGCTCGACGAGCAGGGAGATCGGTCGAACGTCATCAACACGAGGTCGAAGGACCTGAACGTCTTGCTCCGGTATCTCGCCGAGGCCGGGGAGTACGAATCGGCGGCGCAGGCGGCCCGGGAGCTCCTGTTCGAGGGACTCGCCGAGGAACACCCGTCGCTGCTCGAAACGTACGCGGCGGTCGAGAGCGAGTACGAGTCCGACCCGCTCCGGGAGGTCCTCGAGGATCGATAGATGTCGGTCGACTCGTTCCGGGCGTTTCTCGACGTCCTCGAAAACAACGACGCGGTCACGCGGATCACCGACGACGTGTCGTGGGACCTCGAGGCGAGCGCCGTCACGATGCAGGCCAACGAGACGGACGGCCGGGTTCCGATCTTCGAATCCGTCCGAACCCGGGAGTCGGCGGTCGACGCTCGTCTCGTCGGAGATCCCTATCGCGGGCCACAGCAGCGACCCTGGGAGTGGTTCGGTCGTGCGTTCGGTTTTCCGATCGACTCCGGCCCGGTCTACTACGAAGGGGTCATCGAGCGACTGCGCGATCCGATCGAGCCTCGGACCGTTCCCGCCAACGAGGCACCCTGCAAGGACGTCGTCCGAACGGGCGCCGACGCGAGTCTGCTCGAGTTCCCCTGGCCGTACATTCATCGGGGAGACGGTGGTCGGTACGCGACGCTCGCGACGCTCGTCGCACCGGACCCGAACAGCGAGTGGGGAAGCTGGTCGCGCCACCGGGCGATGATCCACGACTCGTCGCAAGCGAGTCTGCTCCTCCTGGCGGGCGAACAGGTTCCAAACCGCTACTACTTCGAGTACGAGCCCGCCGACAAACCGATGCCCGTCGCCCTGACGATCGGTGCCGGACCGGCGATCGAGTCCACCGCGGAGATGTGGATTCCGGTCGGACGGAGCGAGGTCTCTTTCGCCGGCGGACTCCGGACGTCGCCGGCCGAACTCGTCGAGTGCGAGACGAACGATCTCCGCGTCCCTGCGTCGGCCGAGGTCGTGATCGAGGGACGAGTGCTACCGAACGAGCGGCTCGACGAGGGTCCGTTCGGCGATTATTTCGGGTACATGAACGGCCCCCGTCGATCGATGCCGGTGCTCGAGGTCGACGCGATCACCCACCGTAGCGAGCCGTACGTTCCCTTCTGTGTCGAGGGGACGGGCGTCGGATACGGGGAAAACTCCACGAGCACCTTCGCGACCGCTGCCGGCGGACCGGACGCCACGCTCGGGTTGCGAATCGCCGGCTTCGACGTCGAACTGGCGGCGCCGTGGCCCTACACCTCTCGGACAGTCTGGGTCATCGCGACCGATCGGTCCTATCCCGGCGTCCTCCACGAACTCGCGAACTTCATCTTCACTACCTGGGGAATGCTCCACATCGATTTCTTCGTCTTCGTCGACAGCGACGTCAATCCACTCTCCCCTCGGGCGGTGATCGAAGCGATCGCGCTCCACGCCGATCCCGCCACAGACTTTCACCAGTTCGGCGTCGAGCGAATGCCGAAAGTCCCGCTCAATATTTATCAGACACCAGACGAGAAGGGGAGCGTAGACGTCGGGACCTCGCGAACGAAGACGTCGAAGGCGTACATCGATGCCTGCTCCGACGACAGTCGGCCACCACAGTCGATCGGTGACCGCGACGCGCGACGGCGGGCCCGCGAACTGCTCACTCAGGCGGGCGTTCCCGAACAGGCGTTCGAACCACCTCATACGATCGAATCGGGACGATGACAGCGTTTCGAAGCCACCTCGAGTTCCTCCGGAAAACCGACGATCTCCGCTCGCTCGAGCGTCCCGAGACGCCGTCGCCGCAGGTGATCGCCGGCGAGGGACTCCGCGCCGACTGTTCGGCGGTACGGTTTTCGACCGACGACTCGCGTATCGAACTCGTCAACGGGGCTTACGGCGGCGTCGACCAGTCGAGTCGGGGAGACCGCTATCCCTGGAGCCGCCTCGGGCTCGGACTGGGCATCGATCGAGACCCCGACTACGTCGACGTCCTCGAGCGGATCGCTCGACTCGGCGACCGCATCGAGACGCGCGACGTTACGTACGTCGAGCGAGCGGCAACCGCCACCGATCGAACCGTTCGCGAACTCGGGTTCCCGACACCGCCGGACGAGACCTGGCCTCGCGTCACGCTCGGGCTCATCTCGGTCGGCGCCAACGACGGCTCGTACTGGGCACCAATCCACGGAACGGTCATCGACGACAACACGGTTCGAGCTCGCGTTCCCGAAGCGATAACCGACCGGTTCGACCGAGGCGACGTCGTGAGCGTCGCGCTCGGGGTTCCGTCCGAAGCGCTCGCAGCGGCGTATTTCCTGACGATCACCGACCGCCTCTCGACGCCGATCGAGGATCGCGACGTCGGCTCGACGGTCCCGGTGATCCCGACCGGCGGTGGCGTCGTCCCCAGCTCGGCAGAGATCGTCTTCGAGGCCGAAATCTCGGACCCCCAGCCCGATACGCGTGCTGAGAAGCGGGAATTCTGGGAGCGACTCGTCGACGCAACGACCCTGACACTCGACGTAAATAGCGTGTTCGTCCGCGACGACGCGGTCGTCCCGTTCACGCCGCTCGACGTCCCGCTGACCGACGACCTGCAACTCGTCGGACTGGCGCTGGCGGCAACCCTCTACGACCGAGCGAACAGCTACTGGGGCGTCGCTCCGGTCGAGTGGCTCCTGTTGCCGGCGGCGGGACGGCTCGGACTCTGCGTGGTCTCGACGGAGATGCTGTACGCTGGCTTCGAGTGGCAGCTCTCGAACTTCCTGTTTTCCTTCTCGGACTGTTACGATACGGTCGTCGTCGTCGACGACGAAGCCAGTCCCCGTGACCTCGGACAGGTCTTCGCCGACGTCTGGGTCAAAGCGCATCCGTCTCGAGACTGGCTGTTCAGCGAAGCCGACGCGCCGGTCGCTCGCTTACCGACGTACGGTCGGGGCGAGACCGGGGCCCGCCTCTACGTGAACGCGACGTGGGATCCGCGGTGGGACGAAGAATACATCGCGCCACGCGTCTCGCTTACCGAGTCGTACCCCCCAAACCTCCGAGCGGCGATCCGCGGCTCGTGGGCCGAATTCGGGTTCGACACCGATCCGGACTCGCCCTGAGACGGTTTGCTGGAGTCAATTACCGCCGATTGCCGGTCCCGTTCTGACGATTACCGCCGATTGCCGGTCCCGTTCTGACGATTACCGCCGATTGCCGGTCCCGTTCTGACGATTACCGCCGATTGCCGGTCCCGTTCTGACGATCGACAGTACATCGTTACAGCCATTCGTATGAGTCCTGCCAGCGGCCGGTCGATCCGTTTCTCCGTTCCACCGGTGACGTGCTGTACGCTCCAAGAGCGCTTCGGAAACGAACTCCAACGCGCTCGCGAGCATCGACCGCTCCGAGACGGGACGGACGTTCGTGTGAGAAGCGACGAACCGCTCCGAGCGACCGGGTATCGGCAGGTCGTACGAATTCGTGATACTCCCTTCATCGGCCCACTGGCGTTTTCGAAACCGTTTACGCAAGCCTGCGTCGGGGTTTCAGTAATAATAGACGTTTATTTAAATTCATATTTCTAATGTAAGGGTGGAAACTATCCGATGCAGTTATTGCGGAGAACGGAACCAGCGGCTGTGTATGCCATCCAGCCACAATCTGCCGGAGTACGAGAACGTACACGAGGAATTCACGTGGGACGAGCTCTACGAGGCCGCCGACTGGAACGCACCGGACGAACTGAACATCGCACACGAGGTCTGTGACCGCCACGCCGAGAACAAGGAGAAAGTCGCACTCTATCAGGTCGGCGAGGACGGCGAGCTGACGACGATGACGTTCTGGGAGCTCGCCGAGGCAACGAACCGATTCGCGAACGTTCTCGAGTCGCTCGGGATCGAACAGGGAGACCGCGTCTTCTCGTACATGCCGCGAATCCCCGAGCACTACGTCGCGCTCGTGGGAACGCTCAAGCGCGGCGCCGTCTTCGGCGGCGTCAACGAGCGGTTCGGTCCCGACGGAATCTCCTACCGGCTGGCCGACTGCGACGCGAAAGCGATCGTGACGACTCCCGAGAACCGCGATACCGTCGCGGACGCGCTGGAGGATGCGCCGACGGTCGAACACGTCATCGTTGTCAGCGACGACGGAACGGGCATTCGTACTGGAGACGTCAGCTACCGCGGCGAGATGGAGACCGCGAGCCGCGAGTACGAGCCGGCGGCGACGAGCGGCGAAGACGACGCCCTGCTCTACTACACCAGCGGGACGACCGGGCTGGCGAAGGGCGTCCGTCACAAGCACCGGTGGGTCACGGGCGTCGCCGCCACGCAAAAGTACGCCGTCGACCTGCAGGAGGGCGACTGTTACTGGTCGACCGGTGACCTGGGCTGGCTGACCGGGCCGATCAACACGCTCGGCGCCTGGTTCTGGGGCACCGCGCTGTTCACCTACGAGGGCGAGTTCGACCCCGAGACGTGGGCCGACCTCCTCGATACCTACCCCGTCACCGTGCTGTTCTCGGTTCCCACCGCTTACCGCATGCTTCGCGAACACCAGGAGGTCCTCGAGGACGTCTCGCTGGACCTGCGCCACGCCCTGTCGATCGGCGAACCGCTCTCGGCGGGCGTCGTCGAATGGGGCGAGGAGACGCTCGGTGTGACGATCCACGACACCTACGGTCAGACCGAGACGGGCAACATGATCGTCAATAACTACCCGACGATGGAGATCCGGCCGGGATCGATGGGCAAGCCGCTGCCCGGAATCGAGGCCGATATCGTCGATCCCGAAACGGGCGAGGTGCTCGAGCCCGGCGAGACGGGCGAAATCGCCCAGCGCGGGGACTATCCGTGTTTCTTCGCGGAGTACTGGGAAAAGCCCGAGAAGACCGCCGACTGTTTCGTCGACGGTCCCGACGGCGAGTGGTACCTCTCGGGGGACCTCGCCCACAAAGACGAAGACGGCTACATCTGGTTCGAGGGGCGGGCCGACGACGTCATCCTCTCTTCGGGCTACCGAATCGGCCCCTTCGAAGTCGAGAGTTCGCTCGGGGAACACGAGGCCGTCGCCGAGGCCGCCGTCGTGCCAAAGCCCCACCGCGAACGGGGGAATATCGTGAAGGCCTACATCGTGCCCAGCGAGGACACGACGACGTCCGAAGACCTCAAAGAGGAGATCAAGGCCCACGTGCGAGACGAACTATCGGCTCACGAGTATCCCCGCGCGATCGAGTTCCGCGAGGAACTGCCGAAGACGGTCACCGGGAAGATTCGTCGCACGGAGCTGCAAGACGAGGTCGAAGAGGAAGCCGAAGCGGCCTGAGCAGTCTGGCACCGGGGCGGGTCCGGCCCACTCTCCGAACCGCGAGGGCAACGGCCGGACGCGTCCCGTTCCGGGACGGTCCGAATCGACCGCGACTGACGCGACAAGACGGTACGAAACAGCGATAATGAACTTCGAAGACACGCAAGAACGCGAACTGATCCGCCAGACGGCGACCGAGATTGCCGACCGGTTCGGTCCCGAACACTGGCGCGAAAAAGAAGAGAACGGCGAGTTCTCGAACGGGTTCTGGGATGAACTCGCCGAGGCGGGCTTTCACGGCCTGCTGATCCCCGAAGAGTACGACGGCGCCGGCATGGGAATGCAGGAGATGGGGCTGGCGATGGAGACCCTCTGTGCCGAGGGGTGTGGCATGGCCGGCACCTGGTATCTGGTCCTGACCGCCGGAATGGCCGCGGTGGGGCTCCGCGAACACGGGACGGCCGAGCAGAAAGAGCGCTACCTGACCGATATCGCCACCGGAACCCGTAACTTCTCGATCGGGATCACCGAACCCGAGGCGGGAACGAACACGTTGAACGTCGCCACCCGCGCCGAGCGAGACGGCGACGAGTACGTCCTGAACGGACAGAAGGCCTGGATCACCTTCGCCGACCGCGCAGATAACATGATCCTCGTGACGCGGACGACGCCCCGCGAGGAGGTCGACCGCGGTACCGACGGTATCAGCCTCTTCGTCGTCGATATGGACGATCCGAACGTCGACGTCGCACCGATCCCCAAACACGCGATGAACTACTCGAACTCCTGTGAGGTCTTCCTCGAGGACGTCCGCGTCCCCGAGGAGGACCTGCTCGGCGAGGTCGACGACGGCTGGTGGGTGCTCGTGGACATGCTCAACCCCGAACGGATCGGCTTCGCGGCCGCCGGTACGGGGATCGGCAAACTCGCGGCCGACGCGGCCATCGAGTACGCGAACGAGCGCGAGGTTTTCGGCTCGCCGATCGGCACCCACCAGGCCGTCTCGTTCCCGATCACCGAGGCGTACGCGAAAATGGAGACGGCCACGCTCATGCGCGAGAAGGCCGCGTGGCTCTACGATCGCGGCGACGACTGCGGCTACGAGACGAACGTGGCCAAGGCGACGGCCGTCGAGGCTGGCATCGAGGCGGTCAGACACGCCATGCAGGCCTTCGGCGGCTGGGGCTACGCGACGGAGTACGACGTCGAACGCTGGTGGCGCGAGATCAACCTCACCCGACTCGCACCGGTCTCCCAGCAGATGGCGTACAACCACATCGGTCAGCAACTCGGCTTCCCCAAGTCCTACTGACAATGTTCGAAACACTACTAGTGGCTAATCGCGGCGAAATCGCCGTTCGCGTGATGCAGGCCTGTGAGGAACTCGGGATCGAGACCGTCGCCGTCTACAGCGACGCCGACCGATCGGCCGGTCACGTCGCCTACGCCGACGAGGCGTACAACATCGGACCCGCGCCGGCGAACGAGTCGTACCTCGACGGCGACGCGATCCTCGAGGTCGCCGACCGCGCGGGGGCGGACGCGATCCACCCCGGCTACGGCTTCCTCGCGGAGAACGCCGCGTTCGCCGAACGGGTCGAAGCGGCCGAGGGGATCACCTGGGTCGGTCCCTCGAGCGACGCCATGACGGCCCTCGGCGAGAAGACGAACGCGCGTCGGATCATGCAGCGCGCCGACGTCCCGGTCGTTCCCGGGACGACGGAACCCGTCGAAACGGCCGCCGAGGTTCGGGACCTCGGTGCGGAGTTCGGCTATCCGATCGCCATCAAGGCTGAGGGCGGCGGCGGCGGCCGCGGGATGAAGATCGTCCGCAGCGACGACGAGGTCGACGACGCCCTGACGAGCGCCAAACGAGAGGGCGAGGCCTACTTCGGCAACGACTCCGTCTACGTCGAGAAGTTCCTCGAGGATCCGAAGCACGTCGAGGTACAGATCCTCGCCGACGAACACGGAACGGCCCTCCACCTCGGGGAACGCGACTGCTCGCTCCAGCGACGCCACCAGAAAGTCATCGAGGAGGCGCCGAGCCCGGCGCTCGACGCGGGGCTCCGCGATTCGATCGGCGACGCGGCCCGCCGCGGCGTCCGCGAAGCCGGCTACACGAACGCCGGTACCGTGGAGTTCCTCGTGGAGGACAGTCAGTTCTACTTCATGGAGGTCAACACCCGGATCCAGGTCGAACACACCGTCACCGAGGAGGTGACGGGGATCGACATCGTTCGCGAGCAGATCCGCATCGCGGCCGGCGCGGAACTACCGTTCGCACAGGCCGACGTCGAGATCGACGGCCACGCGATGGAGTTCCGGATCAACGCCGAGAACCCCGCCGCCGGGTTCGCACCGACGCCCGGAACGCTCACCGCGTACGATCCGCCGGGCGGTCTCGGCGTTCGGATCGACGACGCGATCGCACGGGGCGACGAGATCGCCGGCGACTACGACTCGATGATCGCGAAACTGATCGTTCGCGCGCCGACGCGGGAACGCTGCCTCGAGCGCTCCCGGCGGGCGCTCTCGCAGTTCGACGTCGGCGTCGAGACGACGGTGCCGTTCCACCGACTGATGCTCGCGGACGAGACGTTCCGCGCCGGCGGCCACACGACGTCCTACCTCGATCAGTCGGTCGAGGACGACGACCTCGAGGCCGCCGTCGCCCGTTGGAGTACGGCGGTCGACGACGAGTGCGGGACGACCGATACCACGACGAACGACCTCATCGTCGAGGTCGACGGCCGGCGGTTCGACGTCGCCGTCACGGGCGGCCTCTCGGGTGTGGCGATCGAGGCCAACGGCGCCGACGGCGACACCGATGCAGGGAACGCCGAGCAGCCGTCCTCGAGCACCGAAAGCAGCGGCGCCGTCGGCGCCGAGCAGGTCGCCGCGAGCGATGCGATCACAGCCGAGATGCAAGGAACCGTGCTCTCGGTCGACGTCGCGCCCGGCGACGACATCGCGCCCGGCGACGTGGTCTGCGTCCTCGAGGCGATGAAGATGGAGAACGAGGTGGTGGCGGCGGCGGCCGGGACCATCGCGGACGTCGCCGTGTCGAACGGAGACACAGTTGACATGGGCGACCCACTCGTGATACTGGAGTAAGAATGGAAGTGAAAATCACCGACGCGACGACGGATCAGGAAGCACAGGCGATTGCAAAGGCCCTCGCGTCTCATCTCGGCGACGACGTAGAGCTGTACGCCGAGACCGACGGCGAACTGCTCGCGACCGCGTCACCGGCGTCGGCCGGTACCCCGTCCGGGAAGGACGCATCCGCGACCGGGGACGGCGGCACCTCGAGCGCTCCGCCGGCCGACGACCTCGGCCCGACCGACCGCGAGCACAAGCTTCGCGACGAGATCGAGGATATCCTCGAGGGCGGCCCCGAGAAGTACCGCGAGCGACTCGCCGACCAGGGGAAGCTGTTCGTCCGCGACCGACTGGACCTCTGGTTCGGCGACGACGGCCTGCAGTTCGAGGACGGCCGGTTCGCCAACTTCGACGAGTGGCACCCCGACGGACAGGCCGGCGAGGCTGACTCCGGAAACCGCATCCCGGCGGACGGGCTCATCACCGGCGCCGCCGAGTTCGAAGGCCGAGACGTCCACTTCATGGCCAACGACTTCACCGTCAAGGCGGGCTCGATGGCCGAGAAGGGCGTCGAGAAGTTCCTCCGGATGCAACAACGCGCCCTGAAGACGGGGAAACCCGTGCTCTACCTGATGGACTCCTCGGGTGGCCGAATCGACCAGCAGACGGGCTTTTTCGCCAACCGCGAGGGCATCGGAAAGTACTACTACAACCACTCGATGCTCTCCGGGCGCGTCCCGCAGATCTGCGTGCTCTACGGCCCCTGCATCGCCGGCGCCGCCTACACGCCCGTCTTCGCCGACTTCACCGTCATGGTCCGGGACGTCTCCGCGATGGCCATCGCCTCCCCGCGGATGGTCGAGATGGTCACCGGCGAAGAGATCGATCTCGACGACCTGGGTGGCCCGGACGTTCACGCCCGCCACTCCGGCAGCGCGGATCTGATCGCCGAGGACGAAGAACACGCGCGCGAACTCGTCGCGAAACTCATCGGCTACCTGCCCGACAACGCCGACGAGAAGCCCCCGCAGACGGAGGGTCGGGCGCCGGAGCGCTCGCCCGCCGAGGTCGATTCCATCGTCCCCCAGGAGCCGAACAAGGGCTACGACATGTTCGACGTCATCGAGCGCGTCGTCGACGCCGATTCCGTACTCGAGCTCCGCCCGGAATACGGACCCGAGATCATCACGGCCTTCGCCCGCATCGACGGCCGGCCGGTCGGCATCGTCGCGAACCAGCCGAAACAGCGCGCCGGCGCGATCTTCCCCGACGCCGCCGAGAAGGCCGCCCAGTTCATCTGGACCTGCGACGCCTACGAGATTCCGCTGCTCTACCTGTGTGACACCCCCGGCTTCATGGCCGGCTCGCAGGTCGAAAAGGAGGGGATCTTAGAGCAGGGCAAGCGGATGATCTACGCGACTTCCTCGGCGACCGTCCCGAAACAGTCGGTCGTCGTCCGGAAGGCCTACGGCGCCGGCATCTACGCGATGTCGGGGCCGGCCTACGACCCCGAGAGCGTGCTCGGATTGCCCAGCGGCGAGATCGCAATCATGGGTCCCGAAGCCGCGATCAACGCCGTCTACGCGAACAAGCTGGCCGCGATCGACGACCCCGAGGAGCGCGCCCAGAAGGAGGCCGAACTGCGCGCGGAGTACCGCGAGGACATCGACGTCCACCGGATGGCCAGCGAGGTCGTCATCGACGAGATCGTGCCGCCAAGCGAGCTTCGGGACGAACTCGAGGCCAGGTTCGCGTTCTACGAGGGCCTCGAGAAAGATCTTCCGAGCAAGAAACACGGAACGATCCTGTGAGACGGACGCTCGAGGTATCGCCTGTGAAACGAGATCCCGATTCCACGACACACGACCCATGACAGGACTGTACTACGAGGAGTTCGAGGTCGGACAGACCATCGAACACGAACGACGGCGCACGATCAGCGAGAGCGACAACCAGCGCTTTTGCGATATGACGATGAATCAGCAGCCCTTGCATCTCGACGCCGACTTCGCCGACGACACCGACTTCGGCCGGCGGCTGGTCAACGGGCTCTACACGATGAGCCTCGCCGTCGGGATCACCATCCCGGAAACGACCGACGGGACCATCGTCGCGAACCTCTCCTACGACGACGTCGAGCATCCCGAGCCGGTGTTCCACGGCGATACGATCCGCGTCCAGTCGACGGTGACGGACAAACGCGAGACCAGCGACGACGAGCGCGGCATCGTCACCATGCACGTCGAGGTCTTCAAAGTAAACGAGCCCGAGGAGCCGTTGGTCTGTGAGTTCGACCGGACCGTACTCTCACTGCGAGGTGATCACCGGAACGCGTAATCGGGGCGACTCGTCGACGGTAGTCGCGGAGGGGTTCGAGCGAGCGAACCCCGCGGTGGCAGTGCGCTGGAAGTGAATTACGATGTAGAAACCGGTCCGAGGGACCGACTCCTCGACCGATAGCATGGCAGATAAACTCAAACAAATACACGAAAGATGACGAAAGACAACTCACGAATCTCCCGACGGCACTTCCTGAAGGGGTCCGCCGCGGTAACGGCACTCGGATCACTGGCGGGTTGTGCTCTCCTCCAGGAGGACTTCGGCACGGACGAAATCGACGGCATCCCGGACGAACCGTTCCGTATCGTCCAGATGATCTTCGAATCCGGCCCGCCGGCGTTCTACGGCGAAGAAGCGATGAACGCGAGCGATATGCTGGTCGATCGAATCAACGACGAGGGCGGACTGATCGGCGAGCGCGAGATCGAGATCGTCGACCGACTCGACGAGGACGCGGGACCGGACTCGCTGATCAGTGACGTACAGGCAATGGCACAGGAAGGCGAGGTAGACATGCTCATGGGGATCGTCTCGAGTGCCCACTCGCTCGCGGTGGCGCCGGCAGCGAACGACCAGCAGTTCCCGTTTCTGGTAACGATGCCCGGAACCTACCAGCTGTTCGAGGAGAATCCGGACATGGAGTACGTCGTCCGAACGGCGGGGTCGAACGCCGCCGGTGCGGTCGGCGCCGTTCGGATGGTCGAACAGATGGACGACGTCGAGACGGTGATCACGATCGATCCCGACTACGCCTGGGGACACGATCACCAGGAGATGTTCGAAGCCGGCCTCGAGGCCGTCGGCGCGGACGTCGAGATCGTCGAATCGCGGTATCCGGAACTGGGTGA
Organism: Natronolimnohabitans innermongolicus JCM 12255; assembly: GCF_000337215.1. Lineage (GTDB taxonomy): Archaea > Halobacteriota > Halobacteria > Halobacteriales > Natrialbaceae > Natronolimnohabitans > Natronolimnohabitans innermongolicus. Next base: position 20,246 of record NZ_AOHZ01000052.1, on the reverse strand, counting down.
GACCGACTACAGCGCCCACGTCTCCGCGATCGCCGACGCGGAACCGGACCTCCTGTTCTCGAGCCTGTGGGGCGGCGATATCGCGACGTTCGTCTCCCAGGGCGTCGACGGCGGGATGTTCGAGGCGGTCGACCAGTCCCTGTTGATCGGCGACACCGGTGCGCCCCTGCTCAGCTCTCTGGGCGGGTCTATGCCAGAGAATGTCTGGCTTGGTGGTCGGGGCGGCTACCAGCCGAACTACCGCTACGACGAGGACGAGGCCCACAGGGAGTTCGTCGATGAGTACTACGAGCGATACGATCAGTTGCCGGGGTGGGGAGCCTACCACGAATGGATGGGCTTCCAGGCGCTCCAGGAGGGCGTCGAACGCGCGGTATCGATCATCGGTGACTGGCCGACCGGCGAGCAGCTCACGGCGGCGATGAACAACATCGCGTTCGAATCGCCCCACGGACAGCATACGATGTACGGGCCACAGGCGGCCGCACCGGCCGTCTTCGGACGCCCGACCGACGACCACGACCTTCCCGTCGACCATCCGCTCCTCGGAGAGTTCGAGTTCATCGAGGCGGCAGAGGTCAATCCACCGGAGGACGATCCGACGATGGACTGGGTCGACGAACTCGAGCCGGTGACGGGGTGAGAACGAATGCCGATCGAATCACTCCTGGTAAACACGTTCAACGGGCTCTACTTTGCGGCCCTGTTGTTCTTCGCGTCGGTGGGACTGACGCTCGTGTTCGGTATCCTCAACCTGCTGAACATGGCACACGCCGCGTTCTACGGTCTCGGAGCCTACGTGGCCGTCTGGACGCTGAACAACGCGGGCGACGTCACGACGTCGACGGTCGTCCTCCTGGCGATGCTCGTCCTCGTGATCCCGCTCGTCGTGTTCGTCCTGTCGGCAGTACTCGATAAGACGGTCTTCGCCCCGCTGTACGAGATCGAGCACGTCTACCAGCTGTTGGCGACGTTCGGCGTGATCCTGATGCTCGACGACGTGATCAAGTTCATCTGGGGTGCGTCCCCGATTACGGTCGACGGAGCCACCGATCCGTCCCGGCAACTGGGGGCGATCGACCTGATGGGCGTCTCGGTGTCCGCCTACCGGTCGTTCGTCATCCTGATCGCCGTCGCATGTGCGGTCGGGCTCTACCTCATGTTCGTCAAGACGAAACTCGGGAAGATCTCCCAGGCGATGTCGGAGGACTACGAGATGGTTCAGATGCTCGGTATCAACGTCAACCGCGTTCGCGTCCTGATATTCAGCATCTCGGTCGCCATCGCCGCCCTCGGCGGTGCACTGTTCGTTCCCTTCGCGACGGCGACGCCGGCGGTGACACTCGAGTATGTCCTGCTCTCGTTCGCCGTGATCGTCATCGGTGGACTCGGGAGCCTCAAGGGCGTCGTGGTCGCTGCGCTCGTCATCGGCATGGTCCGGAGCTTCGGGATCGCGTACTTCCCGGCACTGGAGCTGGCGATCGTCTTCGGGTTAATGGCGCTCGTCATCATCTTCAAACCCGAGGGACTGTTCGGCGACGAGGGGGTGGTAGAATGAGCACTCGCTTGCCGACGTTCGGCGACATGAAAGCCCAGGAGCTGAAGGGGCTTCTCCTGGATAAGCGCCTGCTCGGAGGGGGCGTTCTGTTCGCTGCCCTCGCGCTGTACCCCGGGCTGACGATGAACGCGTACCACACCCGGCTGCTGGCGTGGATCATGTGTTTCGCTATCGCTGCGCTCGGGTTCAACATCGTCCTCGGCTACACTGGACTGCTGTCGTTCGGCCACGCCGCGTTCTTCGGAACCGGGATGTACACCGTGGTGATCGCGATGGAGAGCGCCGGAATCACCGACCTCATCGTTTTGCTCGTGCTGGCGATGCTGGCGGCCGGCGTCGTTGGCGCGGTCATCGGCGCGCTCTCGGTCAAGACCCACGAGATCTACTTTGCGCTGTTGACGCTGGCGCTGGCACAGCTCCTCTACGTCCTCGCGGCTCGAGACGTCGGCGGACTCACCCGCGGAACGGACGGTATCGGGCTCAGTCGTCCCGATTTCCTGGGTATCCCGATCAGCGAGGCGCCGGCCCATATCTACCTGATGGGCTTTTACTACCACGTGATTCTCGTGTGTCTGTTCGCGACGATCGCGGTGCTCTGGCTCGTCCTCCGCTCGCCGTTCGGGCTCACGCTGAAGATGATCCGTGAGAACGAGACGCGAGCCGAGATGAGCGGCGTCCCGATACTTCGGTATCGGTTGTATTCGATGGTCCTCTCGGCGATGATCGTCGGACTCGCCGGTGCCCTCTACGCTGTCGTGGTCGGACACGTCACGCCGGAGTACCTCGACTGGACGATGTCCGGCGAGATCGTCTTCATGGCACTGCTCGGTGGTATCGGTACCTTCCTCGGCCCCATCATCGGCGCCAGCGGCTTCATCATCCTCCAGGAGGTAGCACTCGGCGTTACGACCTACTGGCACTTCACCATGGGTCTCGTGTTGTTCGTGGTGGTGCTGACGCTCCGTGAGAAGGGCATCTGGGGCGGTGCAAAGGCGCTTGTCGACGATCTCAACGAACGGAGGGACGACTCATGAGCACGCGAGAAACGGACTCCACGTCCACGACGCAGAACGCATCGACGGAACCGATCCTCAGAACCGAAAACGTCCGCAAGGAGTTCGGTAACCTCGTCGCCGTCGACGGTGTGAGCCTCGAGTTCTACGACGACGAGATCGTCGGTATCATCGGCCCGAACGGCGCCGGAAAGACGACGTACACGAACCTCATTTCGGGTGCGCTCTCACTGACTGACGGGACGATCGTCTTCGACGGCGACGACATCTCCGATCTGCGCAAGTACAAGCGCGTTCGACGGGGCCTCGTCCGCTCGTTCCAGATCCCACAGATCTACGACGAGCTCACCGTGTTCGAAAACGTCCAGTCGAGCGTTCTCTCCCGAAAGCAAGAGAACAATCGGCTGTTCTCGCTCACCCATCGCGACACCGCCTCCATCGAGGAGACCGAGCGACTGCTCGAGATGTTCAACCTCGAGTCACACGCGGACGAACACACCGAACACCTGCCACACGGGGTACGCAAGATCCTCGACGTGGCGATGTCGTTCGCGCTCCGGCCGAAACTCATGGTGCTCGACGAACCGACGAGCGGCGTCGGCTCTCGAGAGAAAAACGCGGTGATGGAGACCATCACCGACGCGGCGGTCGAGCGGAACATCGGCCTCATCTTCATCGAACACGACATGGAACTCATCCGCTCGTACTCCGATCGAATCGTCGCCCTCCACGAGGGGCGCGTGCTCGACGACGACGATCCGGCGGCCGTGATGAACTCCGAAGCGGTCAACCAGTTCATCCTCGAGGGGGGTGTCTGACGATGAGCCACCAGTCGCTACTCGACGTCGACGACCTCACCGTCAGTATCGACCGAGCGACGGTTCTCGAGGACGTTTCGATTCGGGTCGAGGCGGGCGAGACCGTCGCGCTGATCGGTCGCAACGGGGCGGGCAAGACGACGACGTTCCGATCGGTGATGGGCCAGACCTCGATTCGGAACGGTTCGATTCGGGTGAACGGAACCGATCTCACGGACCGCCCGTCGAGGGAACGGATTCGTCACGGCGTCGGGTTCGCACCTGAGGACCGACGGTTGTTCACCACGCTCTCCGTCGAAGATAACCTGCGGATGTCCACGTGGGGAAAAGCCGACACCGACGAAGACGGGTTCCGAGAACGTCGAGACCGAGTACTCGAGATCTACCCCGAGATGGAAGCGTTCCTCGACCGACCGGCCGGTCAACTGAGCGGCGGCCAGCAGAAGATGGTCACCGTCGGGCGGGCGCTCACTTCGGATCCCGACATCGTGTTGCTCGACGAGCCGTTCGAGGGACTCGCACCCTCCGTGAGAGAGCAGTTCCGCGACGGCGTCACGCGCATCAAAGACCTCGGAATCTCGATCGTCGTGGCGGAATCGAACGTCCGCCACGCGGCAGAGATCGCCGATCGGGCATACGTCATCGAACGGGGCGAGATCGTGACCGAGATCGGCCGCGACGAACCGATCACGGAAAACGAAGAGATCGAACGGATCTTCGAAGGTGGCTAGTGTGTGTCGTCCAACCGTCGGTGAAACCCATACGTTCGCACGGACGTTCACGACCGACGAGGTCGAGCGGTTCGCCGAGGTATCGGGTGATACACAGGATCGACACACCGAACCCGACGACGGTCAGTTACTGGTCCACGGACTGCTGACCGCGACCCTCCCGACGAAGATCGGCGGCGACCTCGAGGTGCTGGCGACGGCGATGGCATTCGAGTTCGTCCGACCGGTCTACACGGGCGACCGGATCAGTTGCACGTGGATCTTCGACGCCGTCACAGAGCGAGACGATCGCTACGAGGTCGCCGTCAACGTGGGCTGTGAAAACGAGGCCGGTGAGACCGTCCTGGACGGAACGATCGAGGGACTGATCTGGCGAGAATCGTCCGACTGAACGGCCGGTGCGGGAGGTGTCGGCTTTCCTTCCGCCGCGAGGGACGGAGGATGAGCCACGAAACGACCTCGAGAGTGAATCAGCCCGTCGAATTCGACTCGAGGTCGTCATCGAGGTCCAGATACTCGAGTGCGGTCCGATAGAAAACGTCCCGCGCCACCTCTTGTGGCAACTCCCGCTCGAGCAGATGCGCTCGCTCCTCCCGGTACGGATACGGGATGTTCGGGAAATCGGATCCGTACATGATCGAGTCCGAGAGTTCGATCAGCGTTGCGTCCGGAATCGACGACGGCTCGAATCCCATCGTTTCCGGTGCAGCGGTCGACATCGCGAACGTCGTGTCCAGGTAAGCGGTATCGTACTCACGCGCGAACTCCAGAAATCGATCGACCTCGTACGTTCCCATGTGGGCACAGCAGACCCGCAGCTTCGGATAGGACTCGAGTAGGTCACGAAAGGGGGCCGCGCCGACGTAGGGGCTGTCCTCGAACATCGGCGCCGTTCCGCCGTGGTAGGTGACCGGCCGGCCGTAGTCGACGGCGACCTCGAGGGCGGGCTCGAGGCGCGGATCGGCGGGCCGACACTCCTGGACCGGACAGTGGATCTTCAGACCGCAAGCGCCGGCCTCGAACGCCTCACGCGCGATGGTCGCGCCGGCCTCGTCGTCGGGGTGGACCGTCGCGAACGGGATGAGGAGATCCGAGGACGCGGCCCGCTCGAGCAGCCACGAGTTCAACTCGCGTGCGAGCCCCGCCTCGTGAGCGTACGGGAGGGCGACGGCGGCCTCGACGCCCGCCGATCGGAGGACAGCCTCGATATCGGTTCGAGCCGTCGGCGTCGGGAACTCCCAGCCGGTCTCAGCACTGAGCGATCGACGGATCGCTCGGAGCAGACGCTCGGGCAACAGGTGAGTGTGGGCGTCGATCGCGGGACGGAAGACGTTCGGTCGGTCGTCGAGCATCGACGGAGGGGGACTGGGTGCCATCGAAACGGGGGAGCGTTCGGTGCGTTCATCGGTCGTACCACGATCAGCGCCATAGAGATACCGGCAGCGGCGAGGAATTCGCGACGATCGCTACGACGTCTCGGCCGCCGATACCCGATCTGATTGGCGAAAACGAGATCGCCGAACTCGCTCCGGCCGACACGCTCGAGAGACAAATCTGGCGACTCAACGGCAACTAAGATGCACTCCCTAGACCGCGAGCGCAGCCGCTCGTGAGTGTTAGAACGACGGGGTAGGGCGGACAGGTGAACACGCGTGGAAACCACGCGCTGAAAGGTAGCCGTCCGACCGTGCCGTCTACACCCCATTCTCTGCCCCTATGGTAAAACACCTCCGGTACGCCGACGGCACGAGCGGCGAGACTCGATCGGCGCGGACCGGACAATGGCTTGTGACGGGCGAAAACAACACCGTCAACTGAACTTCTGGACGGTCACGTCGAGCGTGTCCAGATCGACGATCGGCGCGTACCCCGAGTCAGGATCGATGTTGACGCTCTTCTGGAAGTCGGTCTGGGCCTGCCAGCACCCCGAGTTGATCGCGAGCACGTTGTGGTACTTCCCGAAGCCGAGCTTGTGGACGTGACCGGTGTGGAAGATGTCGGGCACCTCCTCCATGATGAGGAAGTCCTCCTCTTCCGGTGCGAGGCGGGTGTGCCCCCCGAACTGCGGCGCGACGTGGCGCTTCTTCAGGAGCTGGTACATCGCCTTGTGGGGCTCGTCGTAGTTCGCCTTCTCCTCGGGGAGTTCCGCGATGACTTCGTCGAGGCTGACGCCGTGGTACATCAACACCGAGACGCCCTCGAGGGTCACGGTTGAGGGATTGCTCACGATTTGTGGATCGTGGGCGGACATGATCTCGCGGAGTTCCTCGTCGAAGCCAGGCTGGGGCTCCGCGAGGCGAACGGCGTCGTGGTTGCCCGGGATCATGACGATCTCCAGATCGCCCGGCACCTGCTTGAGCCGCTCGTTGAAGGCCTCGTACTGCTCGTAAATGTCGACGATGTCGAGTTCCTCGTCCTGGTCGGGGTAGACGCCGACGCCCTCGACCATGTCGCCGGCGATGAGCAGGTACTCGACGTGCTGGGCCTCCGCGGTGTGGAGCCAGTCGGCAAAGCGGTTCCAGGCGTCGGCCATGAACTCCTGGCTGCCGACGTGGACGTCGCTGATCAGCGCCGCCTGCACGTGGCGGTCGGCCGTCGACGGCTCGTGGGTCCGGGGCACGTCTGGGAAGTACATCGAGTCGACGAAGGCGATCCCCGCGTCGTCCGAGAGGGTGCCCTCCATCGCCAGCACCTCGTCGCAGAGCAACTGATCGACCAGCCCCGCGAACTCGCGGTCTTTCATCACGAGCCACGGGAACGTCCCCGTCGCGTCCTCGAGTTCGATCAGCCAGTGGCCGCTGGCCGTCGACCGGATGTCGTTGACCAGACCAACCATCGCGACGTCGGTGCCGCCGCCCATATTGCCGATCGCCGACGCCGGACGGTGGTTGATCCGTCCTCGTAGCTTGCCGCCGAGTCGCTCGAGCCGGTCCCGAAAGACGGCGACGAAGTCCTCGTACTCGCCCGTCCCCGTACTCTCGCCGGTCATGTCGCCGGCGATCTCGAGGTCGCGCAGTTCGGGATCGACCGAGCGTTCGATGCGGTCCGTTTCCGTTGTCGTTCCCGTTGCAGTTTCCGTTTCCGTTTCTCTTCCCCCCTTCGTTTCAACTGGAGCGGCCCCGTCCGCGGCCGGCGGATTCGAGGCGTCGGCTCCAGTCGAAACAGAGGGGTCAGAAGGTGTCGGCGAGTCGGAAGTCCCCTCGGTCGCAGCGTCCGGCGTCGGGGGAGAATCGTCCGTCGGCGCAGAGCCGTCCGTCGCCGCGGGATCGTCCGCTACTGGTGAGGACGCCGCGGTCTCGAGGGCCCGCTCGACGTGGTCGGTCGTGACGACCAGCGCGTCCTCGGGAAGCGTTTCGACGACGCACTCGAGGGCGACCCGCGGGTTCTCGGCCGACGAGAGTTTGGTTACGGCCTCGCGCTCGGCGTTGTAGCCGCGGCTGGTGAGTTCGCTGACGATCCGGGCCGGCGCCTCGAGTGGCACACGACTCGCATTCGCGAGCGAAGAGAAAAGAGTACCGTAATCGCAATCCGGCGAGGTTGCTCCGGGACTGGCGCGCCCGCGATCCTCGCCGCGCTTCGCTCGAGCGTCGCCGTACTCGTACTCGACTTGCAACGTCGCCGCTAGAGGCAACCGGTACCAGCAGAGTTATTTCCGCGTTCGGAATAGCAGAGACAATGACTGGCTGCGACGGGATCGACTCTCGGAGCGTCTGTAGAGGCGACGCTCGAGCGCCCCTGTTTGGATGGGTACCCCTCGAGAATCGGCCGGAACCGACTGACGCCGGCGGCCATCGGAGCAGAAGGTTGATTGGACATCCCGGCAAAACGAGTGACGATGAGTGGGTCTAACCCCGGTGGCGCTCCCGACGATCCCGACGACGCCGATTCCGGCCGCAGCCGCGATCGGCACCCGCGTGACGGGGATCGAGCCGACGCCGACGACGGGCAACCATCTGGGGACGCGGAATCACCGCGAACTGCCGACAGATCACCGCAACGCCGAAATTCGAACCCGGACGCCGTCACGATCGAAGACGACGGCGTCGTTCGCTGGTTCCTCAAGTCCGAGAGCGGCAACGTCGTCTTCGCTCGCGACGTTCTGAGCAGCATTGCGATCGTCGCGGTGATCGGCCTGATTCTGTTCGGCATCAGCGGCGTCTGGCCACCACTGGTCGCCGTCGAGAGCGGCAGCATGGAGCCGAACATGGAACGAGGTGACCTGATCTTCGTCGTCGACGACGACCGATTCGTCGGTGACGACCCCGTCGACGGAACCGGAGTCGTCACGCTCGAGAACGGCCAGGATAACGGCCACGAGAAGTTCGGCAACGAGGGTGACGTGATCGTCTTCCGCCCGAACGGCGACGACAGTCGCGTCCCGATCATACACCGGGCCCATTTCTGGGTCGAGGAGGACGAAAACTGGGTCGACACCAGAGCCGACGACGAGATCGTCGGCGGCGCGACCTGCGACGACGTGCCGACCTGTCCCGCACCGCACGACGGCTTCATCACGAAAGGCGACGCGAACAACGGCTACGACCAGATCGGACAACGAGATCCGATCGACGTCGTCAAACCCGAGTGGGTCACCGGCAAGGCGAGTTTCCGCGTGCCGTGGCTCGGTCACGTTCGACTCATGTTCGACGAACTCCTCGGCGGCATGCTCGCCCCCGCGCCGGTGATCGACACCGCGCCGATTCCACTCGACGATGCCACCGTGCAGGCAGGCCTCACCGGTGCAACTGGATTCGCCGGCGTCGGTGCCGGCGTCGCGATGGCGGCAGGCCGTCGGCGACCCTGAATCGACGAGTCGCCCGCGGTTGCGACTCGAGTATGTGTTTGCCTCCTTCGTACGACTGACCGACTCCACGAGCGGCCAGTGTCGGGAATCGTGTCGTTCCGAACCAACCCCGTCGGTTCGACTCGAACTAGCCGTCGACGCGAGCGGGAACGGGTCACGGGACAGTTCGGTTCGAGTCGAAACCGTACCGATTTGCGTTCGTGTCGACGTCGCTGGCAGATTTCGTGTCGCTGTTGGCGGTTACTCGTCGGTGTTGGTATCTGACTCGTCCCCGCCGTCGGCGTCCGATCCGTCCTCGTCGTCTGCGTCCGACTCGGTGTCATCGGCGTCGGTATCGATCTCGAGTCGAAGCGAATCCCCCTCCCGAACGGTGTGTTGGGTCGGATCCACCTGCTCGTCGTCGACGAAAAACGAGAGTTCCGTGTCGGGTTCGCGGCCGTCGTATTCGGTGTCGTCGATGATGACAGCGTGTTCGCCGTCCGCGTCGTCGTAGACGAACTCCGGGAGGAGATCGATTCCCTCCGCGAAGGAAACCCGTTCGCCGCTCTCAGGGTGGTCGTTGTACCAGTGATCGTCGCTCTCGTGGAGGTGGAAGTTCATCGAGTAGTCGTCGGCGTGTTCGGCCTGAAATCGGTCAGCCGAGAGGTCGAACTCGTCGCCGTCGATACGGATTTCGATGTCGCCGCGTTCGTACTCGTGATCCGGGCCGTCGTCGGCAAAGAGACAGCCGGCCATCGAAACGAGTCCCGCCGTGCTGGCGAGTACTGCCCGTCGGTTCATGTCGAATCGAATCAACTCGAGGGTTATCAGCCCGTCGGCTTAGAGCCGGAAAATCAGTGGTACAGTTCTCGAAATGGTGGTTCAGTTCTCGAAACGGGCCTGAACGAACGGCTGGACATCGTCGATATCCGAGAGCCGCGAGTCCGAGAGGAGGACGGCCTCGGTTTCGTCGATCGGCACCGAGAGGCTGATCTCCTTGGTGCGACCGTATCGGCCCTTGGAGACGACGACCGCGTTGACGATGCCGAGCATGTCGAGTTCGCTGATGAGGTCCGTCACCCGACGCTGGGTCAGGACGTCGGCGTCGATCTCTTCACAGAGGCGTTTGTAGATGTTGAACACCTCGCCCGTGTTGATGCTGTGTACGCCGTTTTTCTCGAGGAGGATAATCGCGAAGAGGACGAGCTTCGACTGGGTAGGGAGGGTACGGACGACCTCGACGACGCGGTCGAGTTCGATCTTGTCCTGGGCCTCGCGGACGTGTTTCTCGACGATGGTCTCCGACTGGGAGCGTTCGGCGAGTTCGCCTGCGGTTCGTAAGAGGTCTAACGCGCGTCGCGCGTCGCCGTGTTCCTGGGCCGCGAAGGCGGCACACAGCGGGATCACGTCGTCGGAGAGCGCGCCGCCTTTGAACGCGACGTCCGAACGGTGCTCGAGGATGTCGCGCAGCTGGTTGGCGTCGTACGGCGGGAAGACGATTTCCTCCTCGCCGAGTGAGGATTTGACACGAGGATCGAGGAAATCAGTGAACTTCAGGTCGTTCGAGATGCCGATGATCGACACCCGGGAGTTCTCGAGTTCGGAGTTCATCCGCGAGAGGTTATAGAGCGTGTCGTCGCCGCTTTTCTCGACGAGTTTGTCGATCTCGTCTAGCATGATCACGACGACTCGCTCGTCGTAGTCGACGGCGTCGAAGAAGACGCTGTAGACGCGGTCCGTCGGCCACCCGGTCATCGGAACCTCTTCGAAGGAGTCTCGGTCGTCCTCAAGTTCCGCGATCCGGTCGCGAACGTCCTCGCGGGAATCGAAGGGCGTCGATGCGAGCGGATGCTCGACCGGGAGTTCGTCGTCCGATTCGATCCCGTCGCCGGCCTCGCTGCGCTCGGTGTCAGCGTCGAGGCGTTCGTCGTCGGTCTCGGCCGTTCCGGGCGCAGTTGGTGGCATCCGTTCGATGTCGGCAGAAGACGACCCCTCCATTTCATCTGGAGATTCGTTCGTCTGCTGGTGGTTTTCATCTCCAGTCGAACTACCAGTACCGACGGAAGCCTCACTCGTCTCGAGGTCGTCGATTCCGTCGAAGAGGCCGGACTGATCGGCGTCGGCTTCCGATTCGGTCTCGGCGGCCGCTTCGTACTCGTCGAGGGCAGTAAGTGTCGCCTCGAGACCCTCGATTCGGTCGTCGATCCGGGCCTTGTTCTTCTCGATGAACTTGTTGGCCAGCTGTGCGAGGACGCGATACTGCGTGTCCGTAACCTCGCAGTTGATGTATTCGACGTCACAGGGAACGCTGTACTTCTGGGAGGTGCTCTCGAGTTCCTTGCTGACGAACTTGGCGCTCGCGGTCTTTCCCGTCCCGGTTTTCCCGTAGATCAGGATGTTCGACGGTGTCTCGCCGCGCAGCGCTGCGACGAGGATCGTCGCCATCTTGTTGATCTGATCGCTTCGATGCGGGAGTTCGTGTGGCGTATAGGACGGCCGCAACACCTCCTTGTTCTCGAAGATAGGTTCTCCGCTCAGCAGGTCGTCGAACAACCCCTGACTCGACTCTTCGTCGGCGAGGTCGGCGCTTTCGAAACTCGAGAAGCCGGGTTTCTCGTCGCTGTCGATCGCGTCCGAACCCGTGGTTTCTGGATCGTCGTCTGACATTCGTCGTACACGCACCCCCTCGTTTCGAGTGGAAATCCGGACGCGAACGCAGGTATATCGCGTGTGAGAGTGCCTAAATCGACAGCTCCACTATTTCGCGTGCCCGGTCCGAGTCCAGTTGATGCAAACGAAACAGAGGAAAACCACGATATTAAATTTGTCCCTTCCCTCGGTCGTATCGAGTATTATCGTCGAAATCCAGCCGTTTGGCGAGCTCAGCGGCCAGTGTAGTGGTATTTCAGCCGGTCCCAGTTGATGTCGGCTCGACGCCCACGATTGGGTCACTGCTGCGTTAACGGGTGGTCTCAGTCAACGAACGATCGCCCCGCGGATTGTCGCGATCGTTTCGGGTCGAACGGATCTTCAGATCAGTGGGTTGTCACTCCGACCGGATCGTGGAGTAGGTGAGGAAAATCGAGAGAATATACTGACGATGACGAGTCGAGTCACCGAGTCGAGCCTAGTGAGATATAATGGCGTTTAATTGCAGACTGATCTAGCCCCCCACCCCTTCGTTTCAGGTGGAACACGCTGAAGGAGGGGAGGGGGGGAGGGGTGGTTTCTAGAACGGGAACCTTTATTACCTACGGCATCGAACACGGTCCGTAGCACTAGCAAATCAGTTATTTTACTAGGAATGTTGTTTCTAGTTACTAGAGACTGCTAGAACAGCCTCTCTCAGCAGCTCGAGTTACTAGAGCCAATTCTTAGCAGCTCGATAGGCGAGACAGGTCTCGTATCCTCCAATATCGCCAAAATAGACGTTCTCTCGGTGACGATCTCCGTCGTATTCGACGAAACCCCCTCCCCCACCGACAGTCGTCTCCAGTTGAAACGAAGGGGTGGGGGGTGTCTCGAGGTCGTCCAACAGCGAAACGAAATCACTTTCGAGGGATACGGTACCAAAAGCCACGACTATTGGTAACTCACCCTATCGATCGATATATTGATAACTCGACCATCATGGATCGATGGGCTTGGTCACGGAGAAACAAGGAGGAAGTCCACAGCCGCAATCGTCACAGAACTCCGATATCTGTAACGAACCGGGGATGGACTGCGGTCGACTGACTCAGGTCGATTGGATTCGGGTCAATCGGACTCGAAACGGGGGTGGTGTCAGCGCTCGATAACTGCACATATGAGTTCTTTATACCTGATGACAACTCACAGTCGTTGAATTGTCTACACGTCTGACGTAGGCTTAAGTGGATTCAGTTTGTAGTACGCGCAGATGCACCCCGCGGTGCTGGAGGCCCCCTAGGATGGGACTGTTCACAGAACTCAAAGATAGTATCTCTCGGGTTACGGATCGCCTGTTTTCGGAACAGGAACCCAAACGAATCGGTATTTACGGTCCGCCGAACGCTGGAAAGACGACGCTTGCCAACCGAATCGCTCGTGACTGGACGGGCGACGCGATCGGCGCGGAGAGTCACATCCCGCACGAGACGCGACGCGCACGCAGGAAAGAAGACGTTCAGATCGAACGCAACGGCAAGTCGGTGACCATCGACATCGTCGACACGCCCGGCGTGACGACGAAAGTCGACTACGAGGAGTTCACCGACGAGATGGAACACGACGACGCCATCCGTCGCTCCCGCGAGGCGACCGAAGGCGTCGCCGAGGCGATGCACTGGCTGCGCGAAGACGTCGACGGCGTCATTTACGTTCTCGATAGCGCCGAAGATCCGATCACGCAGGTCAACACCATGCTGATCGGGATCATCGAATCCCGCGATCTCCCCGTTCTCATCTTCGCGAACAAGATCGACCTCGACGACTCGAGTGTCAAGCGGATCGAAGACGCCTTCCCGCAACACAAGACGATCCCGCTCTCCGCGAAGGAAGGCGACAACATGGACGAAGTCTACGACAACATCGCGGAGTACTTCGGGTGATCACGATGCCAAAAGCAACCAACGCGGACGATTCGGACGGTTCCGACGGCGTTCAGATCGACCTGATCAGCGGCGAGCGCATGGAGAACATGGCGACGATGGAGAAGATCAGGATGATCTTAGACGGCGTCCACGACGGCAACATCGTCATCCTCGAGGAGGGTCTGTCGCCCGACGAGGAGAGCCGTCTCATCGAGGTGACGATGTCCGAGATCAGCCCTGACGAGTTCAACGGCATCGAAATCGAGACGTACCCGAAGTCCAAGGCGAACGACTCCTCGCTGCTCGGCCGGATCATGGGTAACGACGAATCGACGGCGAAGCTGACGGTCATCGGCCCGGCCAACCAGATCGAAACGCTCCACAAGGACGAAACGCTCATCAGCGCACTCGTCTCTCGAGACTGAGACTGACAACTAATGCCACACGAATGTACGACCTGCGGCCGGACGTTCCCCGACGGTTCGAAGGAGATGCTGTCGGGCTGTCCGGACTGTGGCGGCAACAAGTTCCAGTTTGCACCCGCCGGCCGAGCGTCCGGCGGATCGGCTCAGACGTCTCAGGCGTCGACGGCGACCGAACGGGACGGAGCTGACGCGAGCGCTTCGGCCGCCTCGAACGCAGACGAGGAGTCCGAGACGACTGGAACCGTCGGCCGCGCCGCAGAAACCGTTCGCGGTTGGGTGTCCTCGAGTTCCGACTCGACCGGAAACGAAGGGACCGAGACGACTGACGACAGTCGATCCTGGCCCACAGACGCGCGCGACCGAGCGGGTGAGGCCGAGACCGCTCAACACGCGGACGGCGACGCCGCGACGAGACAGCGCTCGAGTGGTCGAGCCACGACCGACGCCGCTGGGCAGTCGCCGGCCGACAGCACCGACCAGTCGTCCGTCGACGCGAGCGGTGGCCGATCGGACGGCGACCGTCATTCGGGTGGCGAAACGAGCGAGTTCGCGGCTTGGCCCGATACCGCCAAACGGCCGGAAGATCGGTCGACCGCACAGACCGGAGCCGGGACCGACGCCGACCACGCGGCGTCGACCGCTCGATCGCAATCGACGGATCCCGTCGAGCCAGATCGGTCACCGTCCGGTACAGGGACGGAGACGGAACTGAAGACGGAGGCGGGGACGGAACCGGAGTCGCACCCGAGTGGCACCGAGTCGATCATGGCCGACAGCGAGGATTCGGCGCAGGCAGACGCTCGGAGCGCGGTCGTCCAATCGGACGACCTTCCTGCTGAGGCCCCCGCCGACGATGTAGCAGCTACACCGAACGCCGACGACGACGTACCGCCGTCCGACCGCGGGCGCGTCGTCAGCGAACCCTCGGGTGAGCAGCCCTCGATCGAAGAACTCCGCGAAGAACTCAACGAGCAGTTCGAGAGCATCAGGATCGTCAGCCCGGGACAGTACGAACTCAACCTGATGGAACTCTACAACCGTGAGGAGTACATCATCTCGCTGCAGGAAGACGGTCGGTACGTGATCGACGTCCCGGATACGTGGCGATCGGACGAGGAAGAGCCGTAACCACCCAGGTCGGGAGAGTCGTCTCGGCGATCCGTCTGCAGGAATTCCGACGATACTCGGTGTGCTCCGAGCGGCTCGCGGCTGCTCGAGTCGAACCGTGTCCCGTAACTGCGTCCTTCTACCCACCCCTCTATTTCGAATGCAAACACCACAGAGAACGATCTATTCTCGAGTTGACTCCTGAATTCGATTCCACCCGAACAATTGGTATGGCAGCGAAACGCACGACCCGATCGACCGACGCGATGTCACCGCTACGGTCTGCTGGCAGGGAGACGGCCTACCGACAGTCAGTCCGTCTGAGAAAGATGGATTTAAGCGAGACGACTGATTGCGTTCACGTATGAGCACTCCAACCAAGGTCGTCCTCGCCACGGTCGCCGTCGCGGTGGTACTCTCACTGCTGGCCGTCGCCCAGAACGTCCTCGTCTGATGTTCGAAGCGCGTGACCTCTCGAGTCCGGTCGCGGCGGTTCGAGACGAGCACGCAGCCGACGCACAGGTGTACGACTGCGACCGCGACTTCGAAACGCTTCCGCCGGCCCAGGCCGAGGAGCTGGGACTGGTCGTCGACGCGCTCGAGCCGGCGAGCTATCCGGCCGACTGGCTCCCGGCCGACGCCCCACAGCTGCTGGCTCGCTACGCGAGTTCGGATCTGACGATCGGCATGCCCGGCGACGGCAGCGTCGCCTGGACGCGCCAGACCGAGCCGCCGGTCGTCATCGTCAAGCCGCGAGTCGAAGGCTCGCCCGAAGCGTTCGTCGACTTTCTGCTCGCCGAAGCGTTCGTCGAGGTCGGACTCGACGTCCCCGAACACTTCCTCGGGTTCTTCGAGGACCGCTACCTCGAACTCGACGAAACCGTCGCGCTCGATTCGAACGGAACGTACCAGGTCGCGGCGGCGCTGTACGACGGCTGGGTCGGCCTCCAGACGCGCGAAGTTTTCGCCGATTGGCACGCGGGCACCGACGCAGACACGGATACAGATACAGCTACAGACGCGGACGCCGGCGCCCACCCGGAACTCGCCGACGCCTGGCAGGACGCGGGCAACCGGCTCGAGGACCGCGTGTCGGGGCTCTCGCGGGCGGTCGCTCGCGGCGAGACTGATTTTGCGGACGCGACGGAGTTGGCCTGTGCGTCGATCAAGCACGCGATCGAACTGCCGGCGCCGTTCGCGGCGCTCGATACGGAGGCCTACCGCGACCACGGACCCGAGTACGCGATTCGGTGGGCCGAGAAGACGTTCGACGCGCTCGCGGAGTGAGCGTCCGGCGCTCGGGCTGATCGGGCCGGATTTCGCTCGTTTGCGTCGGCGATCGGTCGGATCCGAACTCGAATCGCGGTCGATCCGGCCGCGACCGCCGTCGAACCGAAACGACCGGTCGACTACTGCCCCGCCGTTTCAGGTGTGTTCGTACGGTGGTATCTCGGCTTCGACGATCTCGCCCAGCAGGCCCAGCTCTCGACTCAACAGCACGACGAAGTCGTCGAAGGTCACGATTCCGGCGAGCGTCCCGTCCGTGTCGATCGCCGGAACGCGTCGAACGCTCGCGTCTTCCATCGCACGGAGCACGTCGAAGATCCCGCTGTCGGCGTCGACGGTGACGAGGTCGTCGCTCATCACGTCGTCGGCGGTCACCGACGCGGGATCTTCGCCGCGAGAGACGACCTCGAGCGTGATATCACGATCCGTAACGATCCCTCGCGGTTCGTCGTTTTCGACGATCACGACGCTTCCGACCCGCTTTTCGTCCATGCGGTCGGCCAGTTCGGTGAGCGGTTCGTCCGGCGCCGCGGAGACGACCTCTTCGCGGACGATTGTTCTGATTTGTGGCATCGATAGCCTCCGTCGACGGGGTTACGGCCCCGACGACGACCGCGCCTACCCCGGTGAGGAAAATAAAACGCTCACGCTGCAGACCCAACCGTCGGCCGCGACGGTATCCGGAACTCAGAACTCGGCGTCGATGCTGCCGTCCTCGTCGAGGTCGATGATACCGGTAAACAGGTCGCGAAAGCGGTCGACGACGGCCTCGCTGTGTGGCTCTTCGGAGACGTGAAAGAGCCCGACGGCGTCGTGTTCCTCGAGCAGTTCCAGGATGCGTTCGACCGTCTCGATGGCCTCCTCGTCGCCGGCGTAGTAGGCGAGTTCGGTGACGGAGTCGAAACTCAGGCGGAGCTTGCCGTCGTGGGCCTCGAGGAAGCCGTCGATGTGTTCGACGATGCCGTCGACGTCGTCGGGGGCGGCGACGTAGTGGACGGTGTCGCTCCGGCGCCGCGAGTAGCCGCGTTCGATCGAGAGGGTGTCGAGGATTTCGGCGCAGTCTTCGTCGACGTCGTAGTACTCGAGTTTTTGTTTGACTTCGCGGGCCGTGGTTCGCGTGGAAATGACGAGGAAGTTGTCGGTGTCGGTCTTCAGAAAGTCGGTGTCGATGCGGTCCGTTTCGCCCGTGCTCGGATGCAACAGCAGGACGCCGGTCCCGCCCGGTATCGTCTCCGGCGTGCCGTCGATTTCAAGCGAGTACTCCATACTGGCGTGAACAACTTGCGGCACCGACTTAATAGTCCCGCTGCGGTCGCCGCGACCGAGCCCGCAACCGAACCCGTGTTAGGCGTCCTCTTGTCGGAGGATAATCACCATCGAGAGGCCGGAAACGAGCAGAATCACGAACGCGGGGATGGCCGCGTGGCTCATGTAGGCGGCCTCCTCGGCGCGCCAGATGTGCGTAACCAGCGTGTCGAAGCCGGTCGGTCGGAGCAACAGCGTCGCCGGCAACTCCTTCATCGTCGTCAGGAAGACCAGCGCCGCGCCGGCGACGATTCCCGGCGCGATCAGCGGTAGCGTCACCTTTCGAAACGTCTCGAGGTTGTTCTTCCCCAGCGTTCGCGATGCCTCAGTGAGCTTCGGATTCACCTGAAGGATTGCGGTTCTAGTCGAGCCGACGGACTGGGGCATGAAGCGAACGACGTAGGCAAAGATCAACAGCGGCAGTGCCTGGTAGACGATACCGGCGTAGTTGGCGCCGAAGAACACGAGCGCGAGTCCGATGACGATGCCGGGAACGGCGTAGCCGACGTACGTCGCGCGCTCGAACAGTTCTCCGAGTCGGGTGTCGTACCGGGCGGCGAGGTACGCCACAGGCAGTGCGGCGAGGGCGGCAATGCCGGCCGCGGCGGCCGAGACGGTCGCCGAGTTGAACGCGTACTCCCACTGGAACTGGTAGGCCTGCACGTCGCTCGTCGCGCCGCCGAGGTACCACGAGGAGAAGACGGCCACGGGGAGGAGGATCGTCGCGGTAAACAGGAGCGCGCACGCGCCCGCCGCCGGCCACCGCCATGATCCGAGTTCGACCGTAAACCCTTGACCGCCACTCGAGTCGGTGTAGATCTTTTCGCGGCCGCGGACTTTCGACTCGAGGGCGAGGATGAAGATGGTGAGGACGATCAACTGGATCGAGAGCATCGCGGCGTAGTCCAAGTTCCAGCCGCGGTACTCGACGTAAATCTGGCGAGTGAAAACGTCCAGTTGCATGAATGCGGGCGTCCCGAAGTCGGAGACGGCGTACAGCGCGACCAGCAGGGCGCCGGCGGTGATCGCCGGCCAGATCTGTGGCAGCGTCACGCGGCGCAACGTCTCGCGGTAGTCGTGTTCCAGGGTGCGTGCGGCGTCGACCAGCGTCGTATCGAAGGTTTTCAGGGCTGCGCGGGTCGTCAAAAAGACGTAGGGGTACGTATAGAGCGTAATGACGAGAATCGCGCCGTGAAGCCCGTATATCTCGGGAAGTCGTTCGACACCTAGTGGTTCGAGTATCGACTGGAGTTCCCCGCGAGGGCCGAACGCAGAGATGTACGCGAGCGCACCCAGATAGCTGGGAATCGCTAGCGGCAGTGCGATGACGACCGTCCAGAACCGTTTGAATGGGAGATCAGTCCGGACGGTCAGCCACGCGCACGGAACGCCGATGAGAACGGACAGAACCGTCACGCCGGCCATCAGAAGAACGCTGTTGAGGACGATCTCGAGCGACCGAGGCCGCAGGAGAATGTCGGTCGCGCGGCCGAAATCGACCTCGAACGCTCGGAGAAAGATCCACGAGAGCGGAAAGACCATTAGCGCGGCGACGGCTCCGCTGAGCAGCGTCAAACCCAGCGCATGGTCTCTCCGATCGAAGAGCGACGAAGAGCTTTCGGACGTTGAAACGCGGTCACTCACGGGTGATCGTTACTAGTGGATTGGTTTATGGCTTCCTAACTCCCCGATGCGGGCGACGGAACAGGTTCAGTCGCGGTCCGATCAGTGGATCGATTCGTCGCGGCGAAGTTCAGACGAACTACTCCATCAGTTCCGGCGCAACCCCGACTGTTCCGCGGTTGTGCCGGCACACCGGTACGACAGTCCTCTCAGAGGATGCCGACGTCTCGGAGCAGATCCTGGGCGGGTTCAACGTCGGCGAGATCGTTCAGATCGAACTCCGGCGGATTGAGTTCGTCGAGCTGGGGCATGTCGCCGACGTATTCGACATCGTCGATGACGGCGTACTCGGCGTTGAGATCGACGAACATCTCTTGGACGTCCTCGCTGATCACAGTCTCAACGAACTCCTGAGCGAGATCCACGTCGTCGGCGGTGTCGACGACGGCTACGCCGGAGACGTTAAACAGCGAACCGACGTCGCCCTCGGTGAACGTCACGTTGATCGGTGCGTCCTCGTCGTCCTCGAGTAGCCGACCGACGTAGTAGTGGTTGACGAGGCCGACAGTCACTTCGCCGTCGGCGACGGCCTGGGGCGTCGTCGAGCCGCCCTCGTAGTTGTTGATACCGAGTTCCTGGAGGCCCTCGATCCACTCTTCGGTTCGGTCCGCTCCGTATTCGATCATCATCGCGCGGATGAACGAGAGGAACGAGCCCGAGTCGGTCCGCCAGCCGAGTTCGTCTTCGAACTGCTCGTCGTCCTCGAACTCGAGGATATCGTTTGGAATATCTTCGGCGTCCCATTCGTCGGTGTTGTAAGCCACCGATCGCGTTCGCCCGGAAACTCCGGTCCAGGTTCCGTCCGGATCGCGGTAGGACTCCGGTACGGTCTCGAGAACGTCGTCGGTCAGTTCGGCGGTTCGACCGCGCTCTTTCAGTTGACCCAGCGTTCCCGAATCTTGCGTGTAAAAGAGGTCGGCGGGACTGTCGTCGCCCTCTTCGTCGATTTGACCGACCATACCGGCCGAGTCACCGTACCGGTC
>NZ_AOHZ01000051.1 GCF_000337215.1 Natronolimnohabitans innermongolicus JCM 12255 | reverse complement strand
ACTGTTCCCGCGACTGCGGCCCCCGTCGTGGCGAGGAACCGCCGTCGATCGATCGTCGTTCGCTGCTTCCTACCGCGATCACGCTGTTGCATATCTAGTTTTAGGCCAACCTAAAACACATATAGATTCCGGTTTTACCGGATGTTATGACAAAAAGACGAACTAGCAGGAGCTGTTCGTTCGGCGTTCGCCCGGTGCCCACGGGATTTCGGCCGGCCTAAACTCCTCCAACCATTTCTTTTTAGGCCATCCTAAAGAGTCTGTCGGTGACGCTGATTCGCTCGAACTCATCGGTCGGTTTCGGGCTCGAGTCGGCCGCTCGATCGACCGCTGTCCCCAGCGCCGACGGCGAGTCGAACCCATTTTCTCTCCCGAGAGTGAACACTCGAGTATGAGCGTCCGCGAGGAGTTCGACGACTGGGCCGCAAGCGGCCGGGACAGAGGCATGGAAGACCGCCACTGGCACACCGCCAAACACGCGCTGGCGCGGATGCCGGTCGAGCCGGGCGAGACGATCCTCGACCTCGGCTGCGGCAGCGGCTACGCCGGCCGCGCGCTCCGGGACACCAAGGGCGCGGGTCGCGTCTACGGGCTCGACGGTTCGCCCGAGATGGCCCGCAACGCCGCCGGCTACACCGACGATCCCGCGGTCGGCTACGTCGTCGGCGACTTCGACGAGTTGCCCTTCGCCGACGACTCGATCGACCACGTCTTCTCGATGGAGGCGTTCTACTACGCGCCGGATCCCGAGCACACCCTCGAGGAGATCGAACGGATCCTCCGGCCCGGCGGGACGTTCTACTGTGCGGTCAACTACTACGAGGAGAACGTCCACTCCCACGAGTGGCAGGAGTTCATCTCGATCGAGATGACCCGTTGGGACCGCCAGCGGTACCGCGAGGCCTTCCGCGAGGCCGGTCTCCACGTGGCCGAGCAGGACAACATTCCGGACCGGGAGATCACGATCCCCGCCGAAGCCGAGTTCCCGCTCGAGGATTGGGACACCCGCGAGGCGATGGTCGAACGCTACCGCGAGTACGGCACACTGCTGACCGTCGGCGTCGCACCTTGACGCCGGTCGCTTTCACAACGAACGAAACGCCGTCGTGCGGTGGCACGCGCTGCTGATCGTCCGAGCGAGCGCGAGGACGATCATCGACGTCGTGTGAGGGATGAGCGAGTGACCGGCGGGAACGAGCGAATCGGCTGGGGAGGACGTGGGAATTCCCTGTTGCCACGGCCGTCGTACGCGTTGTTCCGGCGAGTCACAGCAGTACGCGTTGTTCCGGCGACGTCGGCGAGGGGTGCGTCATCGTGTTCGACGCGTTGAGTCACAGCAGTACGCGTTGTTCCGTGTCGAGTCACACCAGTACGCGTTATCCGGCGTTGTCTCGATACCATTTCCCCTCACTGTAGGGGGCCGTTTCGACTCGAGATATCCGACTCCTGACAACCCCTTGGCTTCGACTCGAGTCGGCCCGCTGTCTGTCGGTTTTCGTCACAGTGTTCGACTCGAAAGCGTCCGCCTCGAGTCAGTTTCTGCGGCTCGCTCGTCGGCAGGTCTCCCCGCAGATTATTCGAACCGTTCGCCCGCCGGAATCGCCACTTCGAGCCAGTTTTCCTCGGGCGGCAGGGGGCAGTCGAACGTCTCGCTGTAGGCACAGAAGGGGGTGTAGGCGAGGTTGAAGTCGACGACGAGTTCGTCGCCGTCCGCGAGGTCGCGATCCGGCGCGAGTTCCATGTACCGGCCGCCCTCGTAGCTCTGCTGACCGGTCGTCTTGTCGCGAAACGGGACGAAGAGCGGCTCCTCGTTGGGGCTCTCTAGCTGGTAGGCCGCGAGTTCGTAGGTGCCGTCCTCGAGGTCTTCGTCCTCGCGCTCTAAGTCGAACTCGAGGATCGCTACTCGCAGGTACCGCATCTCCCGGCCCGCGGTGGTGTCCATCAGGACGACCTCGGGATCGTCGTGGACCGTCGCGGTCGCGTGCACGCGGTAGTCGAAATCGGGCTCGAAGTACTCCAGGCCGTCGAACTCGTCGCGTTCCTCCGGCGGAATCGGCGACTGGGGGTGGTCGGCGAAAAACTCGTCTTTCTCGGCGCGTTTCGACTCGAGTTCGTCGCACCACTGTTCGACGTCGACGGTGTCGGTCATACCGACCGTTCGGCGTCCGTCCGGGAAGGGGTTACGTTCGGACGCCGGTGGGCTCTCGTGCGTGAGTCACGGTCCCACGACCCAATTATTAGACAAGGCTAAACAAGAAACTCGAGTAGAAACGTATATTAATTCTTGGTACCGAATTATGAACTTGGAACTTCGCCAATGACGTCTCTTCACTTCTCGCCGTCGCCGCGACCGCGACGCCATCACACGACGACGACCGGTCAGTCCGCAGTTTGCTATCGCGGGGCCGAACCGGGCCGGATTACGGAGGCGTAACGATGTGGCCCTGGGAACACGCCATCATGGGGTATCTGGTCTACTCCCTCTTCGCCCGCGTCTACTACCGGGAGTCGCCGGGCGGTCTCGACGCGTTCGCCGCGGTCTTCGCGTCCGTGTTGCCCGACCTCATCGACAAGCCGTTGGCCTGGGAGTTCGGCGTCTTCGACGCCGGCTACGCGCTCGGCCACTCGATCTTCTTCGCGATCCCGCTGTCGATCGCCGTCGGCGCGCTCGCCAGATCGTCCGACCGACCGCGAGCGGGCGTCGCGTTCGCACTCGGCTACTTGCTCCACCTCCCGGCGGACGTCGTCGACGGCTACGTTCGGGACGGTGCGTTCAACGTCTGGATCATGCTCTGGCCGCTCGGGCGGGAGCAGGTTCCCGACCACGGTCACGGTCACGGGTTCGTCGAGCAGTTCGCCGTGCTGTTCGGGCGGTACCAGCAGGAACTACTGTCGGGCGATCCGTCGACGTACATCCTCGTCCAGATGGGCATGCTCGCGGCCGCCGCCGGAATCTGGCTCTACGACGGGGCGCCCGTCGCCAGAGAACTCCTGCTGTGGTGCAAGCGGGCACTCGAGTCGTCGCGTCGCTCCTGATACCGTCGGGGTATCCCATCGAACGCCCGGTCGAACCGGTTTTCGGACGCCCGTCAGGCGGTCGCCTCTCGAACGCCGCGAGAGGCATCACCCGGTGTCGGTCTGTCACTCTTCGATGGTCAGGATCCCGTTTCGCGCGGTGACGTCGCTCGCCTCCGGCGGCAGGTCGAACTCGTACTGCTCGCCGTCGGCGAGGATGATCGCGGTCGAGCCGAGGATGTCCATCGAGATGTCCGCAGCCGAGTTACCGAAATCGACCGCGATGACGCTGCCGTCATCGTAGTCGAAGGTGCGGACGACGACGTCGTCTCGATCGACGTTTTTCAGGGAGCTGGGGACTTTCATAGCCGTCAGTAGGCGCTCGGTGAGTTAAAGAAGCAGGCTGGCAGCGTCCGGGAGGAGTGTCCCGCTTGCGTAACGCTTATCTATCATACTGTGAACAGATAGCGAACGCTATGACGGTCGCGTCGAACGCCGACGGCGATGCGGGAACGGGGGCCCGAAATCTGCGATCGGTGGCCGTCTTTCTCGGCGCGCTCGTGGCGCTCTCGAGCGGCGTCGTCGCCGTCTCGCGGCTCTCGGACGTGAGCATGATCGCGCTCGCACCGCTGTACATGTTCACGCCGATGCTCGCCGGGATCGCGACCTGTATCGTCGGTCCGCCGTCGTTCGAACGGGCCGGCCTCCGGCTCCCGCGGAATCGATTCCGCTGGCTGGGGATCGCCGCGGTCGTCCCGATCGTGCTCGTCCTGTTGGGCACCGCCCTCGCGCTGGCGCTCCCGGGCGTGGAGTTCGTCCCCGACGCGAATCCGCTGACCGGTGAGGGGACCGACTTCGCACCGGCCCAGGAGGGTGAGCCCGCCGGGCCGTCGCTTCCCGACTGGCCGCTGAACCTCCTCGTTGCGATCGTCGCCGCGGTCGCGATCGGCGCGACGTTCAACGCGGTGTTCGCCTTCGGCGAGGAGTTCGGCTGGCGCGGCGTCCTCCTGACGGCGCTCGCACCGCTGGGATTCTGGGGTGCCTCCGCCGTCATCGGCGTGCTCTGGGGGCTGTGGCACGCGCCGATCATCCTCGAGGGGTACAACTACCCGAGCTATCCCGTTCTCGGCGTCGCCGTGATGACCGCGGCCTGTCTCGCGATGTCACCGGTCTACACCTACGTCGCGGTCGCCGCGCGGTCGGTCGTGGCGCCGGCGATCTTCCACGGTACGTTCAACGCCTTCGCGGCGACGATGATCGTCTTCGCGCAGGGCGGCTCGGAGCTCGTCGTCAACCCCGTGGGAGCGATCGGGATCCTCGTCTTCGGTCTCGCCGCCGCTGCCATCGCGGTCCGCGGCCCGCCGTCCCTCGAGGCGAACTGGGCCGTCGCTGGGAAGACCGACGGTGACGCCGACGCGACCGACGGCCGCGATCGGGGCGCGGTCGAATCGACGACGGACGACGAGTTAGGCGCCGACGAGCGAGGGCAGCAGTGAGTGAAGACGGCGGAACGGCAGGGAACCGATACGCGATCGCGACGCGTCCCGACCGCCGCTCGCGTCGATCGGCCGCCGTGAGCGTGATCGTACACCCCAGACACCGATGTTCCGGGCGGACGTTCCGGACATTTATATACTGAAACGCGGCCAACGCAGTTCGTCAACGCTATGGACGACCGCCGCCGAGTACGCGCAGAATGACGGACTGGCGCTCGATCTTCGGCCACGACGAACCCTACGACGAGCAGGTCGACGGTATCGAGACCGCCGTCGACACCGCTCGAGACGGCGGCTACACGGTCATCGAGGGAGCCTGTGGCACCGGGAAGACGATGATTGCGCTCACCGCGGGGATAGACCTCGTGCGAGATCCGGACACCGACTACGAGCGCGTGTTCGTGCTGACGAGCGTCAAACAGCAACTGCGCCAGTTCGAAGCGGACCTCGAGACGATCAACGCGAATCTGCCCGACGAAGCGGCCCCCGTTTCGGGGCTCACGCTGGTCGGGAAGGCCGACGTCTGTCCGTACAACCGGGAGGACGCAGCCGGCATCGACGACGGCAACGTCTACGACCGCTGTGAGACCCTCCGAGACCGGACGCGCGACCTGACCGGCGAGGGCGGCGACACCACCGCGGGAAGCCTCGTCGATCAGGCCCGTAGCCAGCAGATCGGGTTAGCCGACAGCGGCGCCCGCGGGGGCGGTGCGACATTCTTGCGCACCGCCGATGAACCAACGCCGTACCCGCCTGACCTCCCCGAGTACAGCGACGGCGGCCCGATCGACGCCTCCACGGAGTACTGTCCGTTCTACGCCCAGTACCTCGAGGACCTCCCCGAGGAGGGCAGCGACGGCGACGCCGCGGAGGCCGTCCCCTACGACTTCACCGAGGCGGGGATGATCACCCCCGAGGACCTCGTCGCTCGTTCGGCCGCCCACGGTACCTGCCCCCACTCGGTGATGGGCGCGGTTCTGGGCCACGTCGAGATCGTCCTCGGTAACTACTACCACGCGTTCGACCCCCGAACCACGGGCTCGTTTACGGGCGCCTTGCTCGACGACTCGACGTTCGTCGTCTGCGACGAGGCACACATGCTCGAGCCCCGCGTGCGCGATCTGGTCAGCGACGGGATCGCCGACTCGACGCTCCGGGACGCCGAAACCGAACTCTCGCGGGTCATCCAGCCGGTCAAGTTCGAACGCGAGGGACGCGACGCACAGGGGGGTTCGAAGACCGCCGACGCCGACCTCGTGCGCGCGGAACTGAACGACAGCGACGTCTCCTACGACGAACTCGAGCGGACCCTCGAGTTCGTACAGGATCTGCGCGTCGAACTCGACCGACGGATCACCGCCTATCTCGACCGGAACTACAGGGGGTGGGAGTCGGACCTGACCGACCTTCGAGACGAGGAGATCCCGCTTCGCGACCCCGCCGTCCCCGCCGAGGACGAACTCTCCGAGTGGGCTCGCGAGGCCGGCTACGGCGACGCCGACTGGGTTCGCGCCGAGGCCGTCGGCGCCGTGGTCGAGCGGATTCTGAACGAAGCGGAGGACGAAGACCGCACCCGCGCCGCCCCCGCCGTGGGCCGCCTCCTCGGCGAGTGGTACCGACGCGGCCACACCGACTACTTCCGGGAGCTCGAACTCGAACGCACTTGGGACGACACCGAACCCGCCGACTCCTGGCGCCGCGCGTACAACGCCCGAATGGCCCTGCACAACTGCGTCCCCAGCGACGCCATCGGCGAGCGTCTCGCTACCTTCGGCAGCGGCATCCTGATGAGCGCGACCCTCGAGCCGATGGACGCCTTCACCGAGGTGACGGGCCTCCAGTACATAGCGCGCGAGGAAGACCGCCCCGTCGTCGAGCGACGCTACGGGCTGCACTTCCCCGACGAGAACCGCGAGAGTTTCGCGGTCGCGGCGCCGAAGTTCACCTACGACAACCGCGGCCGACCCGGCGACCAGAATCCGACCCGAACCCAGTATATCGACGCCATCACGAACGTCGGCGAACTGCCCGGCAACGTCCTCGTCGGCATGCCGAGCTACGCCGAGGCCGACTGGATCGCGGGCGTGCTCGAGGACCGCCTCGAGAAACCCGTCCTTCTCGACGCCGCCAGCGACGACGAGACCACCCAGTCGCTCAAACGCGAGTTCTTCGAGGGCGACGGGAAGGTGCTCGTGACGAGCCTCCGGGGAACGCTGACCGAGGGCGTCGACTACAGCGGCGACCGCCTCGCCGCGGCCGTCGTCTGTGGCGTACCGATCGTCAACACCTCGAGTCCGCGCACGAAGGCGGTCCGGCGAGCCTACGACGACGAGTTCGGCGACGGTTTCACGTACGCGCTGACCATCCCCGCGGTCCGCAAGGCGAGGCAGGCGATCGGTCGCGTCATCCGCAGTCCCGACGACGTCGGCGTCCGCGTCCTCTTAGACGAACGCTACGCTCGAGACAGCTGGGACTCCGTTCGACCGTACCTCCCCGACGACGGCGAGTTCCAGCCGGTCAGCCCGGACATGCTGGGACTGGGGCTGGATCGATTTCGGGATCGGCTCGAGACGAAGCCGTGACGACCCGTCGCTGAGCGACGAGCCGTCGCCGAGCGCCGGCGGCCGCTCTCGTTTCGTCGTCACTCGCGTTCGCGTCCGCGTTCGTATTCGTACTCGTCCCCGTCCCCGTCGAGACCCGTGCTCGCGTCCGTTCGATCCGCGTTCCCGTCGCTCGATCGATCGCTCGAATTGGCGTCGAGGAGGTGCTCGAGGCGCTGCTCGAACTCGGTCTCGTCCATTTCGCCGTCGGCGTATCGTCGCTTCAGGTCGTCGAGTGGTTCTTCGCCGCCGTCGCCGTTGGATCTTCGATTCGAGTCGCCCCCCGAGATTCCCGCACGATCGATCGCGTACTCGTCGGTCGACTCGAGGGTTCCGATGAGCGAGAGGTAGACTGGCCAGAGAACGAGTCCCGCAAAGAGGAGCGTCGGCGCCGCCATTCCGAGAAAGGCGACGCTCAAGCCGGCCGGGACGGTCGGGTCGAACAGTGCTAGCGCGAGGATCCAGAGCCCGCCTGTCCCGACGAGCGAGCCGAGTAGCCAGCGACCGAGTGCGCCGTCCGGCGTGTAGTGTTCGATGCGCGCGTGCCACCGGCGGGACAGCGGAAATCGCGAGGAGCCGCGAACCATATTGTATCGTGGTAACAGATCGTCATAATTGTGACGCCGAGCTGACAGCATCGCCCACAACCATCTCGACCGCCGTCAATCGCCGCTCCGTTCCGTCTCGTCGGATCGCCGTATCGTCACCGTCGTGGTCGTCGTGGTCTCCGCGTACAGCGAGTACAGCAAGATCGTGAAGCCGCCGGCGGTGAACGCGCTCTGGATCGCGACGCCGAGGCCGACGTTCCCGCCGTAGAGGTGTGCGATCGCACCCCCGACGGCGCCGAGAACGATACAGCCGAAGCCGATGGCGAGCGCTCGGAGCGCCTGCGAACCCGTGCGTTTGAACGCGCGATAGGAGAGCAACGCGACCGCGCCGCCGGTACACAGCGTCGCGGTGTTCGTGATTGCGATCAGGAGCGCGTATTCGTCCAGTCCCATGCGTATCAAGTACTGTTGGACGTCGGCCGGGCGCCGAGACGCCGACCCGTCGTCCGGTCGGATATCGGCTACTCCCGCAGCCGCGTACTTGAGTGGCGTCGCCCGTTCTCACTCGTAAAGAACGGTGCGAACGTGTTCGGCCATTAGTGTCCGCTGCGGACTCACTCGGTTGGCGGGCGCTCTTCGACGAGGTGCTCGTCGAACCGATCCGCCCACTCCGTGAGCCACTCGGTGAGTTCCCCGCGGAGTTCGGTGTAGCTCGTCGCGACCGGTTCCGGCGGCTCGCGGGCCAGGCCGACAAAGCCCAGGCCGGGATCGACACCCTCTACGGCCGGGATCTGGACGTTCCGCCGGGCGAGTTCGGCCTGCACCTCGTCGGTGAGGACGAACTCGAGGAAGGCGTAGGCCAGGTCCGGCGCCGTCGCCGCCTCGAAGATGCCCATGCCCTCCGGCAGCGTGTACCCCTCGTCCTCGAGGAACGCGACTCGGTGGCGGCGCTCGTCGTAGCCCTCGCGGGCCGCAAAGACGGGGTCGGTCGAGTAGGAGACGACGAGCGGGCGCTCGGCGTCCAGATAGGCGTCGTAGCTGGCGCTCCAGGATCGGTGAATCCGGGCGCCGTTGGCGGCCAGTTCCTCCCAGTAATTCATCGCGTCGCTCGGCCCGCCGGTCGCGATCGTCCACAGCAAGAACGCCTGTCCGGGCATCGAGTAGCCGGGATGGTGCGTTAGCAACGTATCCGCGTACTCGCTTTCGACCAGATCCGCGAACGCCTCGGGCGGCTCGAGGACCGTATCGTCGTAGACGAGAGAGACGTAGCCCGCGTCGTACGCGAGCGCCCGACCGTGCGGATCCTCGAGGTCGAGTCCGTCCTGAATTCGATCGACGCCGTCGATCCGGTCGTGGTTGAGTTCCCGCAGCAATCCACCCTCTTCGATTCGGTCGTCGATCCGCGTGAGGTCGCCGACGGTAAAGCCGAAGCAGACGTCGGCGTCGATCTCGCCGCCGTACTCGCCGCGCTGGAGGTAATGTTCAACGCCGGCTTCGGGCACCACCCACTCGAGTTCGGCGTCGGGATACTCCTCCTCGAACGCCTCGACGAGCCAGGGACCGGGCGGGTTCGGTCCGCTGACCATCGATCGGTAGGTGACGACGCGAAGCGTTTCGTCGTGATTCGGGTCCTCGGGTTCCTCGTCGTCTTCGTTCGGTTCGTCCGAGTCGTCGGCGAAGAGACAGCCCGCGAGTCCGGCGACGCCGACGCTGCCGGCGCCGCCGACCGTCCGCAGGACCCTCCGACGGTTCATACGGGTGTGTAGGAAGGGCGAACGTAAGTCTCGTTCCCAACCAACCAAATACCTTACAGATACGTGGTGGCGATCTCGATCACTCGTACCGCAACGCGTCGATCGGATCCGTCCGCGCCGCCCGCCAGGCCGGATAGAGGCCGGAGGCGATGCCGACGACGACCCCGACGACGATCGCCAGCGCGACGTACTCGTAGGGGTAGACCAGCGGGAGATCGATGTACCAGACGCCGAGATAGCCCGTCACGAGACCGAGTACGGTCCCCAGAATCGCTCCGACGACGCCGAGGATCACCGCCTCCGCGAGGAAGAGCCCGAGTATCTCCCGGTTCTGGGCGCCGACGGCTTTCATGATCCCGATCTCGCGGGTTCGTTCGGTCACCGAGACAAGCATGATGTTCGCGATTCCGATCGACCCGACGAGCAGCGAGATCGCCGCGATGCCGACGATGAAGTTCTGTAAGAGCGAGAGGACGTCCTCGAGTTGCTGGAGCAACTCGGCGCTGGTCTGGAGCGTCACCGCGAGATCGTCGCCGAGCAGTTCGCCGGCGTCGGAGTCGTCGCCCTCGAGGTAGGCCAGCGCGCTCTCGCGGGCGGCGTCGACGTCGTCGTCGTCGGCGGTAGGGGCTTCGACGACGATCGCGAGGAACAGGGCGCCGTCGCCGTCTCCGCCGCCGATTCCGTCGTCGTTCTGCTCGTCAGCGTCTTCGTCGTCACCGCCGTCACCGCCGCCACCGTCGTCACCCGCGCCGGGTCCGTCGGTACCGCCTCCGTCACCACCGCCGGGAATGTCACCGGCCGCGTCCTCCGTGTAGTAGGGATCGGTCGGGACGTAGATCCGCGGCGACGGCTCGAAGCCCTCGAACGGACTCAGCCCTTCGGACGTTTCGGTGATGCCGACCACCGTGACCGACGTCTGCTCGCCGCCTTGCAGGGCGACGGTGATCTCGTCGCCGACCTCGACGTCCTCCTCGAACTGGCCCGCGACGGCCGGGTTGATCACGGCTTCGCGCTCGCCCTGCTCGAACTGACGGCCCTCGTCGAGCGTGTCCTCCCGGATGTAGGTCGGTCCGGCCGCTACGAGGGCGTCGCTCTGGGGTGATAGCTCCCCCTCGTAGACCAGCGCCTGCGTCGAGATCGGCATGTAGCCGTAGGCCGCGTCGATCTCCTCGCGGCTCTCGAGTTCGTCCAGATCGTCCTGGCTGAAGACCGGCTGGGCGCCGGCTAACGGCCCGCCCTCGGTGTCCGGATCGGCGGCCCAGCCGTAGACGTTGCGCTGGTCGTCTGGACTGATGTCGCCGATGACGCCCGCCTGCAGGCTCGCGCCGAGCGTGACGAAGGCGATGACGGCCGCGATGCCGATCACGATGCCGAGCGTCGTCAGCGACGAGCGCAGTTTGTGACCACGGATCGAGCGCCAGGAGAGACGCAGGCTCTCGAGGGGACGCATCAGCGCTCGGCCCCGCTTTCGTTTTCGTTTCCGTCTTCGTCTCCGGCACTCGAGCTGCTGCGAACTCGAGTGCCCGCCGTCTCCTCGTCCAGCCGCTCGATCCGCTCGAGTTTCCCGTCCAGGAGGTGGACGATCCGGTCGGCACGTTCGGCGACGTGGCGCTCGTGGGTGACGACGACCATCGTCGTCCCGGCGTCGTGAAAGTCCGCGAAGAGGTCGAGGATGTCGTCTTCGGTGTCCGTATCGAGGTTTCCGGTCGGCTCGTCGGCCAACACGAGGGCGGGGTCGTTGACCAGCGCCCGCGCCAGCGCGACCCGCTGGCGCTGGCCCCCCGAGAGTTCGTTCGGAAGGTGATCCTCGCGGTCGGCGAGACCGACGCGCTCGAGCAGTTCCCGCGCCCGCTCGCGGCGCTCGCCGCGGCCGACGTTCTGGAACAGCTGGGGCAACGCGACGTTCTCGAGGGCCGTCAACCGCGGCATGAGGTTGAACGTCTGGAAGACGAAGCCGACCGTCGTTCCGCGAAGTGTCGTCCGCTCGCGGTCGTCGAGCGTCGTCACGTCCGCGCCGTCAACGACGACGGTGCCCTCCGTCGGCGTGTCGAGACAGCCCACGAGGTTCATCAGCGTCGACTTCCCCGAGCCGCTGGGTCCCATGATCGCCGTGTAGGACCCCCGCGGTATCTCGAGGGAGACGCCGTCTAACGCGTGGACCGGTTCGCCGAGCTGGTACGTTTTCCGAACGTTTTGCAGGGAGACCGCCGAGCCGCGACCGCCGACACCGCTATCGTGATCGCCGCTGTCACTACCGCCGTCGCCGTCGGCACTTCCGGACTCCGATGTCGCCATGGGCCGAGGACTACAGCCCGAAGTAAAAAGGTTCAATTGCCTAACGACCCGGCTACCCGCGGATCGCGTCGACGAACTCGAGCCAGCGCTCGTGACCGTCGAGCGTCGCCGTCTGCACCTCCGAGCCGAATCGATCGCGTCGCAGGCTCTGGAGGGCGTTTCGCGCGCGGTCGATGCCGACGATGCGCTCGACGACCTCCTCGCCCTCCTCGCGGTCGATCGGAGCCGACTCGAGGCGGTCGACGAGCTGTTTCCGCTCGTTCGTCAACTCCACCTGGGCCTCCCGGACCACCGGTTTGAGGTCGTCCGGAATCCCTTCGACCTTGCGAGTCTCGATGACGAACTCCTCGAGCGGGAGGTCGTCGTCGCCGACGGTGATCGTCTCGGGGAGTTGCTGGCCGATAGTCGCGCTCTGGCGGTTAGCGCGCTCGATGAGATCGCGTCGTTCGGCGGCGTCCATAGCGGCGCCACGTACTGTCTCGTAGAATACATTTCGGTCTCGAACGGTCGGCGAGCGGATTACCAGTCGCGGTCGTCCTGCTCGTCTCGCGAACTGCCCCAGTCGTCTGCGTCGTCGGTCGAGGAGTCCCAGCTGTTGGTCGCCCCCTCGTCTGGCGATCCCCAGTCGTCGGTTTCGGTGTCTCTGCCCCGGTCGTCGGCCCCGGAGTCGGCGTCCCAGTCACCGCCGTGTTCGTCCGTCGATTCGGTCACGTCGCCGCGGAGCAAGAGGTACGCGACGATCGCGACGAGGCCGACCGGGAGAAACAGGAAGAGCAAGAACCCGATACCGAGCGCCCAGAGGAGTTCGTTGTTCTGGCGGTTGGAAGCGTCGCGGTAGACCCAGTAACCCGCTCCCGCGGCGATGAGCAGTCCGATGACGAGACTGGCGATCATCATCTCCGGCGAAATCTCTTCTTCGACCTGCAGCAGCGTCGCCGTCAACTCGAGCATTCGGTACCTCCGTACTCATGCTGTCGGACAGCAGTCAGCGAGCGGTCGGTCGCGAATTCGCGGTCGGCTCCGACGGCGACGACCGCAGTCGCGCGACCGATCGGCAACGCGTGCTGTCCGGCAGTATCACGAGTCGTCGCTTGCGCCTCCGTTCGCCGGTAGTCACTTCCCGCCTCGAGGCGGCGGTGAGAACTTCTGTGCATCTGTCTAGCCCGTCACATACATATCAGCGGGTATGTATCTTTCGTCCGGTACTCTGACTCACGGAAGGGTGGCGATCCCGCTGTCGTCTCCGTACTTTGCAACGAGCGGGAGCGACGCCGCGGCGACGTAAACTGTAGCAAGATATATGTATTCTGCCTAAGAACACCGCTGATACGCAGGCTATGACAGCTATTGATATTTCCTCCGTGACGAAACGTTACGGCTCGGAAACCGCCCTCGAAGGTCTCGATCTCACCGTCCACTCCGGCGATATCTACGGGTTCCTCGGCCCGAACGGCGCCGGGAAGTCGACGACCATCAACCTGATCCTCGATTTCATCCGGCCGACCGCCGGCGAGGTCAGCGTCTTCGGCCTCGACGCCACCGAGGACACGCTCGAGATCCGCGAACGAACCGGGATTCTCCCGGAGGGCGTCGAGACGTACAACCGGCTGACCGGCCGCAAACACGTCGAGTTCGCCATCGAGTCGAAAGACGCCGACGACGACCCCGACGAACTGCTCGAGCGCGTCGGCATCGCCGACGCCGCCGACAAGAAAGCCGGCGGCTACTCGAAGGGGATGACCCAGCGACTGATGCTCGCGACGGCGCTGGTCGGCGAACCCGACCTGCTCATCTTAGACGAGCCCTCCACGGGCCTCGATCCGAACGGCGCCCGCCAGATGCGCGAGATCATCCGCGAGGAAAACCGACGCGGCGCGACCGTCTTCTTCTCCTCGCACGTCCTCGGTCAGGTCGAGGCCGTCTGCGACCGCGTCGGCATCCTCCGGGACGGCCGCCTGATCGCCGAAGACACCGTCGAGGGGCTCCGCGAAACGATGCCCACCCAGACGCGCCTGCGCGTCCAGCTCGATCGGATCCCCGACGACGCCGAGGGTGCGCTCGAGGCCGTCCGCTCGATCGACGGCGTGAGCGAGGTGCAGGCCGACGGCCCGTCGCTGCTCGTCACCTGCGAGGACAGCGCGAAGACGACCGTCCTCCACACGGTCGAGGAGTACGGCGTCACCGTCGAGGACTTTACGACCGATAGCTCCTCGCTCGAGGACCTGTTCGTCGCCTACACCGAAGGCGACGCCGACGCCCGCGGGGTGGCGCCATGAGCGCGGTCACGGTCGCAAAGAAGGACTTCGAGGACGCCGTCCGCTCGCGGAAACTGATGTTGCTGACGGCGGTGTTCGCGCTGTTCACGCTCGGCGGCGCCTACCTCGCCGCGGAGTTCGGCGAGCTGTTCGGGGAGGAACTCGGCGACGGCGCACAGTCGACGATCGAACTCGTCCTCGCCCTCCAGACGTCCGCCGGCTTTCTGGTGCCGATTATCGCCCTGGTCGTCGGCTACAAGGCTATCGCCGGCGAGCGCGAGAGCGGGAGCCTGAAGTTCCTGCTCGGGCTGCCGCACACGCGACGCGACGTCGTCGTCGGAAAGATCCTCGGTCGTTCGGCGGTCGTCGCCGTCTCGATCCTGATCGGCTTCGGCGTCGGCTTCGTCGGTCTGTTGGCGTTCGTCGGCAGCGTCTCGATCGTCGACTATCTCCTGTTTACGCTCGTGACGATCCTGTTTGGAGTCGTCTACGTCTGTCTCGGCGTCGGCGTCTCCTCGCTGACGAAATCGACCTCGCGGGCGGCGATCGGCGCGTTCGGAATCATCCTCTTTTTCTGGTTCCTCTGGAGCACCCTCGTCCAGGTCGCGCTCTATCTCGTCGAGGGCGAGTTCTTCATGGAGGAGTTCCCCGAGTGGTACATCAGCCTCCTTTCGATCTCGCCGGACGCCGCCTACGGCTCCGCTATCGGCGCCGTCTTCAGCGACTCGTCGTTTACGATGGCCGACGCCTACCAGTACGACGTCGGCGAACTGCCCCTGGTCGCCGAGCCGTGGTTCGGCTTCGTCATCCTCGCGCTGTGGGCCCTGCTCCCGCTCGCTATCGGCCTCTGGGCGTTCGGTCGCGCCGATCTCTAACCGGGCGTCGGAGAGTACAACGTTTTTGCCGCCGCCGCTCGCCGTAGTAGCCATGAAGACGGCAGGCGGATCCGACGCAGCGAAACGCCGAGCGGGCGAACGCGCGGCCGACGAGGTCGCCGACGGCGCCGTCGTCGGGCTCGGGACGGGCTCGACGACCGCCCACGCGATCCGAGCGCTCGGCCGAGCGGTCGACGACGGCCTTACGATCCGCGGCGTTCCGACCTCGTTTCAGTCGCGCCAGCTCGCACTCGAGGTCGGAATTCCGCTGACGACGCTCGACGCGGTCGAAACGGTCGATATCGCCATCGACGGCGCGGATCAGGTCGCCGACGACCCCGAGTCGGCGGGCCACGGCGCGCTCATCAAGGGCGGCGGCGCCGCACACACGCGCGAAAAGGTAGTCGACGCCGCGGCGGACCGGTTCGTCGTCGTCGCCGATCCGTCGAAGCTCGCGGCGACGCTCGAGCGGGCCGTCCCGATCGAAGTCATCCCCGACGCCCACACGGTCGTCGCCGACCGCGTTCGCGACCTGGGCGGCGAGCCGACGCTTCGCGAGGCCGGGGCCAAAGACGGGCCGGTCGTCACCGACAACGGCAACCTCGTGCTCGACTGCGAATTCGGTGCGATCGACGATCCGGGCGACCTCGCGACGCGACTCTCGCGACTCCCAGGCGTCCTCGAACACGGCCTGTTCGTCGATCTCGCGGACGTCACGTACGTCGGTACCGAGTCGGGCGTCGAGACCCGCGAGTACTGACGCGCCCGCTCATACGGATTGCTGCAACGATGTATCGGCGCAACCGCTACCTGGACGGCGGTTGCACCGGAACTGACGGACAGTAAACCGTATCACTCGTCCGTCGTCCGTCGTCTGTTCGACCGCCCGGTCGCGCGAACCGCGGCGAGTCCGACGACGACGTACACCGCACCGAGCAGCCGCGTCGCCGGCCCGATCCACGGTTTCACCTCGAGCTCGTCGGGATTCTCGTAGGCCAACTCGAGGCCGACCGAGAGGCTCTGGCGGGGGACGAGCGCCATCGCCAGTCCGAGCACCGAGAGCGGACGCTTGAGGATCGTCGTCTGTGCGGGGTGGCGAACGAGCAGCCAGCAAACGACGAGCCCCTCGAGTCTGGCCATCGGGAGCGTCCACGACCGGAGTCGACCCGCATCGGGATCCTCGAAGGCGAGTCGTTCGGCGGCGTCGACGATTCGGTTCGGAACGAGGACGGCGAGCAGGGCGGCGACGAGTGCGAGAATTTTTCGCATAGCACGGGTACGACGCTCTCGGCAAAGTGGTTGTGCGTTGCGCCGGTGTCCGCGGGCAACCGGCGCACCGAGCGGGTCCTCCTCGAGGCGCGAGCAGCGCGACCGAAATCCGATTCCACTCGACCTGACTCGGCCCGACCTAACTCGAGTCGATCCGACTCGAGCGTGGCCCGTCCGATCGGCACGCCGACTCACCCAGCAGACAGAACGCTTTCGGCGTGCGACCCCGACCGGTTACGTATGGATATCGAGGAAAAACGCGTCTACGGCGACCGGGAGGGCGCCCTCGAGGCCTACGTCGCCAGTTCGATCGGCGTCGTTCGCGTCCGGGTCGCCGGCGACACCGTCGGGGAGTTCGGCCTCTGTGACCGCTGTACCGCCCGCGATATCGCCGCGGGCGGCGGCGTCGTCGCGATGGCGACCGACGAGGACGTCCGGCTGCTCGCGCTCGAGTCCGGACCCGAGCGCGACGGCGACCGTGACACCGAAGCGCAGACCGAGAGTGCGGACGAGTCGCCCGTCATCGACGCCGGCTTCGGCCCTGCCGTCGCCGTCGGCGCCGACGACCGCGGACTGATCGCCGCCGGACCCGACGGCGAGGTCGCGCGACTCGAGGCGGATGCGGTCGCCGCCGCGGTCGAAACGGGTCACGAAAGCGGCGATTCCTCGCCGACCGTCGATGCCGAGTGGACGCCGCTCGAGCACAACGGCGTCGCGACGGTTCGCGCGATCGACGGCGACCTCGTTGGGACCGACAGCGGCGTCTACCGCGTCCACGAGGGCGCGCTCGATCACGCCGGGCTCACGGACGTCCGGGACGTCTCCGCGGCCGGCGTTCCGCTGGCCGCGACCGCAGACGGCCTCTACAAGCTCGGCAACGGCTGGATGGCGGTACTCGAGGGCGAGTTCGAGACCGTCGCCGCGGATCCGCGAAGCGAACGCGGCCGACTGCGCCGAGCGCACGCGGTCGCCGGCGAGACGGTCTACGCCTACGACGCCGACGCGGAGTCCTGGAGCGAGTACGATCGCTCGAGCGCGCCGATTGCGGGGATCGGCTACGGCGCGACGGTCTACGCCGTCACCGAGCGCGGAACCTTCCTCTCCGCGACGCCGGACGACGTCGGCGGTCGGTGGCGCTCGCAGACGATCGGTGTCGGGGATGTGACCGGTCTCGCCGTAGCCGACGACGGTTGAGTTACTCGTCACGCCCCGCGGTTCCCGCCGATCTCGGCTCGAGCGTCTGACGGAGATTTAACTATCCCGGATACTTTGCACTTCGAACATGAGTGGGATTTCACGACGGCGACTGCTCGCGGTCTCCGGCGTCGGTCTCGTCGGCGTCGCCGCCGGCTGTACGAGTAGCAGCGACGCTAGCGACGAGAACGGCGACGAAGACGACCAAACCGAAGACGACGCACATACCGTGTCGGGCGGGATCATCGTCGACAACTTAGACGACGAGGCGCACACGATCGACCTCCTCGTCGAGTTCGACGGCGAGATCGAAGCGTGGGAGACCGAAACCCTCGAGGGTGGCAACAGCGCGACGCTCGAGCGCGACTGGGACGCCGACCGCGAGGGCTTTCGCGTGACCGCGCGGCTCAACGAGGGCGACCCGATCGACATCACGCCGTCGGGGTGGAACGAATCGGACTGTCTCAGCATCTTCGTCCGTATCACCGACGACGAGCGGATGACGTACTCGAGTAACACCTCGCCGGGTCACTGCGACGACGGGCGAGATCCCGACGACGCCGACGAGGAGTGACGTCCCCGTCCGGCCGCAATCGAAATCGAAAACGGAAACGGGTTTAGCCCGCGCGCTGTCTGCTCGAGTATGACCACGATCGTCAGCGGCTCGGCCTCGCAGGCGCTGGCCGCCGCCCTCGCAGACGAACTCGAGGTACCGCTCGCCGGCGTCGAGTACGACCGGTTTCCCGACGGCGAACTGCTCGCGGCTGCACCCGATTTCGACGACGACCGCGCGATCGTCGTCGGCTCGACCGTCTCGAGCGACGCCCACCTCGAACTGCTCTTGCTCCAGGACGCCGTCCGCGAGGCCGGCGCCGACGAGGTCGTCACCGTCGTCCCCTACATGGGCTACGCCCGCCAGGACAAAGCCTTCGAAGCGGGGCATCCGATCTCCGCGCGGGCCGTCGCGCGTGCGATCTCGTCCGGCGCGGACCGCGTGCTGACCGTCGATCCCCACGAGGCCGCCGTCTGCGAGTTCTTCGAGCCGACGGCGACCGCCGTCAGCGCGGCCGGTCGACTCGCCGAGCCGTTGCCCGCCGGCCTCGAGGAGCCGGTCTTCCTCTCGCCCGACGCGGGCGCGATCGACCTCGCGGAGACCGTTCGAGACGCCTACGGCGACGGCGAGACGGACTACTTCGAGAAGGTTCGCCACTCCGGCACGGCGGTCGAGATCACGCCGAGCGACGTCGACGTGGCCGGCCGAGACGTCGTCGTCACCGACGACATCATCGCGACGGGATCGACGATGAGCGAGGCGGTCGGCGTCCTCCAGGAGCGAGCCGTCGGACGCGTCTTCGTCACCTGTGTCCACCCGCTGCTGGCGCGCAACGCGGTTACGAAACTCCGCCGGGCCGGCGTCGAGGCGATCTACGGCACCGACACGATCGAACGCGGCGTCAGCGCGGTCTCGGTCGCGCCGACGCTCGCCGAGGAACTCTAACAACCTTTTGCTCTGCGTGCGGTCGCGAAGCGACCGCACTCGGCAAAACACCGAGAGAGCGAAGCTCTCTCGGACAGCGAGGGACCGACGGTCCCTCGAGCAGTCGGCGCGAAGCGCCGACGACCCCGCGGGATCTTCGATCCCGCTTAGCGTTGATGAAAAACACGGTCGTTCGAGACGGCAAAGCCATCTCGTGATGACGAAAGACGCAATGCGTCTTCGAACCACGTCACCCCCTCAGCCGCGCCGTTCGTGCGGCTTCGAGGGATTCCTTGGCCCGTTCGCTCGCGGTTGCTAGCGGTAACGCCTGTGCCTGTACGTGCCGCGAGTTTCATCTCCAACTCCGAATAACGAAACCGTATACCCGACTACGAGCGTGTCATAGAACGCCTCACAATGGAAGCTGCAGGGTGCAAGATGTGTGTCCAGCACTAGTGCAACCCTGCAAGACGTAGCTTCGGTAGACGACTTTTTGAATATCGTAGCTACGGAGACAGCACCGAAAAGTACGTCGCTCGAGGCGTCATGGTGGAACGGTCGTGACTGCACCCTTGGGAATCCGGGGTACCGAACCGATTGACCAATCTCAGGAAGACAGTGAGACACTACATCCGAACGCAGTATGGCGATTCACCAAAGCCTACTTTGGCATATGAGAGTCTATTATCGAGTGAAATATGAAATCACGAAGAAAAATTCTCTGCGGGAGTGGGATAGTCATTAGCGGAGCAATCGCTGGCTGTACATCGCTTGGGTTCGGTTCGGATGATAACCGAGAGTATTCGATCGCAGTATACAATTACGATCAGTCCACTTCCAGAACGTTTCACATCCATATCGGAGAACGACCTGGCAAATTCTTCCATATTGAAGCGGTCGAACTCGAAGCGAATTCCGCTGACGAAACGATCTCATTTGACGGCATCCCGGGAGCGCTAACTATTACTATCGATGAGGGTGATCAGTGGGACAGCCTGGTATTCTCGTGGCCTGTCCAACATGGTGGTGGAGTGCCCGCATCCAAAGCGAAGATTCAGTTTTGGCCGGAAAGCCAACAGGAGATCGTTGTGTTGGCGGGTCCGACGAGTTGAATCCTATTGGGACCTGTCCATTCGAAAGCTAAAAACCCATAATCCCATAGTTTAAGTGAAAATGAGGGCGTCATAGAATAGTTATAGTAGCCACTGAACGTCAATGCACACCTGATCGCAGTACGGCGTTGCGATCAGTGTGTAAATCGTTTCAGTGGCTACTATATTATGCCAGAGAGCAGAGTCACTGGGCTCATTCATCACAGCGTTCACCCTGCTCTTTGGTGTGCCAATTGTTCTACGACACCCTCGACGACCGCTACAGCGACTCGAACTCGAGGTCGCCCTCGCGAATCGCCGCCAGCGTCTCGGCCAGGTCGTCGACGGGGAGTCGCTTCTGGTTCGTCGTGTCGCGTTCTCGGACGGTAACGGTCGTCTCGTCTGCTCGCGGCTCATCGCCGCTCGCACTATCCGAGGCGCGTTGCGCCTCGCGCTCTTCGATCGTCTCGTAGTCGACGGTCACGCAAAACGGCGTGCCGACCTCGTCCTGGCGACGGTAGCGCCGGCCGATGTTCCCCGAGTCGTCGTAGGTAACGGAGAGCCCTTCCGCGCGCAGGTCGGCGACGATGTCGTTCGCCTGCGCCTCGAGCTCGTCGTCGCTCTGGAGCGGGAAGACACCGACGAACGTGGGCGCGACCTCGGGCTCGAGGTCGAGGTAGGTGCGCTCCTCGCCGTCGACCTCGTCCTCGCGGTAGGCGTGGTGGAGGACGGTGTAGACGAGTCGGTCGACGCCGAAGGAGGGTTCGACGACGTGGGGGGTGATATGCTCGCCGGCCTCGGTCTGTTCCTCGACCGCGAAGCCGGTTTTTTCGACGGGGATCTCGTGGGTCTCGCCCTCGAGGTCGATCTCGACGCTGTCGCCCTCGAACGCGGACCGATCGCGGGCCGCGAGATCCTCGAGTTCCGAGACGACGGCCTGGGCGTCGCCGCCGAACTCGGGGCCGAGATAGCTCATATCGGGGTCGACGGTGGCGCGCTCGACGGTTTTGGGCTCGTCGTACTGTTTGAAGATCGTGAACCGATCGTCGGAGTACTCCTCGTGTTTCGAGAGGTCGTAGTCGCCGCGGTAGGCGAAGCCGGCCATCTCGATCCAATTACCGTCTATCTCGCTTTCCGCGTCCCAGCAGTCGCTGGCGTAGTGAGCGCGCTCGCCCGAGAGGTGCTGGCGGAACCGGAATCGGTCCATGTCGACGCCGACCGCCTCGTACCACGGCTTGGCGACGCCGAGGAAGTACGCGACCCACGGACTCGAGATGATCCCCTCCTCGACGGCGTCGCCGATCGTGGTCTCGATCTCGTCGCCGTCCGCGGCGTTTTGCTCGCTCGCGGGATACAGGCTCACCTCGACGTCCGCGACGGACTCGAGGTCGGGGTCGTCGGTCTCGGGGTCGATGAAGTACTCGAGTTCGGCCTGCGTGAACTCCCGCGTGCGGATGATGGACCGGCGCGGGCTGATCTCGTTGCGGTAGGCGCGCCCGATCTGCGTGACGCCGAACGGCAGTTGATTTCGAGCGTACTCCTTGAGTCGGGGGAACTCGACGAAGATGCCCTGGGCCGTCTCGGGCCGCAGGTAGCCCGGCTGGGCGTCGCCGGGGCCGATGTTCGTCGCGAACATGAGGTTGAAGTCCTCGACGGCGACGCCGGCCAGCCCCGCGCCGCATTCGGGACAGGAGAGTTCGTACTCGGCGATGACCTCCTCGACCTCCGGGATTGGGAGGCTCTCGGCGTCCTCGTACTCGGTGTTGTCCTCGACGAGGTGGTCCGCGCGGCTGCTCGTCCCGCACTCGGGACACTCGATCAGCATGTCGTCGAAGCCGTCGAGGTGGCCCGAGGCTTCGAAGACGGGCTCGTGCATGATCGTCGGCGCGTCGATCTCCATGTTGCCCTCGGCGACGGCAAAACGGTCGCGCCAGGCGTCCTCGAGGTTGCCCTTCAGCGACGCGCCCTGCGGACCGAAGGTGTAGAAGCCGCCGACGCCGCCGTAGGCGCCGCTGGACTGGAAGAAGTACCCCCGGCGCTTGGCGAGTTCGACGAGTTTCTCGCTCGTCGCCGCGTCGCCGTCGGCCGCGGTGTCCTCACTCATAGAGCGCCTCCAGCAGATCCACGTCACAGACGATACCGACCAACTGCTCGCCGGAGACCATCGGGATCTGCTCGATGTCGTTGCTGATCATCCGCTGGGCGGCCTCCTGAATCGACGTGCTCGCGGCGACCGTCACGACGTCGTCGCTCATGAACTCGCCGACCGTCTCCGCGGGGATTTCGATGTCCCGCGTGGGCAGGTAGCGGCTCCCGACGCCCTTGATTCCCTCCCAGGACCACTCGGAGTCCTGGTCCGGGAAATTGTCGCCCGTCTCCTCTTCGCCCTCGACGATGCGTGCGACGTCGATGATGTCGACTTCGGTCAGGACGCCGCTGACATCGCCGTCGTCGTCCAGTACGACCGTGTACGGAACGTTCGCGTAGTACAGTCCGCGCTCGGCGACGGGCAACGGCGCGCCTTCGTAGGTCGTGTTCACGTCCGTGCTCGCGTAGCCCTCGACGGTGCCGTCGGTCTCCTGGTCGCCCGTCGCGATGGCGTGGATCACGTCGGTCACCGTGATGATTCCCTCGAACTCGCCGTCCACGACGGGAACGCGACGCGCCCCCTCCTCGACCATCGTCCGCGCGGCGTCCTCGAGGGCGGTGTCGGCCGTCGTCGTCACAACTTCGTCGTCCATCAGCATGACGAGCTGGTCCTCGTCGGGC
Organism: Natronolimnohabitans innermongolicus JCM 12255; assembly: GCF_000337215.1. Lineage (GTDB taxonomy): Archaea > Halobacteriota > Halobacteria > Halobacteriales > Natrialbaceae > Natronolimnohabitans > Natronolimnohabitans innermongolicus. Next base: position 21,020 of record NZ_AOHZ01000051.1, on the reverse strand, counting down.
TGTTTGATCAGTTCTTCGCGGGAGACGATTCCGCGGTACTCGAGGCCGTCGTCGCCGGGTTTGACGACCGGCACCGACGAGAACGATTTCTCCTGGAGGTACTCGAGGACGTCCGAGCGGGTGCCCGGAAGCTCCACCGTTACCACGTCTTCGCGGGCCGTCATCGCGTCGGCTACGTTCATATCCCATCGATACGGCGAAAATGAGTATAAACCCAGTGTTTCGCAGACCGGAGTCGCCGGTCGTCCGCAGCCATTCAACCAATTGACGTGTCCGTTCGATTCGACGAGTTTATATATGAGTGGGTGACACTCACATACATGGCGACGAACCCCCACGTCATGACGTCCGACACCATCGTCGGTTCGATCGACTCGAGCGACTCGAGTACGAACTACGTCATCGCCGATATTTCGGCCGACGGGGCCTGGCTCTCGATGCAGGCGACCGACGCGCCGACGCTTACGGCCTGGCGATAAGGGGGTGGGGACGGGACGACGCGACGGCGCAAACCGCTCTCGCGGACCGTCGCGGGCGGCCGAGAGAAGTCACGGTCCCAGGAGTGAGCCGACTGACTGGCGACGCTACGGCAACGTGGCGCCGTCCCGTCCGTCGACGTCGATTACGGACGAACCGCGGAAATTCAGTTTTCAGTCCTCGTCAGCGTCAGACTCGCTCAGAAAACCGTCAGCCCGAGCGCGTACGGCCACTCGAGCGCGCTGACGGCCAGCAGTGCGATCGACGCCGCGAACAGGCCGACGTTCTTCAGAAAGTGGGTCATCTCGGTCTGGCGCTCTTCTTCGGGTGCGGCCCAGAAGTCGTGCATCATCGGCGTCGTCACGAGCAGGAAGCCCGCGAGCGCGGCCGCCGCGAGCGCCGGGAAGACCCCGAGTGCGACGCCGAGCCCGCCCGCGATCAACACGACGCCGGAGGCGACGACCGACAGTTTCGGCGCCGGGACGCCCTTGAACTCGGCGTAGCCGGCCATGTTCTCGAGGTCGAGGAAGTGATTCAGTCCGGTAAACGCGAGTACGAGGCCGAAGATGACGCGGCCCGCGAAGAACAACTCGTCGGCGAAGGGGCCGTCGAACGTCTGCAACGGTACGGTTTCGATAGCAACTAACATCGTGTAACCTGATAGAGGAACGGAACTGTAATAGCCGTTCTTGGACATCCGTTTCACCGGGTAACGCCGGTGTTATCGGCCGTTTCGGCTGCCGAACGTTCACACGACTCGATCGTCACGACGCCGACGCAGCGGCCGCGATCTGAGAGCCGCCCCCGACAGTTTAGTAGCCGACCGTTGGACCTCCCGTCGATGGTCGGGCCACGGCCACCTCGCGAGTCCGCCGACGACGCGAGCGACGCGTTCGACCTCGAGCGAGACGACTCGCGGTACACGATTACCACGTTTCTCTCGTCGCTCGTTCCGGCGGCGCTGGCCCGGCGAGCGGTCGCCGTTTCCATCAGGACCGACCGCGACGTCTACGCGCGCGACGACCCCGTCGCGATCACGGTCGACTTCAAGAATCGACTGCCGATTCCCGTCTCGATTCCGACGCCCAGCCAACGACGGTGGGGGTGGACCGTCGACGGCGACCTCGAGGCCAGCGACGAGCGACGGTACGTCCCCGACCGACCCGCCGTCTTCCGCTTTCGCGGCGGCGAGCGCAAACAGGTCCGGTTTACCTGGCACGGCCGCTTCGAGCGAACCGCGGGCGGTCGCCGCGAATCCGTCGTTCCCGACCCCGGGGAGTACGAACTGCGGGCGTTCATCGCGACCGGCGAGGAGACGTACCGGCCGAGCGACGCGACGACGATCCGACTCGAGTAGGATGGATTCGAGTGCACGCGATCGGAGTCAGCGTACGCCGGCAACCGTTTAGTCCCGTGGGTCGTGGTACCACGTATGTCCCTCGAGCAGCTATTCGGCCAGTTGCCCGATCCCGGTACGCACGCGTTCCCCGACTACTCGCTGCCGAAGGGCGAGCCAGTGATGCCGATTGCGGTCACGAGCGAGGAACTGACGACCGTCCTCGAACTCTACGAGGCCTTCCAGAGTGTTGATCCAACCGGACTGGATTCGAACCCGTTTCTCGAGGCGGCGACGACGTACATGCAGCAGGCCTTCGGCGTGGCGCGATATCGCCCGGACGAACAGCTGCAGGACGATATCGCCGCCCTGTTGAACGACTTCTCCGACGACCTCGGCGGCCGGACGATGGGGGTCGTCGACGCGACGCCGGACCACCACCGGACGCTCTATTTCTTCCTCGTCAGCTGTCGCGGCTACCACGGCGCACCCCACGTTCGATTCGATCCCGACGAGGCCGCCGTCGCGACGCTCTACGAGTGGTACCAGCGCGTGACCGACCAGGACGCGTATCTCAAACATCCCGCGTCCGTCCTCGAGTGACGCCGGGCGCTCACCGAGGGGTCGAGTTGCGGGTGACGACGGACGGCGAATACGCGTCGCTCGAGTCTCGCGGTCACTCGAGAGAAGAACGGAAACCGCAACCGCGGACGTCGATCATCGGTTCGAGTCCTCACCCGGTGAGGAAGCCGCCCGGCGGAATGCGGCCGGCCGGGCTCTCGTCGTCGTCGCTCGACTGATCGTCGCCGAACTGCGGGGAGTGGCGGATCGTTCGTCGGGCCTTCGCGAGTCGCTGCGTGCCTGCCGTGACGGTGGCGAGGAGTTTACTCATACACGAGTAACCAAGTGCGTCGTGTACATAAGTATTTTCGAGATGAAAGATGGTGTTGGTTTTGCCGAAACCGACGCAGAATCGCCGATCGGTCGAATGCTCGATTCAAACCATCTAACGGCATCTTATGGTCGATTATCTGTACTTCTTGCTCGAGTACTGTGGACGATGAACAGGTGTTTGATATCCGATAGCTCGACTCGAGTTGGGCAACGCCTTCGAAGCCGCGCCGTGCGCCCGCGCTTACCGATGCAGATGACACGCCGCGAAGTGGGGGTCGGACCCGTGCTGGGCCTCGAGTTCGTAGGCCGGTTGCTCCCGCGCACAGATGCTCCGTTCGGCGAACGACTCGAGCAGTAACTCGGTGGCGCGCTCCCAGTCGTCGTCGGTGACGCCGTCCTCGTCCCCGTCTCCACCGCGCTCGTCGTCAGTCCGACGATCGGTTGCGACGTACCCGATCGCCTCGTCGACGATTTCGCCGGCGCCGCCGCGGGGCAGGTCGCCGTCGAAGAACTCTCGACGGAGGTCGGCTGCCGTCATCGGCTCGAACGTTCGTCGTTTGACCGCGCGCATGAACGCCCGCGTGTGGCCCCACTCCTCGTCGGTCAGTTCGTACTCCTCGGGTGCGATCACTCGCGGACACCGCGTTCGGAACCGACAGCCCGACGGCGGGTCCTGCGGGCTCGGGACCTCCCCCTCGAGGACGCCCCGGGCGCCAGACTCCCGCGGGTCCGGAACGGGGATCGACTCGAGCAGCGCCTTCGTGTAGGGATGTTGCGGATTCTCGAACAGTTCTTCCTTCTCGGCGACCTCGACGACGTGGCCCAGGTACATCACCGCCACGCGGTCGGAGATGTGGCGGATGACGGAGAGGTCGTGGGCGATAAAGAGGTACGTGAGGCCGAACTCCGCCTGGAGTTCCTCCATCGTGTTCATCACCTGGGCCTGAATGGAGACGTCCAGCGCGGAGACGGGTTCGTCACAGACCACGAAGTCGGGGTCGACCGACAGCGCCCGCGCGAGGTTGATCCGCTGGCGTTGTCCCCCGGAGAAGGCGTGGGGATGGCGGTTGTAGTGGCGCGGATCGAGGCCGACTTTCTCGAGTAGCTCCTTCGCACGCGCTTCCCGGCCCTCGTCGTCGAACATGTCGTGGGCTCGCATCGGCTCCTCGATGATCTGGCCGACCTTCATCCGCGGATCCAGCGACGACTGGGGATCCTGAAAGATCATCTGGATCTCCGAGCGCTTCCGGCGCAGTTCCTCGCCGCTCAACTCGGCCAGATCCTCGCCTTTGAACCGGATCGTTCCGTCGGTCGGATCGAGCAGCCGCAGGATGGTCCGGCCGAGCGTGCTCTTTCCACAGCCCGATTCGCCGACCAGCCCCAGCGTCTCGCCTTTCTTGATCTCGAGGGAGACGCCGTCGACGGCTTCGACCTGATCGACGCCGAAACTCACCGGCGGGAACTGGCCGGGCTCGAGGTTGACGCCCGCGAGCAGTCCCGAGTCGGCCGGGAAGTGTTTGGTCAGCTCCTCGACCTCGAGTAACGTCTCGCCGTGGGCGAGGTCGCTCTCCCCGAAGCCGATCGGATCGTCGGGCGTGCTCATCGCTGCGGGTCACCTCCGTCGGGCGACGCGGGCTCTTCTTCGCCGGTCGAACTCGAGTTCGAGTCCGCGCCCGCCTCCGTCCCCGTCCCGCCGACCCGCGTCTCGGCCTCGTCGCCCGGTTCGAGCGGCACGCTCCCGTCGTAGTCGACGTCGAAGACGTCGTGTTTCACGCAGGCCGTCCGGTGCGGATAGCCGTCGGCGCGGTCGACCTCGAGGGTCTCGGGGTGGACGCGCGTACAGACCTCGCGGGCGTCGGGACAGCGCGGGTGGAACCGGCAGCCGGAGGGCGGCTCGATCGCTTCGGGCATCACGCCCTCGATGGGATCGAGTTCGTCGACGGTGCGATCGGGGCGTGGCATCGAGTCCAGCAGCGCCTTCGTGTAGGGGTGGTTGGTGTCGTAGAATAATTCGTCCACCGGCGCCTGCTCGACGATCTCGCCCAGATACATCACGTTTACGCGGTCGCAGATCTCGGCGACGACGCCCATGTCGTGGGTGACCCACACGAAGCTCGTGTCGTAGCGGTCCTGCAGGTCGTCGACCAGATCGAGGATCTGCCCCTCGACGGTGACGTCCAGCGCCGTCGTCGGCTCGTCGGCGATGATCAGGCTGGGCTCGCAGGCCAGCGCCATCGCGATGAGCACGCGCTGGCGCATCCCGCCCGAGAACTGGTGGGGATACTCCTCGTACCGTTCGGCGGGATCCGGAATGCCGACCTCGCGGAGCATCCGGATCGCCTCGTCTCTGGCCTCGCCGCTCGAGAGGTCTCGGTTGAGTTCGATGAACTCCCGGAGCTGGCCGCCGACGGTGAAGACGGGGTTGAGCGACTCCATCGGGTCCTGGAAGATTACGGCGATCTCCCGACCGCGGATTCGCTCGCGCATCTCCGATTCGGAGAGCATCTCGTCGCGTTCTCGCAACTCGCCGTCAGGCCCCTCCTCGAGGCCGAAGAGCGTCTCTCCTCTGTAGGTTATTTCGCCGCCGACGATCTCGCCGGGATCCTCGACGAGGCGCATGAGGCTCATCGAGGCGACGGACTTGCCGGCGCCGGACTCGCCGACGAGGCCGACGATCTCGCCCTCGTGGACCTCGAAGGAGATCCCGTCGACGGCGCGAACGGTACCGCTCTCGGTGAAGAACTGTGTCTTCAGGTTCTCGACGCGAAGGAGTGGTTCGGACATGGGTTAATTCTTGATCCGCGGATCGAGCGCGTCCTGGAGGCCGTCGCCGAACAGGTTGAATCCCATAATCGTCACGAGGATCGCCAGCCCCGGCCAGATCGACAGCCAGATGTTCGAGTGCATGTACCGGCCGTGGGCGATCCGCAGCATCTCGCCCCAGTCAGGCGTCGGCGGCTGGGCGCCGTAGCCGAGAAAGGAGAGGCCGGCGACGGTCAGGATGGTCACGCCGATCTGGAGCGTCGCGTACACCAGTACCGGCGAGAAGCTGTTCGGAATAACGTGTCTGCGGATGATGTTGCGATCCTTGACGCCCGCGGCGCGGGCCGCCTCGATGTAGTCCATCTCCCGGACCGACAGCACCCGACTGCGGATGATGCGGGCGAAGACGGGAATGAACGTGATCCCGACGCCGACGATCGCGTACCGAATGTCCGGGCTGCCGCCGCTGAGGAAGACGATGAAGACGATGATCAAGACCAGCGGCGGAATCGCATACAGCGTCTCGACGAGGCGCATCAGGACGTCGTCGACCTTGCCGCCGTAGTACCCCGAGATAGCGCCGACGATCGTCCCGCCGATCAGTCCGATCGCCGTCGCGACGATGCCGACGCTGACCGACACCTGCGAGCCGTAGACGATGCGGGTGAAGTAGTCCCGTCCCTGCGGATCGGTCCCCAGCGGATGCGAGAGCGTCCCGCCGTCGACGAACGCCGGCGGCGCGTTCGCGTTCGCCTCGCCCGGCGGCGGAATCGCCGTCGGATGGTCGAAGATCGGGAGCGCCCGCGCCGCGGGATAATCCTGGACCGCCCCGAACGTGAGCCGCGCGACGTTGCTGTCGATCGCTGCGAACGTCGCGATAAAGAGCACGACGGCGACGATGTAGAGCCCGATACGCGCCGTCGCGTCCCGCTTGATCTTCGCCAGCGTGTACCGCCAGCCGACGCGCGTCTCGACTTCCTCGTCGGCCTCGTCTTCGCCGGGGCCGACGCTCGGTTGTTGCTCCTCGAGTTGGGATTCAGTCGTTGCCATGTCTCACTCACCTCGCATCGCCGCGTTCGTTCGCCGGTCGCTCGCTGTTTCGGTCGCGTTCACGATCACTCACGCTCCCCGTAGGTTACGCGCGGGTCGATGTACGCGTAGGAAATGTCCGTGATGACGACGCCGATCACGAAGATCGCGCCGAGCACCATCGTGACGCCCATGATCAGCTGGTAGTCGAGTTGCTGGATCGCCTCGATGAACAGCCGCCCCATCCCGTTGATGGCGAAGACGGTCTCGATCAGGACGGCGCCGCCGAGGGCCGTCGAGAGGTTGAGGCCGATGATCGTGATGATCGGCAACTGCGCCGAGCGGAACGCGTGTTTGCGCAGGATCGTCCGCTCGGGCACGCCGTAGGCGCGGGCGAGCTTGACGTACTCCTCCTGGAGCGACTCGATCATCTGCGTTCGCTCGACTCGCATCAGCGTCGCCATCTGGAGCGTCCCCAGCGCAATCATCGGCAGTATCAGGTGTCTGATCGACTCGATCCAGTGTTCGAGGTAGCCGTCGTGGCCGGCCGCCTCGGGGGGCTGCCACGGGTATACCAGCCCCGCCGACGGCAAGACGCCGAGTTGTACCGCGAAGATGATGATCAGCATGATGCCGATCCAGAACGACGGCGTGCTGACGCCGATCAGGGCGACGATCCGGGAGATGTGATCGGTCGGTTCGTTGCGCCGCTTCGCCGCGATGATGCCGAGCGGAATCGCCGTCACGATCGCGAAGACGTACGCCGACAGCACCAGCAACAGCGTCGGGCCGGCCCGCTCGAGCATTAGCTCCGAGACGGGCCGATCGCGGTGAATGCTGTAGCCCAGGTCGCCCTGGACGAGTCCCGTCATGTAGTTCCAGTACCGGACGTGCAGCGGCTGGTCGAGTCCGTAGCGCTGTTCGATCGTCCTGACCAGTTCCTCGTCCGCCTGCTGGCCCTGTAGCATGAGCCGGACGGGATCGCCCGGCGCCAGATTCGCCAGCAGGAACGTGATGATCGAGATACCGATCAGGACGGGGATCGCCTGTAGCAGTCGGTAGATCGTGTACTTGAGCAGTCCCATTCGTCGAATGCTGTCGTGGGTTCGAATCTGTTCGAGCCGCCGCGCGGCCGGTTCCGTTTTTCGAAGGCGACGCCGTCAGTCGTCCTCGTCACTCGTCACTCATCGTCCTCGAGGTAGACGTTGTTCTCGTCGGAGACGAGTTCCGGATTGTACGAGACGTTCGGATGCGGTTGCACGTCACCAACGTAGTCCTGGGCCGCGATCGTGTTGTGCTCGGAGTAGGCGGGCATCACGGGCACCTCCTCGACGAGTTCGTCGATGACGTCGACGTAGAGTTCCCGGCGTTCCTCCTGGTCTGCCGTCTCGCGGGCCTCGAGGATGTTGTCGTGGAAGTCGTCGCTGCCCTCGTAGAAGTGCCCCTGCGTGACGCCGGCGTTTTCCTCGTGGAAGAGGTTGTACAGGTAGACGTCGGGGTCGGGGCCGCCGGTCCAGCCGAGGATGTACATTTCGTAGTCGTCCGCGTCACCGGAGATGTACGTGTCCGTCAGCGTCGCGAAGTCGAGCGCCTGTACCTCGGCGTCGTAGCCGAGTTCGTCGAGTCGCGAGGCGATCAGTTCGCCCAGCGCGATGCGAACGTCGTCCGGCGGCACGATGATCGTCGGCTCCCAGTCGTCCGGATCGTCCAGCCCCTCCTCGAGCAGCGCTTCGGCCTCGTCGGGGTCGTACTCCGGCGCTTGTTCTTCCCACTCGTCGCTCGGGAAGTCCCAGCCGAGGTCGTCGACGATCGGCGGGATCGGCGAACTCACCGGCGTCGCGCTCTCGCCGAGATTCGTCTCGACGAAGTCGCTCATCGAGAACGCGTGAGCGATGCCCCGGCGGACGTCGGGATCGGTCGTCTCGCCCTCGTTGCAGTTGAACGCGACGTACTGGTAGGAGGGGCTCTCCGTTCGGTAGACCTCGATCCCCTCCTCGCCCTCGATCTGATCCCAGTCCTCCGGCGGCACGGTCGCGATCGCGTCCGTGTCCCCCGCGAGGATCTGAGAAACCCGCCCCGCGTCGTCCTCGGCGGCTTCGAACCGAACCGACTCGAGTTCCGGCTCCGGATTGGCCCAGTAGTCGTCCCAGGCCTCGAGTTCCACGTACTCGTCGGAGGTCCAGTCCTCGAACGTAAACGGCCCACAGCCCACGGGGTTCGTGTTGTAGTCGCCGGGATCGTCCGTCCGGACGTCCGCGTTGACGACGTACGTCGCCACGGTCAGCGTCTCGAAGGGACCGTAGGGATGCTCGAGGTCGATCTGGACGGTGTGTTCGTCGATCGCTTCGGTTCCGTCGACGTCGATGAAGTCGTACTCCGGCCGGTTGTCGGTGTCCTCCTCGACGGGCGCGGTAAACGAGTGAGCGACGTCCTCGGCGGTGACGGGATCGCCGTTGTGGAACTCGGCGTCCTCGACGATCTCGATGATGTAACGCTCGCCGTCCTGTTCTTCTTCGGGCTCGCCCGCCGCGAGCTTCGGCTGGAGCTCGAGGTCGTAGTCGTACTCGTAGAGCCCGTCGAAGACCTGGTGGATAACCTGCGCGCTGTAGGCGTCGTTCGAGACGACCGGATCGAAATCCCCCTCCGGATGGACTTCCTGCGTATAGAGAAGCCCGTCTCCCGGACCGCTGTCCCCACCGATACAGCCGGCCACCATCGTTGCGCTCAATGCGGCACCGGACGCGAGTAGCTGCCGTCGCGTCGGCGTGATCTGATCGTGCACCATCTCGGTATACAATAACTCCCGTGGTATATTGGTAGCAGGGATCTAGACCTCGTCCAAGCAACGTTTACCGACGCCATAATCTTTCAAAGTCTGTTTATTTCAATTCGTGGTAGAATTCGTGGCGAAAAACTAGATGAGAAACCGTTATAAAAGAGGCGGCTGGCGGCCACATCTGGTCGCCGCGAATCGAAGACGGTCAGTACGGCCCAGCAGTGCCACTCGATGAACGCGCGGCGACGGACCGGTGGCATTTTTGTCGTGGCGGCGGTGATGGTGCGTATGAACTATCGGGCGGTCGAGACCGAATCGGAGTACGTCGCCCGCCTCGAGACCGGCGCGGAGTGGCGGGCCGAGATCGAGTCGCTCGCGGACGACGTCGACGCGGACGCAGCCTGGTTCAGCGCCCTCGGCGCGGTCCAGGACGCCGAACTCTGGTTTTACGATCAGGAAGCGTGTGAGTACTATCCCATCGAATTCGACGAGCCACTCGAGGTGGCAAGCTGCGTCGGTAACGTCTCCTGGCTCGACGGAGACCGATTCGCGCACACGCACACGGTGCTCTCGGATCCCGACGGCACGGCGTACGCCGGCCACCTGAACGAGGCGACCGTCTGGGCCGGCGAGGTCTACATGCGCGTCTTCGCCGACGGACTCGAGCGCGAGTACGACGAGACCACCGAACTGGACCTCTGGCTCTGAGATGCGCGAGGCAGACGAACGCTACTTCGAACGGCTCGAATCCCAGCTCGAGGCGGCGATGGACGTCGCCGAGGAGGCGAAACAACGTGGCGCAGATCCCGAACCGGAGGTCGAGATTCCGACCGCACGCGACATGGCCGACCGCGTCGAGAACATCCTCGGAATCGACGGTGTCGCCGAGCGCGTGCGCGAACTCGAGGGTGAGATGTCCCGCGAGGAGGCCGCACTGGAACTCGCGAAGGACTTCGCGGAGGGTCGGGTCGGCGACTACGAGACGAAAGCCGGGAAGGTCGAGGGGGCCGTCCGCACCGCGGTCGCCCTGCTGACCGAAGGTGTCGTCGCCGCGCCCATCGAGGGCATCGACAAGGTCGAGATCCTCGAAAACGACGACGGCAGCGAGTTCGTCAACGTCTACTACGCCGGGCCGATCCGCTCTGCAGGCGGGACCGCACAGGCCCTCTCGGTGCTCGTCGCGGACTACACCCGCGCGCTCGTCGGCATGGGACAGTACGAGGCCCGAGACGAAGAGGTCGAACGCTACGCCGAGGAGATCGGCCTCTACGACAAGGAAACCGGACTGCAGTACACGCCCAAGGACAAGGAGACGAAGTTCATCGCCGAACACATGCCGATCATGCTCGACGGCGAGGCCACCGGCGACGAGGAGGTCTCCGGCTTTCGGGACCTGGACCGCGTCGACACTAACAGTGCCCGCGGAGGGATGTGTCTGGTCCTCGCCGAAGGGATCGCCCTCAAAGCGCCCAAGATCCAGCGCTACACCCGCAACCTCGACGAGATCGACTGGCCGTGGCTCCAGGACCTGATCGACGGCAACTACGGCGACTCGAGCGACGCCGATGCGGAGAGCGAAGACGCCGTCGAGCACGCAGGTGACGACGCCGCCGAGGACGAAGACGAGGCGCCCGATTCGGCCGACGACGGCGATGACGACGCCGACGAGTCCGCGGGGCCGCCCCGCGTCGAGAAATCGAAGAAGTTCCTTCGGGACCTGATCGCCGGCCGACCGGTCTTCTCCCACCCCTGTGCGAAGGGCGGGTTCCGACTGCGCTACGGTCGCGCGCGCAACCACGGCTTCGCGACCGCCGGCGTCCACCCCGCCGCGATGCACCTCGTCGACGACTTCCTCGCGACCGGGACGCAGATCAAGACCGAACGCCCCGGCAAGGCCGCCGGCGTCGTCCCCGTCGACACCATCGAGGGGCCGACCGTCAAACTCGCAAACGGCGACGTTCGACGCATCGACGATCCCGAGGAAGCCCTCGAGATCAGAAACGGCGTCGAGAAGATCGTCGACCTCGGCGAGTACCTCGTCAACTACGGCGAGTTCATCGAGAACAACCACCCGCTCGCACCCGCCTCCTACACCGACGAGTGGTGGATACAGGACTTAGCGGCCGCCGGCGCCGACGTACAGGCCTTCGAGGACGACCCCCGAATCGACCTCGAAAACCCCGACGCCGACGAGGCCCTCGAGTGGGCCCTCGAGTACGACGCGCCGCTTCACCCCGCCTACACCTACCTCTGGCACGATATCTCGGTCGACGAGTTCTGCGAACTGACCGACGCCGTCGCCGCCGGCCGGATCGAAGGCGCCGACGACGACGAAATCGGTGGCGACGAAGCCGACGCCGACGGGACGCTCGTGCTCCCCTACGAGGAGTCTACGGCGGCGATCCTCGAGGCGCTCATCGTCGAACACCGCCAGCGCGAGGGCGACGACAGAATCGAGATCGACGACTGGCTGCCGTTCGCCCGCACCGTCGGCTGTGAACCCCGACGAGCGGTCGCCGACGGAGCCGCGCTCGATCCCGACGGTCGCGAGGACGAACCGATCGTCGAACTCGAGCGCACCTGGTCCGACGACGACCTCTCCGAGCGCGCCCGCGAGTGGGGCCACGAGAGCGAAGACCCGGGCGCCAACGCCATCGAGGCGGTCAACGAGGTCGCCCCCTTCCGCGTTCGCGAGCGCGCGCCCACGCGAATCGGAAACCGAATGGGCCGACCCGAAAAGTCGGAGAGCCGCGACCTGAGCCCCGCCGTCCACACGCTCTTTCCCATCGGCGAGGCCGGCGGCACGCAGCGAAACGTCGCCGACGCGGCCAAACACGCCGAGACGATGCGGGATACCCCCGGCGTCGTCGAGGTGCAGATCGGTCGCCAGCGCTGTCCCGACTGTCACGAGGAGACGTTCAAGAACCGCTGTCCCGAGTGTTCCGCCCGAACGAAGCCCGACTACCGCTGTCCGGACTGCGACGACCGCGTCGAACCCGACGAGGCCGGCCGCGTCGAGTGTGGCCGCTGTGAGGTCGAGGCCACCTGCGTCGAGACCCGGGAGATCGACATCAACGAGGAGTTTCGCAACGCCCTCGAGTCGGTCGGCGAACGCGAGAACGCCTTCGACATCCTGAAAGGCGTCAAGGGGCTGACCTCGACGACCAAGGTTCCCGAACCCATCGAGAAAGGAATCCTACGGGCCAAACACGACGTCTCGTCGTTCAAGGACGGCACCGTCCGCTACGACATGACCGACCTGCCCGTCACCTCGGTTCGGGCCAGCGAACTCGACGTCGACGTCGGCCAGTTGCAGGCGCTCGGCTACGAGGAAGACATCCACGGCGAGCCCCTGACCCACGAGGACCAGCTGGTCGAGCTCAAGGTCCAGGACATCGTCCTCTCGGACGGCGCCGCCGAGCACATGCTGCAGACGGCGAACTTCATCGACGACCTGCTCGAGCAGTACTACGGCCTCGAGCCGTTTTACGAACTCGAGGATCGCCAGGAGCTCGTCGGGGAGCTGGTCTTCGGGATGGCGCCGCACACGAGCGCGGCGACCGTCGGGAGAGTGGTGGGATTTACGAGCGCCGCGGTCGGATACGCGCATCCGTACTTTCACGCCGCGAAGCGTCGGAACTGTTTCCACCCCGAGACGACGGTCCGCTACGAAGACGAAGCCGGAATCGCGCGCGAGGAATCGATCGAGGCGTTCGTCGAGTCGCGGCTAACCGATCCCCGCGAAGACGACTTCGGGACGCTCGTTCAGGAACTCGAGCAATCGATTACCGTCCCGTCGATCGACGACGACGGACGACGCGTTCGCCGACCGGTCGACGCCGTGTCGAAGCACCCGGCTCCCGACCATTTGATCCGCGTCGAAACCCGCAACGGACGGTCGTTGACCGTAACCCCGGATCACACGATGGTCGTCTGGAACGACGGTCTCGAACGAATCGCCGCGAGCGAACTCGAGCCCGGCGACGAGATTCCGACGCCAAATCGGTCTCCGACGGATATCGGAGCCACAGCAGCGACGGGCGTCACCGACGGAGGTCGTCCGCCGGTCGATATCGTCGACCGAACCGAACCGCTCCCGGCCGACACCGACTACACGTATTGTCTGACGGTTTCAGGGACGCATACGCTCGTCGCAAACGACCTCTACTCGGCCCAGTGTGACGGCGACGAAGATTGCGTCATGTTGCTCATGGACGGTCTCATCAACTTTAGCCGGTCGTTCCTCCCCTCCTCTCGGGGCGGCCGCATGGACGCGCCCCTCGTCATGTCCTCACGCATCGATCCCTCCGAGATCGACGACGAGGCCCACAACATGGACATCGTCAGCCAGTACCCCCGCGAGTTCTACCTCGCTACCCGCGAGCAGGCCGATCCTGAATCCGTAGACATCCAGATCGGCGAGGATACCCTCGGCACGGACGGCGAGTACACCGGCTTCGAGCACACCCACGACACCACCGACATCGCGATGGGGCCCGACCTCTCGGCGTACAAGACGCTGGGCTCGATGATGGACAAGATGGACGCCCAGCTCGAGCTCTCGCGCAAACTCGAGGCCGTCGACGAGACCGACGTCGCCGAACGGGTCATCGAGTATCACTTCCTGCCGGACCTGATCGGGAACTTGCGGGCCTTTTCGCGCCAGGAAACCCGCTGTCTAGATTGCGGCGAGAAGTTCCGCCGGATGCCCCTGACCGGCGACTGTCGAGAGTGTGGCGGTCGGGTCAACCTCACCGTTCACAAGGGCTCGGTCAACAAGTACATGCAGACCGCGATCCAGGTCGCCGACGAATACGACTGTCGAGACTACACGAAACAGCGCTTAGAGGTCCTCGAGAAATCTCTCGAGAGCATCTTCGAGAACGACAAGAATAAGCCCACGACTATTGCGGATTTCATGGGTGGCGGGCCCGGAGATGGATAGTACCGTGTTTCGCTCTTCTTCCATCTTCGGCGCGTAGTTCATCGGACGGTTTCTCAGAACGGAAACGAAACTGTCCGCAACCGAGACCGGTGCTCTCGTAGCCGTCGACGGGTCTGGTACGCTGTCTGCAAGCCGATGTACTCGGTGCCAGAGTGCTTGGTGAGTGCGTTCAACGCCGAGTGAACTACGGGACGCTTCCGCCGAGTACAAAAAAGAACGGTGCGCTCGAGAGTCGCTCGCGCCCTCGAGTGGTGTTCGTCAGTCGCTACGGACAGTGTTTGTCGTCGCTCTCATCGTACGACTCGTCATCGTTGGGGTCCTCCGGTAGGTCGTCAACCGGCATGTCCTCCACGATACTGTCGAGGATCACGTAGATGTTCTCGATATTGATCTCCATGCCGGTCAGCTCTTCGACGGTGAGTTCCTCGACGACGATGGTTCCGGCGTCATCAGGGATCTCGAGGTCGTCTTCGTCAGGGGCCTCTTCTTCGTCTTCGTCAGGGGCCTCTTCTTCGTCTTCGTCAGGGGCCTCTTCTTCGTCTTCGTCAGGGGCCTCTTCCTCAGCCTCTTCGAGTTCTTCGGCGAGTTGCTGCCAGTCCTCGACGGTGTCCGCGCCGTCGTTCAGCGCGTCAACGGCGTCCTGGGCTGCGACACCGTACTCATCTTCGATCGCGTCAGCTTCCTCGCGGGCGTCCTCGGGCGTGTCGACATCATCCGCAATGTCCGTCCCGAGGAGTTCCTGGGACTGGGCGTTGATCTCCGCAACTATTTGATCGAACGTCTCATCCTGTAGGTCTTCCTGTACGTCCGCGTCAAACTCCTCTACTTCTTCGATGTCGTCGACGTTCTCGAACCGTTCGTTGATTTCCGCGATGTCTTCGTTGACCTCTTCGACTGCGTCTTCTTCAGACGTCTGCGCCGCGACCGACCCGAAGCCGACCAGCGCCGCAGATGACGCCATAAGGATGGCGAACGTTACCGCAAGGACCTGTGTCCATCGTTGTTGACTCATTTGATCACTACCTTCGCAGTGTAACGAAGGCGTGTGGAAGGTCAGCAGACGACACTATTAAACGAAGATATCGTTCAAAGTTCCCAGTTCTCCCATTAGTTCTACTGATTCCAATTGAGATTTCTGCAACTAATTACCTGAATAATTACTCGAGAATTAGATAAACATCGTATCGAACTACCGCTTGATCGAACCAGTCGAGGACCGTGATTATTTGTCACCGACAGCTCGAATCAGCCGTCTCTGGGCGTTGAAAGAGGGTTCCCCACGACAATAGCACGATTGCCCTCTCGTCGCGACGGAGACGAATCCGCGTATCCACCACTCGAGCCGATACCACGGTGTACCCTCTCGATCGGTTAGATAGCGTGAAACTCGCTTCGCTTCGGAACACCGAGCGGTTCGTGCTGAGTCGATCCGCTCGAAGCCGTCCCTCGACCGACCGGCCGCGAGGACCGTCGAAGCCGTCGAACGGAGCGGTCACGTCACTACCGTCGCAACCGGTGGGGACTCGTCACCTCGAGGGATACGGATCCCGGCACGGCTTCGAGGGCGACCGTCCCTGAATCGCGGTAACGCACGTTGGATCCACGGCGGAATACTCCCGTGACCCTCGTGGTGTGTCGGTCGCGCCGTCCGGTGATCCGTTCCGGTTGCGGATGGCGTACTCGTTCTCGCATCCGCTCGAGGGAACCCACCACACGATAACACGTCGCTCGAGGCTGTCGGTGAATCAGTTCGAGGCCACGTCGTTCGAGAATCGTCGATTCTCGTGACTGAGCGAGTCGGCGAGTTCGGAACGACCTCGATGGTAGCGGAGCTACTGAAACGAGTTATACACTGATCGGAACGCCCTCTGGCGATCAGGTGTGCAGTGACGGTCCTCGGTGGTCCGTGAGGCGGCGACTCGCGGACGAGAACCCGGGCGTCTACATGGTGACGGTCGTCACGTACTGTTCGGATCGGAGACCGAACCGCTCTGGGGCGTGCGCGAAACGACGTGTGCGACGACGCCGCCGAGTGCGCCCAGGACGAGCGGATAGAACGTTCCGGCTAGCCCGATCGCCAGGAACAGGTCCGGCGCCATCGCTCCATTGCCCGGATCGACCGTAAACACGAACGTTCCGAAGACGACGAGCGGGAGGTAGCCGACGACGATCACCGACCCGGAGAGCGCGGCGTCTGTCGCCGACTCGTCGGTGCTGTGGGTGTATAGCGTGACCACCGCCCCGGCGCCCATCAAGAACAATACGGGGATCGCGTACAACGCCAGGGTGCTCCCGCCTTCTGCGAGGACGAAGTTGTGACTCGGCTCGAGCGCCTGTAGAACGCTGTACTGCGGAACGTCCGCGACAACGTTGTGCGCGTTGTAGTAGAGCAACCCGACCATCTCGACGGCGAGTGATTCGTCGGTTGCAGCCTCGAGGGTGTCGTACTGTTCGTTCGATCGGAGATCGCTGATCGAGGCGGCGTAGGTAAGGCCGTATCCGACGATCCACGCGAGTGCGCCAGCGAGCGCGCCGAGTGCGATCGCGGCTTTCGACTCGTTATCGATAACCACGCCCATTAATTATCAACATTGATATTTAGAAGTTATGGACGAAAAACAAATTTATAATTCATTGTAGTTTAGTACTGAACTAGCTCGGTCGCCGTAGCCGGTGCGGATCTGCGGTGAACGACGGGCGAACGAAAGCGCAGAACCGGTGGTTCGATAACCGGATGACAGCTTTTGAATCTCCCGATCGGACCGACCTTCGGTTCTCGAGCGCGCTGCGACGCAGGTAGCCGGAACGCTACCGTAGGTATCGCTCCCGTCAGAAACGAGCGGTGCAACAGAACAGCGTGATCGAAACGATCGCGGAACCGTTGTGCCTCACGGACAGCGGTTCTCTACTGTCCATTGGCCTTCAGGGGCTGTGAGAGCAGTAGTTGTCCATCTCGTCGTAATCGGCGGTCGCCTCTGCGATCTCGTCGCCGTCCAGGTGAAGCGATACCGTCGCCGTGTCGTCCTCGAGTCCGGTCGTGACCGTCTCCGAGTCGTCGGCGCCGACGGTCAGTTCGTCGGCCGAACCGTCCCCGCTGCCGCCACGGTCGGTGAGTTCACGTATCTCCTCGACGTTGTCGGCGGCGTCGTTTAGCCCATCAACGGCCTCTTGTGCTGCGGCGCCGTACTCCGCTTCGATCTCGTCGGCTTCCGCGCGAGCTTCGTCGGGCGTGTCGACAGCACCCGCAATGTCCGTCCCGAGGAGCTCCTGGGACTGAGCGTTGATCTCGGCAACGACTTGCGTGAATACTTCCTCCTGGACATCGTCGCCGGTATTCGCGTCGATCTCGTCGATCGGTTCGACATCATCGACGTTCTCGAGGCGTTCGTTCGTGTCTTCGATGATCGAGTTGACCTGCTCGACCGCCTCGTCGTGATCGACGTCGCCGCTGTCGTCGTCGCTGCTGGCGTCGGTTTCATCGGTGCCGTTCCGACCGAAGTCGATAACTGACGTCCCCTCCGTCGTCAGCGTGACCGACTCGTCGTTGTCGTTGTCGACCCGGAACGTCGCGAACTCGCGTTCCTCGTCGACGCACGCTGCCACGAACTCGATTTCGTCGGGATCGACCTCGGCTGATTCGTCGTCTCCGCCGTTTTCGTCGTCCTCGGCATCTCGTCCGTCGTCGTCCATAGTGGCCGATACGACCAGCGCGCCGCCGCCAAGTAGCGTGCTCCCGGTCGCAATCGCCATCAAGCTATCACGTCGTGAGAGTGGTGTTCGATTTGCCATCGTATGCTTCCAGCCCAGCGGGCGAGAACCGATAACTCACTCATCACAATTATTATCGGTGATATAAATCCGTTCACCCAAATTAGTACAGAATATATTCGAATTAGCTACTGTTTCATTACGAGGGATAGTTGCGGATGAGATGGTTGAGAATATAAAAGTGTAATAAAACTATACCCCTCCGTGTCGAGAAGGCGATCGATCAGTAACTCGCTCGAGTCAGCCCCGGAATCTCGGCCGGCGGATACTCAGGCGTCGGGACGCATCGGTCGTCGGGGAGCCACTCGAGGAGCATTTCGTTGAACCGCTCGGGACGTTCGCGGGGTGTCCAGTGGCCGCAGTCGTCGAGCAACTCGAGGTCGGCCTCCGGAATCCGATCCGCGGCGCGGACCGACCACTCGACGGGAACCAACGGGTCCTGTTTCCCGTGGACGAGCAGCGTCGGCATCGACAGCGACTCGAGGTCGTCGACGAAGTTCGTCGCGACGCGGCCGTTAAAGGAGAGTTCGTTGTTCTGGAATTCCTTGAACGCCTGAATGGATCCCGGTTCCATCAGTTTCTGGCGGATGTCCGCGACGAACGGGTCGGGAAGCTCGGACGCGTCGGCGACGAGATGATCGAGCACCAGACGAACGCTGTCGGTCGTGGCGCTGGCGGCGATCTTGCTGAACTCGGTCACCCCGGGCATCTGTCCCAGTACCTTCCAGGGGAGTGCGTTCGGCAGTCGACCGCCGAGACCGTAGCTATCGACGAGCGCCAACTGCTCGACGCGGTTCGGGTTCTCGAGGGCGTAACCCAGCGCCACGCCGCCGCCCATCGAGATACCGGCCAGTGAGACGCGTTCGTAGGGCAACGACTCGAGAAAGCCCTCGAGGACGTCGACGTACGTGTCGATGGTGTGGGTCACGTCACCCGTGCTCCGACCGTACTCCGGCCAATCGATCCCGTAGACGCGATAGTCCTCGGCTAGCACGTCGATCGCGTGACGCCACGAGACCGTCGCGTCGTCGATGCCGGCCCCGTGAAGCAAGACAACAGGTGGACCGTCTGTCCCTGCTCGCCGGTAGCTAATCCGACAGTTGCCAACGGTCGTCACACCAGTCCCTGTCATCCGTGGATCACATCCGTATGACGGCTCGAGAACGTATCAAGTACAGGCGAGCATCTGATGGCCCGCCCCGCGTCGGTCACCGGCGGTCGAACCAGAGCCACTCGAACCGGCCATATACCGAGTGCTCTGTAACTTCTTGAAGCGGAGATAGCCCATTCTGTCGCTTTGAAACCCCCTGATTCGACTGGAAACGTCCGGCTGACCGTTCCAGTGACGCGGCTAACTACCATCTCACGGGTATCGGAACGGAGGGTGTATATTGCTTTCTATTACCATGTGATATGCTGGCATGTTTTCTGTCGCGGTCGACACTCCGGTCGGCCCGGGTTTCGAGGCTCCAGCCCATTCGATATCGCGCCTTGGAGTTTATATCACTTCACCGCTGGGTTCGCAACCGTTCTCGAGAGCGTCCCGCGAAGACGATATTCCGCTGTTCAGGATCCGTGAGCGGTCCGTTACCCAATTCGTGTTACGTATACACATTGCACACAAACGAGAGCGGACGCGATTCGGCCTCGAGACGAGGTGTCCACCGAGGTGGGAGAGGCGATCGACCACATTCGCGGCTACGACGAGGAGTGACTCTCCGTCACGCCGTGGGAGGGCCTCGAGGGGTGAGCATCGAACACGTCCGGTCGAGCCACGAGTTCGGCGAAGTCCACCCGCGCTGGCGCTGTCTCGAGTGCGGTGAGATGGGCGCCCTCGACGACGGCCTCCCGGATTCCCGTCCGTCGTGTGGGCCTGGCCGCGAGGCCAGTTACTACTGGACCGAGGACTGAGTCGCCACCCCTTTTATCGACACGAACCCAACGCTTCGGCCATGCAGATCGTCGTCTTCGGCGCCGGCAGCCTCGGCAGCCTCGTCGGCGCCGCACTGGCACGCGAGGCCGCAAACGAGGTCACGCTCGTCGGCCGGGATCCACACGTACGGACGATTCGCGAGACCGGCCTCGAACTGGTCGGTGAACTCGAGGCGACGGTCTCACCGAACGCGACGACCGATGGCAGCGGTCTCGAGGCAGACCTCGCCGTCGTGACCGTCAAGTCGTTCGACACGGCAGCGGCGGCCGAAACGCTCGCGACCGGATCGTACGACACCGTCCTCTCGCTCCAGAACGGCATGGGTAACGAGACGACGCTCGCCGACGCGCTCGAGACCACGGTTCTCGCGGGAACGGCCTCCTACGGCGCGCTATTTCGCGATCCCGGCGTCGTCGCCTGTACGGGAATCGGTGAAATCGTCCTCGGCCCACGCGAGGGCGGCCGTTCGGCCCGCGCTGATCGGATCGGTGACCTGTTCAAGGCGGCCGGACTCGAGACCACCGTCGCCGACGACATGCCGCGACGATTGTGGGAGAAACTCGCCGTCAACGCCGGTATCAACCCGGTGACGGCGCTTTCGAGAAGCGAAAACGGTGCTATTCTCGAACACGAGGCGAACGATCTCGCCCGCTCGGCGGCTCGCGAAACGGCCCGCGTCGCTCGCGCGTGCGACGTTCGGCTCTCGAATCGCGAGGCGGTGGCCGCGCTCGAACGCGTCGCGAGCGAGACGACCGCGAACACGTCCTCGATGCACCAGGACATCCTCGCGACGCGGCGCACGGAGATCGATGCAATCTCTGGCTACGTGGTCGATCGGGGTGAGGAGTGCGCGCTCGAGGTCTCGACGAACCGGTTGCTCACGTCGCTGGTGCGGACGTGGGAGCGATCGCACGGCCTTCGCTAACCGTACTGGTGTTGCGAGGCGTCGAGACTGTCGAGTCGAAGACGCCAAAAACGAAACTCGAGGCGACGCTGCGCGTTAGAACGGCGCTTCCGGTCCTTCGTCGGCTTCGCCGTCGTCGACGGTCTCGCCGGGGAACGACGGGCTCATGCCGCCGCCGCCGCCCATGTCAGCTTC
>NZ_AOHZ01000050.1 GCF_000337215.1 Natronolimnohabitans innermongolicus JCM 12255 | reverse complement strand
GTATAAGAGACAGGTCCTCGAGGTCGTCCCCGTCGTTCTGGGTCTCGGTGCTCATGAGCCACCGTTAGGTGTGCGCGCCCCTAAACCTTCCGTCCGCTCCGGGTGATCGGCATCGCTCGACTCGGTTCGACTCGGTTCGTCTCAGGCGAATCCGAAGACGCGCTGCAGTTCGGTCTCGATCTCTTCGACGTGTTTCTCGAGGACCTGCTCGAACCGCTCTTGTTCGACGAGGACGCCGGTGAGTCGCTCGTACGGCTCGTCAGGCAACTCGACGCGGAACTCGCCATCGCCCTCGTAAAACGGCTCGCTCTCGTTGAGGACCTGCTGGTCGATCGCGTGGACGAGTTCGGAGTCGTACCGGTCGTTCATCCGATTGAACGCGTTCTTGTACGCCTGCTGGAGCTCCGGGAAGTAGTTGGCGTACTTGTCCTCGAACTGCTCGGGGTCAAAGTCGGTCATGCGCGACTCAACGGCGAGCGGAGACAAAAGTCGGGCGATCGGTTGCGGTCAGCAGTACGAACGGCAGGTGTGACAGGTTGCTGATGCGCTACCGGTCTCCACTATACGAACGATGCATTCGCAAGCGGAATCAACACCCCCTCGACGGTCCTCAGCCAGCCACATGGATCCCGATCAGCCCCCCATTCCACCCGAGGCGTTACCACCGGGATGGGGGTCCGTCGACTGCTGTGACGGCCACCTCGAGTATCGTCACCGGCAACCGCCGATCGAACTCGTCGCGGATCGGACGAGCGCCGACCGGTCGCATCCGGGCCTCGGCCTCTGTCAGTGCTGGGAACTGTGCTATCGCTACTCGCTTGGCGACCGGACGGTCACCGAGTCGATCGAGCGCGTTTCGACGCGCCACGCCGCGGTCGACGGTCTCCTCGAGTGTATGCGGTCGATCAACGAGACGGCCGCCGAATTGGCCGACCCGATCGCCGTCCGGAACGCCCTCGAGCAGGTCCAGTTTTCGGGTTGTGTGCCAGACGGCGTCTCGAAGGAGTGACGTCGTGGCGAACGACGCCGTTTCCGATTCACCAGCACGATAAATACTATACTGCGATATAGAATTGCGGTAGGTATTTCGCCGATGCGCTGACGGTTCGTCGCTACCGATACGTCCTGAGCGTCCGCCACGAAGTATCGAATCAGTGGCGTATTTGTGATCGGTGTTCGAATACGAGGCCATGGATGGTTTCGTGATCGAGAGCGACACACGCCGCAACCGATGAGGGGCTATTACGGTCGCTTCGTGCAGGTTATCGTTCGGTTCCTCCCGCTGGCGATTACACTGCTCCGAGATCAGCGTCGATTTCTGTTGTTCGGTCCGCCGCGACGTGTGTCGTCGGACACACACCGGCAGCGCGCCCAGCGACTCACTGAGACGCTGCTCGACCTCGGCCCGGCATTTATCAAGGTCGGCCAGGTTCTCTCGACGCGCCCGGATCTCGTGCCGCCGGTGTACGTCGACGCGCTTTCGACGCTCCAGGACGAGGTCCCCGAAGACGTCGGGGGCGACCCCCTGACCGTCGTCGAGGAGGAACTCGGCGACGACCTCAATCTCGAGACGCTAGAGCCCGTTGCCGGCGGCTCGCTCGCGTTCGTCTACACGGTCGAAGACGAGCGCAGGGGCGAACGAATCGCTCTGAAGGTTCGCCGTCCCGAACTCCGCCAGATTATCGAACGCGACCTGCGCGTTATCCGCGGCCTCGTACCGTTGCTGGCCGCGTTCGCGGACGAACACCAGCGGTATTCCATCGAGAACGTGGCCGACGACTTCGAGGAGATCATCCTCGAGGAACTGGACTTCGAGCGCGAGGCCTCGATCATGGCGGAAATCGGCGCCAACTTCGCCGACGACGATCGGGTCGTCGTTCCGGAGACGTACCCCGAGCACTGCTCCGAGCGCATCGTCGCGATGGAGTTCGTGACGGGTGCGAAAATCACCGACGAGGACGCCCTCAGCGCCGCCGGAACCGACCGTACCGAGATGGCGACGCTGGTCGCTCGAACGTACCTGAAGATGGGGCTGGTCGACGGCGTCTTCCACGCGGACCCTCACCCGGGAAACCTCGCGGTGACCGAGGACGGACGACTCGTCATCTACGACTACGGCATGAGTCAGCGACTCACCAAGCAAGAACAGGACGACCTCACGGGCCTCTACCGGTCGCTCGTCCGGCGTGACGTCGACGAGTTACTGCAGACGCTTATCGCCCTCGAGGTGCTCGACCCGACGGTCGACAGGGTCGCCGTCCGTCGAGTGCTCGAGTTAGTAATCGAGAATCTCGAGGGTCGCCCCGAGATCACCTGGCGAGCGATCATCACCGAACTGCTCTCGATGCTCGGAGACTTCCCGTTCCGAATCCCGCCGAACGTGATGTTACTCGTTCGGGTCGGAACCGTCGGCGAGGGCGTCTGTCGCAGCCTCGATCCCGAGTTCGACTTCATCGACGTCACCCGTTCGTTTCTCGTCGATTACGGCGTGATCGAGGGGGAAGTCGAGGCGCTGTTCGACGACGTGCGACGCGATCTGCGCGAATCGGCGCCCGCGCTGGCGCGGGCTCCGGCGCGGTTCGACACCGTCTTCGGCCAACTCGAGCGCGGCGAACTCGTCGTCAAGACCGACCCGGTCGACCAACCCAGCGGCGGGGATCCGGGTGTCGGGTACGCGGTTCTCTCGGGAGCGTTGTTCGTTACGGCTGCGCTCCTGGCGCCGTACGAGGATCCGTACGCGATCGTCAGCGCCAGTATTGCAGCCATCGTCGGCGTCCAGTACGTTCGTACGCGGCTCCGGCGTCGTCGCTAGCCTCGGTTCGCCTCGAGTACCCGTTCTGACGGTCGGCGGCGTGCCGAACCGGCCTAGGACAGTTGCTCGCCGACGATCTCGTCGGCGCGTTCGACAAACGCGTCTTCGTTCCCTTTCGGAACGGTCGCGCCGGCGGCGACGTTGTGTCCGCCGCCGTCGCCGCCGACCGCTCTCGAGGCCTCGCCCGCGACGACCGAGAGGTCGAGACCCTGTCTGACGAGGTTGTGGGTCCCCCGCGTCGAGATCTTCACTTCGTCGTCGTTCTTTGCCGCGAATGCGATGATCGGCTTCGACCGGCTGATTCCCTCGTTGCCCATCGCCATGCCGGCGACGATGCCGACGATCGTCTCGCGGATTTCGTCCCCGGCGTGGAACCACTGGACGTTCTCTTCGTGGGTGACGCCCTCGCGGGTGACGAGATCGATCCCCGTCGAGAGGTTTCGACGGTGGTTCCGGAGCAGCGTCCGGGCGCGCTCGAGGGCGCCGTCGCGGTCGCCCAGACAGACGCCGAGGCCGACGTCGGCGCGTTCGTAGCGGGCGGTCGCGTTCAACAGCGTCGAGAACTCGCTTGCGTCCCTGAGCTCGGTGCCGACGGGCTCTTCGGGCAGGACGTAGGCCGTCCCGACGAGTTGCTCGATCTTCGTCGCGGGGACGCCCCGCGAGACGGCTCGCTTGACGAGCGCGCTGGCGATCGTCTGTTTCTCGTCGCTGGTGAGTCCGGACCAGCGGCGCCACTCGCCGTCGCGTTTCAACTCGAGGTCGAGGTCGTCGAGAAAGCGCAACGCGCCGTTCTCGTCGTTGGAGATGCCCGGAATGTAGACGTCGGTGGCGTACTCGAGGAGCTTCGGAAGGGGACGGGTCTGTTTGCCGTAGAGCGCGAGATCCGTGCTGGTTTCGACGACGCCGGCGTCGACGCCCTCGGCGACGATCCGCTCGTTCGCGCCGTGGAGTTCGCCACCGGAGGCCTGCATGTCGCCGACGGCGCCGACGACGGCCAGCGCGGCCAGATCGCGGTTATCGGCGCGCGGCTCGGTGGCGCCGGTCGCGACAGCGGCCCCGCCGTCGGCTGCGACCGTCGCTCCGTCGCTACCGTCTGATTCTTCTGCGAGCGCCCGCGCAAGCACGTAGCTCGCCCCCGCGCCGGAGAGTTCGGACGCGCCGTCGATGCCGAACAGCAGCGGGTTGAGATGGTACTCGGTGTCGCGGTTGGCGGGCTGGTGGTGGTCGGCGATAACCGGCGTGAACGCGCCTGCGTCCTCGTACTCGCCGATGACGTCGAGCTGGCCGCTGCCGAAGTCGGTAAAGAGGACGGTGTCGTACTCGGTCTCGGCGATGGCCTCGATCGCGTCCGCGTCGAGTTGTTTCTCGAAAACCGTTTCGAAGGGGATTGCGGCCCGCTCGAGGGCCTGTGCGGCGATCGCGGCGCTCGTCAGCCCGTCGGCGTCGATGTGAGAGGCGAGGACGACGCGATCGGTCTCGAGGAGGTGTTCGGCACACGCAGTCGCTCGATCCGCGAGTTCGGGAACCGGCCCGGTCATCGGTACATCGGTCGATGGTGGGTCGTCATGAGGGATAAACCTCCGGTCCTGGACGCGTCGACCGCGACGCTACACCGCGAGTCCGAGGAAGTCAGGAAGCGGTTCGCCGAGGGCCAGTAGGATCACGTTGTTCGTGGCGAACAGGAAGTACAGTACCGCCACGAGCGCCAGGAAAAGGCTATCGAGGGGCTTCGAGAGGACGTGTCCGATGACGACGATGACCGCGGCGTAGCTGGCGGCCGCGAGGAGGACACCCGGCAGTCCGAAGACGTGATAGAACAGGACCGTCACCGGGTTCAACTCGTTCGCGTAGGGAACGAGAAAGAACAGCGTGGCGGCGATTGCGTCGATTCCCCAGAAGATGGCGAACGCGACGCGGAGGCTTACCGGTTCCGGTGGATCGAGCCGTCGTCCGAGTGCTGATTCGACTGACACTGTACTCGATCGTTGGGGTCTCGCAGGAGTAGAGGTTGACCTTGCGAACGCGGGTTGTAACGGCTTCACACGGCCGATATCGGCAGTTTAGGCCGATCAATCGTCGTAATCGTCGCAGTGACGACGGCCCTCTTTGATGTCGGAGGCGGCTACCAATGTGTTACTCGCCGCCGTCGTCCACGGCTTCGAGCGTCTCCCGAGCCAGGGCGTCGAACGTCGCCTCCTCGGGCACCACGTCGACGGCGAGTCCCAGCGAGGCGGCGGTCTCGGCCGTCGGATCGCCGATGACGCCGACGGTGGCGTCTGCGAGTCCGGCGAGGGCCTCTTCGCGGACGCCACGCGCCGTGGCGGCCTCGAGGAAGTGCTCGACGGTCAGCGACGAGGTGAAACAGACGGCGTCGAGGTCGCCCGCGGCGGCGAGTTCGGTCGACTCGCCGCTGCCCTCGGGACGAACGAGCCTGTAGAGGACCGTCTCGTGGACGTACGCACCGGCGTCTTCGAAGCCCTCGAGCAGGACGGGGCTGCCGTGGTCGCTGCGGGCGACTTCGATCCGCGCGCCGTCGACCTCCTCGCGCAGTTCGGCGACGAGACCGCTCGAGGTGTACTCTTCGGGGACGATATCGACCGCGTACCCCGCCTCGCGGAGCGCGTCGGCGGTCGCCGGGCCGATCGCACAGACCGTCTGTTCGCCGGGCTCCCAGCCCGCCGCGGAGACGAGTTCGGCGCCGGTCTTGCTCGTAAGGACGACGTAGTCGGCGTCGGTTCGCGGCGTCGCGTCGGTGGGCTCGACGGCGAGCATCGGGTCCGCTACGGCGTCTGCGCCGAGATCGGCGAGCAACGCGGTGGCGTTCTCGAGTCGTTCGTCGTCGGGTCGGAAGACGGCGACGGTAGGTGTGTCGGTCATCGTTGCGGGTTACACCCCCGCTCCGGCGTCGTCGGACTCGTTTTGCAGGAACTCGACGACGGCGTCGCGCGTTCCGGCGACGTCGCCGATCACGGTCACCGCAGGCGGCGAGATGTCCTCTTCGTCGCGAACGTCGACGATGGTCTCGAGCGTTCCCGTCGCTACCGTCTGTCCGGGCCAGGTGCCCCGCTCGACGAGTCCGACCGGCGTCGTCGGATCCATGCCAGCCTCGAGCAGGGCGGCCGTGTAATCCGGCAGGCGACCGACGCCCATCAGGACGACGATGGTGCCGCCGGTCGCGGCCAGCGCGGCCCAGTCGACCGCGGACTCTTCTTTCGTGGGGTCTTCGTGGCCCGTCACGAAGGAGACCGAGGAGGCGTGATCGCGGTGGGTGACCGGGATGCCCGCGACGGCGGGCGCGGCGACGGCCGACGTCACCGCGGGGACGACTTCGAAGGGAACGCCGTGGTCGGCGAGATACTCGGCTTCCTCGCCGCCGCGGCCGAAGACGAACGAGTCGCCGCCCTTGAGCCGTACGACCGACTTTCCGTCCTCGGCGAGTTCGACCAGTCGCTCGTTGATCTCCGACTGGGGCGTGCGCTCGCCGCCGGCGCGCTTGCCGACGTCCTCGCGGCGGTCCTCGGGCAGTGCCTCGATGATCTTCGGGCCCGGAAGCTTGTCGTGGAGCACGACGTCTGCGTTCTCGAGCAGCCGTTTTGCCTTGACCGTGAGCAACTCGGGGTCGCCGGGGCCGCTACCGACGAGGTAGACGGTTCCAGACTCGAGTCCGGATTCTGGAGTGGCTTCTGACATGTTCGTACGACCCCTCACTTCCCCTCGGGCTTATCTTCCTCGGAGATGATGCCGTCGTCGCCGTCGTTGCCGTCGTCTGCGTCGTCGCCGTCGGTCTCCCTCCGCGCCCCTTCGATCAACTCCGCTGCGCCGCGGTCCGCGAGGTCACGCGCGAACTCGCGGGCGGCCTCGGCGTGAGTTTCGACGGGGAGGTCTCGGCTGCCGGTCACCGACTCCTCGCCGTCGCGGTCGAAGACGCTGACGGTCGCGTGGACGTACTCGCCCTGAACGACGGCGTAGATGCCGACCGGAGCGATGCAGCCGCCGCCGAGTTCGGCCAGGATCGTTCGCTCGACGGTCGTCTCGACGCGAC
Organism: Natronolimnohabitans innermongolicus JCM 12255; assembly: GCF_000337215.1. GTDB lineage: Archaea > Halobacteriota > Halobacteria > Halobacteriales > Natrialbaceae > Natronolimnohabitans > Natronolimnohabitans innermongolicus. The sequence continues at coordinate 53,536 of NZ_AOHZ01000050.1, read as the reverse complement.
TGCGCGGGTGGTCGATCGCCGACTGAATGTCGCGGGCCGTCTCGCCGTCGGTCGCCGTCACCGCCAGCGCGCCCTGTCCCGGCGCGGGGACGAACGTCGACGTCGGCAGTTCCTGGTAGTCGACGGAGCGGGCCAGTCCGCTGCGCTCGAGGCCGGACTGGGCGAGGACGATCGCGTCGTACTCGGTCTCGACCTCGCGTCCGAGCGCCTGGCGCTCGAGTTCCGAGAGGTCGTCGAACCACTCGTCGACGGTGTGGTCGAACGCGGGCTCGAAGTCCTCGTCGCCGGCGTTGCCCTTGCGTTCCTTGTCGGCCTCCGTCCGCTTCTGGTGTTCGTCCTGGAGCGCGGGCGCGAGTAGTTTCTCGAGGCGCGTATCGACGTTCCCTCGCAGCGGTTCGACCTCGAGATCCGGCCGTTCAGACAGCAGTTGGGCGCGCCGGCGGAGACTCGAGGTGCCGACGGTCGCGCCCGCGGGCAGTTCCTCGAGCGTCGACCCGTCGGGCGTGAGCAGCGCGTCTCCCGGCGGGCCGCGTTCCGGAATCGCGGCCGTGACCAGTTGCTCGGGCTGTTCGGTCGGCATGTCCTTCATCGAGTGGATCGCGGCGTCGAGGTCGCCCTCGAGGACGCGTTCGTCGAGTTCGCGGACGAACGCGCCCGTCTTGCCGAGTCTGTGGATCAGTTCGTCTCTGATCTGGTCGCCCGTCGTTTCCACGGTGACGAGTTCGGCCTCGTACCGTCGGTCCTCGAGGGCCTGTGTGACGATCCCGGCCTGTCGCCGAGCGAGCGTCGACCCCCGCGTCGCCAGTCGCAACGTCCCGCGCGTTCTCATACCAACGAATCGGCGCCTGGGGTATGAAAAGCGCACGCTTGGCGGACGAACTGGTCGGATCGCTTACGTGCTCTCGTCTCTCCGACGACGCCAAAGTCAGGATTCGCCCACAGCGTCGCCTCGCCCGCATCGAACGTCTCTATTCGTCGGGCGTTCCAGCCGCGAACACGTTCGACCCGGCGCTTATAATCATCCCATTCGTAGGACCGTTCAGATGAGCGAGACACTGTACGAACGACTCGGTGGTCAGGACGCGATCGGTGCGGTCGTCGATCGATTCTACGAACGCGTCGTCGCCGACGACCAGGTCGCCCACTACTTCGAGGAGACGGACATGCAGAAGCAACGCGCCCACCAGACGCAGTTCATCAGCGCCGTCGCCGGCGGTCCGGTCGAGTACGACGGCGACGACATGGAGAGCGCACACGACGATCTCGGCATCACGAAACCCGACTTCGACGCCATCGTCGAGCACCTCTCGAACACCCTCGAGGAGTTCGACGTTCCCGACGACGACCGCGAGGCCGTCCTCGAGGCGGTCGGCGAGTACGAAGACGACATCGTCACGGTCCCGGCCTGATCGACCGCGTCGGTCTTCCGAGCCGCCGCAACCGCGGGTCTCGGACCCGAGCCCTTTTGATCCCATCGGGACAATCAGTAGGCGATGGCTGCAGTTACCCTGGGTCCCGAAGGAACGTACTCACACCGGGCGACGATGGCGGTCGCGAACGGCGACGACGTCGACTTCCGACAGTCGGTCACGTCGATCGTCGACGCCGTCGCCGGCGGCGAGTACGAGCGGGGCGTTATCCCGATCGAGAACAGCATCGAGGGCTCCGTCACGGAGAGTCTGGACGCCCTCGCGGAGTACGACGTCGCCGTCGTCCGCGAGATTGTCACGCCCATTCGGCACGCGCTGCTCGCACAGGGGCCCGACTTCGACACCGTCGCCAGCCACTCCCAGGCGCTCGCGCAGTGTCGGAGCTACCTCGAGCGGGAGTACCCCGACGCCACCCTGGAGGCCGTCGCCAGCACCGCCCAGGGCGTCGAGTTCGCCCGCGACGACTCTGCCGTCGCCGGCATCGGCCACCCGGCGAACGGCGAGGACGAACCCACCCTCGAGGTGCTCGCCGAGGACATCCAGGATCAGGACTCGAACGCGACGCGCTTCCTGGCGCTCGCCCCCGCCGAAGAGCGCTCGAAGGGCGGCGGCAAGAGTTCGCTCATCGTCTACCCGAGCGCGAACTATCCCGGACTGTTGCTCGAACTCCTCGAGCCCTTCGCCGATCGGGACATCAATCTCACGCGCGTCGAGTCACGCCCCAGCGGCCACCGACTCGGCGACTACGTCTTCCACATCGACATCGAGGCCGGCCTGTACGAGGCCCGCACGAAGGAGGCGCTCGAAGATATCGAGGAACTCGCCGAGAACGGATGGGTTCGCCGACTGGGCTCGTACGATACCGAACACGTCGTGAGCTAGGCGATCGACACCGGAGACCGAACGACTCGAGTTCAACCGCGTCGATACGCCGGATACTGACGTTCTGCACCGTCCGAGATCTCCTGGCACGAATCGTCTCGAACTGCCTCCGATCGCCGACAACCTACAACCGTCTCGAGACCGTTAGAGCCTCGCATGAAGGTCGGACTCATCTCGGACGTTCACGGCAATCGGGTCGCCCTCGAGGCCGTCCTCGAGGAGATGCCGGCGGTCGACGAACTCCTGTGTGCGGGCGACGTCGTCGGCTACAACCCCTGGCCCGCCGACTGCGTCGACGCGCTCCGGAAGCGGGGCGTGCCGACGGTGATGGGCAACCACGACGCCGCGGTCGCCGAGACGGCGCCGTTCACATTCAACGGGATGGCCCAGGCGGGCGTCGACCACTCGCGGCGGCGACTCGACGCCGACCACCTCGCGTGGCTCGAGTCGCTGCCGAACGAACGCCGCGAGTGCGACGGTCGGATCAAACTGGTCCACGGTCATCCGGACGATCCGCAGCGGTACACGCGCTATACGTATCCCCGGGAGTTCTCGTCGGGACTGCTCGACGACGAGGACGTTCTCGTCCTGGGCCACACCCACGTCCAGGGTGTCGAGCGATTTTCCGAGGGGATCGTCGTCAATCCCGGCAGCGTCGGCCAGCCGCGAGACGGCGATCCGCGGGCGGGATACGCCGTCGCCGACCTCGACGCGCTCACCGTCGAGACTCACCGCGTCGAGTACGATATCGAGGCGGTGCAGGCCGCCGTTGCCGAGGCGGGTCTCCCCGACCAGATCGGGACGCGACTCGAGCGCGGGAAGTAATATCCTTCCGAACAGGATACACCGGTATATATTTCTTTCACGAATTTGTGTATCGCTGTATGACGACGCACGAACAGGAATACGACGAACGGACGCTCAACCTGATCGGCGGGGGATCGACGGTGATGAACGTCATCATGTTCGGCGCGATCGGCGTCATCGCACTCGAGAGTACCACGTACGGCGCGCTCATGGGTCTCTTTGGTGGCGTTGGAACCTACCTGTTCCTGCCGTGGATGCTTCGTCTCTCGAGCGTACAGAACGGTTCGGACGAAGACGTTCCCTTCTCGGAGGTCCTCGAGCGAACCGGCGGGAATCCGCGAATGGGGGCCTTCGGACTCGGCCTCGAGATTGGAGCGATCGCAATGTTCGCCGCCGGAATGGCTCTCGACGGCGCGGATCCCCACATCGGACTTGGTGCCGGTCTCGCCGCCACCCTCGCCGTGTTGTTCGTGGCGACTCTCGTGTTCAACCTTCTCAGAAACGAACCCTTTTAGACGCCGTGCTCCGGTAGTCCCACGTATGGCAACCACCGGCGACGCCGCGTGTACCGACCTCGAGCCACCGCGTTGCGCTCCGGGTCGGCGGCGCTGTCGCCTCGAGACGGGACGGCCGTCGTATCGCGTCCTCACCGCCGACGACACGCCCTCGAGCGATGTTTAGCCGACTGCGCGAGGACACGCGGGCGATGTGCGACCGCGACCCCGCCGCGAGGCGGTGTCTCGAGGTCGCGCTCACGTATCCGGGCGTTCACGCGGTCTGGGGACACCGCGTTACCCACCGGCTCTGGAACGCCGGCTTTCGGCTGCTCGCCCGCCTGCTCTCCCACCTGATTCGGCTCCTGACCGGCGTCGAGATTCATCCCGCCGCGACGATCGGCCGCCGTGTGACGATCGATCACGGAATGGGCGTCGTAATCGGCGAGACGGCCGAGATCGGCGACGACGTACACATGTATCACGGCGTCACCCTCGGGGGCGATACGAACGAGCCGGTCAAACGCCACCCGACGGTCGAGGACGGCGTCCGAATCGGCGCGAACGCGACGCTCCTCGGCGATATTACCATTGGCGAGGGCGCGGCCGTCGGCGCCGGCTCGGTCGTTACGAAAGACGTCGAATCGGGTGCGACGGTCGTCGGCGTCCCGGCCGAACAAGTGGATTAAACGGTCGACTGCGATGGGTTCGAGGCCGCTACTCCTGTTCTTCGCTCACCGCGCCGTCGGTTCCCGGCGGCGAGCCTTCTCCCGGAACGCCTTGGCCGGTTGAGACGCTCTCCTCCGACTGCTCGGCGTCGGAATCGGTCGCCGACGGATCCGGATCGGAGCGGTAGCCGAGCTCGAGATGGAGCTTCGCCGTGCAGTCGAAGGCCTCCTCGTCGAGTTCGGTTTCGTTCTCCTGCTGGTCCATGTAGGCGTTACACCGGCCATGTTTGACGATGTTCATCAGCGTCGCTCCGGCGCCACACTCCGGACAGTCGATGTAGTAGCTTCCCTCATCCTGATGCCACGAGTCGGGTGTCAGTTGCGTGTACGCGGCGTCCTCGCGGTCCTCCGTGCTCATACGTGTATGGTACGGCCCGACAGTGGTAAAGAGAAGCCCGGAGCACGCAACCCAGTCCCGGACCACGACCGCTCCGTCTCAGACCAGCGGTTCGACCAGTTCTTCGCCGGCCTCGAGCAACGCCTCGACCCGTTCCTCGTCGGTCGCTTCGGCGTAGACCCGCAGGACGGGCTCGGTCCCGCTGGGTCGAACGAGCACCCACGAACCGTCGGCGAGTTGCAGTTTGAAGCCGTCGGCCGTGTTGACGTCCTCGACGTCGGTTCCGGCGACGGCGTCGGGGATCTCGCCCTCGAGATCCTCGAGCACTCGCGCTTTCTCGTGGTCGGGGCAGGCGACGCTGATCTTGTTCTGGACGACGGTCCCGTGTTCCTCGAGGAGCCGGTCGACCCGCTCGTCGAGCGGTTCCTCGGCGTGCATCGCGGCCGCGAGCAGCGCCATCAGGACACCGTCTTTCTCGCGGACGTGGCCGCGGACGGTGAAGCCGCCCGACTCCTCGCCGCCGACGAGGGCGTCGTGTTCGGCGATCCCCTGGGCGACCCACTTGAAGCCGACGGGAACCTCGTGGACGGCCTCGCCGTGTGCGTCGGCGACGCGGTCGATCAGGAACGTCGTCGAGACGGTCCGGACGGCCGGCCCGGAATCGCCCTCGAGCAGGTAGTCGTAGAGCGCGGCGAAAAACAGGTTCTCGTCGAGGTAGCCGCGCTCGGGCGTGACGATCGCGAGCCGATCGGCGTCGCCGTCGTTTGCGACGCCGAGGTCGGGATCAGTCGCGTCGTCGGTGACGAGGTCGATCAACGTCTCCAGGTTCTCGGGTGCGGGTTCAGGGGCCCCGCCCCCGAACTCGGGATCGCGCTCGCAGCGAAGGAGTTCTAGCGAGGCCCCGGCCCGCTCCAGAAGGGCGTCGGTCGTCCCCCGTCCGCTGCCGTGCATCGCGTCGTAGGCGACGGTCAGTCCCGAGAGGTCCGTACTGCCCGTGATCTCGTCGACTCGCTCGAGGGCAGCGTCGGCGTGTGGCGCCGCGAGGTCGACTTCCTCGACGGTCCCGTGTTCGTCTTCGGGGAGCGGCTCGGGCTCGGCCAATCGGTCCGCGATCGCGTCGGTGACCGCCGGCAGCGCCGGCGCGCCGTCGTCGGGAATGAACTTCACGCCGTTGTACTCCGGCGGGTTGTGCGAGGCCGTGATCGCGAAGCCGCCGAGCAAGTCGCGCTCGACGATCGCGTGTGCGACCAGCGGCGTTGGCCGATCGCGCTCCGGCACGATCACGTCGAAGCCGTTGGCACAGAGCACCCGCGCGAGTTCCTCGGCGAACCCGCGCGAGGTTTCGCGAGCGTCGTAGCCCACTGCGACCGTGCCGTCCCGACCCTCGTCGCGCAGATACGTCGCCACTGCCTGTCCGACCATCCGTACTCGAGGCGTCGTGAACTCCTCGAGGGTCGCCCGCCAGCCGTCGGTACCGAAGCTGATCGTCTCCATACGCCGTTGGTCTACGTCACCCGCGAAAAAGGCGACGCCGTTCGCTTCTTTCGCCGCGATCCGTGCCGCCGTCGTTGGGCAGTTCGATCGCCCTCTCGGATGGGCTCGACCGGAGGCGGTCGCTGCTGGCAACGCCGTTTTCCCGGCTCGTTGCGTATCGACGGGTATGAGTTCGACACCCTCCGTCGTCGCCGTCAGCGGCAGCCTCCGCGAAGAGAGCTACACGCGGACGGCCCTGCAGTACGCGCTTCGGGCCGCCGGAGACGCCGGTGCCGAAACGACGTTGCTCGACCTGCGCGAGTACGATCTCCCCGTCTACGACCCCGACCGCGAGAACCCCGACGAGGCGGAGGAGGCGATGCGGCTCGTCCGCGAGGCCGACGCCGTCGCGCTGGGGACGCCGGTCTACCACGGCTCCTACTCGGGTGCGCTGAAGAACTTCCACGACTACTGCGGATGGGACGAGTACGAGGACACCACCGTCGGTCTGCTCGCGACCGCCGGCGGCGGCAGCTACGGCTCGACGCTCGATCACCTGCGAATTACCGTCCGCGGCGTCCACGGCTGGGTTCTCCCCCATCAGGTCGGCCTCAGAAACGCCTCGTCGACGTTCGAGGCCGATCCCGACGCCATCGACGGCCGACGCTTTCGGGATCCCGAGCTCCGAGAGCGCGTCGAAAAACTGGGTCGGAATCTCGCTCGGTACGCGTTCATCGACCCGAGCGTCACGTCGGCGCAGGCGGCGGCCGACGACTGATACGGATTGCTGTCCCGATGCACCGGCGCAACCGCCGCCCGGATCGCGGGTGCACCGGCCCTGACGGACAGTAACCCGTACGAACGTGGCGACAGCGAGCGACCGAGGCTCCCGACGAACGCAACGAAAACGAACGTTTGCGACCGAACTCACACCGGAAACTCGCCACAGCGGCCCGTCTCAGACGTCGACCGCGTCCAGTCGCTGCTCGAACAGTCGCTCGCCCGTCTCCTCGCAGGTCACGGCGAAGACATCGTGGGAGGTACAGCAGGACTCGACGACCTCTTCGCCCATGCTGATCTCGCCGCCGGTCGGGCAGGTCTCGAGGAACATCCGAAGCCCGTTCAACACCTGTCCTTTCGTCTCGGGGCCGTACCGCTCCCAGTCGGGCGTCCACTCCGCGAGCGCGTGGCTGGCGGCGATATCGGCGAGCAACGCCGCCCGTGAGGGCCAGCGCCCGGCGACGCCCCGCTGGGCGACCAGCAGGTACGTCTCGCCTCGCGACTCGAGGTCGAACGTCTCGGGATCGAGGTCGAAGTCGAACGCCTCGGCCGCGTCCGCGGCGTCGATCCCCGCCTCGTCGACGGTCTCGATCGCCTCGAACCAGACAGTCTCGAACTCGTCGGTGAGACAGAGGTCGTCGCTGTCCTCGCAGGGCTCGAGCACGTCGTACTCGAGGAAGTAGGTCTCGAGGTCGATCGGCTCCGAGTCGGGTGTTGATTCGGATTCGGGTTCGGGCTCGGATTCGGACTCGGATCGGGAGTCCCGTTCGGTCGCCGCCCCCTCGCCGCGGTCGGCCGTCGACTCGTCGGTCGAGAGCGGACTGTCAGTTCCCGCTCCGGCGCTCGCATCGCCGTCCGCGACGGACGCCGTTCCGTCCGCGTCGATGCCGCCGAGCCCGCTAGCGAGTTCTGGTTCGGGTTCCTTGCCGAACCAGCGCAGTACCGCCGGCGGAAGGTAGCGCTTCGTCAGCGTCGGCGTTCCGGGGACGAGATAGCCCCGTAAGTAGATGAGCGCGATCGAGAATCCGACCGCGAGGAGGCCGCCGAGTTTCGTCTTGCGGGCGATCAGCGATCCGACGATCGCGGCGATCGCCAGATTCAGGATCGTACACGGTTCACACCGATTTTCGCCGGTGTACTCCGGTTGTTTGAGCTCGTCGACGATCTCGAGATCCATGTCGTTTCGAGCAACACAGTCGGCGTGTATCTATTTTTCGGGACATGTGTCGAGAGAATTCTACTCGAGTGACGCGACATTGTGGTCTCTCCGCGCGGTCACTCGAGGCCGACCAGCCGTTCTTTCTGGCGGCGAGAGAGCTGTTTGATCTCGTATTCGCGGGACATCGCGGCCGACCGGGACTCGTAGCGTTCGTGGTAGCGCAGTTCGACGGGCGTACGTCCGCGCGTGTACTTCGCGCCCTCGCCGGCGTCGTGTTCGGCGACCCGCCGCTCGAGGTCGGTCGTGTAGCCGGTATACAACGAGCCGTCGGCACACTCGAGGACGTAGACGACGTGATCTGACATGCGCTGTGTACGCGACCGGTCGAATCGGATCCTAAAAAGCATCACGCTACCGGGGGCGTATGGTTGTCGGGTGCGATGCTACGCGGGGATCAGACGCTTCGCGTGCGTTCTCTGGCAGCCTGTTCGATGCCGGCGTTGGCCGAACAGCTCACGCATGCGCGAATCTTGCCGTTCTCGTCGGCGAAGACGCGCGCGAAGCGCTCGGAGACGTGCGCGTCGCAGTGATCACAGGTGGGCATTGGATGCTGGTCACACCGGCGAAAGCCGGTATCAGGATCTATTCGATGCAACGGTAAATAACCTTCTCCAAACGCTGTTTGGCTTTCGCACTGAGCGAGATATTTTTCAGAATGTGTTAGGTCGTGCGGTTAAATAGCACGATCACGTTCGGGCGTCGTCGATCGCGCGAGCGATCAGCGTCGCCTGCGCTCCGGCGACGAAGCCGGCGTCGATGTTGACGACCGAGAGGACGGTACAGGACTGGAGCATCCCCGCGAGGGCGGCTTCGCCGTCGCCGCCGTGGCCGTAACCGCTGGCGACGGGAACGGCGATGACCGGCGTATCGACGAGTCCGGCAATCACGGTCGGTAACGCCCCCTCGCGGCCCGCGGCGACGACCAGGACGTCGGCGTCGCGAAGCCGGTCGACCTGGTCGAGCGTCCGGTCTAACGCCGCGACGCCGACGTCGTCGATCCGGTCGACCGTCGCGCCCGCGTCCGCGCAGACGACTTCGGTCTCGTCGGCGACCGGACCGTCGACCGTTCCTGCGGTGACGATGCCGACCGTGGCCTCGAGCGACGACTCCTCGAAGCCGTCGGTCGTCGCACGTACTGTCGAACCGCGCCGTTCGACGGTCGCGTCCGGAAACGATACCGTCAACTCGGTTTCGAGCGCCTCGATCTGCGTCTCGGTCGCGCGGGTTACCAGCGCCCGGTCGGTCGTCTCGAGGGCGGCTTCGGCGAGCGCGACGACGTCGGCGGTCGACTTCCCCTCGGCGAGGATCGCCTCCGGAATTCCGCGACGCTGTTTTCGGGCGGCGTCGAACCGCCCGGCGTCGCCGGTGACGTACCCCGCGAGTTCGGCTTCGGCTTGCGCCGGCGACAGCGAGCCGTCGGCGACGGCCTCGAGAAGTTCGCGCATACCCGTCTTTCGGTGCCGAATCGACTCGAATCCATCGACCTGATTCATCGACCCGAATCGAGTCGCGGCGGGGAGTCGTGAGAGCCGATGTGATCCCAGCGGCCCAGTCGAGTATCAAGTCGAAAGCGCGCGCGAGCGCAGCCACACCGCGCGCGAGCGGGATTTCCGGTCGAAATAGCGATCGAATTCGAGTCAGCGATTCATCAAACATATACTTTCCGGTAGTCACCACCGCCGAAACAGGCAGGTGAACCGCTGCAACCCCCGTATTCCTGTTCGTAACCACAACCCTTATATTGGGTAACGCGGAACCCGTATACCGTATGGCAGACCTTATCGTCAAAGCCGCCGTGAAGGAAGCGCTCGATGACAAGAACGTCGCCTCGGACTTCTACGAAGCCCTCGACGAGGAAGTCGACGAGCTCCTCGAGGACGCAGCCCGACGCGCCGAAGCGAACGACCGGAAGACGGTCCAGCCCCGCGACCTGTAAGCGACGCCACGCAATCGCTTTTTTATCGACGCTCCGACGCGTAGTGTAGCCTGTCCGTTCAGAAGCCGATATCGTCTAGTCGATGCCTACAGCCCGCGCTCTTCGAAGTAGGTGTTCGTTCGGCCGAGGGTCACGTAGTCGGCGTCCCGTAGCTCGTCGATCGAGGCCGAGCCGGTGACGAACATCGCCGTCCGAAGCTCGAGCTCGAGCGTCTCGATCAGGTCGACGACCGTCTCGGTCCCCTGTCCGGCGGGGCCGAGGAACGGTTTCGCGAGTCCGCCGGCTCGCGCGCCGAGCGCGATCGCCTTCGCGATGTCCAGTCCCGAGCGGACGCCGCCGCTGGCGACCACGCAGTCGTGGACCGCGGCCGCTTCGGCCGTGCTGACCGCGGTCGGGACGCCCCACGCTCGGAACAGCTTGCCGACGTGCTCCTGGCGCGACGCGCCGACGGCGGCCGCCCGGTAGGATTCGATCCCCGACCAGGTCGTTCCGCCCTGTCCGGCGACGTCGATGGCGTCGACGCCCGCGTCGGCCAGTCGCTGGGCCGTCTCGCGGGCGATTCCGTTCCCCGTCTCCTTGACGACGACCGGAACCGACAGCTCGCTTGCGACCCGTTCGATCTCCTCGAGACAGCCCCGCGCGTCGACGTCTCCTTCCGGCTGGACGGCTTCCTGGAGGAAGTTCAGGTGGATCGCCATCGCGTCGGCGTCGATCATCTCGACGGCGCGTTCGACGTCCGCTACGTCGTACTCGAGTAGCTGTGCCGCGCCGACGTTGCCGTACAGCAAGGCGTCGGGGGCGACATCTCTGACGACGGTGTAGGACTCGAGTAGCGCCTCGTCGTCGAGTTCGAGGCCGGCGCGCTGGCTGCCGACGCCCATCGCGACGTTCGTCTCCTGGGCGGCCTCGGCCAGCGCGCGGTTGATCTTGGTCGTGTTCGGGTGGCCGCCCGTCATGCTCTCGATGACGATCGGCGCGTCGAGTTCGCGGCCGAACAGCGTCGTCGTCGTCTCGATCTCGTCCCGGTGGATCTCCGGGAGCGCCTCGTGAACGAGCTCGATATCGGCGAAGCCGGCGCCGGACGTCTCGACGTCCTCCTCCTCGATGATGCGGATGTGATCGTCTTTCCTGTCGGATGTCTCGGGCATCGAATCGTCTCCAGCGGAGAATGCGCCGTCGGCATTGAAAAGGTGTCTATCGACGGGCACCGATCAGGTATCGACGCTCACATTCGCGGACGCGGAAAACGCCACCGTTCGGGCCGGAGAGGGAGGAGACGGAACTCACGGGAGCGCGACCACCGGTGGCCCCAGTTCGGCCACTCGAATTCGACCGTCGTCTCGCCGCTCGAGACGCACGTGTCGGTCTGTTTCCCCAGTCCGTCGTCACAGTCGAAATATCAGGCCATCATCCGGCAGGGAAACGTACCGAGGCTCCCACATCGGTCCGCACCCCACGCTCTTTGGCGTCGTTCGCCTTATCGATTCGCCGACAGAACCGATCGAAGCGCACTCGTAAGCGATACGTACCGAACCCTATCGAATGTCGCTTTTTTCCCGGTCGACGCCGTACGTCGGCGTCGATGCTTCGGAAATTGCTCATCGCCTTCGGCTGCTACGAGATCGCCAAACCGCAGCCGGTCATCGACGCCTGCGAGCGGATCGGCCTCGAGAACCCCGACGACGCCCAGTTGCGCCCGCGGGCGCTGTGGGGGGCACGACTCGAGGGGCTGTTGTTCGTCTGGGTGCTGGTTCGCGGCCGGGAGGGGTCGACGTTGGTCAGTACGCTCCTCGGCGCGGCCGGTCTCGCCCTGCTCGCCGTTCCGCGACCGTTCATCGATCTGAGCCAGCGGCTGGTCTACGAGAACGCCGACGACCTCGAGTTGAAGCCGTGGGTAAAGCCCGCGGCGCGGGCGCTCGGCGCGCTTTATCTGCTCGTCGTGGTGCTCTCGACGCGCGGCGACGAGTCGACGGCGGCGTCGGAAGACGCCACGGCGACGGCGTGATCGCGACGCTCGCGAGGCGTCCGCTCCACCGTTGTTTGCCGTGACGGTTACGCAATCCCTTTGAGGGAACCCCACGCACTAGCAGGCGATGCAAGTGTTCGGATCGAGCGGGACGCGGGGCGTCGCCAACGAGGAACTGACGCCCGAGTTCGTCCTGCGCGTCGCGAAAGCGGCCGGAACGGCCTGGGGGGTCGACCGCGTCGGCATCGCGCGCGACACGCGATACACGGGGCGGATGCTGGCCGACGCGGCCGCGAGCGGACTCGCCAGCACGGGGACTGACGTCGACCGGCTCGGCATCGTTCCGACACCGGGTGCACAGGCCTACGCCGAACGGGAGGGGGTCCCGGTCATGGTCGTCACGGCCTCGCACAACCCGCCGCAGTACAACGGGGTCAAACTCGTCGGCGCAGACGGGATCGAACTCGCGATCACCGACCTCGAGTCGATCGAAGAAGTCCTCCTCTCGGAACAGTCGGCCGTCGCGCCGTGGGACGAGACCGGCCGCGTCCGAGAGATCGACGGCGTCCGCCGCGCCTACGTCGACGAACTGCTCGCGGCGGCCGACCGAGAGACCATCGCGGACGCCGAGTTGACGGTCGCGCTCGACCCAGGTCACGGCGCCGGCGCGCTCACGAGCCCCGAGTTCTTCCGCGAACTCGGCTGTCGCGTCGTCACCGTCAACGGCCAGGCCGACGGCCACTTCCCCGGACGCGACCCCGAGCCCGTCCCGGACAACCTCGCGGACCTCGGCGAACTCGTCCGGGCGACCGACGCGGACGTCGGCATCGCCCACGACGGCGACGCCGACCGCGCGATCTTCTACGACGAGACCGGCACCTACGTCGAGGGCGACGCCGCGCTCGCCGCGCTCGCGGCCGCCGAACTCGAGGCCGGCGATACGACCGTCTCGGCGGTCAACGTCTCCCAGCGACTCGTCGACGTCGTCGGCGATGTCGGCGCCGACCTCGAACTGACGCCGATCGGGTCGACGAACATCATCACCCGCATCGAGGAACTCGAGGAGAACGGCGAACGCGTGCCGATCGCCGGCGAGGGCAACGGCGGGATCTTCTTCCCGTCCTACCGGCTCACTCGCGACGGCGCCTTCACCGCCGCGCGATTCCTCGAGCTGGTCGCCGAGCGCCCCGCCAGCGAGATCGTCGCCCCCTACGACGGCTACGCGAACGTCCGCCACAACGTCGAGTACGAATCGACGGCCGAACGCGACGCGATGCTCGACGCCGCCGCGAACCACGCACAGGAGGCCGACGCCGAGCTCAACACCCGCGACGGCTACCGACTCGATTACGGCGACGCCTGGGTGCTCGCACGCCCCTCCGGCACCGAGCCGCTCGTCCGGATCTACGCCGAAGCCAGAAACGAAGCCCGCGCCAGCGAACTCGCCGACGAGATGCTCGAGACGCTGGCCGACGCGAAAGCCGACGCCTGATCCGATTCGGTCTCCTTCGACTCACCGTCATTCGCCGCGACTCGAGTGGACTCGAGTCACGCACCGAAAGTCGTTTATCTCTTATATGTTTCTCTCCGATCATGAGCGACGCACGCCAGAAGGACGCGCTGTTGCTGCTGATCGGCATCCAGCTCTCGATTTTCCCCCTCGTCGTTCCGGAACTGTTTCCGCTGTTCGTCGTCGCGGTGCTCGTCTTCGTCGCCGTCGTGGTGAGCGAACTCTCGCGGCGCTACGGGGAGTATCGCACCGCTTGACGACCCGATCCGATCCGTTACGCTACCGGTGGACGACCGGCTCAACCGACCAGGAACGGACTCGCGAGCACCAGCGCGATCGCGACGCCGACGAGCCCGCTGGCGCCGACCATCGCCGCGCTGGCGACCCGTGCCGGCGACTCGAGTCCGATTCTCGAGCCGACGTCCTCGACGGTCGTGCGCAGTATCTTGGCGCCGTCGAGCGGGTAGCAGGGAATGCAGTTGAAGACGCCGAGCAGGAGGTTGAGCCACCACGCCCAGAACAGTAGAGTTGCGACGACGAACACGACGCCCTCGAGCGCGGCGAGCGAGCCCGTAACGGTGTAAAAGTCCGCAACCGAGCCGACGAAGCCACCGAAGTTCGCCGACGAGACGCCGTCGATCATGCCGGCGAAGGGAAGCGCAAAGAGCGCCAGCGCGCCGGCAAGCACCGAGGCGTCGAGGCCGTCCCCGGCCCCCACGTCGCCGGAGAGCACCGCGAGGTGTTGCTCGTGGGGATGGGCGTCGACGCCGAGGTCGGTCACCGTGATCCCGCTCGTTCCCGGAGCGAGCGCGACGCCGAGTGCGGCGTCGCCGTCGCGCTCGCCGAGCGTCACCGCGTACGTCTCGACCTCGCCGTCGACGGCCGCCTCGAGGGTGACGGTCTCGCCGGGTTCGGCGTCCTCGAGCGCGTCGAAGAGGTCCCCGTCGTCGACGATCCGCTCGCCGTCGAGGACCGTGATCACGAGCGAGTCGGGTTCGTCGCCGGGGTCGAGTACGCCGGCGGCCGCCAGCGCCCCGTCGCTGTCGACGTCGCTTACGGCGACGCCGGCGACGACCGTCCGCGGACCGCTTCCGTCGTCGGTCTCGAGATCGACGACTGTCGCGTTCTCGAGGGCGGTGGCGAACTCTCGCTCGGTGGCGACCGCCTCGCCGTCGACCGCGGTGATCGTCTGGCCCGGCTCGAGTGCGGTCGCCTCTCCGTCGCCCCCGCCGTCGCCGCTGCCCGCGAGCGCGCTGGTGACGACCACCGATCGCTCGATGGTGACGGTTTTGGTGCCGTCGCGAGCGCCCTCGACGCCGAGCTCGACGCTGTCGTTCGCCGCCTCGAGGGCCTCGCGATGGTCGTCGTCACTTTCGATCCTCTCGCCGTCGACCGCGGTGATCACGTCGCCGCGCTCGAGGCCCGCCTCGTCGGCCGGCGTGCCCGGATAGACGCCGCCGACGGCGACGCCGGGGACGGCGGCGATCGAGGTCGAAACGAGCAGGACGAGACAGCCGACGGCGACGGCCGCCAGCGCGAGGTTGTTCGCGATGCCGGCGGCGTAGATCCGGTTGCGGCTGCTCGTCTCCGCCTCGCGCTCGTCGTCCTCGTCGATGCCGACGAACGCCCCGAAGGGGACGACGGCGAGAACGATCAGGCCGGCCGACTCGACGGAAATGCCCTCGACGCGGCTGAGGACGCCGTGACCGAACTCGTGGACGAAGAGGCCGACGAACAGCCCGGCGAGGATCTCGGGCGTCGCGGCGAGCGGGAGGAAGTCGTTGACGCCCGGAATCGCGAGCGCGTTTCGCGGCTGGTTGACCTCGCTTGCGCCCCCCTGTGTCAGGGCCACGAACGCCGCAAAGAGCACCAGTCCGAACGTGATGACGAGCAAGGCCAGGGTGACCGCGACGCCGCCGTTCGTCCACACGCGCCAGCGTCGGCGGTGGCGCGGCGCCGCCAACCGATCGAGGGCGCCGAGTCCGTTCGTGGTCTCGAACGTGACCAGCGGTCCCCAGACGCGGATCCACGACGGGAGCAGCCCGCGGGCCTCGAGNGCCGTGTAGACGGCGAATCCGAGAACGATCCAGAACAGCGTCGTCAACACGGTCCGATCGACCTCCGCTGGCTCGCGGCGTCCGACGTGTCGACCGCGGGGACTCGAGTCGTCACCGATCCGTCTTCACCCATCTATTCGATTTCGTGATAGTAACGAGACACGATCAACGTATCGGTCTCGCAGCGTCCGTTCGGTGACGGCGGCCTCGCTCGACGAGCGAGCGCCGGCTCACGACCGGAACCGCTCGCCGTAGCGCGCGCCCAGCCGTTCGGTCGCGAGCAGGAGCTGGTGGGCAGCGACCAGAACGACGACGGTACCGACGATCAGCACGCCCTCGCGGATCGTCGAGAGAAGGCCGAGCGAGACGATCAGCGTCGTCGCACAGGCCGGGGGATGGCGCGTCCCGGTCGCGAGCATGCCGCCAGCGGTCAGCGTGGTCGCGAGGACGCCGCTCGCGGCGAGTCTGAGCCCCTCGAGCGAGCCCGGATCGGCGACCGCCGTCATCGTGATGCCGGCCCCGAGCAGGTGGTACGCGAACAGTCCGGCGACCACGCCGATCGCGTGACCGCCGATCACGCGCCGCGGCGCGGTCGCGTCGCTGTCCTGAAACAGCGCCAGGACGAACGCCGACGGACCGAGGCTCGGAAACAGCAACGGGAGGCCGGACAGCCACGCCATCACCGCGGTCGTCGAAATGAGAAGGCCGGTGTGGAGCGTGGTCCCCGTCCGGTCGTCCATAGCGTCCCGTCGGTGGCCCCGAGAGAAAAGACCGCTGCTCTGGCGGCCATTAGCGGTTCGTCTCGGACCGAGACCGGGAACGAGGGACGATCGTCACCGGAATCGTCGACCGACGCGTGACGCCCTCCGCGACGCTGCCAAGCAGCATTCGGGAGACGCCCGACCGGCCCTCGCTGCCCATCACGATCTGATCGGCGCCGATCTCTTCGCCGTGCTCGAGGATCGCCGTCGGCGACGAGCCTTCGATGACGGTCGCCTCGAGGGGTCGGCCGTCTTCGGCGGCGACCTCGCGGATATCCGCGAAAAACGACGGCTCGTCCGCGTCGCCGCCGCCGTCGCTGTCCGCCGCGACGGGCGGCCGTCCGCCGCCGTAGCCCGCCTCGAGGTCGTCGACGACGTGGATGACGCGAATCTCGTCGTCCGGAAACATCGCCAGCGCGTGCTCGAGCGCTGCTCGAGCGGGCTCGGAGTCGTCCATCGGCACGAGGATGCGTCTCGCCATACCACGGCTACGACCGACGTGGCCTTCAGTTGACGGGGCGGACGCGAGCGGGCGCGGGTGTCGGGGTCACGCCGCCCTCGTCGCGGATGTCATCGACGGTGGCCGCACGCCGACCGACCGTCACCTCGTCTGCAGGGGTTCGCTTTCGACGGGTGAGATCGCCGCCGGGTGATCCGCGTCGGGGAGCGTCACGAAGAACGTCGATCCCTCTCCGGGTGCAGTTTCGACCCGGATCTCGCCGCCGTGGCGTTCGACGATCCGTTTGCACACCGCCAGCCCGATTCCCGAACCCGACCGGTCGTCGGCCGTCTCGAGTCGCTGAAAGATCTCGAAGATGCGCTCCGTGTCGGCCGGCTCCATTCCGATCCCTTCGTCGCTGACGGCGATCGTCCACGCGCCCTCGTCGCCGTCGCCGCCGTCGCGCTCGGCCGTAATCCGCACCCGAGGCGGTTCGTCGCCGCTGTACTCGATCGCGTTCGACAGCAGGTTCTGAAACACCTGCCGCAACTGACTCTCGTCGCCGGTGACGGTCGGCAGGGACTCGCTCTCGATTTCGGCGTCGTGCTCTTCGATCTTGAGCTGTAGGTCGGTTCGAACGTCCTCGAGGACGACCTCGAGGTCGACGGGCTCGAACGACTCGCCCTGCGTCTGTATCCGTGAGTACGCGAGCAGCCCGTCGATCATCGTCCCCATCCGCTCGGCGCCGTCGACCGCGTAGTCGACGAACTCCTGCCCGTCGTCGTCGAGTTCGTCGCCGTAGCGCCGCTCGAGAAGCCGCACGTAGCTCCTGACCATCCGCAAGGGTTCCTGGAGGTCGTGGGAGACGGCGTAGGCGAACTCCTCGAGTCGCTCGTTCGACGCCTCCAGTTCGGTGACCGCCTCCTCGAGGCGCTGCTCGGTTCGTCGTAACTGCTCGTTTTGTTTCTCGAGTTCGTACTTCTGCTGGAGCTCCCTGTTCTGGCGCTCGAGCGCCTGTGACTGCGCTTTCGTGCGCGCGCTCTGAACGCCGATGAGGAGTCCGGTGATCGAACTGATCGATAACAGAATCGTCTGCGTGCCGCCCGTGAGGTCGAGTTCGACGGCGGGGTGGAGCTCGCGCAACCCGACGACGACGGCCATAATGGCGATGCCGCCGCCGGTCCACGCGACGATCCGCGAGTAGAGTTCGGGCGGAATCGCCGTCGTCGGCAACCACGCGGCGGTGTACATCATTGCGAGCCCCGGAGCGCCGATCAACACCGCGTCGATGGTGACCTCTACCAGCGCAACCTCCGGTTGATCGCCGTTGCTGAGCAGCGTGTAGCCGATCGACCCGCCAGCGAGGGCAACAAGGACCAATCCGAGCGCGGTAAGGAGACGATTCCAGTGAGCCATTGGCTCCCGCTAGGGGGCAATGGTATATTAACGAGTTGGTCTGTGTTATTAACCATTTAGAGACTATCAATGATGCCGACCGATCACAACTTCGCTCGGGTGGGACCCCGTCTCAGACCGGGTCGTCGACGTCGAGCGCGTCCTCGAGGCGCGCTCGCTCGGCCCGCAGCGCCTCGAGTTCGTCGGCGACCTGGCCGTCGGCGAGTCGCTCGCGCTCGTCGGCGGTGAGCTGCGTGACCGCCTGTGCAGCCGTCTGGAGTCGGTCGTACTCGAACGCGGGATCGGTCGTGAGCCGGCGGATCGAGCGCAGTTGCGCGACGGCGTCCGCACCGGCGACGCGTTCGACGAACGGGCGGTACTCGCGAGTTCGTCGCCGAAGTACGCCCGCCTCGGCCGGCGGCCACGGAATCGTCAGCGGTTCGCCGTCGATGCCGTCGAGGAACGTCTGCTGGGTCGCGACCCGTCGCTTGAGTTCGTCCGCGCTGTCGACGTAGTGCTCGAGCTTCGACCGGGAGTAGTCGGCGTACTCGAGCAGTTCCGGCAGCGTGTACTCGCCGGCCTCGTTCTCGTCGACGTACGCGGCGAGGTCCTCCGGCGGTTGCTCGTAGTCCACGAACGGATACCAGCGGCTGCGCTCGAGCAGGGCGAAGACCTCCCGAGCCGACGCCTCGAGGCGGTACTCCTCGACGGCGGCGACGATCAGCTCGTTGTACGCCTCGATCGGGTCGCGGAGGTCCTCGACGGGCGCCTCGAGGTCGGCGGTCGCGAGTTCGAGGAGCCGCTCGCGCTCGGGGATCTCGTCGTCGAGTTCCCGCAGCCGTTTGGCCGCGCCCGTCCGGGCGTCGTCGATGGCCTCGCGGGCCGCCTCGCGCTCGTCGAGCATGTCGGCGTACTGGCGGGCGGGATCCAGCGCCTCGTTCGCGCGCTCGAAGTCGTCCTCGCTGAGCCGGCGCTTGTCGATGGCGTCGAGGGCGTCCTCAAAGGCGTCGCGGCCCTTGAGGTCGTCCGGGAGACTCGAGACGAGCGAATCGAACTTCCCCTCGAGTTCGACGTAGGCCTTGAAGTTCTCCCGGCCGGTGCCCGTCGCGCGGTCGACGTAGTCCTCGAGCAGCCCGGTCGCCTCGCGGTAGGCCTCGGCGGCGTCGGCGACCGCCTCGCCGCCGTGCTCGTCGATCCGACGTTCGGCCCGCTCGAACCGCTCGCGGGCGGCCTCGAGCGCCTCGAGGGGAGACTGGTCGTCACCGTCGCCGTTGCCGGCGGTCGCGCCGGCGTCGTGGACGCGTTCGCTCATAGCCTGTTAGTCGTCGTCGTAGACCGCGTCGGGGTCGAAGGCCCGTTCGCCGACGTTCTCTCCCTCGAGCGTGCGGTAGAAACACGAGCGATGGCCCGTGTGGCAGGCGCCGCCCTCCTGGTCGACGAGATAGAGCAGGGTGTCGGCGTCGCAGTCGACGCGGACCTCCTCGACGGCCTGCGTGTGGCCGCTCGTCTTGCCCTTCTGCCAGAGCTCGTCGCGGCTCCGGGAGTAGTAGTGGGCGACCCCCGTCTCGCGCGTGCGCTCGAGGGCCTCCGGGGAGACGTACGCGAGCATCAGCACCTCGCCCGTTTCCGCGTCCTGTGCGATCGCGGGGACGAGTCCGTTCTCGCCGAAGTCGACCGCAACGTCTTCGTCCATATCCGAGGGTTGGTTGGAGGGCCGATAGGTCTTTTGTCACCGCGCTCGAGTCGCTGTGGGCACTCGCTCGAGGCGACGGGCGTGCTCATTCCCGACCGGAGGGGCGCGCGTACGCCGTCGGATCCGCTCCTGATCCGGGCGTCGCCGCGACTCTCGAACGTCTCTCGCGTTCCAACGCCAGAGGAATGAACCGCCGAATCGAACCGATGAACGGAACCGCCGAATCGAACCGATGAACGGAACCGCCGAATCGAACCGATGAACGCGACGGCGTACAGGCTCGGTCTCGTCACCTCGACTCGAGCAACGCGATCGATCCGGGTCGACGTGCGGATCGACGAACGGTCAGGTTTCGCCGCGCGCACCAATCACAATCGGCGATCTGGTGAAAACGCTTAAGTTCACCATTGGCAATTATAGTCGTATGTCAACAAATAACACAGGGGGCGAGCACGCGTTTCGCCTCGATCTCGGCGTCGTCGGGGAGCTGCTCGTTTCGGTAATCGTCACGCTGCAGGTACTGCTGTACGCCACCGCCGTGGTGATCTCCGCGTTCTCGCTGTATGCGCTTCCGCTCGAGCTGTTTCCCGTCGCGGCCGTGCTGGTTGGAACGGCGATCGCCACCGGTCACCTGCTCGGTCTCCTCTACGTACGGGCGTGAGAGCGCGACCGTTCGGTCGGTCGGCTAGTCGGTTTCGCCGCCGCCGAACGGAAACGCCAACACCAGCACACCCATCGCCAGCGCGACGAGCAGGCCGCCGCGGACGAGCGTGCCGGTCGGCGACGGGATCGCGAACACGCCCGTCAGCACGTCGAGTCCGACGACGAGCACCAGCAGGCCGAGCATCGACGGGACGGCGAGTGCGATCGCGTTGCGGATCATCCATCGGCTCTCCACGGCGTCGTCGACGGCGCTCGGCGTCGATCGCGGCTCGGACGGGTAGTTTGGATTGCCATGGTTTTCCCTCCCACGAACGGAGGCGTTCGACGGGGATACCCCTGCGTACTGTGAATCGGACCTGTCGGCTCTCGAGCCGTCCGTTCGCTCGGGCTTGCAAACGTCACCGCGACGGTCTTCCGACTCGAGGGCGCACACTCGCTGATGAGTACCTCGACGCAGTCCGAACAGCCGGTGACCTGCCGAACGTGTGGCACGGAAAACGAGCCGTTCTACACCTACTGTCGCAACTGTCTCCAGACGCTGCCCTCGAGGCCGGAGTCGCTGTGAGAACGGACCGATCGGTCGGGGCGTCTCGCGCGTGCGAGCGCCCGATCGGGATCTACCCGTTGAGCGTGATGTAGTCGATGCCGATGATGCGGTCGTCTTCCTCGAGTTCCTCTTTCGCTTCGTCGGGAACCTGGCTGTCGACGTTGTACACCGTAAGCGCCTCGCCGCCGTGGGCCTCGCGGGCGTTGAACATCCCGGCGATGTTGACGCCGTGGGCGCCCATCACGGAACCGATGAGGCCGATGACGCCGGGCTCGTCGGTGTTGCGCGTAACGACCATCTTCCCATGGGGGATGGCGTCGACGCGGTAGCCGTCGACGCGGACGATTCGTGGATCGTCGCCCGCAAAGAGCGTTCCCTCGACCGTCACGGCGTTGTCGTCGTTGCTGACGGTTACCGAGATGAGGCTCTGGAAGTCCTCGGCCTGTCGCGTTTTCGACTCCGTCACGTCGACGCCGCGGTCCTCGGCGATCTGGGGCGCGTTGACGGCGTTGACCTGCCACTCGAGCGGCTCGAAGACGCCCTTCAGGGCGCTCGCGGTGACGAACTCGACGTCCTCGTCGGCGATGTCGCCCTCGTAGGTGATCTCGACGTCCTCGATGCGGCCCTCGAGCAGTTGGGCGGCGACCTTGCCGGCCGTCTCGGCGATCTCGATGTAGGGTTCGACGCGCGGGAATGCGCTCTCGTCGATCGAGGGCGCGTTGAGCGCGTTCGCGACGGGTTCGCCGACGAGTGCGGCGCTGACCTGCTCGGCGGTCGAGGTCGCGACGTTCTCCTGGGCGGCCTCCGTCGAGGCACCCAGGTGGGGCGTGACGATGACGTCTTCGTGCTCGAGCAGCGGCGAGTCCGCCGAGAGGGGCTCCTCGGCGAAGACGTCCAGTGCGGCGCCAGCGAGGGTGCCGTCCTCGACTTTCGCCGCGAGCGCGTCCTCCTGGATGATGCCGCCGCGGCCGACGTTGATGACGTAGCCGTCCTCGAGGAGGTCGAGTTCCTCCTCGCCGATCATGCCTTCCGTTTCCGGCGTGAGGGGCGTGTGGATGGTGAGGAAGTCGGCGCGGGCGAGACAGTCCTCGAACTCGACGAGCTCGGCGCCGAGCCGGTCGGCGCGCTCCTCGGAGATGTAGGGGTCGAAGGCGACGATGTCCATGCCCAGCGAGTCGAGTTTCTTGGCGACCTCCTGGCCGACGCGGCCGAGGCCGACGACGCCCAGTGTCTTGCTGTCGAGTTCGGCGCCGAGATACTCGCTTTTGGCCCACTCGCCGTTCTTCAGGCGGATGTGTGCCTGCGGAATCGAACGGGCGGCCGCGAACGTCATCGCGACGGTGTGTTCGGCGGCGGCGCGAACGTTGCCCTCGGGAGCGTTGGCGACGATGACGCCCTCGTCCGTCGCGGCCTCGATATCGATGTTGTCGACGCCGATCCCCGCACGGCCGACGATCGCGAGTTCGTCGGCCGCCTCGAGTACCTCCGCGGTGACTTCGGTTCCCGAGCGGACGATCAGCCCGTTGGCGTCCGATACCGCCTCGAGGAGGTCCTCGCCCTCGAGGTCGTAGCCTGTCTCGACGTCGTGGCCGGCGTCTCTGAGTACGTCCAGACCAGCGTCGGCGATCGGGTCCGTGACCAGTACCTTCATGCGCGAGACAATCGGGCGCAACAGGTAAACGCTTCCGTTGTTGCGAGCGGTGGCAAAAATTGTCCACAGCGGTCGCGTACGGACGGTGCGGGCCGTGGCGTTATCGCCCGAGTTCGTTCCGACTTCGACGATCGCAGGTCGGAACTGACGACTGTCCGTTCCGCCTTTCGCCCGAAAGCTGTTCGAACGGACAGTTATATGCGCGTCTCGAGGCAATAGCAAGCAATGGCACGACTCGAGCGACTCACGGTGTATCCGGTGAAGGGACTCGACGGCATCGACCTCGAGGCGACGACCGTCCTCGAGGGCGGGACGCTGGCCCACGACCGGGAGTTCGCCCTGTTCGATACGGACGGCGAGGTGATCAACGGGAAGCGAACCGAGCGAGTTCACGACCTGCGGACCGATTTCGATCCGGAGACGACCGAACTCGCGGTGTCGGTCGCCGGCGACGCGGCTGGCACGGACGAGGAAGGCACGGCGACCGCGACAGGCGTGACGGTCGACACAGACGCCCAATTCGACCTCGGGGACGCCGCGGACCGCGAGCGCGCGGCCGACTGGTTCGGCGACTACTTCGGCGAAGAGCTGACCCTCGAGCGCGACCGAACGCTGGGCTACGTCGACCGCCGCGAGATGGGGCCGTCGGTCATCAGCACCGCGACGCTCGAGGCGGTCGCCGACTGGTTCGACGACCTGACCGTCGAGAGCGTGCGGCGACGCATGCGGGCGAACGTCGAGGTCGACGGGGTCGAGCCGTTCTGGGAGGACCGCTTCGTCGGCGACGACGCCCCCGCCTTCGAAATCGACGGGGTGCGACTCGAGGGCGTCACGCCCTGTGGTCGCTGCGTCGTCCCGACGCGCGATCCCGAGACGGGCGAGCCGGATTCCGAGTTCCGCCGGCGGTTCGTCGAGAAGCGCGAGGAGACGTTCCCCGACTGGGCCGACGAGGGCGCGTTCGACCACTACTACACGCTGATGCTGATCGCGCGGGTACCGGCGGAAGATCGGGGGACGTCGCTCGAGGTCGGGGATCCAGTTCGTGTCCTCGACGGCGACTGACGTGAATGGGAGAGCAGGTCAATCGCTCGAACCCCAAGAAACTCGTATTCGAAAGCCCGAGCTCGTTTGAGCGTTATCACGCTGTTTTGGCGCTGTTCAACCCCGCCCGCAGTGTTGACGCAAATCGAAGATTTGCGAAAGCCGAAAACCGCAGGTTTTCGGAAGGGCGGGGAATCCGCCTTGGTTTTCTTTTTGAACCTCTTGACCAGTGGGTCTTTCAGACGGGTTACTGTCCGTCAGGTCCGGCGCACCCGCGACCCGGGCGGCGGTTGCGCCGGGACATCGGTACCGCAATCCGTATCAGACGTCCTGCTGATACTGTTCGGACAGCAGTCAGTGCGGCGTCGGTCGCGAATCCGCGGTCGGCTCCGACGGCGACGATCGCAGTCGCGCGATCGATCGGCAACGCGTGCTGTCCGGCAGTATGAATAGCAGGCGGTGAAGTGCCTCGGGGTCACGTGGTTCGTGAATCGAAGATTCTCGTCATCACGAGAGAGCGTTGCTCTCTCGAACGACCCCGGGGTTTCCTGTTTCCACGACGCACTTTGTCGATTCCACAGGGAATGCAGTCTCCGCAGGCGTGGATTCGGTCTCTCCCTGATTTCGTGGACGTGATGGACCGCTCAGGCGCGGTCCGCCCTCGGTTTGATCAGTCCGCGATTGCAGCGTACAGGTAGAGTGCACATACCGCGAGAACGGCCTCGGCTGCTTTCGTGATGACAGCCAGCGGGTTGAGGCTCCCGTCCATGTAAAACGCAGTAAGTCCCCAGCCCTGGACCGGAAACAGCGCGAGAATCGTCACGATCGAGTAGACCGCCGCGACGAGAAACAGCCATCGTCGCCAGTAGACGGTCAGATAGAGGATCAGTCCGCCGAGGAAGCCGAGCCCGTTGAGGACGAACAGGATTGCGAGTATCTCGCTGAAATCGATGGCGTTCGTGGCCGCTACCAGATGCAACACGCCTGTAACTAGTGCCGCGAGAATCGCGACGTATCCGGCAGGGTTGGAGGGGCGGACGAACGTACTAGCTGTACTACTATCTGTACCAGTCGTGGGATTAGCACACATATCCGACGTGTCGGCCAGCCGGGCCAAAAACAGTCTGGTACGACCCTCGAACGCCGAGCTAGACGGGTCAGCAGCCGACCGGCGAGCCGGACGTGTCCGGGACGCTCGAGCGCGACCAACTGGTCCCGCCCGCGGAGAGCTACGTCTGGCCGTAGACCAGTCGCGAGCACTCGATCGACGAACAGCTGCTCGCGATCACCCTCCGCTCGTTGTCATGTGCTATCCGATACCGGCGGTCGGCCGCCAGTGACGACCGTCGTCCTCATCCAGCCCCTCGAGCGGGCGACCCGGTTCCTGCGGTATCTCTTCGGGGGACGCCCGCGTCGTCTCACCCGCCGGTCGAACAGGCCCACTTCCAGAGGCCAACCGGGATCACCAGCACGAACGGCGCGTAGAAGAGCGCGTTGACCCGCGCGTTCATCGAGCTCTCGGGATAGGCGAGGACGGCGGCGATTCCGAGGACGGCCGCGGCGCCGAGACCGAGCGCCGCGACCGCGAGGGGTCGGTTGACGGGCTCGAGGTCGCGCCGGCCGAGCGGCAGTTCGAAGACGTCGATCAGCCGGTCGGGATCGTCGATCGGTCCGAGTCGCCGCTCGGTCTCGGTCGAGCGGATCCCGGTCGTCACCGTGACGGTTCGCGTCCCCAGCAGCCGATCGACGGACCGATCCGGCTCGAAGTCGACGTTGCGGAGTCGGTAGACCGACTCGGCCCACTGGGGCTCCCCAAGCAACCGGTCGGTGGCGACGAGGTGGTCGCCCCGGCGCTGGAACTCGAGCGTGCCGTGCTCGAGGTAGTGGGTGGCGACCTGAACGGCGAGGGCGACGAGCAACAGGACGACGGTGGCGACGACGCCGAGCCAGAACACCGCGACGGAGTCGGCCACCGCCGTGACCGCGACGATGACGAGCAGCCAGATGGCGCCGAAGAAGGGGACGAAAAAGAGGAGCCCCCACAGCGAGTGGAGCGCTCCCTCGAGGAGGACCGCGTTGCGATTCGGTCGGAACCGCTCGTCGGGGCTCGGTTCCGGTGCCTCCGGAACCCGAACGGGATCCGGCGTCTCGGTGGCACCCGACGGCCCGGCGAGCCAGCCGGCGAAACGGTCGGCGAGGCGAGCGCCGTCGGCCTCCTCGCGGGCCGCCCTGGCGGACGACCACTCGACGAGAAGTTTCGCGCCGACGACGAGGACGAGCGCCCCCGTCGAGCCGAGAACCACGCCGAGGAATGCGAGCGCAAACGCCACGACGGTCAGCTGGCGAATCGGCGTCTCCACGACGGCGTACGGCGAGACGCGCTCGTACTCCCGATTTCCGAAGTACTGCCGCCTCGCCTCCGCGAGCTGGCCGACCGCGAGGGCGGCGACGCTCGAGAGGACCGCCAGGTTCACCGCGCTCGCATCGGGCTGGAACGCCGCGACGACGCCGATCCCGAAGAAGACCGCGTACATGACGGCGGCGACGACGACGCTGGCGGCGAAGGGCACGTTGCGAGGGTAGATCGGCGGCAGGGCGTCGTGGACCCGAAACCGGCCGCGTTTCTCGGTCAGCTTCGACTCCGAGGCGGTGACGATGCCCTCGCGGTCCGACGGCGGCGGTCGCTGGGCGAACAGCGCTTTCCCGGCCGCGATCGGTATCGACAGTGCGAGTTCGGCGCCGTAGATCACCACGAGCGTCACCGGCTCCCAGCCAAGCCAGAGGACGCCGAAAAGCGGCAGGAGGTTCGCGACGAGGATCGGCGCGAACGCGGACGGCTCGCCGTCTCGGGCCGGCGGACGGAGGACGGACATCGACGTTCGACTCCGTCGTCTCACCTCGAGAACATAAACGGTCCGTTCTCGGCGAGGACGGCGGCGCTCGTCGGCCGACGACCAGCGACAGGCCACTGACCGCGGGAATCGAACGGACGCGTCGTCGACGACCTGCGCCGGTTCCCCAATGCGAGCGGACGTGGTACCGATTTACCGTTTCGAGGTGTACGGTCTCCTATGAACATCCTCGTCGCAACCGACGGCTCCGACGTCAGCGATACCGCGGTCGAACACGCGGCGGCCGAGGCGGACGCGTGGGACGCGCCCCTCGAGATCGTTCACGTCCTGACCCCTGAGACGAAACTCGTCGACGGCACCCTCGTCCTCCCCGGCGAAGACGAAGCGGTCGAGCAGGGCGAACGAACGCTCGTGCAGGCCGAGCGCCGCGCGATCGAGACCGTGGCGAACGGCGACCTCGAGGCCGAGACCAAACTGCTGGCGGGCAGACCCGCCCAGGCGATCGTCGACCGCGCCGCGGAGATCGACGCCCGCGGTATCTACGTGGGCCACCGGGGGCTCTCGGAGGAGCGCGAACGGGTCGTTGGCAGCGTCGCGAAGACGGTGGTCGACAAGGCGACCGTTCCGGTGACGATCGTCAAGTGATCGCAGTCGGGTTCGGTTGAGAGACGGTCAGCCGAGCGGTGCCACCCTCGAGTCGGGCTCAGAGACGCCCTCGAGTCGGCTCTCAGAGCGTGATCAGCACGGCGCCGACGACGATCAGCGCGGCGCCCGCGACGACGCCCCGTGTCACCCGCTCGAGGTCGCGAAGCAAGACGGCCGCGAACACCAGCGTGAAAAATGGCGCGGTCGCCACCAGCGGATCGACGATGGCGATCCGGCCCGCCTCGAGCCCCAGAGCGGCCATCAGCGCGAGCATCGCGACGGCCGTCAGGACGCCGCTGCCGGCGAAGTAGCGATAGGACTCCCGCGGGCGGCGAAAGACGTCGGTCCGACCGAGCGCGAGGACGTACGCGAGCAGCGCGACCAGCCCCGCCGTTTCGTTGAGCGCGACCGCCTCGAGCGCCGATATCGGCGTCTCGAGCATCCCGTACCGGCGGGCGACGTTGGCGACGGCGAAGGTCGCGGCGGCGGCGATCGGCCACAGCAGGTCGCGGGGCCGCCAGCCCGCGAGGTCACCGCCTTTCGAGACCGCGAGCAGGGAGAGGCCCGCGACGAGAACGACGATACCGACCCCCGTCACCGGTCCGAGCGGTTCGTCGAGGACGGCCAGCGCGATCAGCGTCGCGAACAGCGGCCGCGTACTCAAGATCGCGCTGTTGAGACTCGCGCCGACCCTGTCGACGCCGACGAAGATCGTGATACGGCCGAGCGCCGTGCCGACGACGCCCGCGAAGGCGAAGACGGCCAGCACCTCGAGGGTGAGCCCCGAGAACGCCGACCCGCCGTAGAGGACGGCGATGACGACCCAGTAGATCGCCGAGTCGACGGCGGCGACGGCGACCGACGCCTGCACCGAGTCGCCGCCGGCCTCCATCCCTCGCTTGTCGAAGATCGGCGCAAACCCCCAGAAGATCGCGGGAATCAGGGCGAGGGCGACCACCTCGAGCGTCGCGCTCGTCATCGGATCGGGTCACCCGCTCGTCGTCGCCGACTCATGCTCGAATCGAACTGGGGATGCCGACCGGGTCAACGTTGCGATGGCGGCCTATCGACCGTCTTTTCACTCGCTCGAAATACGGGCCGCCCTTATGAGCGTAGACTGCGTACTGGCAGATATGTACGATCGGATACTCCTCCCGACCGACGCGGAGAAAGGCGCCGAACTGGCGACCGAGCACGCGATCACCGTCGCCGAGTCGACCGGTGCGGAGTTACACCTGCTGTACGTCGTCGACAGCGATGTCTACAGCTCGTATACCGGCGACGAGTACGTCCACGAGTTCGAGGGCCTCGAGTCGGCGCTCGAGCAGATCGGCGAGGACGCCCTCGAGGCGGCCGCCGACGCGGCCCGGGACGCCGGCCTCGAGCCGACGACGGCCGTCCGCCACGGAACGCCCCACGAGGAGGTTCTGGCCTACGCCGACGACGAAGCCGTCGACGTGATCGTCATGGGCTCGAAGGAGCGTCCCGGCGAGTACCGTCAGCTGCTCGGCAGCGTCACGGAGCGCGTCTCGAGGCTGGCCTCGCGGCCGGTGACGATCGTCAAGACGCCGGTGGCAGGAGCGGACGACGCGAACCGGTGATCGGCACCGTCGGTTCGGGAGTGCCCGGTCACCGCCGGGGATGGCCGCGAACGATCGTCGCGCTTGTACGTCACTGCACACCCGATCGCAGGACTGCACTGGGATCGGTGTGTAAATCGTCACAAGAGCGACGATAACCGTTGTTTCACTCCGGAACGAATCGTCCACGGGCAGTGGCGCGCGCTGTCGGAGAATCGAACAATAGTGAGGTTCTCCGACGACGCTGCGCGAGGGATGAGCGACTGCAAGGAGCGAATCGGCTGGGGAGGATGCGGGATCCCTATAGTAGCCACTGAACGTCAGTGCACACCTGATCGCAGTACGGCGTTGCGATCAGTGTGTAAACCGTTTCAGTGGCTACTATAGTGGCCAGTGTGAGGAGAGCGGTCGCGTCACGACTCTCGGTATAAGCCAGCTTTAGCAAGCGTGTATGCGAGTTGAACAGGAGCGTTCGCGCGAACGAGCGGTCCGAAGGACCCGGTAGTGAGCGCGATTCACCGGTCGAGCGGAGCGAGACCGGCTTTTTGGCATGAACGGGTTTTCGCCGAGCGGTGCGCGAAGCGCACCCGAGGCGAAAAGAGGTTCGTCTGTACTGAACGCGAGTTTCACAAGAAGTTCTGAACAACGAACCCGTACACCCAACTACTGGTAGTGAACGCAAATTTCAGCGGCGAAGCCGGACGCCGGACCGTTCCGCTTGACGACTGAGCCGGGCCGAAACCTGAACTGGTTTATCCGGCGGCCCACAATCGGCGAGCGATGACAGTCGTCGCTTTCGACTTCGACGGGACGCTTTCGGACTCCGAGATGACCGTACTGCTTGGCGACCGCTGTGGCGTCGCCGACGACATGGCCGAGATCACCGAAGCCTCGATGAACGACGAGATCGACTACGCCGAGAGCCTGCGCAAGCGCGCGGCCCTGCTCGAGGGGCTCTCGGCCGCGGACGCGCAGGCCGCCTTCGACGAGGTCGAACTCCGCGAGGGCGCAGCCGACCTCATCGAGGAACTCAACGACGCCGGCGTCACGACCGCCATCCTCACCGGCGGCTTCGAGCGCGGCGTCGCCGCCGCCCTCGAGCGCGAGGGCGCGTCGGTCGACCACATCGTCTCGAACCGACTTCCGATGGACGACGAGGAAACGGAACTCACTGGCGACGTCGACGGCCCGCTCATCGAGGGCACCAAGGACGACGCCCTCGAGGATCTCGCCGACGACGTCGGCGCCGACCTCGAGGAGACGGTCGCCGTCGGCGACGGCGCGAACGACCTTCCGATGCTGCAGGTCGCCGGCCTCTCGATCGGTTTCGAGCCGAAGCCGGCCGTCGAACCCCACTGCGAGGTCGTCGTCACCTCGATGGCCGAGGCTCGCGAGGTCTTCCTCGAGGAAGGCGTGCTGCCCGAGAACTGAGCGCCGAGTGACGCGGTCGGCGCCGCTTGCCAATCCACCCGAACGATTCGGGTTCCGATCAGACACGTTAACTCCTAGAGCTTTTTTGGCATATGCCAACGGTGGGCTCTTGATCGTTCCCGTGGCCCGGGTACGTATGCGCGAGTTCGCCTTTACGATCGCCTACGAACCCGGCGCGGACCACGTGATGGACGTCTTTATCGATCATCCCGGGCTGTACGCGCGGACGGTCTCCTGTCACGCGACGACGGACACGATGTGGCGCCTCGACGAGGTCACCGGCCCGCCGGAGGCGCTCGCGGCGTACGACGACTGCCTCGAGGGGATCGAACGCTGCTCGAGTCTCCGCGGGATGGGCGGCTGTCCGGTCGACTGGACCTGCGAGACGCTCGCAGAGCGGCCCACCAGCCGGCTGGTCTACTCGCGTCAGTCGGAAGGCGACGGCTGCCGGTCGGTGCCGTATCTCGCCGCGATACACCTCGGTGACGGCGTCCTCTGCCGAGCTGAGCAACACGGCCGCGAGTACAAGTGGCGCATTTTGGCCGACGACGACGCCGCGATCAGGGAGATCTACGACGAACTCGAGGCGAACCTCCGGGACGGACTCGGCCTCGAGTTCGAACGCCTCAGCGAGCCGACCGAGTGGCCGACCGACCGCTCCGGCGGGTCGGAACTGCCCTACAAACACCGCGAGGCGCTCGAGTTGGCCGTCGAGTACGGTTACTACGACAGCCCGCGGCGGGCGTCGGTCGCGGAAATCGCCGACGCGGAAGGGATCGCGACCTCGACGCTGCAGTACCGGCTGACCCAGGCCGAATCGTGGCTCGCGACGTCGTTCGTCTCGAGTGCGACCGCGGGTCCGGTCACAGCGGCGGTTGGAACGACAGCCGACGACTGACGACCGTCTCTCTCCCGATCCGACGAACTCGGGATTCTGTATAGCACTATGTGGTTTTCGACCCTGAACGGGCCTGCACGTCCCCCGTTTTCGGATCCGTCGGTCGATCAGCGGCGGCTACTGGTTCTCGAGTCGACACGAGTTGGGATATTCCGAACCAAATTCCATCCTCGTTCGCGGGGTATCGCGACTCGAGTCCACCCATGCCAACCGACACACCCCGTACCGACGGCAGCGTCTCGAGGCGAAGCTATCTGGGAGCCAGCGGCGGCGCGTTAGCGGCGCTCTCGTTCGCCCCCGTCGGCAGCGCCACCGAGAACGGCGACGACAGCGCGCCGACTCCGGAGTCGGCCGACCGAATCCTGATCGAGAACGGAACGGTCGTGACGGTCGATCCCGACCTCGGCACGCGTTACGACGCCGACGTGCTCGTCGAGGACGGCCGGATCGAGGACGTCGGCCGCGGCCTCGACGGCGGCGACGCCGAGCGCATCGACGCCGGCGACGCGATCGTCTGTCCCGGCTTCGTCAACGCGCACATACACGCGTGGCAGGCGGGCGTCCGCGGCGTCGCCGGCGACTGGTCGTTCATGGAGTACCTCGATCTGATGCTCGGGGAGGTAAGCAGCCACTACAACCCCAACGACGCCTATCTCGGCAACCTCTTTGGCGCGCTCGAGCAACTCAACGCGGGGACGACGACGATCCTGGACTGGTTCCACATCGCCAACTCGCCGGCCCACACGAACCGCGCGGTCGACGCGCTCGAGGACGCCGGCATTCGGGCCGTCTTCGCCCACGGGCCGCCGGGCGACGACAACGAGACCTGGTGGGAAGCGAGCACGGAACCCCACCCCGACGACGTTCGACGACTCGCCGAAGAGCGGTTCCCGACCGACGACGGGTTGCTGAGACTCGCGCTCGGAATCCGCGGCCCCGATTACTCGACGGACGAAGTCGTCGAACAGGACATCGAACTCGCGCGCGAACTCGACGTGCTCGCCTCGATGCACATCGGCTCGCTCGGTCCCGGCGGCGTCGAGACCCTCGAGGAACTCGACTTGCTGGGCGACGACCTGAACTACGTCCACGGTAATCGCCTCACCGACGAGGAGTTCGACCTCATCGGCGAGAGCGGCGGCTCGGTGACGACCACGCCCGAAGTCGAGATGCAGATGGGAATGGGGATGCCCCCGCTTCGCCAGACGCTCGACGCCGACGCGATCCCATCGCTCGGCGTCGACATCGTCTCGAACGTCAGCGGCGACATGTTCACTCAGACCCGGTTCGGGCTCCAGACCCAGCGAGCGCTCGACAACCAGCCGACCGTCGAGGCGGGCGAGCAGGTCCAGGAACTCTCGCTCACCGCGGCGGAGGCCCTCGAGTTCGCCACGATCGAGGGGGCCCGTGCGCTCGGTCTCGAGGACGAAATCGGCTCGCTGACGCCGGGCAAGCGCGCGGATATCACGCTCGTTCGGGCGGACGATATCAATACGACGCCGGTTCACGACCCGGTCGAGACGGTCGTCTTCCAGGCGGGCGTCGCGAACGTCGACACGGTACTCGTCGACGGCACCGTGGTCAAACACGACGGCGAACTGCGAAACGAGGTCGCCAGAAACCGCCAGCAGCAACTCGTGCAATCCGGTCAGCGGATCCTCCGACGGAGCGGACTACTCGAGTGACGCTGGGGAACTGTCGCCCGCTCTCGAGTCCCAGACCGTCGCCGTTCGAGACCGGTCCGTAGCCGCGAATATCCGCTGTAGCGGCCGTTTTCAGCACCGAGAAGTTTTTAACTCATGTCCGAGTAAGCAGTTGTATGATGTGGCAAGATCTCGTCTTCATGCTCGGTAGCGGCCTTTCGATCGTCTTTCTCGCTCCCACGCTCCGCGACGCGACGGCGCGGGTCCCGCTCGGAACGAGTCTCCCCTCGATGGGGATCGGACTGGTCTACGGCGCGACGTTTCTCACGCTCGGAATGGGGTTCTCTGCGGCCGGATCGCTCGCGGCCGGGACCATGTGGGCGTTGATCGCCGCGGTCCGTTCGCCGACCGGCAAGCACCTCACCGGCCGTCTGCTCCGCCTCGAGAGTCCCGTCCTGTTGGCGACCGATCTGCGCCGCTGGCTCGCGAGTTTCGACGCGGCGGGTAGCGCCGACCAGTACGCCGCGTTCGACGCCGTCGCCGACCGGCAGTACGCGTCGACGACCGATCGACACGCAGACTGATACGGATTGCTGTCCCGATGTCCCGGCGCAACCGCTGCCCGGGTCGCGGGTGCGCCGGAACTGACGGACAGTAAACCGTATGAATCAGCGTTTTTTCTCGAATACGTTCCGGATCGACGCGTTCGTGTTTCGATTTCTGCTCTCGCGCCAGTACGGTGTCGTCACTCTCGCGTCGACCGCGCAAAAAATCGACCGATCCCCCGAGGCACCCACCCCAGTGGGACGGCAGTTGTACTCGAGGCGCTTACTGAGTGACCTTCGCCATCACGGTCTCGAGGGCGTCTTCCCACTGCGTGACCAGTCCGCCGATCACGGCGAGAACGGCGGGGATGAGCAGGCCGGCGTAGAGCACCGCACCCGTGGTGGCCGGACCGAACTCGAGATCGCTGGTGACCTCGCCGTCACTGTTGAAAAACTGTTCGGCGTCGAGTCCGGCGACGCTTCCGCTCGAGGTCTCGGTCCCGACGAACGACACGACGAGTTCGTCGGAGTAGGTGTGAGTCAGCAAGAACGCGGCGAGCAACGCGAACACGAGGTACGGCGGAACGACCGTGGCGCTGGCTTTCACTGCGTCGACGGCGTTGTCGGTGCCGGTGTACTTGGCAATTCCGTAGCCGGCCGCCAGCGCGCCTCCGAGCGTCAGCAGCGCCAGTACCGTCGTTGAGAGCGTGAATGGGGACGTCGCGAACGCCGCGGCGTGATTCGGCGCGTCGCCGAGCGTTGCCGGTTCGCCCTCGGCCTCGAAGCCGGTCCCGAGCGCGCTGAGGTAGCTCCAGCCGCCGGCGGTCGCGACGCCGACCATCTCCGTATCCCCCGCGGGCGTCGAATCAGCCGTCGCGATGATCGTAAACAGCAGGTGCGAGAGGTACGTCGCGATCACCGCGATCGACCCGACGACTGCGCCCTCCTTGATCGGGAGTTCGCTCGACGCGCTCTGCGTGGCCGGCTGCTGTGCCTGCGTCTGCCTCTGGGCCTGTTCCGGCTGGCTTTCCGTCTGTCCGTCTTCGTACTCGAGTTGACTGTCGTCTGCCATCGATAACAGATCAAACTACATGACATTATATGTTACGGCACAGTAGTAGAAATCAGTAATATTAGCGCTACCAAGAGTTGTTTAGCGCGCCAATGAGACGATTTTAATACGACGACTATTCGGAGAAGAGGCTCGTATGAACCGGTGCGAACGAGTCAGTTTCGGCGGGTTCGGATTCGGGTTCGGTGTCGGTAATCGTTCGCCCGGCGAGACCGTCGGAGAGCAGTTCCGACAGCGGCGGACCGACCTTCTCGGGTTCGACGAGAAAGGCGTCGTGGCCGTGGTCTGACTCGACGACGTGGTGGGCGACGTCGACGCCGGCCTCGCGACAGGCCTCGGCGAGCGCCTCGGACTGTTCGACGGTGAAGTGCCAGTCGCCGGTAAACGAGAGCAAGAGAAGCTCTCCTTCGAACGCCGCCAGCGCGTCCGAATCGGACTCGTAGCCCGCCGAGAGGTCGAAGTCGTCCATCGCGCGGGTCAGGTAGAGGTAGCTGTTGGCGTCGAATCGGTCGGTGAACTTGTCGGCCTGATAGTCGAGGTAGGACTCGACCTCGCGGTAGGGGAAAAACGCCGCGGCCGGGTCCGGCGGCTCCTCGCGGACGGTCTCGCGGCCGGCGGATCGGCGGCCGAACTTGCGGGACATCGAAGCCTTCGAGAGGTACATGATGTGTCCGATCTGGCGCGCGCGTGCGAGCCCCTCCTCCGGCTCCGGCCCGCCGTAGTAGTGGCCGTCGTTCCAGTTCGGATCGGCGGTGATCGCCCGCCGGGCGACCGTATCGAGTGCGAGACACTGCGGATCGAGTCTGGCGGCGGTCGCGACGGCCCCGGCGCGACCGACGTCGTCGGGATAGCGCCGGAGCCAGTCGAGGACGTTCATGCCGCCGACGCTGCCGCCGATGACGGCGTGGAGGCGGCCGACGCCGAGTTCGTCGAGCAGTCGCCGCTGGGCGCGCGTCCAGTCGCCGACCGTTACCGGCGGGAAGTCCGTGCCGTACGGTTCGCCTGTTTCGGGATTCTCGCTTGCCGGTCCCGTCGTGCCGTAACACGAGCCCGGGACGTTCGCACAGACGACGTAGTACTCGCTCGTGTCGATCGCCTTTCCGGGGCCGACGACGTCGCCCCACCAGGCGCGAGCCTGACCCGCGGTGTCGCCGCCGGCGTCGGGTCGCCGGGCGACGTGCGAGCTCCCGGTGAGCGCGTGACAGACGAGGACGGCGTTGTCACCCGTAAAGTCGCCGTAGGTCTCGTAGGCCACCTCTAGGGCCGGGATCGTCTCCCCCGACAGAAACTGGAACTCGCCCAGTTCGGCCGTATCCTGTGTCGTCACGTTAGACAC
The DNA here is from genome assembly GCF_000337215.1 of Natronolimnohabitans innermongolicus JCM 12255. GTDB lineage: Archaea > Halobacteriota > Halobacteria > Halobacteriales > Natrialbaceae > Natronolimnohabitans > Natronolimnohabitans innermongolicus. The sequence goes on along the minus strand of NZ_AOHZ01000050.1, from coordinate 17,725 downwards.
CTCCCGAGTTGGCACTCGAGGCACCCATTGCCGTCTCGATCGCCTGTTCTACATCGGCCAGAATATCCTCGGGATCCTCGATTCCGACGGACATTCGGACGAGATCGTCGGTCACGCCCGCCTCTTCGCGTTCGGCGGAGGTAAGTTGCCCGTGAGTGGTACTCGCAGGGTGGATCACGAGCGTCTTCGCGTCGCCGATGTTGGCGAGGAACTGGGCGACCTCGACGCTCTCGCAGAAGGTCTTGCCCGCTTCGAATCCGCCCTCGAGGCCGAACGCAACCATTCCGCCGAAATCCTCGAGATAGCGCCGCGCGTTGTCGTGGGTCGGGTGCGTCTCGAGTCCCGGGTGCGTGACCCAGGCGACGTCCTCGTGGTCCGTGAGGTATTCGGCGACGATGGCGGCGTTCTCACAGTGTTTCTCGACGCGCAACGGCATCGACTCGAGTCCCTGCAGGGTTTGCCAGGCGTCGAACGGCGACTGCTGGTTGCCCAGGCTGCGCAGCGCGCGAAAGCGCGCCGCCTCGGCGAACGGTGCCTCGGGAAAGTCCCGCGAGAAGTCGACGTCGTGGTAGGCGTGGTTCGGACCGGCGATCTCGTCGTAGCCGTGCTCGCCCCACGGGAACGAGCCGCCGTCGACGAGGACGCCGCCGACGGTCGTCCCCGAGCCGTGGAGCCACTTGGTCGTCGACTCCCAGACGACGTCCGCGCCGTGTTCTAACGGGCGACAGAGCGCGGGCGTCGCGAACGTGTTGTCGACGACGAGCGGCACGCCGTTGTCGTGGGCGATCCCGGCGACGCGCTCGAAGTCGGGCGTAACGAGCGAGGGGTTACCGATCGTCTCGACGTGAACGAACGCCGTGTTCTCGTCGATCGCCTCCTCGTAGGCGTCGTACTCGAGGGTCGGCACGAACGTCGTCTCGATATCGCGACGCGAGGCCGTTTTCGAGAGGTAGGCCGTCGTCCCGCCGTAGGTGTCGGTCGAACAGACGACGTTGTCGCCCGCTTCGGCGAGGAGCAGCGTCGCCGAGTCGAGCGCGGCCATCCCGCTTCCCGTCGCGATAGCGCCCGCCCCGCCTTCGAGGGCGGCCAGCCGCTTCTCGAGCGTTCGCACGGTCGGGTTGGCGATCCGCGAGTAGATGTAGCCCTCGCCCTCGAGGGCGTAGAGATCGGCGGCGGTATCGGCGTCGTCGAAGACGTAGGAGGTGGTCTGGTAGATCGGCGGCGCCATCGCGCCCGTCTCCGGATCGGGCGATTGGCCGGCGTGGACGCTGCGTGTCCCGAGCCCGCGCTCGGAACGGTCCGAGTCGGCGGTCCGGTCGCTCGAGTCGTCGCTCATGTTTAGTATGCATACTACTGCACGTTCTTATGCGTCTCAGTAACGGCAAAAACCGCAGCCGATTCGAGCTGATTCACACACGGCGGTCGGTTCACTTCTATGTGTGGCGGTCACACATATCATTATAGCGCCCGCTGCTGTAGGTGGCGTACTCCGACCGATGTCGTCACCGCCGACGCTACTCAAAACGGCAGTGTTCACGGTTCTCGTCCCGGGAACCGTCGTCGTCGCGATCCCTCGAGCGCTGGCCCGATACGACCGGGAATCGCCGAGCCTCGACTCGCGGGCCGCTCGGCTGGTCGGGGACGTCTCGTTCGCGGTCGGCAGTCTGCTGTACCTCCACACCGCGTTCCGATTCGCGAGCGAGGGCGACGGAACGCCGGCGCCCCGCGACGAGCCGGACGATCTCGTCACCGGCGGAGTGTACAGATACACGCGAAACCCGATGTACATCGGCGTCCTGTTGTGTCTCATTGGACAGGCCGTCAGGTACCGATCGCTACACGTCTGCTGGTGGGGAGTCGTCTGCTGGCTCGGCTTTCACCGCCGAATCCTCGAGTACGAGGAGCCACACCTGCGGGAGAAACACGGCGACGCCTACGAGGAGTACTGCGAGCGCGTCCCGCGCTGGGTTCCCCGCGTCCTCGAGTATCGTAGCCACTGAAACGAGTTACACACTGATCGAAACGCCGTCCGGCGATCGGGCGTGCACTGACGTTCAGTGGCTACTACAGGCGATGGCGCCGAACGTATCCCGTCGGAAGACCCGACCGTCGAACCGGTCGATCGGGACGAGACGGACGACTTGATGGTTCCGCAGTCGAAAGTAGCGCGTGTGCACTCGAGCGACCGAGAGCGGATCCTCCTCGCTGGCGTCGTCTTCGCCGTGTTGTTCTCCCAGCTACTGCTCTATCCCGGCGTCGGCACGCTCGTCGAGACGCTGGGCGCCGCCGAGGCGTCGTCGTCGGTCGCGGCGACCGAACTCGACGCGAGTATGTGGTTTCTCGTCGCCGAGTTCGCCGCCTACGTCGCCTTCGTCGGCGTCTGGGGGCTCGCCAGCGACGTGACCGGCAAGCGCACGCCGTTTATCGTCGCCGGCGCCGTCGCCGGCGCCGCGAGTTACGCCGCGCTCGCGGCCGTGCCGTCGATCGGTTCGATTCCGTTCGAGGGCGTCCTCCTCCTGCGCGTCCTCCAGGGGGCGATGACCATCGGCGCGTTCTCGCTGACGATGACGATGCTGATGGATCTCGAGGGCGGTCACGGGCGAAACATGGGCGCCGCCGGCATCGCCATCGGTCTCGGCGCGGCCCTCGGCGCGCCGATCGGCGGCCAACTCACCGAGGTCGACCCTCTCGCGCCGCTGCTCGGCGCCGCCGCATTGCTCCTCGTCGTGGGCGCACTCGTCACCCGCGTCGAGGACCGAACGCCGACGAACAAACGAACCGCACGCGCGTTACTGCAGGGCGTCCGGAAGCGACCGACGCTGTCGATTCCCTACGCCTTCGGCTTCGTCGATCGGCTGACCGCCGGCTTCTTCGCGCTCGTCGGCACGCTGTACTTTCAGGAGACGTTCGGCGTCGGCCCCGCCCAGACCGGCCTCCTGCTGGCCTGCTTTTTCGCCCCGTTCGCCCTGTTGCAGTACCCGATGGGTGCGCTATCCGACCGGATCGGTCGGACGATTCCGATCGTGATCGGCTCGCTGTGTTACGGCCTCGGCATTCTCGCGGTCGGCGCCGCGCCGTCGGTCACGACGGCGGCAATCGCCATGATCAGCGTCGGCGTTCTCGGCGCGCTGGTCTCGCCCGCGACGATGGCGCTGGTCACCGACATCGCCGACGAGAGCGAACGCGGCGTCGCGATGGCCGGCTTCAACGTCGCCGGCAGTCTCGGCTTTCTGGGCGGCTTTCTCATCGGCGGCACCGTCGCCGGCAGTTACGGCTACGACCTCGCCTTCCTCACCGTCGGCGGACTCGAGATCCTGATCGCGCTCGTCGCTGTGCCGGCGTTCCTGCGATTCTCGATCGGCCGCGACCGGTTCACCAGCGAGGACCGCGGTCGGATCTGACCGCTCGACTCGTTATTCCGTCCGCAAACGGCCAGAAATAAGCTGGATTTTGAATGGTGTGGAATCGCATGGCAGTGTCACGATAGAGGGTATCAATTTTTATGTACTCAATTCATACCCCAAAGTGATGGCACGAGACAACCCAATCTCGCGGCGGACAGCGCTGAAGGTCACGGGTGCGGCTGCGGCAACCGCACTCGTCGCTGGCTGTTCCGACGACGACAACGGTGACGACGACAACGGCGAAGAAGAGTACGAGATGGAACCCGGAGAGGAGATCATCTTCTACGGTGACCAGAACGGCTGGGAAGGCAAAGAGCCAAGCGACATCGAGGACGTCCAGAACCCGACGCTCGTCCTCGAGGAAGGCGAAGAGTACACCATCGGCTGGGACGAGGGCGACGGTGTCGAGCACAACATCGAAATCTGGAACGATGACGACGAAGTCGTCGACGGCTACGAGACCGAACTGACCGACGACGACGAGCCCGACGACCAGATGCTCGAGATTACGGCCACCGAGGAGATGGCCGCCTACGTCTGTCAGCCCCACGACACCGCGATGTACGGTGAGATTCGCGTCGAAGAGGGCGACGGCGAAGAGAACGGCGACGAAGAAAACGGTGAGGAGAACGGCGAAGAAAACGGCGAGGAGAACGGCGAAGAAAACGGCAACGGCGACGACGAGTAACGACGTCGTAGCGTATCACCGTTTTCGTCACAGTCGGCTGACGCCGCCGTAAATTCGGCCCGTCAATCGACTTATTCGCTTCGTGCGGACAGAGATGCTCGCGATATTTTTCGCCAGGCGTGATACGGTTACTCGAGTGACGACGCCGTCAGTCCCACCACGTATAGATTTCGGTGACGTACAGATTTTCGAGTCTATCTCGAACACTTATCAGTGGTTCCGGTGTGGGTCGACTATGACCGAATCCGACCGACTGCGGCGCCGAAGGCTGCTTCGAAGCGCCGGCGTGGCGGTCGCTGGTGCGGCCGTCGCCGGCTGTCTCGACCAGCACAGCGCCGGCGACGGCGGGGACGACGACGACTCGAACGACGACAAGAGCGCGGCGGACGACCCCGACGACGACGGGACCGACGGCGAGAACGGATCCGCCGACGACTCGAACGACGACGACTCCCCGGTCGCGATCGATCCCGGCGCCCGAATCGAGTTCTACGGCGACAGCCTGGGCTGGGAGGGCGTCGAACCGGCGGCGATCGAGGGTCTCCAGAACCCGACGCTCGTCCTCGAGGCCGGCGAAACGTACGAGATCGGCTGGCACGACGGCGACATCGCACAGCACAACATCGAGATCTGGGACGCCGACGACGCCCTCGTCGAGGACTATCAGACGCGCGTCGTCGCCGAACCCGAGACGCCGCAGTTCCTCGAGATCGAAGCCACAGAGGAGATGGCCTACTACGTCTGCGAGCCCCACGACGCGGCGATGCGCGGCGAAATCGTCGTCGAGTAGTTGCGGTCTCGAGGCCGAGCGTTCGCCGATCGATTCGGCGTTCGGTCCTCCGCTTTCGACCGGCGTTCGTCCGCCTGAGACGGCATCAAAAGTACCATACCACCTCGCGACTCAGTGGACCGTATCAGGTGATTTCCGTGACCGAGAAACGCGAGTATACGGGCGACTATCCCGATAAGACGCTGTACATCCCCGGCCCGACCGAGGTGCGCGAGGACGTCATCGAGTCGATGTGCGAGCCGATGTTCGGCCACCGCATGGACCGCATGACCGACCTCTATACGACCATCGTCGAGGACACCAAGGAGTTCCTCGGGACCGACAACGAGGTCGTCATCCTCACCGGCTCGGGCACCGAGTTCATGGAGAGTTCGATCCTCAACCTCGTCGACGAGAACGTCCTCGTGACGACCTGTGGCAGCTTCAGCGAACGCCAGGCCAACGTCGCCGAACGCCTCGGCAAGTCCGTCGACACCCTCGAGTACGAGTGGGGCCAGGCGGTCAAACCCGCGGACGTCCGCGAGCGACTCGAGACGAGCGACACCGACTACGACGTCGTCACCTGCGTGATGAACGAGTCTTCGACGGGCGTCCGAAACCCGGTCGAGGAGATCGGCGACGTCGTCGCCGACTTCGAGGAGACGTACTTCGTCGTCGACGCCGTCTCCGCGCTGGGCGGCGACTACGTCGACATCGACGCCCACGGCATCGACGTTATCTTCACGTCGGTCCAGAAGGCCTTCGCCATGCCCCCCGGCCTCGCCGTCTGCGTCGTCAGCGACGACGCCTACGAGCGCGAACTCGAGTCCGAGTCGGCCTCGTGGTACGGCGGCTTCCAGCGCACCATCGACTACTACGAGCGCAAGGGCCAGACCCACTCCACGCCCGCCATTCCGGTCATGCTCGCCTACCGCACGCAGATGAAGCACATGCTCTCTGAGGGCCACGACGCCCGCGACGAGCGCCACCGCGAGATGGCCGAGTACACCCGCGAGTGGGCTCGCGAGCACTTCGACATGTTCCCCGAGGAGGGCTACGAATCCCAGACGGTCGCCTGCATCGAGAACACGCAGGGGATCGACGTCGCCGAGACCATCGAGACCGTCTCCGAAGAGTACGACATGGTCTTCTCGAACGGCTACGGCTCACAGCTCGGCGAGGAGACGTTCCGTATCGGCCACATGGGCGAACACGACCTCGAGTCCATTCGGGAGCTGACCGACGCGATCGAGGACGTCGCTGGGCTGTAGACCGACACTACCCCCCGATCGACCGTCGTCAATTTTCGTCGACAGGTTTCTCCGTGTCCTACTCTCATCGCCGCCTCCATTTTTGCCCCCGCCCTGATCTCTTGTGGCCACTGAAACGAGTTACACACTGACCGCAACGCCGCACTGCGGTCAGGTGTACAGTGACGGTCAGTGGCTACGAGACATCCTCGTTTTCGCGTCCCACGTTCCACGTCACCAGTGTCACTCCAGTCTGCCGTGGCCCGTACGGGTTCGCGCCGAGTGGCTAACGAGGCGTGAACTGACTGTACGCGGGGGAAGAGCGACCGCAGGGAGCGAATCGGTTGGGGGAGGGCGTGGTGACTTACTGTGTCTCGTGTGAGCAAGACCACTACAATCAAATCACGCACGCAGCTACGATGAACCGCAACACGTGGCTGTGATTGCCGTCTCGAGTCCGATGCATTCACTTACCCAACCCGACAGAAGGGCAACTATTATACTCCTCAGATCGGGATAGTTGGTGAATGGACGCCATCGAACGAGTGTCCACCGACGCGCCACGATCCGAGGCGGTCGCCGTTCTCATCGCAGCCCTCGTCCCACTCGTCGGCGTCTTCGCGTTCGGCTGGCACGCGGCGACGATCGTGACGATCTTTTGGTTCGAACTCGCTATCATGTGCTTTTGGGCCCTCGTCCGCGCCCTCTTTGCCGGCCGCCCGTCAGAATTCGCGCCGGAGATGCTGTTCCTCGGCGCGCTCGCTGACCGTTCCGTCGCGATTCCGATTCCGGTGATGGGACTTGAAATACGGCTTTCGACGCTCCCCGTACTGGTCGTCGCGAGCCCAGTTCTCGCGTTCGTCTGGTTCGTGGCCGGAACCGTGACCGTCGGACTCGTCGGCGACCACGTGCTCGAATCGGACGCGCTCGAAGCGGTGACGCTCGCGATCGTCGTGCTCTTTCTCGTCGAGGGCGGCCGGACGGTGCTCGACTATTTCTACCGGCAGGGGTATCGCGAACACAGCGCACAGACGGCGATACACGGCGTGTTCTGGCGCGGTGGCGTGCTCTTTTTCGTGGGGCTGTTCGGAGCACTTCTGGCTACAACGGCCGACCCCTCGGTTGCCAGCGACGAGCCCATCGCCGACGCCGACTCAACGCTTGTCAGCGGGTCGCTCCTGGTCGGCATCATCCTTCTCAAACTCGGGTTCGATCTCGCCGTCGTCTACCGTGATCGACTTCAGGCGCTCGACGAGTCGACCGACGTGGAAATCGGATTCGCGTACGAACCACCGATGCCTGCAGCCGTCGACACTTCGCTGAGCAACGACCACAAGCGCGTGCGTCCGCCGAGCAGCGGTCGACTGCTCGCGACCGCCTCGCATGCTCGCCGCCATCCGAGTGCGTGGCTCGTGGGGGCGTTTCCCGCCGTCGCCGGGCTACTGTTCGCGTTCGGCGGTGTCTGGGCGGTTTCTGTCGGACTCCTCACCCTCGCTGTCGTCGTTGTACTCCTCCTGATCCACGTCGACTACTGGCTCCGATATGCTGGCGTCGAGTACCGGACCGACGTCGACTCGATCGTCGCCTATGACCGGCTCTTTCGGACGCCCGTGTGGCGGATCGAGGCATGGGACGAAAGCGAGGTACGGATCGAACGCGACCGGATCGATAACTGGCTCGATACGTCGACCGTGGTCGTCGAACTCCCTGACAGGGAGCGTCGGCTTCCCCGGCTTCGAGACACCGATTCCGTTCTCGAGGTCTTCGATCGGCTGCCGAGACGCCGGTGATCGCTTGCGAGCAACAGGACGACCGTTCGGGAGTCAGAATGTCCTGCTAGCCGAACAGCCCACGAAGCCACTCGAGTGCGCCCGTAAGCAGGTCGGCGACCCGCCGAACTACCGACGTCACTCGGTCGAGAAGCGACCGCGCGTCGCTTCCGTGCTCGCCGCCTTCGGTCGCGCGTTCGTCGCCGACAGCCGCGCGGGCGTCGACGAGTCCGTCTCCTTCTTCGCACGTGTCGAGTACCGTCTCGGCAGTCTCGCCGAGAATGTCCCGGATCGATTCGTTTGGTCCCGGGCCGTCTTCCTCGCGCGTTTGCCAGCAAAGCGCCGCGACGCCGGCGACGAACGGCGCGGCGATGCTCGTTCCGCTGGCTTCGGCGTACTCGTTGCCGACGGTCGTCGAGGTGACGTCGGTTCCCGGCGCCAGCAGGTCGACGGCCGAGCCGACGCTGCTGTAGGACGCGAGTGTCTCGTCTTCGTTCATCGCGGTGACGGCGATCACGTCGTCGTGGGTCGCGGGATAGGTCATCGTCTCCGCGCCACAGGTGCCGTCGCCGGCGTTACCCTCGTTGCCAGCCGCGGTGACGAGGAGGTGGCCGGCGTCGTGTGCGGTCTCGATCGCCTGATCCACCGCGGAACTGGATGACTCGCCGCCGAGACTCATCGAGATGAGTTCGATATCGTTCGAGACGCACCAGTCGATCCCGGCGATCAGTTCGCTGTACCGCCCGCTTCCGTCGTCGTCGAGCACCTTCACGGCGTACAGGTCCGACGCCGGGGCGACGCCGACGACGCCGCGGTCGTTGTCCGTCGCGCCGGCGACCCCCGCGACGTGGGTCCCGTGGCCGTGGCGGTCCTCGTAGTCGCCCGCGGTTCCGTCGGCGGTGAAGTTCTGGCCGCCCTCGACCGAGAGGCTACAGTGGTCGGTCTGGATCCCCGTATCGAGGATGCCGATATCGACGCCCGATCCGTCGGGTTCGACCTCGTCGGCGCCGATTCGCTCGAGTCCCCACGAGGCTCGCTGCTCGGGGTGAGTCGAGCAGTCCGACCGATCTGGCGGCAGCAGAAAATCGAGCACCGACGGCGACCAGTCGTCGGGGATCCCCGTCTCGTCGTCGTCTTCGATGAAGGAGACGCGCCGGTCCGAACGAAGGACCGAGCGGTTCTCGGTCGGAATCTCCGCGACGACGAACTCGAAGTTGTCGTACTCGAGGAGCGTCGTTCCGCCGAGCGACTCGATGACGCTCAGGAGTTCGCCGAGCCCGTCGAGCAGGCTCGTTTGCGGGTGGACGAACACGCGTTCGGTGTCAGCGCCCGTCTCCGCCTCGGCGTCGTCGTCGGATTCCGTCGCCGAGGCGGGCGATCCAATTACTCCGGCCGCGACGCCGACGCCGACGCTCTGCAGGACCCGTCGCCGACTGAGTTGCATGCACGGTCACACGAACAAGTGCGGGATAAATCTTCCGCGCGTTCGTGACAGTCACTGAACGCAACCGGTATCGAACGCGAGTCGACGGCGTCGATACTCACGTCGCAGTTGTTGTCGAGCGTCGCGATTCGAAAATGTGCCGTCCCTCGAGCGCTCCCGAACTGCTATCGCTATTGAATGTGACCTTCTCGGCGGAGCTGGTCGGCTTCGCTCTTCTCGTAGCGCCAGGTGATATCGGCCTTCTCGTCCTGCCAGTCCCACGGCTCGACCAGAACGACGTCGTCCTCGCGGATCCAGATCCGCTTTTGCATCTTGCCGGGAATGCGCGCGGTCCGTTCCTGGCCGTCGGCACAGCGTACTTTCACCCGATTCGCCCCGAGCATGTCCGTGACGGTCGCAAAGACCTCGTCGTCCTCTGGCATTCGGAGGTTCTTCCGACCACCATCGCCGTCGTCACTCATGGGCGATAATTCACAGTCGAGGGCTTTAAACTGTTTGTTAGCCGTCGTCGGCTCAAAGAGCCACTGTGTCGTCCGCCAGGGATTCCGGGACCGAAGCCGAGTACTCGAGTCGGTCGGTGGTTCCGTCGGTCAGCCTGAGCGTCGCGTCGGTTCCGGCCGGAACGCCCTGATCGCCTCTGGCGGCGGCGATATCGACCGAAATCACCGAGCGGTCGTCGTGGTCGACGAGTCGGTCGTGTGCGCCGTCGCCGTGGCGGTGGGACGTTACGAATTCGGTCGCCGTCGGTTCGTTGCGCTCGCTGCTCCCGCCGTGCTCGAGGGCGGCTGTCGTCGTCTCGTCGACGTACTCGAAGGTGAGTTTCGAGAGATCTATAGTAGCCAGTGAAAGTCAATGCACACCCGATCGCAGGACAGCGTCGCGATCGGTGTGTAAATCGTTTCACTGGCTACTATAGTANGATCTATAGTAGCCAGTGAAAGTCAATGCACACCCGATCGCAGGACAGCGTCGCGATCGGTGTGTAAATCGTTTCACTGGCTACTATACCTCGTCGGCTCCGGCGACGAGGATCACCGTCAACTCGATCTCGTCGATCGTTCCCTCTGGCGAGACGTGACCGACCGCCTGCATGGGTCCGAGTCGGTCGACGGTTTCGTTCGCATCGTCCGCTCCGTCGTCGGATGGGTCACCGTTGTCGGTGTCCCCGCGACCGGCCGAGTCATCCACCTCGTCCGTTTCATTCTGTGAGTCTCGATCACGTCGGTCGTCGTCACCAGCCGTGGACGCGGTATCCGATCCAGTTTCGTCGGCGGCCTCGTCGCTATCGAGTTCCTGACAGCCCGCGAGACCGGCGATTCCGGACGCCGCAAGCGCCGCCGTCGTTCGGAGGTAGCTCCGCCGACAGACCGAGCGCGAGTTTCCAGCAGTCATCGTTCGTTCCCATCCAGAAGGGCGTTGATCAACGCACCGACCGTTCTCATCGGCTGTCCCGCGAGACGATCGCGTTCACCGTCCCGTACCCGAAACCCGGAAACCACGCCGTTTATTTCCCTCCGCTGGACAGTCGTGAGTATGTTTCAGAATCTGGGTCCGCTGGGTATCGTCGGGTTCGTGATCGTTCTCGCCGGAATTGCGTTGATCGCCTACCAGAACCTCTTGATCGCCGCCGGCATGGCGATGATCCTCGCTGGACTCGGCCTCGTCGTCAAGGCGCTGATCACGGGCGTCATGCAGAGCTTCGGAATGTACTGATTCCGCTCGGCTCGACGGGCCGGCGATAGCGTTCCCAAACGATCTATCCGTTCGTCGACTCGACACGTCCCCGGGATCTGCGCTCCATTACTCTGTCGTCGTTCTGGTCTGTATCTCCGCGAGCATCGGTCTCGGAGCAGGTATCGGCCACGCGACGACGGTCGTACTCGAGCTCTCGATTCTCGTCCTCGGACTCGTCGCCAGCGGCGGTCTCGCTCGCGCCCCGTTCGTCAACGGTCCTGTCGACGAGCCCTCGGAACTGACCGAGGAGGTCGACCTCGAGGCGGTGCCCTGGGTGCTGTTTGCTGTTGCCTGTTGACTTCGCGGACTACGCACCGATCGAACGCGGACTCCTCAGACCTCGTTGTCGCCAGCCCGGTGTTCGCTGATGAGCTGGTCGACCATCGCCGCCTTGCGGTCGCGTTCGCGTTCGGTGGCGCGGTCGTGCCAGTCGTCGATGACGGCCTCGACGTCGTCCTCGCGGGCGACGGCGAGTTCGTCGACTTCCTGCATGGCGACGTCGTCGGCCGGCCCGACCGGAATCTCGGCGTCGAAGAGGATCTCGTCGGCGATTTCGGAAAGCCCGCCGTCTTTCAAGATCACGCGCGGCTCGAACTCGGCGAGCAGTTCGGCCGTCGACCGTCCGGCGCCGCTGGCGTCGCGGAGGTAGACGACGTCGTCGACGGCGATGCCGTACTGCTCGTCGGCCTCGCGGATCGCGCCCTTCGTGAACTTCTCGACGACCTTGACCGGGACGAGTCCCTCCTTTTTCGCCGAGACGTCGCTGAAGTTCGAGTGATCGAGCTTCCAGAGCGCCTTCATCCGCTCGACTTTCGACTCGAGCGTCTCGACCTCCTCGCGGGCCTCGTCGCGTTCGCGCTCGAGTCGGTTCGCCTTCCGCTCGAGTCGGTTCACCTCGCGGTCCTTGCGGACCTGGGTTCGCTCCTCGCGGCGGGCGAGGCTGAGTTCGGACTCGAGTTCGTCGATTCGTTCGTCGCGGTCTTCGATGCGGCCCTCGAGGGTCTCGACGTGGGACTGGAGTCGCTCGACCTGTCGCTCGAGGGACTTGATCCGCTTTTCTTCCGCGGTGAGTTCGCGGGGCTCGTGTTCGGTCGACTCCGTTTCGCCGTCGTCGTCGTCCTCCAGGTCTCGAAGGACGGCCTCGACGCTTTCCTCGTTGGCGACGACGCGGGCGATCACCTCGCCGCGGTCGACGCCCGGCGGGAGTTTGTCGGCGATGCGTTCGAACTGATCCTCGTGGGCGTCGAACGCGTAGAGGGCGGCGGCCATCGCGTCGCGCTGGTGGTCGTCGTCGTAGGGCTCCTCGCGCGTGCGGTGTTGCTTCTCGTCGATCGGCAGATCGCGCTCGGGCGTCCAGCCCGCGGCGTCGAAGCTCCGGCGGAATTTTTCGACCGTTTCGGGGATCGGCGTCACGTCGGCCGCGACGACGATCGGTCGGCCGCGCTCGACGATCCACTCGATCACGTCCGCGGTGTCGCTCATGCGCGAACTCCAGACGTCTAACACCTCGCCTTCGAGCGAGACGATGGCGGCCGCGGTGGTCGTTCCGGGATCGATCCCGACGAGGACGTGATCGCGGCGTTTGGCGAGCGGACGGAACTCGATTCCGTCCCGGCGTTCGCGTTCGATTTCGACGCGGACGTCGCCGGACCGGTTCCGCGAGACGGGGATCTCGCTCGGCTTCGCCTCGACGGTGAAGACGGCGTTGGCGAAGCCGCCGTAGGCCTCCCGGACCTCGCGGTCGTACTCGAGGTTTTCGGCCTCGAGTTCGGATTCGACCTCGCGGGCGCGCTTTTTGACGGAGCCGTGAATGCGACGGGTGTAGCGGTCCTCGCTCCAGCCGCCGCTACCGGTCGAACGACCCCGCGAGACCTTCAGTTCCGTCGTATCGGTAAAGGCAGACACCTCGTGGCCGACGCTGTGGGCGGCCAGTCGAGCCGCGGCTTCGGCCTCCTGCATGGGGTCTTTGCCGTAGGGGATGCCGTGGCGTTTCGCGACTCTCGAGAGGGGCTCGGGCTGTTCGGCGCCGGTCACCTGAACGAGCTTCGTGCCGGTCGGGAGCGAGCCCAGAAAGTGGATGAGCTGATCCTTGTCGGCGGCCAGCTCGTACATATTGTCCGTCGCGACGATCGCCGGCTCCTCGTCGTCGATCAGCCGTCGGAGTTTGCGGTGGGTGACGACGTCCCGATCCACGTCGTCGCCGTCGTAGACCGCCAGCGCGTACGACGGCGCGTCGCCGCGTACGTCACCGCTTTGAACGTCGACTCCGAAGACGACTGCATCGAGCGCACTGGTTCGCGTGCTCACGGGGGCCCATAGGGGCGAGCCAGTGATAAATCCGACGCGGGATGGGGGGTCGTCGTCGGTGGCCGGGATCCACACCACAGCGCAACGCATCCGCTCTCGTCGGCGCCGGACGACATTGCGTGCGATGGATCTCGCGTCTCGGTGGCTACTATAAAGTGTTCGCGACGTCTGTCAACGATATGGACGATCGACCGCCACGAGACGACGACGCAGAGCCCGGAACCGGAACCGAGACCGAACCCGAAACCGAGGCGGAAACGGAACCGCACGCGGAGGGACCGGCCGAACCGACACCGGACTCGAGCGAACGGGCCAGCGAAGACGTCCCGTCGGACGCTCGAGGAGCCACCGAGACGCCGGACCGCTTGCGTCGAGACGGTCCGAGCGACGAGTCGGTCGGGGCGCTCGTCCAGCAGCCGATCGTCAAGTCGTGGACGACGTATCTGACGCTGCTGTTCGGACTCGCCGGAGCGGGATTCGGACTCTTCGGGATCCTCGTCGACGCCTTCGACGAACCGATCGTCGACGGCGGACCGGCCGGCTTCGGCGCGGCGTTTTCGATTCCGCTGACGGTCACGCCGTATCTCGGTATCCTGCTCGCCGTCGTCGTCGGCGCCGGTCTCGGCTGGGGGCTGTCGCGGGACCGATCGACGACCTACACCGTCGCCGGCGTCGGCGCCGGCGTCGCGACGGCCGCCTTCTGGCTGGTCGCGGCGCTGTTCGGCTCGGTGCCGCTCGAGGCCTCCCTCGAGGTCGGCGGCCTGCTCGTCAACGCGATCGTCGCCGGATTCACCGCCGGAGTCGTCGCCGTCGGCGGCGTCTGGGTGACACGAACGCGAGCCCCGGTCGGGCTCCTCGAGTCGCGCGGCGAGCGGCGGTGACCGGCGATAATCCAGCCCGACGTCCCGGCGCTCGAGGCGACGGCGCGTGTGCTCCGCCCCAACCCCTTTCCCGCCGCCGACTGCATATCGGGTATGCCGGGAACGTACCGATGCGAGTCCTGTAGCGCCCACTTCAAGGGCTCCCGAATGCAGTGTGGCGTCTGCGGGACGGCTGGCACCGAGACCGACCGGGAGACGTGTTTGAGCTGTGGCGTGAGCCTGACCGACTCGAAACACCAGCAGTGTCCGCGGTGTGGTTCGACCGAGGTCGAGCGACTCGAGCGTGGCTAGACGCTGGGATCGTCCTCGTCGGTCGCCGTCTGTCCTTCGATGTCGGCGCCGCCGACGGTGACGAACCGAACCTGCGTCTCGGTGTCGGTCGCCGTGTGGTCGTCGATCCGTTCCTCGAGCGTCGCGACGAGTTCTGCGTCGTAGCCGTCCGGCGGGCCGCCGATCTCGATAACGACGGAATCGATCTGCTGGGTCGCGTCGAGCGAGGAGTCGAGCGGCAGTCCCTCTTCGCGGACGACGACTTCGAGTTCGAGCAGCGATAGATCGTCGTACTCGGCGAGAGCGGCTTCGGCCTCCTCGTTCGCCGTGCCCTCGAACTCCGAGACCTGATACGAGGAGTACGTCACGCCGGTCAGGAACAGCGAGAGCAGGAGGATGACGCCGACGAAGACGGCAGCCTGCTTGAAAAACTGCCGGTTGGCCGTCGATACTTCGAACCAGCTGTTGGGACGATATCCCATGTATCGCAGTGTCAACAAACCGGCGAGGTTGACGCCGAGGAGATTTATCAGCACGAGAACGGTCGAGCCGAGTGCGGCGACGGGAAGCCCGTAGGCGAGAGCGATGCCGGCCGCCGCCATCGGCGGGACGAGCGCCGCGGCGATCATGACGCCGACGATCGCGATCGAGAAGCCGGTCGCGAGACTGAGGATGCCCGCGGCGCCGGCGCCGAGGGCCACGGGCAACAGGAGGAGTTCCGGCGCGATCCGCTCGGCGATTTCGTCGATCTGCGTGATCTCGGCGCCCGGCGGGACGAGAAACAGCGCCTGAAACATCCACGCGACGATCGCGGCGACGACGATCCCGCCGAAGACGCCGGTAAACTGGTACCGAAGGCCGGTCATGAACATCTCGCGATCGTTGACGACCGTGCCGATGGACGCGCTCAGGGCGGGTCCGATCAACGGCGCGATGACCATCGATCCGACGACGACGGCCGGCGAGTCGAGCATCAGGCCGACGGTGGCGACGATCGCGCTGATCAGCGTCATCGCAAAGAACACGCTGAACGTCGGCGTCAGCTCGTCGGCTCTGGTCAGCAACTCCTGTCTCGAGATCTGTTCTTCCTCGACGGACTCGGTCGCGTGCTCGTCCTGTAGCTGCTCGAACTTCCGGGAGATTACCGTCTCGGCATCCACGACGACGGTGTAGGACTGTTCGTCGAGTCCGGCGTCCTGTAGCGAGTCGAGAACGGGTTCGACGGCGTTCGTCGGGACCGGAAAGGTGACGATGGCGTCGTACTCCCGATTGCTGCTCTCCTCGGTCACGACGTAGTCGATCCCCTCGTCGTCTAGCAGGTCGAGCACCGTCTCCCGCTTGCCGATCGGGACCGTGACCTGGATGTGACGCATCCCGTAGAACTCATCGTCGGGACCAAAAGTCGCTGGGGCGGAACCTGCCGGTTCGACGGCGTCTCCCGGCTCAGTCGTCTGCGTTCGTGTCGTCGTCGGCGTCCGGATACGGAATCTCGAGGTCAGTTCCGTCTTCGGGAATCACCAGTTCGCCGTCGAACACCGCCTGCGCCTGGGACTCGTGATCGTCGGTGTGCCCGGCGTACCTCGAGGAGATGTGGACGAGGGCGAGTCGGTCCGCCGCGGCGCGGTTGGCGATTTCGGCGGCCTGTCGCGCCGTCGAGTGGGCCGTCTTCGCCGCGCGGTCGGCCCGATCGTCTGCGAACGTCGCGTCGTGAATCAGCAGGTCGGGCTCGTTGGCGACCTCGATCGCGGCCGCCGTTGGCCGCGTGTCGCCGGTGTAGACGATCGAGCGACCGGGGCGGGGGTCGCCGACGACCTGGTCCGGCTCGACGACGGTGCCGTCCTCGAGTTCGACGGGCTCGCCCGCGTGCAGTTTCGAGAACTTCGGCCCCACCGGAACCCCCAGCTCTTCGGCGCGCTCGCGGTCGAACCGTCCCTTGCGTTCGTCTTCGACCAGGGCGTAGCCGACCGATCGGGTGTCGTGGTCGGTGGCGAACGCCCGGACCTCGTACTCGTCTGCGCGATAGGCGACGTCGCCGTCGCCGACCTCGCTGATCCGCACCGGAAACGAGGGGCGGTTGCCGAGGGCGTTGACCAACCCCTTCAGTTGACGTCGCGTTCCGGCGGGCGTGTGGATGGCGAGCGGGGCTTCGCGGTCGTTGAAGTCCATCGTCTGGAGCAGTCCCGGAATCCCGAGGACGTGGTCGCCGTGAAGGTGCGTGACGAACAGGTGTGAGACCGAAAAGCCGGTCCCGTAGCGCATCATCTGGCGCTGGGTTCCCTCGCCGGCGTCGAACAGCAACTCGTCGCCCGCTCGAGCGACGAAGATCGCGCTCGGATTCCGCTCGGTCGTCGGAATCGCCCCGGCCGTCCCCAGAAACGTCACGCGCAGTGGCATCGGTGCTTCCTCTGTCTGCCGGCACTAAACCCTCTTCGGATGGGACGCGTGCCCCACCGTGACGACGCCGGTTCTCGTCGGCTGGGAGCGTCCGGTCGATGCAGCCGAGTGAGACCGAGCACGCGAACGGTCGGGCAATCGGTGGCACCGTTTCGTATCTCCTGCCCACCGAGTCGAACGACAATTTGGGGCTCGAGACCGTCGTTACCAGCACTATTTCGGCCGATGAACGATTCCGAACGATGGCGACTCGAGCGAATCGATCGCAACTCTGTCCACGCCGTGCGAACGAACTCAGCGTTTTAGGTTGTTCGAACACCTAGAGGCGATCGTACTCCCCCAATGAGTTCGAGAGTGACGTTCGGAACGATCAAACGCGTCGTCGCGATCCTGATCGCGATCGTGATCGTCCTCGCAGCGGGAATTATCGTCGGACAGGCCCCGGCGCTGTTCGGCGTCGAGGACGATCCCGCGGCGTCGATCGAGTTCGACGATCAGGACGGCGACGGAGAGTCGATCGTCATCGACGAGGTCAGCCTCTCGGACGGCGGCTTCATCGTCGTCACCGACGGCGCCGACGCCCCCATCGCTGTCTCAGACTACCTCGGGTCGGGTACCCACGAAAACGTGACCGTCGAGCGCGACGAAGACGCCGACGAAGAACTCGTCGGACGGCTCACCGCAACGGTTCACCAGGATACCACCGACGACGAGACCTACGCCTACGACGACACCGACGGCGAGGAAGACCGGCCCTACCTCGAGGACGGCTTCCCCGTTTCGGACACCGCGACGGTGACGACCACGGACGACGG